>JAYGGE010000178.1:0-17766 GCA_046581505.1 Verrucomicrobiales bacterium | reverse complement strand
TAAAGCATATCTACCAATACCGCACCCCGCGAACCTTGAGTGCCTTCAGTGACTTGTTTGTGTCCGTTCTGCCGATCCTTTATGGCCCGTATTTCGCCGCTATCGCACAGGATTACACAGTAAGCCTGGTCTACGTAATGCCTGTTCTGTTCACCATCATTCTGGTAAGCTTGAGCAACATCCAAGAACACCTGGAAAACCCCTTTGATCAAATCGGGGAAGATGACATTGCCATCAATGCGGAGAAGTTCGTGGCACGACTCGGGCTTAAGTGAGCGAATTATCCCTGCAAAGACTTGGCAAGAAGATGGCATGTGATGATCCATCGCAGTGAGTCAGTCCAAATCAATGAAGAGCTTCCGATCCATCATGGCCAGCCTTCTGCTTCTAGCCGGGACGTCGGTCGCCGCAGAACGCCCGAACATCATCCTCATGATGGCCGACGACCTCGGCTGAGGAGATCCTTCCTACAACGGCGGCTGGATCAGCACGCCCACCCTCGATCGGATGGCGGCTGCCGGATTGCGTTTCGACCGCTTCTACTCTGCCAGCTCCGTCTGCTCTCCAACGCGCGGGAGTTGCCTGACCGGCCGCAACCCCATCCGCCTCGGTATCCCCAACGCCAACAGCGGCCGGCTCAGGCCCGGTGAGACCCCGCTTTCCGAAGTCCTCGGCGGCGTCGGCTACGCCACCGGGCACTTCGGAAAATGGCACCTCGGCACGCTCACCACATCGCGCAGTGACTCGAACCGGGGCGCGCCCGGCAACACCGGCGTCTACTCACCGCCCTGGCAGCACGGCTACAACTATTGCTTCGCCACCGAGGCCAAAGTCCCGACCTTCCACCCGATGCGGCGCACGGTAAACGGCCTTCCCGAGCCGCTGAACTTCACCGATCCCAATTTCTATGGCACCTACTACTGGACACCTCCCGCCAATCCCGCCACCTGGTCAACCGCCGCCGAGGGCACGCCCGTCAATGTCACCGACAACCTCAGCGGCGACGACTCGCGTGTCATCATGGATCGCGTGATCCCTTTCGTGCAAAACGCGGCCGCGGCCGGCGATCCGTTTTTCACCGTGGTTTGGTTCCACACGCCCCACAAACCACTCACCGATCCCGACGGCACCTCCGGTGTCGATTCCACTGATTCCTACACTGATGCCATCGTCAACATGGACACGCAAATCGCCCGCCTGCGCACCGAACTCGACATCCTTGGCGTCTCCGGCAACACAATGTTCTGGTTCTGCTCCGACAACGGACCGGAGAACGGCGTCGGCCGCTCCGGCCCTTACCGCGCTCGGAAACGCAGCCTCCACGAAGGTGGTGTACGCGTGCCCGGCATCCTCGTGTGGCCGGACAAGGTTCCCGCCGGACGCGCAACCGACTTCCCCGCCGTCACCAGCGATTACTACCCGACGATCCTCGACTACCTTTGCATCGAGGTGCCGGGACAGAAGCCACTCGACGGGATCTCGCTGCGCGGTGTCATTGAAAACATCTCCACCGTCCGCGAGCAACCCATCGGCTTCCTGATGCCGCGATCCAGCAGCCAATCCTGGGTAAACCAGCAATACAAGCTCATCTCCAAAGACAACGGCAGCACATTCGAGCTCTACGACCTTCTCTCCGACAAGTCTGAACAGACCGACATCGCCGCCGCCAATCCGGGAATCCTCGCCCGCATGACCAACGAGTTGCAAACATGGCAGGCAGCGGTTGATTCCGACACCGAATACATCCCGCCCGGTGACGTCCCCACCGTTGTGCTCTCCACCGCACAGAATCCGGTTGCTGACGGATTCATCGTCGACGTCGCCTTCAGCAGGAGCATAACCGGGCTCGTCCCCGAAGACTTCATCATCACCAACGGCGGCGCCATCGCGCTCTCCGGCAGTGGCACCGCCTACGCGTTGACGATCACACCGGGGTCCCATGGCCTCCTCACCATCAAACTCCCGGCCGGCAGCGTGCAGGACATCGACTCGAATCCCAATCTCGCATCCAACACCCTCACCGTGCTCTTCACAATCCCCGGTCCACCGGCTGGACCCGGCAGCATCGTCATCGACGACCACTTCGATGATGGGCTCGCCCAGGGCTGGATCAGCCAGGGCAACGCCCGCGCGACAAGCCACAACATCAGCGAATCGGGCTCGCTCATCGTTTCCGAAGTGATCAGCACACAGGCCAGCTCGAACCGCGGTATCGCCAGCACGATTTCATTCAATCCCATGGAACAGGGCGGATTCAGCGTCACCTTCATTGTCGAAAGCGTCGCCCAGGCTCCAGAGTCCAACGGCTTCTTCCTCGGCATCGTCGGCGACAACAGCGTATTCTACCGCGACAGAACGACGCGAAACTTCGGTCTCACTTTCTTCGTGACCGGGTCACGCACCAACAGCAGCGGCGGTTTCGGTTTGAATTTTGGCGACAATTTCGGTTCCATTGGTGCCGAATTACGCCTGGCGCATGACGTTTCACGGCTCGCCTCATTCCAGGACGGCTTCACTGCCACCATCCAGGCAGGCAGGCTCAACTGGTCATTCGAGATTGCCGGCATGACGGACCCGTCCGGAACCACGGCCATCTTTGCAGGCAGCGGAAGCTGGGCTGATGCCGGAACAACCTTTGAAACACTCTTCGGCATTGACACAAGCTGGCATGCGGTCACCAGCAATCAGCGCATCACCGCAGGAACCCACAGCGCCCGCTTTGATCGCATCCGGCTCGTGGCCGGCAGTGAACCTCCACCAAAAGTTCTCGAGGTGCTGCCAAACCTGACCGCCGGTGAATTCGAGATACGCTGGGCCTCCGTAGAGGGCCGCCGCTATCAAATCGAGCGATCCCCCGATCTCATCTCATGGATAGACCTCGGCACGGTCACCGCCGCCGAGAGGATCAGCACCTTCACGGACACAGGCGACGACGCAAGGCGCGTCCGGCATTTCTATCGCATCCTGCTGCCCTAAAAACTGTAATTCATCGGCAGCGGCGGGACTGTTCAGGGCAGTTGCCCAGCGCGCGGGGCAACGTCGTTCCTGAAGGACAGTGAGGTGCAAGGTTCCGCAAGGAACAAGGGAAGGTGCTGATCTTAGCCTCACTCCTTATTCCTGAGTCCTCTTTATTGGTCTGATTGCGCCCGGGGAGCAGACACTGCCGACTTCCAGCCAAGCTTTTTTGTCCATTGCGCAATAACAAGCTTAATGCTCAGGGTTCAGCATGTTAATGTTCCCCGTAAATCTACAATTAATATGCAAAAGTTCAGTGCCCATGCTGGTAAAGCCGTCGCCAGTTTTCTACTGTCCACCTTGCCCGTCCTCGCTGAGGAAAATGACAGCTCAGTAGAGGACAAGCCAGGATTTTTCCACCAGGATACCGATTATTCCCACGATATTCTAAATTGGCAGGAAGGGGTCACCGGGAAACCTCTCAATATCCTGAGCTATGGTAAGGATGGCACTCCAGACGCCCCAGGGCTTGTCCTTTCGGGAGCATTCTGGGGTAATTACCTTTATGAGAAAAGCAACACTATAAATAGATTTCCCATCCTCTCTCGTTTCCCGAGCGAACGAAACAACAACACTGACAGCGCTGAAAGGTGGTTGATAAGCAACGCGGCAATCGCCGCTACCCTGAGGCCTGTGAGCTGGATCACCGGCTACACCCAGTATGAATTTACTGAAGTGGAGTTTCCCGGGCAGGAGGACTGGCAATACCGGAAGGTCTTGGTGTTAATCGGCGACATTGAGCGTTTCCCCTTCTACGGATACTTTGGCCGTAACACCGTCGATTTTGGATGGCTTGACGGCTACAACCCGTTCACCCACACGGTAAACAACCACTCTTTCCGGGTTGACTCCGATGATCCTGTCATCGCCCTTGGTTACGCTCAGGAGAACCTCCACGTTGTCGGCACCCTGATTCACTCGGGACGTCAGCTTCGCGTGGCTGACACCGAGGACCTGGACGGCTGGGGAAACGGCGCCATCAACCTGAGCTATACGCTTGGAGACCGTGATAAAAATGATCGGGAACTTCGGCTCGGCGGAGGTTATCTCCACAGCACGATCTACAACAACGACACACCCCACCACCCGGGGCCATCTCATGATTTGTCGAAGCAAATGAGCCCTGACCTCAATAGAAATCCCGCCTACGATCTTTTCGCCGAATACATTCACGGACCACTACGCTTTGGCATCGAATATACCGCCACAGCAGAAAACTGGCCTGCAACGGGCGAGCCGGTGGAGTCGACCAACCTCCAGGCTGCCTACGATTTCGAATTACTGGGTCGCCCCAGTCGTTTCTCCGTGGTCTTCGGGACCAACGAACAGGGACCTGCCGGGAGCCAGTTCGAGAAACTGACCCAGCTTGCGGTTGGATTTGAGAGGAAAGTGACTGATTTTTTCACTCTCTCTGCCGAGTGGGTTCACAACGAGGCGTTTGTCCCGCTTATCAACATACGCTCAGTTTCAGATTCCAGCGTGACTGCCAATGCTCTGATTATCGGAGGAAAAATCCAGTTCTAACATTGCTGTCCATTGCCCGGTTTGAGCGATGATGTCGCTTCCGCCCGGGAGATCGGGCGAATCGTTGCTGAGCAGGGTCTGATTAAGGTGTTAGACAGCAATTGTTCTTTTATTACCTCAGGAATCTGGCTTAATAATAACAATGATGAAGAGGTTCCCGGGGATTTGCTGCGTGGGCGGTTCGGTGATGTTGCTGCTGCTTACCGCCACGGGATGTTCCGATCATAATGAAGCGATTGCTGCCGTTAAAACGCAGGCGGCAAAGGACTTGCTTGCCGTCAAGGAGCAGGCGGCAAAGGACCTGGGTGCTGCAGATGAGAAGGCGCAGAGGGAACTCGCCGAGACCCGGGAACAAGCCAAGGCCCATCAGCGCGCTGCCGCACTTGAGCTGGAAAAAGTCAAACAGCAGGCGACCGCAGACCGTGCCACCGCCAAGAAGGCGACGAGAGAGCTGGCAATAGCCAAGAAACTCTCAGCTGGGGACCTTGCGGCAACCAGAAAGGTGGCACAAGCGCAACTCGATGCGCTTAAAGAGAAGGCGGCCTTTGATTGGGCGGCTCTCAAGGCAAAGACAAAGGATGAAATCGCTGCATTAAGGGCTGAGGTAACGACTCAAATCGAGTCCGTCAAGTCGGCTCCGGCGATGGTGTATGTCCCGGGAGGAGAGTTCACCATGGGCTTTGAGGGCGTTGCCACGCCTGAACACAAGGTGACGCTCAGTGCCTTCTATATCGGCAAGTTTGAGATAACCTATAAGCTCTGGCTTCAGGTGAAATCCTTTGCCTCCGCTAACGGCTATTTCTTCCACCTGCAAGGCCGGGCGGGAACTCCATGGGCACCGGCGATGCCGGGAAATAACCAGCCGGTCACTGATATTTGCGTATGGGATGTGCTGGTGTGGTGCAACGCGTATTCTGAAATGGAGGGCTTTGAGGCAGTTTACAAAACCGCCGACAATGCCGTGATCAGGGATTCCCGACATTCAAATGCCGGTAACCTCCAGGCTGCAGTGTTTGATCATAATGCCAAGGGCTATCGGCTGCCGACCGAGGCGGAATGGGAATATGCGGCACGTTTCCGTAAAAAAGGCGAATTCTCTCCCGGCGATTTTGCAAGTGGCGCTTCTGCAAATGGTTCCAATTTCAAAGCCACCAGTGAAGTGGCATGGTTCCCATTAAACAGCCCGGCCCCTCATAATCACCCCCAGCCTGTCGGCTCGAAGAAGGCCAATCACCTTGGGTTGCACGACATGAGCGGAAACGTTTACGAATGGTGCTGGGATCGACAGGATGCTTATCAAGCCCAGCCACAAAAAGACCCTGTCGGAACCAAGGCGGGCGGTCATGTATTGCGCGGCGGCTCCTTTGGTCACAGTGATCTGCGCTGCTCACATCGGATCAGCAGCAATCCCGTGAACTTTTCCGTCAACGTCGGGTTCCGCTGCGCGAGATCGCATTGAGCCTGTAAAGATCCATTGAGCGGGCTGGCAGAAGGGCAGCCGATCCCCCAAATATCATGAGATTCACCCTTGTCTGCCTGTTCTGCCTCGGCCTTTTACTGCCCTGTTCGGGCAAGCCCTTCCGGGTCTACGCACCCTGCAACAAATCAAACACACTCTGGATCATACTGGTCAGAGCCAATGAGGGTGGAGTGGAAATGACAGTCGAGCAGAAGGTTGACCTTGGCTTTCCCGGGCGGGTCATCACCTCACACCCGGCCAAACCCCTCCTCTACGTCACCGCCACCGACGGCGAAGTGGGCCGGGTGCCGGGAGCGGTCATTTCCCTTTCCGACAAGGGCACCTACCAAAAGCACGAGCGTGTAGCGTTTAATGACGGAGCCTGCTTCCTCAGCCTGGATCGTGGAAACAAGCACCTGCTCGGGGTCAGCTACGGAAACGGACGGCTCAACGTTTATCCTCTGGACGACCGGGGCATGCCCGGCAAGGCCGTGACCACCATTGATGAAGGCAAGCGCGAGGCCCATTGCGTCCTCCCCTCCCCGGACAACCGCAATGTTTACATCCCCTACGTGAAGGGGAACCTCGCCCTGTTGCAATACAGGTATGACGGCAAAACAGGCAGCCTCACTCCGCTCGACCCCAAGGACGCCAGGCCGCCGCAAGGCACGGGCCCGCGCCACCTGGCCTATCACCCGGAGCTTCCCATGGTCTACTTCACCAACGAACAGGGGATCGGTCTCTCCACATACCGACGCGGGGAAAACGGCCAGCTGAAAATCGAGCAGGATCTCAACGTGCTTGCCCCCGGCATGTCCAAGACCGGACTGAGTGCTTCCGACCTCCTGATCACCCCGGACGGCAGGTTTCTCTTCGGCGGCTTGCGCGGTCACCGCCAGGACTTCGACCGGATTGCGCGCTACCGCGTCCTCGAAAACGGACACGCCGAGTTCCTTGGCCTGACCGAGGCCGACAAGATTCCCTGGGGCCTAACCCTCTCGCCTGACGGCAGGTTTCTTCTCGTCGCTGCTACCGGCGGCGCCACCCTCACCGCCTACCGCATCTCCGATACGGGAGACCTCAAGCGAGTCGCCACGCTCAAATGGGAACCCCGGATATCCGATCTGGTGACAAGATGATGAGAAGGAAGTAATCTCAAGGGGCGACCCGCTCGATTTGGATACGGATATTGCCGTCACGGTTACGGGCGTTGCCGGCGTATTTCTGGTACAACTTGTGCGCTTCCGGATGCTTTTCCTTGAGTTCTTCGACACTCTGAGC
This sequence comes from Verrucomicrobiales bacterium, assembly GCA_046581505.1. Taxonomy (GTDB): domain Bacteria; phylum Verrucomicrobiota; class Verrucomicrobiia; order Verrucomicrobiales; family DEV007; genus CACIUL01. Next base: position 10,487 of record JAYGGE010000178.1, on the reverse strand, counting down.
CTCGTATTTGGTGGTCTCCTTTTTCCCTTCCTTCTCCTCCGTGACTTCAACCTTGATGCCGTTTTGGGGATCATCGAGGATCTTGACCTGCCGGCCGTCTTCCTCGACGTCGATTTGCTTGACACCCTTTTGGAGCAGAATCGCAACTCGTCGTTGGATGCCCGCGTTACCGGCAATCTGTCCCCGAAACTGTATCCCCGGCCGTGGAGCAGGTTTTGGGGGCTTGAGCGCCTGCTTCGCGCGAGCCGCAAAGGACTTGCCTGACTCTGCTATCCTCTGCAGTGCACCTGCGGCTGTTTCCTTGGCCTCTTCGTCGCCGCCCTTGTAGTGACGGAGGATGATGTCGAAAGCTCGCATCGAAACTTCGGGTGACTTGCCTTTGGTGGCCTTCGCGAGAGCCGGAATGGCAATCGCACCCATCTTCGCGAGCTTTTTCACGGCCGCCTCACGCTGCGCAAATCCATCGTCATCCAATTGCTTGATCAACGGGGCGACATCGACGGCATCCCCTGCCGGCTCAGGCGCCGGTTTTAGCTCAGTTTCCTCAGGGGATTCGCAATTCGATTGTTCGTCCTCAAGCGCGCACAGCTCAACTGCTGCAGGAACAAAAACCAGTGCACAAGGCTCAGCACCCGTGGAATCAACACCAGGGTCAAGCTGACAAGTGATCCCGGTCACAATTGGCGTCCCATCCGCTCCGATGTCGGCAGAGACAGGCGGCACGCTTAATGCAAAGGCGAGGGCAGCAAAAAAACTAAATGTCCTTTTCATCCCCCCACCCTAACACCAACCCCCCGCCACGGGCAAGGCGGATGAGGGTTAACCCACTTCCTGCCCGCTCAGTCTATGTAAATGAATTCGTTAAAGTTGAACAACGCCAGGGCGAGGTCGGCAAGGCCCTGTCCGGAATTGCCGGATCTTTTGACCAGTTGCAGGGCACCGGCCTGCTCCTCGGGCCGCGGCAACCTTCCGAGGACGCAGCGGTAGCAAAACCTGATGGATTCCACGGCAGTCGCATTCTCATCCGCTGCGCGTCGGGCAAGCTCCTTGGCTCTCTGGACAACGAATCCGGAATTCAACAAGGCCAGCGATTGCGGCGCAGTGGTGGACAGGACCCGCAAAGCGCAGGTTTCCGCGCGCGCGGGACGGTCGAAGAGGTCAAAGAGCGGGTAGCGCAGGTTGCGGCGGGCAAAGAGGTAGACGCTGCGGCGGCGATGATCGGTCTCGTCCTTGCTCACCTGCCACTGGTTTCGCAGCAGGGTCACGGTGATTTCCTTTGGTAATTCCGGGCGGACTCCGGGGCCTCCCCTGCGTTCGCTCAGCGAGTCACTGCAGGAGAGCAGGGAGTCGCGTAACATTTCGCCAGTGAGCCGCCGGCGATCCTGCCGGCTCCAGAGACGGTTGTTTTGGTCGGCCTTGAGGCGTTTTGCCCATGCCGGGTCGTTGCCAGTGTCGCGACCGGCCTGGCGCCAGGTGGCGCTGGTGACGATGAGCTTGTGCATGGCCCTGAGGCTCCATTTGCGTCTCGGCAACTCAGTGGCCAGCCAGTCGAGCAGAACAGGATGAGTGGGAGGCTCTCCCGAGGTGCCGAAATTCCCTGGGGTTGCGAGGGCGCGGCCGAAGTGTCGTAGCCAGAGGCGGTTGGCGAAGAGGCGCATGGCGGGCGCGTTTCCCGGGTGTGTGAGCCAAGCCGCCAATTCCTTTCGCGTGCCCTGTACCGGCCTGGATTTAACGGTATTTGCGATGCGCGGGAACCCTGCCTGAACCTTTTCACCCGGTCGGCGGAAATCGCCCCGCGTCATGACATGGGTGGCGCTGGCCTTGCCGTTGCGCATCGTGCGGACATTAATGTCGCCGAGTTTCACCTCCTTTAACTGCAGATCACTTTCAAAGAAGGCCCGCATCCGGTAAAACTCGCGTTGGCTGACCGGGTCGGACTTGTGGTCGTGACACTGGGCGCAACCCAGGGTCAAGCCGAGAAATACGCTCCCGACCGTGGCGGTCATCTCGTTGAGCAGCATATGTCGTCGCTCGGCCAGCAGGTTGATGTCGGGCATGTCCTGCCCGGCAAGCAGGAAACCGGTTGCAATGGCCGCCTCCGGGTCGTCGGGATGCATCTGGTCACCGGCAACCTGAAGCCTGACGAATCGATTGTAAGGCAGGTCGGTGTTGAGCGCCTTGATCACCCAGTCACGATAGCGCCATGCATTGGGCCGGACCTTGTCGTGCTCGAAGCCATCGGTCTCGGCAAAGCGGGCGAGGTCCAGCCAATACTGGGCCCAGTGCTCGCCGTATTGCGGGGATGCAAGCAGCCGGTCAACCAGTTTATCGTAGGCATCGCCGGAGGCATCTGCCAGGAACGCGTCGATTTCCGCGGGTTTTGGCGGCAGGCCCGTGAGATTGAAGGTTAACCGGCGAATCAACGTCAGGCGGTCCGCCCCGGGAGCCAGGGTGAGCCCCAGCGGGCGCAGTCGATGCAGGATGAATGCATCGACTGGATGGCTGCCTGCAAATGCAGCGGGCAGAGCAGGTCGGCTCAGCGGCTGCCAGGACCAGTGCGAGGTCGCGGCAGACACTGATTGCCCAATGAGAAAGGACAGTGAGGCAAAGAACGTCTTGCGGCGCAGCCTGCTCCATGGGCGTTGCAGAATCATCAGGCGAGGATTTCCTTGACCACGGTTCCCGCCACGTCGGTCAGGCGCTCATCCTTCCCGTGGTGCCGGACGGTGAGGCGCTTGTGGTCAATGCCGAGGATATGCAGGAGGGTGGCATGCAGGTCATGCACGTGTATCCTGCCTTCCTCGGCCCTGAGACCGATCGGGTCGGTCGAGCCGTGGGCGATGCCGCCTTTCACCGCTCCCCCGGCGAGGACGATGCTGTAGCCCCAGGGATTGTGGTCGCGTCCCGTCCCCTGTTCACTCATGGGCATACGACCGAACTCGCCACCCCAGATAATCAGGGTGTCTTCCCAGAGGCCACGTGCCTTGAGGTCATCAAAGAGCCCGGCAATGGGTTGATCGGTTCGGTTGCACCAAGTGGTATGATTCTTCAGGACCCCCTTGTGGGCGTCCCAGCCGGTGGTGTCCCCGGAGTATAATTGCACGAAGCGCACACCACGTTCGAGCATCCGCCTGGCCAGCAGGCAGCGGGTGCCGAACTCGGCAGTCTCGCCCTGCTCGAGCGCATAGAGTTTACGCGTTGCATTGGATTCCCGTGAGAGGTCGACAATTTCCGGGGCCGCGCTCTGCATGCGAAAGGCAAGTTCGTAGGCACGTATGCGGGCATCAAGGTCATCGGCCTGATCACGTTCGGCGAGATGCTGCAGGTTGAACCTCCTGATGAAATCATTGAGAGATTCCTGGCGGGAGAGGGAACGATCGGGTGGAGGTTGAAGGTTCAGGATTGGCTTGGGACCGGGGCGCAGCGTGGTGCCCTGGTAAGTGGCGGGCAAAAAACCACTGCCCCAGGCGGGCGGGCCTCCCTTGAGTCCGCCGCGCGGGTCCGGCAGCACGACAAAGGCTGGCATGTCCCGTCGTTCCGAACCGAGCCCATAGGCGACCCAGCTGCCCACTGAGGGTTTGCCCATGAGAATGGAGCCGGTGTTCATCTGGTAGACCGACTGGGGATGATTGACGCTGTCGCCATGGCAGCCGCGCAGCACGCAGAGATCGTCCGCATGACGCGCCATGTGCGGCAGGAAATCGCTGATCGGCAGGCCGGAGCGCCCGTGCCGGCGGAACGGTTTCACCGGGCCAAGCAGCGGGTTGTTTGCCACCTTGCGTCGCGTCATGACCTCGCCAAAGCTCTCCGGCAACGGTTGTCCCGCATGCTTGATGAGTTCCGGCTTTGGGTCCCACAGGTCCATGTGGCTTGGCCCGCCGTGCATGAACAGCCAGAGCACACGCTTGGCCCTTGGCTGGAAATGAGCCTCCGGCAACGCCGCTGAGCCCGTTGCGCCCCGGGCCTCGTCCCGCAACAGCGCAGCGAGGGCCAACCCTCCTATGCCGCCGCCGGCCCGGGCCAGGAACTCACTGCGATGCATGGTTTCTCCTGTCATGTTGCTTGCACAATTGACTTTTTATCCCCCACCCTAACACCACCCCACCGCAAGTGACAAGGGCGCTGAAGCGGCCCCAAGCATACTTGGCAGATTGCGCCTTGCATCTCAGGATTAAAATTCATATAAATAAGTCATTATGAAAACCACGCGCCGTAAGTTTCTCTCGACCACGGGCACCGCGACAGCCGCACTCGGCTTCCCTGCCATCATTCCTTCATCAGCCCTGGGCAATGCCGACAGGCCGGCACCCAGCAACCGCATCGTCATGGGCGGCATTGGCATCGGCAACATGGGAAGGGGTGACCATGGAGCCTTCCTTGGCAAGAAGGATGTCCAGTACGTTGCAATATGTGATGTGCGTAAGGGTGCAATGAACCAGGGAAAGGCAAAGACTGACGCCAAGTACGGTAACAAGGACTGCAAGGCCCATGACGACTACCGGGAAATACTTTCACGCGATGACATTGATGCCGTGCACATCGCAACGCCTGACCACTGGCACGCCCAGATGATCATCGAGGCCTGCCGTCACGGCAAGGATGTGTTCTGCCAGAAGCCTGAGTCACTTACCCTTGGTGAGGGACCACTGATGGTTGAGACTGCCAGGCGCTACGGCCGGGTCGTGTCAGGCGGAAGCCAGCGCGTGCTGCAGGACTATAAAGGGACCGTTATTCGCTGCTGGAACGGCAGCTACGGGAAGGTCAGCTCGATCAACGTGAACGTTGGCCCGATGTCCAAGCCATGCAACCTGCCCCCCGAGAACGTCCCCGGTGACATGAACTGGGAAATGTGGCTCGGGCCCGCCCCGTGGGCACCATACAATGGCAAGCGCTGCTCGGGCAGTTTCTCGACCAGCGGCAACAGCTGGAGATCCTACATCGACTACTCAGGGGGAGGAATGACTGACTGGGGTGCCCACCACTTCGGTGGGGCAACCTTTGCAGTGGACGTGCGCGAACTGCAGCCCAATGAGGTCGTCCTCGATGAGATCGGCGGCAAGAAGTTCGTAAGCCTCAAGTATCCCAACGGCATTGAGATCACCCACAACAAGCCCGGGGTCGGCCAGATGCACGTTGGCAGGGACAATGTCCAGCGCGAGGGCAAGGAAGTCCCCAATTATGCCGGCAGTGGCGGTATCACCGGTGACTTCATCGACTGCGTAAAAACACGCGCTAAGCCCTTCCGTGACATTGAATACGCGATCAACACAATGGCCGTTCCCCACCTCACAGTCATTGCCTACAAGCTGAACCGTTCCCTCAAGTGGGACGCAGCCAAGCAGGAGTTCATCGGTGACGCTGAGGCCAACCGGCTCAGGAACCGTGCCCGCCGCGAGCCATGGCAGATCTGATTAACAGCAACTGTTAAAGAAATTTTAAAACCAATCACGAAGGGAACATCATTATGTTAGACCAGGCATTTGAAGCATTGAAAACCTATCAATGGGGCGTCGACCCCAAGGCCGTCAAATCAATCCAGGACGCGGTTGTCGCAACTCACGGCGATGCCGCAGCCCGCAAGGAGCTTGAGTCAAGGCTCGCGGCCGTGCTCGGCACGGACGTGCCACGGGCAGCGAAGGACACAGTCTGCCGCGCACTCAAGACGATCGGCACCGCACATTGCGTCCCTGCCCTTGCAAAGTTACTGCATGACGGGGAACTCTCACACATGGCCCGCCACGCGCTGCAGACCATCGATGCCCCTGAAGCGGCCAAGGCCCTGGTTGCAGCCATTGACAAGGCGCCCAAGAAAATCAAGATCGGCATCATCTCCTCGCTCGGGGCAAGGGGAGGCGGAGTCCCCGCGGCTCCGCTGGCGAAGGCGCTCGCGGACAAGGATGCTGAAGTCTCCACCGCCGGCGCCTTGGCACTCGGTGCCCTCGGCACAACCGATGCCGTGAAGGCGCTCGGATCCGCCAGGGTCAATGACACCAACAAGATCGCCGTCTGTGACGCCATGCTCCAGTGCGCCGAGAATATGCTCGCCCACGGCAAGAAGGCGGACGCAAAGTCGATCTACTCAAGGGTCCTGAAGTCAGGACCGACCAAGGCAGCCAAGGTCGCAGCGGATCTTGGAGTCAAGGCCTGCGCCTAGTCCAGGAGATATCATTACAGCAGTGCAGGGGCTCAAGTTGACCCCGCCACCATGCATGGGCGACCCGGGCTCAGGCCATGTCCTGCGCTCACTCAAACACCGCGCCGCTGAAATCGAGCCTGTAAATGATGCCCTTGTCGTAGCCTACGGCATAAAGGGCACCCCTGCGGTCACGCCCGAAGGAGACGACCCGGTCCGGGGCAATGCCGATCTGGCGGATCTCCTGCAGTTTCCGGCCCTGTTGGGTGATTCCCCAAAGGCGCTTGGATTGGTAGTCTGCACAAATGTAGACGCCGTCAAAGGAGGAGACCACGCCCGCCGGTGAACGAAAAACATAGCCCCCCGTGATGGACACGCCGTGCTTGCGCCGAAACGAGACAAGGGGCGGCACGAACTTCCCGGCCTCTTTGCGATAGCGGGTCGAGAACAACTCGAAGCCCTCGAAGACGTTCCAGCCGTGGTTTTCTCCCGGGCGCACGATAGTGACTTCCTCGAAGCGGTTCTGGCCGACATCGCCGACCCAGAGCTCGCCGTTGGCCGGGTCAAAACTGAACCTCCACGGCTGGCGCAGCCCGTAGGCGAAAATCTCACGGCGCACCCCCGGATTGGCGTGATTGACAAAGGGATTCTCCCCCGGGATGCCATAGGCTTTGCCGTCTTTCCGGTCATCGACATCAATACGCATCAACTTGCCCGAGAACGAGGTCAGGTCCTGCGCGTGCCCGTGGGGATCCTCCTGCGGCCCGCCATCACCCATGCCGATATAAAGATAACCATCGGGGCCAAACTCCAGCCCGCCCCCGTGGTGAAATTCGGTGGCAACCTCGATTTGCATGACCTTTCGCGTCGGCTTGCCTGAATCGGCACGCAGATCCGCGCGCGCCTCGCGCTCGCCGATCACCATGCCGCGGCGGGCGCCGTCCTTGACCTCGTGCATGAGGTAATACTTCCGGTTGTCGGCGAAGGCGGGATGGAAGGCCAGTCCGAGCAGGCCCTCGTCGTTGGTGACGTAGACCTCGTCAAGGATCTGGACGAAAGGCGAGCGCATCTCCCTGCCGCCGGGTCCCTTCACGAGCAGCGAGAGGCTGGCGCGGCTGTTCTCAACGATGATGAAGGCGTTGTCGATGACCGGGTGTTCCCCGAACCACACCGGCTTCTCGAGGTCCAGGCCCTCGCCAAACACCGGGACCAGCTTCACGGACTTGCCCAGTGAAGAGATCTCCAGTGGCGTCCCGTGCCCGCCGGCAAGCCTGGACTGTGCCTGTTTCAGATTCTCCAGGTAGGCGATGAGATCGGCGAACTCGTCCTTCGATAGCGCTGCGTGCAGGCCCGGCGGCATCATCGAGACCGGGCTGGTCGACTGCTCCTTGATCTGCGCCTTTGCAACCCGGTGGCGCAGCTCGCCCGCGCCGGCGAGCACAAGCCCGGTATCCGAGGACGTCTTCACGATGCCGCTTAATGTTTCACCGCCTTTGGTCTTCACGATCGAGAGGGAAAATCCCGCCATGATGTTGGCGGAGGGCTCCATGACCGAGCGGATCAAATCCGCGCGTGAGAACTTGTCGCCGGCGGCGGCCAGGTCCGGTCCCGCCATGCTGCCGGTCCCGTCCGTCGAGTGGCACTGCGAGCACAGCGCCCGCTTGCCGGCGAAGAGCGCCTTGCCGCGGGCCAGGTTGCCGCCGTGTGTCATCGCATGCTTGCGATAGTCCTCGCCGGAGGGCCCCTCCTTTGGGTCATCGGCAGGCACCGTGGCACAGGACAGGCCAGTGCCGCACAGGATGACCGCGGCGAGCCTTGCCCTTGGCAGCCCCGGTAGCGAAGCAATCTTCTTCATCCCGCCACCCTAGCACCAAGTCCCCGCATGGGACAAGGGCGCCGGGCAGGCGGATCAAGGAGAGCATTGCCAACGCACGCACACGTTGTTAGTATCCCTGCGGTGAGAAAACTGCTTTTAACCCTCGGCACGGCTACAGTGCTTTGCTGGTGCGGGAAGGCCCATGCCGAGCTCGAGGATCGCGGGGGCATACTATACCAGCCTGGCGAGGAAACACCGTATTCAGGCGCTTACGAGAAAGAGGAGCTGATACTCCTTGGCGCCACGGAATTGATGTGCCGTATAGAGGCACAAGTTAAGGACGGCAAGTTCACAGGCACACATAAAACGTTTTACATCAAGGACGGCAAGCAGGCACTGGAAACCACCTACAAGGACGGCGAGAAGAACGGGCCGTATAAGGCATGGTGGGTTAACGGCCAGAGGTGGCAGGAAGGATCCTACAAGAACGGCGAGAAGTCAGGGCTGTGGGAGAAGTGGGATTACAACGGCGTGAAGAAGCAGCATGAAATCTACAGGGGATTGGTCAGGGACTGGCAGGCCAAGGAGCAGGACAAGACTTTCACCGTCAACGCGGAGCTTATCGATTGGGATAAAACGCATGTGTTCTTAAGGAGAACAGATAACGGCAAGAAAATTAAAGTCCCGGGGGTGAAGCTCTCGGACGAGGACAAGACCCTCCTCCTCACTGCGAAGAAAATGTTCTAAATGCATTGACCTCCCCCCACAGTTCAAACAGCCTCCCCGCATGTCGCGAATCCTCTCCCTCCTGACGCTCACCCTGAGCCTTGCCATGACTTCGCTGCCCTCCCGGGCGGCCAAAGGCAAGCCCAACTTCATCATCATTTTCACTGACGACCAGGGATACGGGGACCTCGGCTGCTTCGGATCGACGAAGATCAAGACCCCCAACATCGACCGCATGGCCAAGGAGGGCCGGCGTTTCACCAGCTTCATGGTGGCCTCACCCGTGTGCACGCCATCGCGGGCGGCCCTGCTCACCGGCTGCTACCCCAAGCGCGTCGGCATGCACCAGCACGTGCTCTTCCCCTCCTCCACCAAGGGGCTCAACCCCGCCGAGCACACCATCGCCGACCACCTGAAGGGGCAGGGTTATGCCACCGCCGCATTCGGCAAGTGGCACCTCGGCCACCATCCCGAGACCCTGCCCCAGCAGAACGGCTTCGACGCCTACTTCGGCATTCCCTACTCAAACGACATGAACCACCCGGACAACAAGGGCAAGCCCAAGGGCGGCTGGGCAGGCATGGACGCGCTCTGGAAGGATCCTAAGTCCACGCTCACCAAGTGGCAAACACCGCTGATGGAGAACGAGAAGATTGTCGAGCTGCCCGCCGACCAGCGCACGGTCACCCGCCGCTACACCCAGAAGGCCATCGACTTCATCACCGCCAACAAGGAGAAACCCTTCTTTGTCTACCTGCCGCACTCGATGCCGCACATCCCCCTCTACGTGCCTGACGACGTTCGCGACCCGAACCCCCTCAACGCCTACACCAACACCATCGAGCACATCGATGCCGAGGTCGGCCGCCTGATGGACAAGGTCCGCGAACTGGGCCTCTCCAGGAACACCTATGTCATCTACACCACCGACAACGGCCCCTGGCTGCCCTTCCGGCACCATGGCGGCAGTGCAGGCCCGCTCCGTGACGGCAAGGGCTCAACCTTCGAGGGCGGCCAGCGCGTGCCCTGCGTGATGTGGGCACCCGGGCGCATCCCCGCGGGCACCGAATGCCACGAACTCATGGGTACTATTGACCTGCTGCCCACCATCGCCGCGCTGACCGGCACCCCGCTGCCCGCCGCGCGGAAGATCGACGGCCTCGACGCCTCGGCCCTGCTCGCCGGCGACGCCAGATCCCCGCGCAAGGAGTTCCTCTACTACACTTCCCGCGGCGATATCCAGGGCCTGCGCCAGGGCAAATGGAAACTGCTGGTGAAGAAAAGGCAGAAGCGCAGGAACGCCGGGAAGGACAGGAAGACCCCGGCCCCCGAGGTCCTGCTCTTCGACCTCCTCGCCGACATGGGGGAAAAGGACAACCTTGCAGAGGCCAACCCGAAAATCGTCAAGCAGCTCACCGCCCGCATGGCTGAGCTGGACGCCGAGATCACCGGCAACGCCCGTATTCCCTGGCACAAGCCAAAGTGAGTCAGGAAGGGGCGGGGCAGGAACATTCCCGGTTTCATCCCCTCGCGGGGAACTGGGGCGCCGGGAAAACCCCAAGGGCCATAAACTTGCTGTAAAGCCGCCTTTATTTGCCGTGTGGCATTTCAATTTGAGCGGCTGCGCATACTGGTGCATAGGTTGCCACGCCCAAATGCTGACCTTTTCCCGGAGGGGTGGCAGAGTGGTCGAATGCACCGGTCTTGAAAACCGGCAGGCTGAAAGGTCTCGTGGGTTCGAATCCCACCCCCTCCGCCACCTCTTGCCCCTGCAAGCCTGCCGGGCAATTGAATGCACCTGGCAATCCTAAC
>JAYGGE010000066.1:0-1912 GCA_046581505.1 Verrucomicrobiales bacterium | reverse complement strand
GCTCCTTGGAAAGACTGATCTGAAGGGCGGACGTGCGAATCTTCTCCAGGACTTTCGGGGCGATCAGGGGTTCATTGCCGAGCATCAACAGGATAATTTTGCCAACATTCCGGCCGGTGAATTCCGCAAATTGGTCAACCTCCTTGTCCCTCAGCACGATCAGGATGTTGGGCCGGTCGCCGGCCCGCTTGATCAGGCTCGCTTCCTTCAGTTGCGCAATCACCAGCCCCGGCTTGGCCGCAATGTGGCCGAGCTTGGGGAGCGTTTTCGTGTCAATAAAACACCCGCCCTCAATCTTCTCCGGGCTCACTACATAAAAAGCCAGTGTCGGCTTCTCATCTGCCCATACAGAAAAGACGAGGGATAGGACTGAGAAAGTTATGAGACACGCGCACCGCGTGGAGTGAGACATGTGTGAAGGGTAAAGTGCCAATCGTGGCGGGCAATAATAAAGCCGCCCTTTTTTATCCGGTGCAGGCTAATGCGAAATGACTCGATACGACGGGGTGAAAATTGATATAATCCGTTGAGCGATGGACATTCACATCACTCGCAAGGGAGAGAAGCACGGCCCGTATCCTGAGGCGACGGCCCGGCAATTCCTTGAGGAAGGCAAGCTGTCGCCTACGGACATGGCGTGGCATGCCGGTGCGGATGGATGGAAGCCATTAAGTGAAGTGCTGGGAGCTGCCCAACCACCGGCAACGCCTCCGTCATCACCTCAAGGTGGCTTACCCAAACGCCAACTGGCAGGCTCTGCGCCAGAGGAGAAAAAACCAGCGGATGATGAGCCGGGTGATCCGGATAAAATATCCGTTACCCGAAAGGGGGAAGCGATTGGCCCTTATTCGCGTGACAAGGCCAAGGAATATTTTACTGCCGGCCAGCTGCTACCCACCGACTGGGGCTGGCATGATGGCATGGATGAGTGGAAGCCGCTCTGGGAAGTTTTGGGCATGGAAGTGCCTTCCGGAGCGGGTGCTGTTGAAAATTTCGCAGGAACTGGAGGGGTGTGGTCAATTGGTGACTGCCTGAGTGAAGGTTGGCAGGCGTTCAAGGGAAACCTCGGGGGCGCCATCATCTTCACTCTAGTCGGCATGATCGTCTTGTCGATAGCGGGAATGCTGCCGTTGATCAACCTGTTTTTGATGGGTCCATTGACCGCCGGAATGCTGCTTTTTTTCATCAAGCAAGGGCGGAAGGAACCCACCAGCGTCGGGGTTTTATTTTTTGGGTTAAAGCAGGGCTATCTCCAGCTGCTGCTGTTGTCCATTCTGATGTTTCTCATGATGTTGATAGCGATGCTGCCGGGCATTATTGTGACCATCGTTTCCGCGGCTCCACTCATCAAGGAAATCAATGATTTTGTTGGATTACTGAAAAGCGGCAATATTACTTCTGTCGACCAGATATCATCAGCATTTGAAGATATCGTGAGTGGCCTCAAACTCGCCGGCGTGGGAGGTATGATCGGCGTTCTTCTTATTGGGCTGATCCCCCCAATCCTGCTCACCTATACCTGTTTCGCATTTCCCCTGGCCATTGATCGACAGATGAAAGCCATTGATGCAATAAAGGCTTCGTTTCAGATCGTCAAGGGCCAGTGGTTCAAGCTGACCGTTTTCCTCATCCTAGTGCAAATCATCTCCCAGCTTGGTATGGTTCTTTGTGGAATCGGGGTTTTATTTACCATGCCCATAGGGCTTTCGGCCATGGCGGCCTGTTACCTCCGCAATGTGAAATGAGCAGGGACCGAAGCCTCTCGGCCGGTTCGGAATCCGCGCAAAAGACCGCCCGGAGCGGGCGGTGAAATTGGGTTGTTTTTTCTACGCCCAGCCGTGTGGCTTGATGACTTCGTCCCGGCCGGGATGGCGGACGGCGCGTGGTGGGAATTTCATATCGAAGGTGATGT
>JAYGGE010000010.1:0-10277 GCA_046581505.1 Verrucomicrobiales bacterium | reverse complement strand
CTCCGGGCTTGATGTCGCGCACATCAAGGAGAGCGAAGGGCGGGTAGGGAGACTTCACGAATCCGTGATTCCCGGTCTTCAGCGCAAGCGGGTAGTCCGGCTTCTTTTTCGCTTCCGGCTTCGTCTCGGCAACAGCTTCTTTTTTGAGCGGTGATAATTTCCCGGGTTCCTTATCCGTTTTTTTCAATGTCACGGCTGGGATGTCCAGTTGCCTCACGGGCTGCTTGACACTGGGCTTGGCATTGACGGCGGGGGGCAGGTCATTTACCGGCTGTTTTTCGGGGCGCACAATGTCAACGGGTGCGGGCGGAGTCTGTGGTTGGACTTGTATTCGCCTGGGCGGGCGGGTTTTTTCAAGGGGCGAACGAAGCGGCAATGGCTGCGGCTGCAATGCCGGCGGTTTTTGATAGGGGACGGATTGGGCTTCCCTCCGGTTGCGCAGATGTCCGGAAAATCTTTTCTGGTGACGGTTCAGGTTGTTACTCCTGGGGAGTTCAGAGGTGCTGTTGTGAAATGAGTAGTTCAACTCCTCGCGGGTCCTGTTGAATGCCCTGCCGAGATCCTTGCCGGTGTTCTTCAGGTCTCTGGTGAACCTTTGCCAGAAGGTTCGCTCCGGTGGCATGGGTGTGCCGGGATCTGCAGCGCGGCTGCCTGCCTGCGGTGGCTGGGGGTAAGCGTAACGGTTTTCCGCTCCAGCCGGCATTGTCAGGACCAGTCCGAGCGCGAGCAGGGACAGTGTGATTCTTTTGAGAGCCGGTTCACTTTTCATATTTTTTAGTCCGTAATGACCTGCTGTGCAGGCCGGGTTCAGGGAAAGAGGTACAACGAATATTACGCGGGCAGCAGCGGGCATCTTTCAACCGCGGGGCATTATTGGCTGGTTGCGTTTGCGTATAAGCCTTGTTGAAATATAACCCATTTTGTTCCTATAGTCGTGGAGTGAAATTTTTTTTAATGTTTGCCCTTCTTCCCTTGGTTCTGCCTTTGGCAGCGCAGCAGGATGTGCGCCCTGTTGAGGGGCTGCGACACAATGACCCGGCTGCCCATGCCCTCGTTGGCGGGAAAGTCGTGTCTCCCAAGGGCGAAATTGAGGCCACGATCATCATCAGGGACGGAAAAATTGATGCGCTTGGCAAGCAACTGGATCCTCCTGCCGGGGCACGAATCTGGGATGTTTCAGGAATGCGGATTTACCCGGGATTTATTGAACCGTGGTGGGAACTGCCGCAGGAAGATGGGGAGAAGGGTGCACACTGGCACAAGGGTGTCCGGCCTGAACGCCGGGTTGCATCGGGAAAGATGCCCGAAGAGGATGTCCTCAAGAAGAGGCGGGCACTTGGTTATTGTGTGGCGCACATGGTTGCCGACGGCGGTATCTTCAGGGGGCAGGGTGCAGTTGTCCTGCTGCGGGCGGGGCAGCGCGGCGAGCAGGTCATTGACCCGGCCGCCGGGCAGGTCATTGATTTCGCTAATGGCGGCGGCGGGTACCCGTCCTCATTGATGGGGGCCATTGCACTGGTCAGGCAAACCTGTTCCGACTCGCTGTGGTATCGGGCGGCAATAGCCGCTCACCTTGCAGATCCCGCGTCTGTTGCCAGGCCTGCTGACAACCGCGCGCTTGCGGCCCTTGATACCGGTAAGCGCACCTTTCTTGTTGCACGTGATGAACTGGATTACGCGAGAATTGCCGCGCTGGGCACGGAGTTTAAACTTGCCAGTGTTATTCGCGGTAATGGCCATGAATACCGCCGGCTCGGGGAAATCAGGAAACTTGGCGCGCCGCTGATCCTGCCGGTGAACTTTCCCGGTGATCCCGCCATTGAGGATGCCGCCGCGGGCATGGGCTATTCCCTGGCGGAACTCGAGCACTGGGAGTTTGCCGCATCCAACCCCGCTTTCCTTGAAAAGAACGGCGTGGATTTTTCCCTTACTTCCCACGGCCTTGAGGATAGTGCGGAGAGGTTCTGGGATCGTGTCAGGCTGGCGGTCAAGCGCGGCCTGCCCCCTGGTGCCGCGCTGGAGGCATTGACTTCACTTCCGGCGCAAATGCTGGGGATTGGCGACCGGTGCGGGGATCTGCAACCGGGAAAGATCGCCAACCTGGTTGTGGCCAGCGGCGATCTTTTTACCGATGAGGATGCAGAGGTTAGCGCGACGTGGATTGACGGGCTGCATTATCCCGGTGATCAGGATAAAACGCCTGATGCCTCGGGGCTTTGGGAAATTCGCTGGCCGGATATCGACAAGCCGCTGCAATGGCAGATCGGCAGCGGCAGGAAGCCGAAGGTAAAATCAGGCGTGGAATCCTTCACTGCGCGCTGGAAGGGGAACCGGCTGCTGCTTTTTCCGCCGGCAAAGTTGCTTGGCGGTGATGCCGGCCTTGCCAGGCTTTCCGCAACTTTTGACCCGGTAAAGAAGAAACTCAGCGGCATTGCGGTGATGCCGGGGGGCAGGACCTTGTGGTGGAACGGGAACCGTTCCGGTGATGTTGAGGAAAAAGAGGATCAAGAAAAAGAGGACAAGGATGAGCAGATGCCCGCCCTTGAGTTTAATCGTTATCCGGCCGGTGCCTACGGGTTCGCCGGGATTCCCGAGCAGGCACCGCGGATAATCGTGCGCGGGGCTACAGTATGGACCTGCGGTGCAGCCGGGGTGATTGAGGACGGCGATGTTCTCATTGAGAGGGGAAAGATCACCGCGGTCGGGAAGTCCCTTGAGGTTCCCAATGGGGCACTCATTGTCGATGCAGCCGGCCGGCACCTGACCCCGGGCCTGATTGATTGTCATTCGCATGCCGCGATCAGCCGCGGCGTGAACGAGGGGACCCATGCGGTCACCGTCGAGGTGAGGATCGGCGACGTGGTCGACCCGACTGACATTTCCCTCTACCGGCAATTGGCGGGTGGATTGACAACGGCAAACCTGCTGCACGGCTCCGCCAACCCGATGGGTGGGCAGAACCAGGTGATCAAGCTGCGCTGGGGGTCAGGTGCCGATGGCTTGCGTTTCAAGGGGGCAAAGCCGGGTATAAAGTTTGCACTTGGGGAAAACGTCAAGCAGTCGAACCGGGAGGGTAAAACCACGCGTTACCCGCAGACGCGCATGGGGGTTGAGCAGATCATGAAGGATACCTTCATTGCCGCCCGGGAATATGGCACTGCCAAGGAGCGGGCCCGGCATGCGGGACATCCCCACCGCCGTGACCTGCGCCTTGAGGCAGCCCTTGAGATCTTGGAGGGTGAGCGCATTGTCCATATCCATTCCTACCGCCAGGATGAAATCCTCATGTTTGTCAGGCTTGCCCAGGAGTTCGGGTTCACGGTCGGCACCTTCCAGCACGTGCTGGAGGGCTACAAGGTAGCTGACGCGATTGCTGGAATCGGTGCCGGCGGATCGTCCTTCAGCGACTGGTGGGCATACAAGTTTGAGGTTTACGATGCGATTGCCTTCAATGGCGCGCTGCTACATGAGGCGGGGGTGGTGACCTCATTCAACTCCGACAACAGCGAACTCGCCTGCCGGATGAACACCGAGGCGGCAAAGGCGGTGAAATACGGCGGCGTTTCCGAGCAGGAGGCGCTCAAGTTCGTGACCATCAACCCGGCAAGGCAGCTGCGCATTGATGCCCGTGTCGGTTCACTTGAGGCCGGCAAAGACGCCGACTTTGTCATCTGGAGCGGGCATCCCCTGTCAACCTACTCGCGTGCCGAGCAGACATGGATTGAGGGGCGGCGTTACTTTGACCTTGAGGCCGACGCGGCGTTGCGCCTGCGGGTGCGCAAGGAAAGGGCAAGGCTGGTTGCCAAAGGCATGAAGAATTTCGCGGACAAGCCTGGCAAGGACGGCAAGGACGGCAAGGACGGCAAGGACGGCAAGGATGAGGAAGGGGGGAAACCCGGGGAGGATCGCTTTGCCATTGGCGGTTCGCCTTTTCTGCCGTGGGTGCCGCTGAAGAACTGCACAACGGCAACCCGCGGACTGTATCACAACGGCACAAGCCTGCACTCCTGCACCTCGGCCGCCTGCTGCGCGCTTCGCTAGAAAATGAACAGTGTATTTATCAACCTGACCGGTCTGCTTGCCTGTGCTGCCCTGTGCAGTGGCAATGACAATATTCCCGCCCCCGCGCAGGAAGGGGCGATATTGTTTACCGGGGCCACGATTCACCCGGTGAGTTCCGCTGCCTTTGACGGCTTCCTGCTGGCGGTGAAAGGCACGATCGTCAAGCTCGGGAAGAAGGGTGAAGAACCCCTGTCCCCTGCGGGCACAAGGGTGGTTGAGCTTGGTGCCAAACATGTTTACCCGGCAATGATTGCCGCCAACACCGTGCTTGGATTGACTGAGATCCGGGCGGTGCGCGCAACGCGTGACATGATCGAGCCGGGCTTGATCAATGCCAATGTGCGGGCGGAGAGCTCGGTCAACCCGGATAGTGAGCTGTTCCCGGTGACGCGCAGCAACGGTGTCCTCTTTGCGTTGAGTGTTCCGCAGACCAAGGGCCTGATTGCCGGTCGCTCGGCGTTAATGTGCCTTGACGGCTGGACTTGGGAGGAGATGACGGTCAAGGCACCGGTGGGGATGCATATCAGCTGGCCCCGGCTGATCAGCCCGGGGAGGACACGCAACGATGAACAAAAGAAGTCGATGGCAAAGCCGATGAAGGATGTGCTCAATGACCTGCGCCTGCTTGAAGAAGGCTTTGAGAAGTCTCGTGCCTACGGCAGGGCGAAGGCTGCCGGGGACAAATCGCAAAAGACTGACTTGCGCTGGGAAGCGCTTGTCCCGGTGGTCCTTGGGCAACTCCCTGCTTTCATCCATGCCGATCGGCTGACGGATATCATTACCGCGGTGGAATTCGCCGCTCAACAGGGCATCAGGATGGTCCTCGTTGGCGGTGCCGATGCGTGGCGGGCGGCCCCCCTGCTCAGGGAGCACGGGGTGGCAGTGATTGTGAGCCCGGTCAATGCCCTGCCCGGGCGTCGCTGGGAGGACTACGACACGGCGATGCGCAATTCCGCGGTGCTGCATCGTGAGGGCGTGAAATTCTGCATCGCGGGAACGGGCAAGACAATGCACGCGCCTAATGAGCGCAACCTGCCTTACCAGGCAGCGCGTGCGGCGGCATTCGGTCTGCCGAAAGAAGAGGCATTGAAGGCGGTCACCCTTTATCCCGCGCAGATCCTCGGGGTGGATGACAGGCTGGGTTCACTTGAGGTGGGCAAGGACGCGACCTTTATCGTCACCTCGGGCGATCCGCTGGAAATTACCACCAGGATTGAGGGTGCCTATATTGACGGCCGCCCGGTTGATCTCTCCAACAAGCAGACCAGGCTCTACAAAAAATACCGCGAGAAATACCGCCAGCTGAAGAAGGCTGCCGGCGGCTAGGCCTTCCTGCTTCTCAATCCCGGCTGACCGGCTCGCGCCGGCCACTCTCCGCAGAGCGTGATGCAGCACCCAGCACCTGCATGCAGCGCAGCCCGTCGGTGAAATCAGGGCTGATGGTGCCGTCTCCGCTGACGGCATTGATGAAGTCGGCGGCGGCGTGCACGAAGGCGTGCTCATAGCCGATGATGTGCCCGGGTGGCCACCAGTTACCGACATACTCGTGTTCCGGATCGGTGGCCAGGATGGTGCGGAAGCCCTGCTCGGTGCTTGGCCCGGAGCGTGAAAAGAACTGTAACTCGTTCATTTTCTCGAGGTCGAAGATAATACTGCCCTCACTGCCGTTGATCTCGAACTGGTTGTGGTTCTTGCGCCCGCTGGCATAGCGGGTGCACTCAAAGGAGCCAACGGCGCCACTTTCAAACTCGACGTTCATCAGCGAGGCGTCGTCCACATCCACCTCGCCGCTGCCGTTGCCATCCGGCTTTGGGCGCTGTTTCACGAAATTCGCCTTCAGGCAGGAGACGGTGGAGATTTCCCCCATCAGGTAACGCGCAAGGTCAACGCTGTGCGAGCCCAGGTCAATATGCGGGCCGCCGCCGGCGAACTCGTTTTTCAACTGCCAGCGCATCGGGGTTTGTGGGTCGGCCAGCCAGTCCTGCTGGTAGGTTCCCCGCCAGTGGTAGAGGCGGCCGAGTTTGCCTTCCCCGATTAATTTCTTTGCCAGCCTGATCGCCGGGCAGCGGCGGTAGTTGTGGTTGAGGTAGTGGACGATTCCCGCCTTGTCGGCGGCTTCGAGCATGTTCTCCGCCTGGGCTGTGCTCAGGCAGAAGGGTTTTTCACAGAAGATGTGCTTGCCGTTTGCGGCGGCGGCGAGCGCCATGTCGTGGTGCAGGTGGGTGGGGGTGGCGATGTCGATGATGTCGATGTCATCACGGGCGACCACCTTTTGCCAGTCGCTTTCGGTTTCCAGCCAGCCCCAGTTTTCGGCGAAGGCCTGCGTGGCGTCCTCATCACGGCCGCAGGCGACCTTGAGAATTGGCTGCGCGGTGAGCTCAAAGAACCTCGGCGCCTGCAGCCAGCCGTTGGAATGGGCGCGGCCCATGAAGCGGTGACCGATGATGGCGATATTAAGGGATTGTGTC
Organism: Verrucomicrobiales bacterium; assembly: GCA_046581505.1. Classification (GTDB taxonomy): domain Bacteria; phylum Verrucomicrobiota; class Verrucomicrobiia; order Verrucomicrobiales; family DEV007; genus CACIUL01. Next base: position 3,747 of record JAYGGE010000010.1, on the reverse strand, counting down.
TCGGGCATGGGCTTGTCTGCCAATCCTTCGCCCGGGTTTCAGTTTCCTGCCAGCGCGAGTTTCAAGGGGAGGGGAATTCACTATTCCTGCCGCACGCGCAGGAACCATGTCGAGCCACTTGCCGTGAAGTTGCGCTGGATGGTTGTGCTGTGACCGGTGATGCCCTGCTCGCGGGTTCTCCATCTTCTCATGTCATCTAATTCCTCGATCACGAAGAGCTTTTGCCATTGACCGGCGGCGCCGTTGCGCCCTGTGGCATCAATAGTGAGCAACCCCCCTGGCGCTCAAAGCCGGGGCGGAGCTCCTCGCGCGGGGTCACGCTCTGCCAATCCGCGGCAGGAAGGGGTGCTGACACCAGCATGGCCAAGAAAGGGATAAAGACGGCAGATAAGGCGGCAGGTTTCATGACAGGGAAGGCAGGAAGCACAGGAGATCGTATCCGAAGGCTCAAGGAAATGGCAAGGATGCGCTTGGTTCTTGGATTGCCGGCTGTTTTCCTGCTTTTTTCGTGTTTTTGCTGTTGGTTTCCCTGTTCTTGCATTCATATAAAAGGGCAGGGCATCCATTTGAACTCTCGTGTCATCTTTTCAAACCATCATGCATTGCGCTTTTCCCACGGTTTCAGTCATTGCCGCTGTTTTTTCCGTGATTTGCGGGTTAAGCCCTGCTGCTGAGAATGAGGACCTTTTAGCCGGTCATCCGCGCCCCTCCTATGAGGGAGTTAAGGATATTGACGCCATGGCCGCCGCCCTGCGCAGCTCACTGGGCAAACAGGAGCGTTATTCCTTCTCGCGCAGCTGGTGGCAGTGGGACCGGCTGCGCTGCCGCTACGTCGACGGCGGGCGCAAAGACATGGGGGCGCTGAAGATCCTGCATGCCGCTTTCGGTGGACTGATCCTCGACTGGCACGCCCGGCTCAAGGCAAAGGGCGAGGGCGACCTGCTTTACCTCTACTACACCAGCCTGAGCGGGGACAGCAAGGAGTCGCGGCTGGATGCCGGCGGGTGTGAGTTGCTGCGTGACCTGCACGGTGGCGGTTACCACGGCGGCTGGGGAGGGGGCGCGCGCATGCGCATTTATCTGGAACTTGCCGGGCAGGGGGTGCTAACGAAAAAGGAAAAGGCGCGCTTTGGGGGAATCGTCCGCCAGAGCATGGAGGCGCGCTTCATTGACTTCACCAAGAAGGCGCAGAGCGCCAACAACCACTCATACGGCAATGCCGGGGGCATTGCCCTGGCGCTGAAGCATTTTCCCGACCTGCCGCAGGAGAAGGAGGCGCGCGATTGGATGAACCGTATCTGGGCCTCGCTCGCCGACTTCGGCGACTGGAAGGAGTGGACCTACTACCCCTACGGGCCGATCTTCCTGCACGGCATGATCGACATTGCCGAGGCCACCGGGCGCATTAAGAGCGAGAGCGCCTTGATCAACTCGGTGGGGCGCCGCTGCCTGGGCTTTGTCCACGGTGGCGGGGTGCGCGGCAACCCCAACTCCGGGGCGCCAACGCGCAAGGACCTGGCAGCCCTCTATGCCGACCCGTGGAACCTCGGCTACTACCAGGTTGAGCAACCGGCACGCGACGGGCACTTCTGGTACCGCATGGCAAAGCACTACCGCGACCCGCAATACCTGTGGGCTGCCGAGCAGGTGATCCTCGGCGGGCGCCCGGCGGGCGGGCAGGTGCCTGGGGAATACCTGGCTGCCTACCGCAAGCGTTTTGGCTGGTTTATTGAGCGCGGCATTGAGCCGAAGGAACCTGCCGGGGGAGCCGCTATCGGCCTGCTCAGTGCGGATAAAGAGAAAATTCCCGAGCGGCTTTACCTGAATGCCGGGCGCTCACCCGGGGACCCCATCGCGGCGTTTTTCCTCTATCCCAAAAAGGATGAGCATCTCGATAATGTCTCCGGCCACCTCTACGAGTATTGCTTCGGCGGAGCCAAGTTGCTGCACTGCTCAGGCAAGTACAACAATGTCTACTCGGGGGACACGCTCAGGGGCGGTGGCACCGGCGAGGAGAGCCTTGACCTCCTGCTGGTGATGCACAACCGGCATCCTTTTCCCCTGCACCCCGACCGCACGGGTGATGAGCGCGACTTCATGCGGCGTGGCTCGATCACGTCCCTGCCGGGATTCCTGGTCGCGGAAAACAACGACGCACGGGACAGCTTCGGCCAATTCGCCTTCAACAACTACTACGGGGAGGGTAGTCGTTGGACGCGCCGCACGGTGCTCACCGCCGAGGGTGCGCTGGTGGTGGCCGACGAGTATGTCGGCGGTAAGGTGCTCGCTGATCAATACCGGGCCGGTCCGCTGTGGCACGTGGCCGTTGACGGGGAAGAGAAGTCGCCGGAGTCGCAGAAACTCGCAGGTAACTGGTTTGACGCGCCGGCCTTTGATCACGCCTGGTGGAGCAAGGGCCAGAGCCGTCTGCTTGTGGTTTTTCCTAATGATGGCAAGTCCGACTTCGGCTCGCTGCCCCAGAAGAATTCGCAGGACACCCAGCCCAACCGGCTGGTGTTCGCCTCGCGGCCCATTGCCAGCGGGCGCACCGAGCGCTTCCTCTCGGTGCTGGTGCCATATTCTGCCGACGTCCCGGTCGCACGGGTCGCCGAGGCGATCACTTGTAAAGTGAGTGATTCCGGGGTGTTCTCCGCGCACATTGGTGGGGTGGAGGTTGAGATAAAGGGCGGCGACTGGTCGGTGAAACGTGCACCAGGAGGGGATCAAGTGAAGTCGTGTCTCGGGAGGATTTCCCCTTTGTTGTTTCGGGGCTTTACGCACTCATGGCATACGGTTAAAATGCGACATCTGCTATCCCAAGGAAAGAAACCTGCTGTTTTGAACTTAAGCCGAAAATTTCATCTTGTTGCCGCCTGCGTTATCGGCATGGCGTGTTTTGCCGCGACTCTTGAGGATGTCGCCGCGCGCACCTGGACCGCGGTGGACGGCCGCAAGCTGGAGGCCGAGTTCATTGGTATCAAGGGAGACAAGCTGTTGCTCTTGCGTGATGCCGACCGCCAGCGCTTTGCGCTGGAGTTGGACAAGGTTTCCGAGGGCGACCGTAAGTGGGTGAAGGAGCAGATGGAGGGAACTGAGGAGCAGGCAGGGCGCAACTGGTGGTCGCTGCAGCCGATCGCCAGGCAGGTTGTCCCGACACCGGATGACCCGGGATGGTGTGCCAATGAAGTGGATGCCTTTATCCTGGCAAGGATCGGTAAGGAAAAGTTGAAACCTTCGCCAAGGGCCACACCGCGCGCGCAGGTTCGCCGGCTTTACTTTGACCTCATCGGCATGCCGCCTTCCCCGGAAGAAGTCAGGGCCTTTGAGAAGGACCCCTCCGATGCCGCCTACCACGCGATCGTCGGGAAGTTGCTGGCCTCCGCCCATTACGGCGAGCGTTGGGGCAGGCACTGGCTCGACGTGGCGCGCTTCGGCGAGAGTGACGGCTTTGAGCGCAACAGCCCGCGCAACAACCTGTGGCCTTTCCGCGACTGGGTGATCAAGGCATTCAATGATGACATGCCGTATGACGAGTTTGTGCGCATGCAGGTTGCCGGTGACCTGCTCAAGCCCGGTGCGGAGGGCAAGGCGGCGGTTGCCTTCCTGGCAGCAGGACTGCATAACACGGTTGTCGGCGGCAGTGAGTTCATGAAGAAAACCGCCCGCCAGGATGAGCTTGAGGAAATCACCGGTGCGGTGGGGCAGACTTTCTTCGGCCTTACCGTTAACTGTGCGCGCTGCCACGAC
>JAYGGE010000051.1:0-3395 GCA_046581505.1 Verrucomicrobiales bacterium | reverse complement strand
CTTGCGTGGTGCCGTCGTTATCAATATCGAGGTTGAACGAAGTACTAGCGCTTTCGGTTAAACCAACGGGGGTCGCCCAAAGAAGGCTAACAAACAGCAGTATCTTGATGTACTTCGTCAGATACATGGAGTTTATAAATGCCCTCGGTCTATATGGATCCAAATGAACCTAACAATGACCGCACATCACAGCAACTAAATGATCTAGCCGGGCAAATACTCTGTTCCAGGCCTGGTCACCGGAACGCCATAACAATAATCTCGAATGTGGGATGGAATGTGGGACTATTTCCGCGGACTCGAAGAATATTATTTATTATCAATAAGTTAGACCGCAATCAGGCAGACTACCTCTCCGCCAATTACATATTCAAGCAACCTCTTTACTTTTACTCAGAGCCGATACGAGATCCCGATCGATAATGCGACGAAGGGGGTCGCCATTAACAACACTGCAGTCGCTAATCTGGTGGTTGGGGTTCGTTGGGAGCACTGCCCCACATCGGCCCCATCTTCTGCGACGCTGAGCGGCTCTACATCTCGCCAGAGAGGCTGTATAGTCCGTTTCGGTTAGAACTCTCTCTGCTCAGAAGTGTCCGTCTTGCACTGACCGGCTGATACCTAGACGTTCACGTCGTACCGCGCCCCAGCCATTCGTGACCAAACGCGGCTGTATGCAATCAAACCGACCCTTTGCGACTCGGCGGCACGGGAGATTGATCTCAATGCGTAATGTGCTAATCGAACGAGAACGAGTTGATCAGACGAATGTCCACTAGTCACAATCTCAACGCTACTGAAGAAACGCTTCAATCCTCCGGTGATGCAATTCGAACGGCCATCATCCTCGCCGCCGGAATGGGTGTTCGCCTGAAGGAGCGGGGCAAGCTGACGCCTAAGGGCTGCATGTGTCTGGGGGAGAAAGCGATTGTCGAGGAGTCCGTTCTACGACTGCTGGCAGTGGGTATTGAACGGATTGTGATTGTCACCGGACACCTCGCGGAACAGTATGAGCCGTTACGGGACCGGTACCACCAAACGGTGCAGTTGGTCCACAACTCGCACTTTGCCGACTCGGGCAGCATGTACTCGCTGTATTGTGCCCGCTTCTGCGTTGACGAAGCCTTCCTGCTATTGGAGTCTGACCTCGTTTACGAACGCCGGGCACTCATCACATGCCTTGAACATCCGAACGACAATGTCCTATTGCTGGCCGGCTTGTCGAAAACTAGTGATGAGTGCTTTGTGGAGACGCGCGATGGCTGCCTGGTCGCGATTGCGAAGAGCCGGGAAAGCCTGGGTGCTGAGGTACCAGGTGAGATGGTTGGCATCTGCAAGATTTCCCGATCGCTTTACTCAGTGATGATAGAGGCGGCTGAGCAATGCTTCCGAACAACTCGCCATGTGGACTACGAGACTGATTGCTTGGTGGCGGTAGCGGGTAGCGTATCCATAGCGTGCCCCTCGGTCGAAGATCTGGTGTGGTGCGAGATTGACGATGAAACGCATCTCGTCCGTGCCCGAAACGAGATTTATCCAGCCGTTCAGGCAGAGGACAACCAGCAAATCAACCTCAGTAAGTTCAGGACGATCGGATTCTTCGAGGAGCGGGACCTGATCATTCGACACATTCATGATTTATTCGAATCGGTGAATGCACACCGAATCCGTGCCTGCGTCATGTTCGGCACGCTACTAGGCAAGCTGCGGCACAACGACTTCATTCCCTGGGATGATGATGTGGACATCATCGTTTTTGATTTCGATGCGTTCCTGGCGCACTGCGCGCCGGAACTCGAGCAACAGGGATACACCGTTGAGCCCGACGTCCGAGACGGCAAGAGAATGGGATGCCGCATCTTCTGTGAAGACAGTGCAAGGGTGCCAGGTAAACCTCATCTGCGGTTCCCTTGGATCGGAATCTGGGAGCACGAAGTCGACGAGGACGGCCTGATTGTGCTCCCACCCGAAGATGTACGGTACAAGCCGGAGGATTTTCTACCCCTCGGCCAAGCGGACCTGCTGGGCATCCCTGTCGGAGTACCGCACAACCCGACGGAGATTCTGAACACCTATTTCGGGTCTGATGACTGGATGGAAGTTTGTCAACTCCCTTACCGGGACCATCGAAATGGCGGCGAGCTCACAGGCTTTCCCGACGACAAATTCAAGGTGCAGACCGTGTTGGACTACCTCGCCGCTGAGCAGCTTCCCGCCCTTCGTGAGGTAGCCAAGAATGATATCTCATGATGTTGATCGATGGAGGTACCCCAGGCTCGCAAAGCCGGAGTCGGACGGCCCCTTCTGCTATCACGTCCAAAGACGCATTTCCGGTTGGATTTCGGTTCGGCTCGCCCGCACCATAACACCCAACGCGGCCACCGGTCTCGACCTGATCTTGGGCATAGCTGCCGCCATGCTAGTGCTGCTGGATTACTGGTTGTGGTGCGCGATGCTGATTCAAGTGTTCGGGATCTTCTCGTGCGTTGACGGAGAAATCGCCCGAATTCACGGCCGCTCGTCCGGGATCGGAGACTTCTTGGATACGCTGACCGATCGCGTCACCGAACTGCTTCTGGTGGCGGCGATCGCATTCTCTCTGGGAGCGCGAGTGGAGTTGGGGAGCGCGCTCACTGCGGGCTTCGCCCTTCTCGGAGGCGTCTTTGTGCTGACGACCAGCTCGGAAAAATTCCGTTCGGTCTGGCAGATGGGGTATCCCAAGCGTCAGCTCGAGCGCTTGTTTGGCCTGTTCTGTTCGGGAAGCGATAGTCGTCTGCTGATGTTGTCGATCGGGCTGGTCGTCAGCGAGGTCACCGGAGAAGGCGTATTTCTACTCTGGTTGCTGTGGGTGCTGGCCGCAGCGGCGTACGTTAATTTCATCTTTCGAATCGTATTGGTTTACCGGCATTTCAGCACAGAAAACCCTACCGAATCATGAGTACCACACAGCATATCGTGTTCGATGAAACAGATCTCGCCGAATTCATTCGTGATCGAGGCCCACATTGCTTGATTGTTGCCCGACACGGGGAAACCGACTGGAATGCCGAGAGAAGATTGCAGGGCCAGCAGGACACATCGCTCAACAGCCAGGGGCGCTGTCAGGCCCTGAAAGTAGCCAGACTTCTGAAGACCCTGCCACTCTTACAAGTTCATTCCAGTATTCTGCGGCGCTGTCAGGAAACGGCACGTCCCATCGCCGAGGCCAACATCGGGCAACCCAATGTGGTCTCCAGCGACTTGCTGAAGGAAACCGCACTGGGCGTTCTCGAGGGTGAGCTGAAGGATCAGCAATCCACGGCCGCGTTGACTCGGCATTACCAGAATTTCTCCAGAGACGAGGTTCACTACCGTCTACCGGACGGCGAGACCTTGCAGGACGCCGCCGCCCGTGT
>JAYGGE010000001.1:0-53606 GCA_046581505.1 Verrucomicrobiales bacterium | reverse complement strand
GCTGAAATCCTGGCTGGGCGAAGTGGATGCCTGCGGGCTGATCCTCACAACTGCTGATCGTGATGAGATTTTATTTTCGGTGCCCCATTGTCACGCACCCTTTTCCCAATCCCTTCCTGAATATAATCGTGAGCTTGATCGCTGGGTGGAAAACTTCCGGAGTGCGGATCTGAATGCCGTTAACTTCGGCTATATTTTTGCATGGAAGCGGGAGGAACAATCAGGATGTGACATTACCATCCGGACGATTCATAACCCGTCAAAGCCTGTATGGCCGCAGGTAGAGCAGTGGCTGCAGCAGCGCAGGCTGTGGGACAGTGAAGATGCTGACTCATTGATTCTTGTGCCGCATCCCGGGTTGAGGATCCTTACCGGGGAGGACCCGGCAGGGCGGGACAGGCGTTGTGAGTTGTGTTTTCCGGACAATCCTTTCTTCACCAGCTACGAGGTGAGTTCCTTAATTGCCGATGAAATCAGGAGGATAAAGCTTACCGAACCAACCCTTTCAAGGCGGAGGGGGTCGCCGGATTATCCTTGGGTTGAGAACCTGCACCGTCTCGGAGTCTTACAACTTAACAGGACAGGCAACAGCATGGAGGATTGCAGGCCTGTTGCCCGGGGGAATCCTGACAGCCGGATTGAGCAACGTGCCACGAAGACAACCCCTACCTGTTTATCAAGCTATCTAGGATAATACAGCCAGGGTGTGGCTTAACGGCGGCGTTGTGGCGGGTTGACAACCTGTTGCTGGGCCGCTGGCGGCAATCCGCTGGTTGCCAGCCATGTCCTTGCACCGTTTGCGTCACGGCGAAACATCGATTGACCCGCCCGGACAAGGGCATTTTCACGTGCATTAGAATCATTGATCTCTGCCGCCCACGCAATGGCTGCCTGGGGATTTTCCGAGGCAAGGCGCCCGGAGAAGCCACTGATGGCGGAGTCGCGTTCCGGCGACTCCGGCATGCTGATCAAGTGCTCGCTTGCCGCTTGCGGATCGCGTCTTGCCCATTCACCAAAGGCGGATGAAAGACCGGCGGATTTCCCCTCGCTTGCGGAAAGTGAATTCAGCCAGTTGATTGCCGCAACAGGATCCCTTTCTGCCCACTCGTCACCGACTTCCTCGATTACGCGGGCGTTATGAGCTTCGCCGGCGAAGCGTTCCGCCCAGGCTGCGGCACCCTGCGGGTCAACGGCTACATAATCATGAGCCACACGATCCATGGCCGCTGCGCGCATCGGACCATCGGGCAGGTTTTCTGCCCACACCGATGCCTCAAGAGGTCCCTCGGCGCGCAGCACCCTTGAGGCGACAATGCCAAGCATTCCCTGTGCCTCTTTATCACCCATTTCTGCCAATTGATACGCGTAGTGTGCTGCAGCAGCAGGATCATTATCCGCTATACCTCCGATCATGGCGCCCTTTAATCCATTACGGTCATAGCCTTCTCCTTCAGGTAACTCATTAAACCAATCAAAGGCAAGGTCGGGTTGCGCACTTGCCCAACCTGCCATCGTCACCGCCATGTCAACCTCCCGCGTCTTCTTGCCGTTTAAAACCGCTTCCGCACCACTAATCGCTCCCCAGGCGTAGTGGAAATCCTTAAATTCGGAACTTTCCGGGCGCAATGACTTGACCTGCTCGCGTATCAACTGGGCATTTTCCGGTGTCAGGCCCTGAAGAAGCCGGGCAAAGGCCATTCTCCGGCGAATAGGGTTGCTGTCCTTTGTCATCAAGCGCCCAAGTTCCTCAATGTTCCAATCGCTCAACGGCTTTCGTGCAGCGGTTGGCAGGCTGGCAGCAATGTCCAAGGGTGTGCCTGATCTGTTTAAGTTGGCAGGGATTGCCGGTTTCCCGGATTTGGGTGCATGGGCATTCCTGATGGGGGCAAGTGAAGAGAGTGGAGACGAATGCTTATTATCTTTTTTGGGCTCCGGCGATTGATTCCGCGTGGTTCTCGCGGATCCCGCTGCGAATGCAATAACCGTGATCAAAAACCAACAGCAGTGCATGAATGGAAGATTGCGCATTGTGCAATTCTAAGATGTTAAATAATACAAATAAAGGGTTTATGATGCGGCCGGGCAATTAGATTCCAAGGAATCTCCTTTATACCGCTTTTTACAGCAGGAACTTACGGTATTTCTTTGTCGGCGAATTAACTTTTCCTGCGCAGGGCCAGCAGGTTCTTTTCTGAACGGATGTAAATCGTCGAGGAATCGATAGCCGGGGTTACCAGGACAGGCTCCTTGAGGTCGTAACGGTGGATCAGTTCAAATTTCCCCCCGGTTTTCACCACTGATAGCAACCCAAAGTTTGAGATCAGGTAAAGGTGATCGTTGGCCACTACAGGGGAAGCGCTGTATTGACCGGAACCGCCGAGACGTTCGCGATAAAGCTGGGTGCCGTCCTTGGCATCAACTGCTGCAAGCAAGCCGCCGTTTCGCACCAGGTAAATGTGACCCTGGTAGAATAGCGGTGAAGGAATTTCGGGAATGCCGCGGTTGAGTTCCCAGTTTACATGGCTGTCCTCGACATTGCCTTCGCCGCCGGGCCTGATCGCCATCAACAACGGTCTGCCGCGGCGGAAGGCCATGTGGGCGGTATATTCATCATCAGTCCAGAAGCCGTCCCTGTTCTTGTCGACCCAGCCGAATATGCCGTCGAGTCGACCCTTGCGCTGCTGTTTGTCCCCGGGCAAGGGGATGCCGAATCCGGGATGACCGAGGGGCAATTCGGGACGCAACGGGTAGGTGAAGTGCCCGGTCATTTCCTTGCGTTCCAGTTTGCCGTCATTGTTGGCGTCAAAGCGCATGATTGCCTGCCAAAAGGGTTGCGGGTCGATTTTGTCGTCAGCACCGCCGCCCAGTTGTGCTGATGAGATGTAAACGTGGCCGTTTCCGGAGACGGGAACCGCGATCGTCTCGCGGGAGAATCCCCCGACGAACCATTTCTCGACCCCGGTCCTTGGGTTGTAGCTGCGCACACGGCCGTTGCCCAGAACGATTAGTTCTTCATCTTCACCGTGTTTCCAGATCATCGGTGTTGACCAGCCGCTGCGATGATGCGGGCGCTGGGTTTCCCATGCCACCTCGCCGTCATCTTTCTTGAAGGCGACAATTTTTGATTGGCTTAACTTGCTCTTTAGCAGGTTGCTGTCGTTGTCGATAACAAGGATCACCGTGTTTTTGTAGCCGATCGGGGAGGTGGACATTCCGTAGAGGCTCTTGGGTGTTGAGATTGGCCGGGCCCATTTTTCCAGACCGTCGTGGTCATAGCAGATCAGGCCGAAGGAGCCGAAGTAGACATAGATATGTTCTGCATCAACCAGTGGGGTGGATGTTGCGGGACTGCTTGTCTGGTGGACTTTTTCCAAGGGCACTTCAGGAGCCTCGCGTCGCCACAGGGGCTTACCGGAACTGCTCTCAAAAGCAAGCGTGACAAGGCGATTCCCGTCGATTGCAGTCAAAAATATTTTCCCGCCTGAGAGCACCGGGGAGGAAAGGCCGGGAGGGATTGCCACTTTCCATGTTTCGTGACCGGCTTCCGGTTTTAATGGCGGGCGGCAGTCCTGTGCCACACCTGAACCGTTGGGGCCCCTGAACTGGTTCCAGGATGGGGCAGCTCCTGTTCCTGCCGGGCCTACGGCAAGGGTTATCGCCATGATCAAGGATTGGGAACGGAGCGTTTTGGCATGCATTTTGCCAGAGACTTTGGCACAAGGCATGGCCACCCGGCAACCGTGAATCACATCGCCGTGGCAACTTGGCCGGGTTTTATGGAGTGCTATAAGCTCTTTGCTATTGTTCACCTGCGGGAAATCGTCCAGTCATCTGTGGCGGGAACGCTGCTCCCGATGTAGATTTATCCATGCCCGGATCCCTGCTAGGAAGGCACCATACCCTGCGCGTGTCTTCCCGGCACAGTGCGGGTTTGCTGCTTGATGCCGGTGAACTTGGTGAAATCCTCTTGCCCAGGCGTTATGTGCCCGATGGCCTTGAGCCGGATGGTGAGGTTGAGGTATTTATATCCCTTGATTCCGAAGATCGACCGGTTGCGACTACCGAGTGTCCCCTGGTAATGGCCGGTGAGTTTGCCCTGCTCAGGGTTGCTGCCGTGACGCGTGTTGGAGTGTTCCTTGACTGGGGTATGCCCAAGGACCTGCTGTTGCCTTTTGCCGAGCAGATCCGTCGCTTGAAGGTTGGCGATGATGAACTGGTGCATGTTGATGTTGACAGGGTCAGCGGGCGGCTAGTGGCTTCGGCGAAGCTCAATAAGTTTGTCGACGAGAGGGCACCATCGCATTTGCATGGAGGCAACAGCGTATCGCTATTGATCACCGAGAAGACCGATTTGGGGATCAAGGCGATCGTTGATGATTGCTGCTGGGGATTGCTGCACTGCAGTGATGGCGGTCATGTGCCTGCACGCGGCGTACGTTGTAGTGGATACATCAGCCGCGTGCGCGAGGATGGGCTGGTTGACCTCAGTCTGGATCCCCCGGGCTATGCCAAGGTGCCTGCAGCTGCAGAGCAACTTGCCGCGGTGTTGTCAGCGGCAGAAGGGGGTTTTCTTCCCGTTCATGACAAGAGTCCTCCGGAACAGGTGCGGGAGGTTCTCGGTATCAGCAAGAAGGTATTCAAGCAGGCCGCCGGTGCGCTTTATAAGGCAGGAAGTATTCGCATTGGCGAGGATGGTATTTATTGGTTGGAATAGAGGAATATGCCGGCAAAGAAGAACAAGATTGACCCTGCGTCATTGTCGGGGAAGGCCCTGGAAAAGGAGGCAAGCCGCCGTATCCGGCTCGCCCGCAGCCGCTGGAAGGATCACAATAATCGTGCGTGCCGGGCCGAGCGTGAGAAAGCTCTTGAGCTCTATGAAAGACTGGATCCAGAGCAGCGTGAGAAAGTGCCTCAGGAGTTGCGTGTCTGGTTGCGTTATCGCAGTGAGAAATATTTCGGGAAAGGCAATAACCCCTAGCTGGCACCAAAGAGGGGATGAGTGACGGTTGCGCCGGATTTCCGCGGGTTAAGACCTTGCCAGGATCTGTGCAAGCACGTATGGCAGGATTCCCCCGGCGCGGTAGTAGTCAATCTCGATTGGGGTATCCAGCCGCACTATCAGCGGGTAATCCTCTTCACTGCCCTCAACCTTGTGGACTGTGAGGGTGGCTTCATCCCTTGGATTAATCGTGTTGCTTAATCCCGTGATCGAGAAAGTGGCATCGTGGTGAGCGCTGGCCCTGTCGTAATCAGCCTCGATTTTGAAGTTCAATGGCAGGACACCCATGCCGATCAAATTCGAGCGGTGAATGCGCTCAAAGCTCTTTGTGATCACTGCCTTCACGCCCAGCAACCGGGTGCCCTTGGCTGCCCAGTCGCGACTTGAACCCATACCGTAATCCTCGCCGCCGATGACAATCAGCGGTGTGCCGGAATCCTGATAAGCCATCGCGGCATCATAGATATGGGTAGCGGCACCGGTATCGGTGGATTTCGGGTTGGCGAGGACGGGAACTTCGGCATTGCCAAAATAGGTGGTATAACCACCTTCTGTTCCCGGTACCATGAGGTTCTTGATGCGAACGTTGCCAAAAGTGCCGCGGGTCATGACCTGGTCGTTGCCACGACGGCTGCCAAAACTGTTGAAGCTGGCTTTCCCTACACCATTGGCCTTGAGGTATTCACCGGCCGGGCTGTCCTCCTTAATGGCACCGGCCGGGCTGATATGGTCGGTGGTGACGGAGTCACCGAAGATACCCAGTGGGCGGGCACCGGCGATGTTCATGATATCACCGGGCTTGCCGGTGTATCCCTCGAAGAAAGGCGGCCGCTGGATATAGGTGCTGCTCTCTTCCCAGGTATAGGCGGCTCCGGTCTTGCCGGGAATTTCCGCCCACTTCGGGTTGGCGGAATCAAAATCCCCGTAGAGCTTGTTGTAGACTTCCGGCTTAAGTGCACTGGCAAGCAATTCCCTGACCTCATCCTGAGTTGGCCATAGTTCGGAGAGGAAGACCGGATTCCCGCTGGCATCGTTACCGAGCGGATCTTTGGTGAGATCCAGGTCCACGCGCCCGGCGAGGGCATAGGCGACAACCAGTGGCGGGCTCATCAGGAAATTGGCCTTGATCGAGCCGTGGATGCGGGCCTCGAAGTTACGGTTTCCGGAAAGCACACTTGCGCACACAAGGTCGCCTTCAGTGATGGCGGCCTCAATTGAGGGGTGCAGTGGCCCGGAATTGCCGATGCAGGTGGTGCAACCGTAGCCAACAGTCTGGAAACCAAGCTTATCGAGTTCCTCCTGCAGGCCGGCGGCCTCAAGATAATCAGTGACCACGCGTGATCCCGGACCGAGCGAGGATTTCACGTAAGGTGCGATTTTTAGGTTCCTCCCGTTGGCCTTTTTTGCCACCAGGCCGGCAGCGATCATGACGCTTGGATTGCTGGTATTCGTACAGCTTGTGATTGCCGCAATCAATATTGAGCCATGCCCTAGCTCAGTGGTGGTGTCGATCTTCGTGATGGTTTCCCCTTCGATGAGGGGGTTGTCGAACTCGCCGGCTGGCGTGTCGAGATGAAGGGGCACACGTGTATTGCGTTTCCCGGCAGGTAAGTCGAATCCCCCCTCAGCGACAGTGGTTTCAAACAGTGAGTTGAACTTCTCCCCGAGCCGGGGGACATCGATGCGGTCCTGTGGACGTTTCGGGCCGGAGACGGACGGGACAACACTCTTTAAATCAAGTTCAAGGTCATCGGTGTAATCGATGTCACCTTTGTCATGAATGCCAAAAAGCTCCTGTGCTTTGAAGTAGTTCTCCACAGTGAGGCACAGGGCTTCATCCCGGCCGGTGCCACGCAGGTAATTGATGGTCTCGTCATCAATTGGGAAGAAGCCCATGGTGGCACCGTATTCTGGTGCCATATTGGCTATGGTGGCTCGGTCCGGGAGGGAAAGCGCCCCGGCGCCGGGGCCGTAAAACTCAACAAATTTTCCCACCACGCCGTGTTCGCGCAGTATCTGGGTTACCTTCAAGGTCAGGTCAGTGGCAGTGACGCCCTCGGCAAGTGAGCCGTGCAGATAGACTCCAACCACTTCCGGCACGAGGAAAGTGACCGGTTGACCGAGCATGCCCGCTTCCGCCTCGATACCGCCCACACCCCAGCCCACGATCCCGATCCCGTTAATCATGGTGGTGTGGGAGTCAGTGCCCACCAGAGTGTCCGGGTAGTAGGTATTATTTTTGTTGAGCACTCCTTTGGCAAGATACTCAAGGTTTACCTGGTGGACGATGCCTATACCCGGCGGGACCACGGAGAAGGTATCAAAAGCCTGTTGGCCCCACTTGAGAAATTCGTAGCGTTCCGCATTGCGAATGAACTCTATGGCCATGTTGCGCTCGAGGGCAGCCTCTGATCCAGCGAAGTCAACCTGCACTGAATGGTCGACGACGAGGTCGACCGGAACCAGTGGTTCCACCGCCTTTGGATCGGCTCCCTGGGCAACAGCCGCATCACGCATGGCGGCGACATCCACCAGCAAGGGAACGCCGGTAAAGTCCTGCAGGACAATACGGGCGACAGTGAATGGAATTTCGTAGCTGCCCGGCGAATTGGCATTCCAGTTGGCGAGGTTGTTCATATCCTCCTCAGTGACTTTCCTGCCGTCGCGGTTGCGCAGGACGGATTCCAGGACGATGCGGATTGAAACGGGCAGTCGGTCAAGGTTGGGTGCGATCCCGGCATCACGCAGGGCGGGCAGCGAATGCAGGATTCCCTCGGTATTGTTTCCGGTTTGAAAGGTTGCGGTGTAATTGGTCATATGGAGCCTGCCAGGCAGTACTTTCAGCGTGCGTATAGTAGAGAACTATAGAGGCGCGGCAAGCAGGGAACGAAAATGTCGGTATTTAAGCTTGAAATAAGTCCTGTTAAGCAATCACCCCGCGCCAGGCAAAAGCCGGGCACGGGGTGATTGAGGGAGATCTATCGGGTGAGGCGGGTTTATGGTGCCGGTGCCAACTGGTAGCTGACAGCGTAGAAGTCACGATCGTTTGCCAGTGGCAGCACGACTGTTTCACGGCTGCCGGTGCCCTCAACAGGATCGGCTACTACCTGCCAGTCCCTTACGCGTGAGGTGAGGTCACTGCGCGTATGCAGCCTGTAGGTTATTCCGGCGATCGTGTTGAAGCTCACTTGCGAACCGGTATCATTGGTAACGATTTCGAGACCGATATCGGGCAGGCTGAGCGGGTTGTCAGGATCGGAACCGAGCAGGTTCTCGAGCTTGTCATTGAACCCGTCATCATCACTATCCGGGGCACTGTCGAAGTCGGCCGGATCACTGCCTGCACCAAGTTCCTCGTTATCCTGGTAGCCGTCACCATCACTGTCTCTGGAATACGGGTTGGTCCAGTGGACGAAGAGCTCGTCATGGTCACTGATGCCGTCTCCATCGTCATCAGGGTCCGTTCCGTCGGGCAGGACATCACCATCGTTATTGCTGCTGGAGTCAAGAATGATGGTTACATACTGCATGTGTGATTCAACTCCTGCTGCCGAGCGGAACTGGAAGTAAACCTTGGCGAGGGAACCGTCCGTCAGTGATGGATCATTCAGGGTGAATGGGACAATGGATCCAAAATCCGGTAGTGCAATCCAGGGTTCCGTGCCATCAAAAGCCGCCTCGGAGAGCCGGTATTCAATTGCTGTTCCACCTGAGAGTAATTGCACTGCGAGCTCTTTGCGGTCGGTTTTCCTCTGTTTACTGTTTAGCACGATAGTTCCAAAAGGTTCTGCTGGGTTATGACGGGCAACACCGCTGACTTCCCTCGAGAAGGCGGTTGCTGCTGAGCCATCGGTGCTCAGGGCACGGAACTTATAGAAGTAACGCTTACCGTCCTGCAATCCCTCGTCATAGAAACTGGTCACCAATCCGCCGTCCATAGGGATAGTGTGGACTAGTGTTGCCGCATTGCTGGAGAATCCGGAAGCGGTTCCGCGATAGACTTCCATCCTGGAATATACGGGGTGGTCAGGGAAGTGGAGCAACAGGGCATCAGACTTCAGGTTTCCATTATGTCCATGTATATCGGATGTGGTAATAACGGCGACAGTTGCAAGGTTCGGGAACGGATCATCTTCCGGGGAGAGCGGGCAGAGACCGTGGCTTAGCTCATAGCCATCGGCGGTACCGCCGTTGTCGTTGTCAGGGTCACCGGGGTGGGTTCCCGCAAAGAACTCGTCAATGTTTCTGAGGCCGTCCTGGTCCATGTCAATGTCGGCATCACGGAGTCGTGGATTGGTTCCGTAAAAGACCTCCCAGGAGTCACTCATGCCGTCGTCGTCCTGATCACCGTCTCCGTTACCTGACTCAAAACGCTCGAACACCTGGAAAGCCTTTTCAAAGGTCTGGTCAATTATCGCTCCGAAGTTGTCTTTACCGCGTGCGTGAATGACAACCTGATAGGTGCCCGAGGTGCCCGGCCTTATCTTGGCCCTTTCGGACCGGTCTTGTGTTACAACATTGCTGCCTGCAAAAGGGGTGCGGGTGTAACGTATCCCATAGCGACCATCATTGTGACTGCCATCCTGATGTGCCCCGTCATCGGGCATTGCCAGTGGCTTTGGGCAGGCGGGTTCTCCGTTGGGCATCGTGACTTCAACGGAAACCTCAAGATCCCGAACCGGTCCCCTGAGGTCCATCGCGGCGAGATTGATGTCAACAGGCATGCCGTGCTCGAAGCGTTCACGGGAATGTTCCCGGCGACCAAAGATACCTCCATTTTTGACCGGAGAGAGGGAGACGAAAAAGTCCAGTGCATTGCCTGGTTTGCCGGAAATTCCGCAGAATATCTCGACATCATTGCCACTTTTCTCGGCAAGGGTGAAGACGTAATTACCACCAATCAGTGGGTCTTTGGGGTGGAAAATGATGTGCGTGTCCTCCTTGTAGACCTGTGATATGGCGGCAAGGTCCTGTCCGTCTGGGGTCTGGACAGAAACATCCATTGCCGTTGCAGCTGACCAGCCGACATAGATCAGGGGTGCGGAGACCTCATCATAAGGTTGGTTGAGAATGATCTGGGCGTTATCATTGGCGGCAATTTCCTCTTTCTCAAGGCTAATGCGCTGCAGTTTCTTAGAGTGCTCAAGGCCCGCCAGGAAGCGCAGGGTCAATTGGTTGCGCATGGTGGCAAAATCCGGGGCGGCGTCTTTTGCGGCACCCCCGTCCGATTCAACAGGGTTGTAAAGATAGTCACCAAGGGTGACGGCAGCAATCTCCTGCAGTAAATCAGTTTCCGCCCCATCGCCGAAGGCACGTGTGTTAACGATGGTTGCGGCGGGAATAATCCGGGCATCGGCACTTCCACAGCCATCGGGATTTTTAGATGAATCCCAGTAGCGGGATTCGTTTTCCTTGCCATCTGTAAGCAGCAGGATGGTATCGATCGCGTCCGGTGAAGCCGCTGCATCGAGGGCATCCTGTGCAGCCCAGAGTCCGTCACCGATCGAGGTGGTTTGCTGCGAGTTCAGTGTGTCCACGGCGAGTTTCATAAGGCCGCGAGCGAGAGTGGTGCCATTGAGCAATCCGGGTGAACCCTTGAGGTTGGTGGCATCCTCATTGCACTCGACACCATCTCCGCTGAACGAGACGACGGTAAACTTATCATCGTCGTCCACGGAATCGATGTAGAACTTGGCGGCCTGCTTGGCTGCGTCGAGTTTGGCGCTTGTCGGGGATTCCATTGACCCTGAAATATCGAGCACCACTGCATGGTGGAATACGAGGTCACCGTAAAGAACTGCCTGACGCTGGGTAGCCGTCGCCCCGCCGATGATGCCCGGGCAGAGATTGACATCCAGATTGTAGAGGCCGTCGGCCGGTTGCACAGGTGCGGCAACCACCAGTTCCCACAGCCCCCCCACGTAGGCGGCGTCCAGTACCTCGGCGTCCTCAGCTCCAATGCGAACAGTAAAATAATCTTTTTCCAGGCCGAGAATGGACGGATTGTCAGGGCCATCGGGGGCAAGGGCGGGCAGGCCGGTCACCTTGGTGGTGACGACAATATTGCCCGGGCTGTCGAAGGAACCGGGGTGGGCATACCTGCTGAAGGTCGGGCGTATGATTTCAACTTTTGGCTGACCGGCATCAAAGTCCCAGTTGACTGTGCCCCCCTCCTCTAGACCACCAATAATACCGCAGATTTTTTCGACCGGACGGGTGGGTTCAGAGAAGAACACCCCGGCAAACTCGGTGCCGATTGCCCTTTTAATGCCAATGACGCTGCCCGCGCTGTCGGTTGCAACAACAGTAAAGGCCATGGTATCCCCGGTGGACACTGCCTTGAAGCCGACGGCAAAGCATTCACTCCCCTGTCCGACATCAGCCTCGATATATTCTGCAGCCCAGGGGTTCACGGCAGTCACGCCGTTGCCGGGAATGGCTACCGTGGTTTTTGGGACGTCACTTGTGATCGGTTGTGTTTGCTCGTCAATGTAGCTGTATTTGGAAGCGTCCGGTATCCCGGTTACGTCAAATTCCCGGGTGTAGTTGCAGATTGTGAAGTCGTGAAAGACGTTTTCGAGACTGCGTCCCCGTGATGCAAGAAGTTCCTCAAGCGCGGGCTTGGAATTGGCAGGTGCATCAACATCGTTGGTAACGAGTTTATCCCAGAATGCGACCATGAATTCTGTACCATAGTTTGGGTCGACCTTGTTAGTGCCGAGTTGTTCCATCAGGTAATTCCACCAGAGTCCGCAATCATAGCTCTTGTCGAACAGGGTTTCGTCTGGACTGGTGAGAAAATCAGAGGCATCACCCTCATAAAAAGGGTGTCCAGTGAAGTCATCTATTTCGGCAAAAGATTTATCCTCTATTGCGACGGCAGTGCCTTCAGAAACCCACTTACCGAATGTGCTTCCGATATATCCGCTGCTGCCCCCATTGATGCTGTCCTTATAATTACGTTGAACAGTATGAAACATCTCGTGGAGCAATACTTTTTTGACGGCAAGTGCTGTGCTGGTACTGAACATTGGGGCATCCAGTTCAAAACAATCGGGATGAGCGCTTCCCAGGGCTGCAATGTCGTGCACAAAAATCCCAAAATCAGGCAGAGTGCTTAACCATGGCGTGCGAAAGCCCATGACCTCAACCAGCGAGTCATATGAGTCCTTGGTGAAGGCTTCCACGTTGTCTATGTCTGTCGCGCTGACACGGTCGGCGTCTCCCGGGGTGTCCGTATAGGTAATAGTGAAATCCACCCCATCGTGGGTGAATGTGCGAGTTTCATCCAGATTTGCCTTGGTTACCTCAGCAAGGGCGGGACCTGTTTTAAGGGCAATTGTTAAGGCCAGTATAATTAACAGGTATGCCAGTGGTTTGAGGTGGCATTTCTTCTGAATGATTGGTTTTTTTGTCTTCATTGGTGTTTCCCTATTCTTGATTGATTTCAGGGGTGGTGACGAGTGGGTTTCTGCTTAATGCATTATTTTTGCCGGTTTCACTGATTCCCGAGAGTATAATTTGGGTCGCTGAGCACCTGTATGCGGGTTACAATCTGAGTATGCGATTGGTCATTCTTACGCTTTTGGCACTTGCGGGATTCCTGCAACCGGCATCCTGCCGGACCCTGCTGCTGGAACGTTCCTCCGCAGGCTGGCGTTTTGATGATGACGGCAAGGCGGCGGAGGGCTGGCAGGGCGTGGGCTTTGATGACTCGCGGTGGCAGAAAGGAACGGCACCGCTTGGATACGGTGATCGCGGGCTCTCGACCAGGGTGGGCTTTGGCGGTGACCCGGACACAAAACACGCGGCGACATTTTTCCGGCGCCGCTTTGAAGTGCCTGCGGGGTCCATGTTTGCCCGGGTGAACCTGTCCGTGCGCTGTGATGACGGGGCGGCATTAACGTTGAACGGCAAGCAACTGGCCCGCTTTAACCTTGGCCGTGGCAGGGTGACTGCGGAGACTTTTGCGGATGAGGCTCTCTCGGGCGAGGAGGAACAGGAGTTCCATCGGCTGGAGGTGTCCGTTGATCTATTGCGTGAAGGCACGAATGTACTGGCAATCAGTGTCCATCAGGCGGGTCCCTCCAGCAGCGACCTGGTGCTTGACCTGGAGATTGTCGGGCTCACTAAGGAGGAATTGCCGAAGAAGGCGGTGGTGCGTCTCGCGGCAAGGCCGGTAATTGATGCCTACCACAAGGGGCATTTCGTCTCACCCGGGATGCGTATTCCAGACGGTTATGCGGACGGGGGAACCTACATGAGAATTAAAGAAGACGGGACGGTGGTGGCAACGCGGGAGGTTATAATGGTTGACCGTGAACGTGACAGGAAATTGGCCGGGCATATTGAGTTCGCGCGTTCAAAGAGGAAGCTGCCGGAGGTTGAGCGTGCGCAGGTACTGGCCAGGTACATCGATAAAATCACCTCACCGGAAGGTGACCGGGATTTAGCCGAGGCGGCAACGCGCAAGTTGATGGATTTTCGCAACAGCGAGATATTACTCGGGGAGGTTCCCGAATACTGCGGCGGTGGAGTTTGCCGCCATCGCTCATTGTTGTTTAAGATTATGGGCGATGAAGCCGGGCTCAGGGTTGGCCTGAGGCGGGGCCACATGAAGCGGCGCGGCAGGCTCCTTGGCCGTCACGCGTGGAATGAGATTACCCTCGAGAATGGTGGCAAGAGGATTGTCGATGTGATGAACCCGGAGAAGAATTTCAAGTTGCCGGTTGCAGAAAAGGTGTCCTTCAGATACGCGGGGATCAAGGGGGAGGATCTGTACAGGGGGAAAGTGCTGAAAGCAGTTGATTAGTGATCCGTGATTCTTGAGGTGAAGTTCAAAGCGCTTTAGGATTGTCCGGTGTTGCAGGTTGAAAAATTGTGTTTTCTGGATTGGGGGCCACTGAGTTTTTCTGTTGATTCCGGTGAATGCCTGGGGCTTAGCGGAGAGTCGGGCTCGGGGAAATCCCTGTTATTGCGGGCTATCGCCGATCTGGACGTGCATGGGGGCGAGGTGTTGCTTGATGGCGAAAGTTGTGTCGACCAGCCGGGGGCTGCGTGGCGGGGCAAGGTGGCAATGCTGGCGGCAGAGTCACGCTGGTGGTTTGATTCAGTGCGCCCGCATTTTCCTGACGGGACGGATGAGTCGGTGTTCAGTGCACTGGGCTTTGCCGGTGGTGAGGTGATGGATTGGCAGGTGGCGCGACTGTCGGCCGGCGAGAGACAGCGGCTGGCACTGGCAAGGCTGCTTGCGCGTGCTCCACGCGTGCTGCTGCTTGATGAACCAACAGCCAATCTTGATTCCCGTTCAACCGGCCTTGTCGAGGAGGTTGTCGCCATCTACCGGGAGGAGCAAAAGGCACCGGTTGTCTGGGTGGGGCATAACGAGGAGCAGTTGGCGCGGGTGGCAGGCGGAGTGCTGCGGATGCAGGGCAAACAACTGGGTAAAGCCTGATGAATATCATTGAACTTGAGCCATGGGAACTTGCTCTGGGGGGTGCTCTTGTGGTTGCCCTGGCAGCCTGCACGCTGTCAATCAGACTGGGTGTTGCAAGGTCTCTGTTAATTGCGGCAGTTCGAATGGTGGTGCAGTTATCGCTGATCGGGCTGGTTCTCAAGGAGCTCTTTGAGGTCGGCAATCCTTTTTGGGTTGGCCTGATTGCCCTGGTGATGCTGGCAGTTGCCGGGCGTGAGGTATCCGCCCGGCAAAAATATCGGTTGCGAGGCATGTGGGGGTATGGGATTGGCACCGGCGCGATGTTTGTGTCGTCGTTTGCGGTATCTGTGTTCGGCCTGGCGGCGATTGTTCGCGCGGAGCCTTGGTGGGACCCCCGTTATGCCATTCCTGTCCTGGGCATGTTGCTGGGCAATACCATGACAGCGGTGGCACTGAGCATTGATCGGTTGACGGTTTCGGTTTGGGACAGCCGCGAAACAGTTGAGGCGCGGCTTATGCTTGGTGAGACAGGCAGCGAGGCGGTCAGTGACTTTACCCGTGATGCATTACGCTCAGGCCTCATCCCGGTGATTAATTCGATGGCGGTTGCGGGGATTGTAAGCCTGCCGGGGATGATGACCGGACAGATCCTTGCCGGCAATCCGCCGGGAGGCGCGGTCCGTTACCAGATCCTGATATGGTTGCTGATTGCGGCAGGGTGCGGCTTCGGAATGCTGATGGCGGTGCGCATGACTGCCCGTCGCCTCTTCGATGAGCGTGATCGCCTGCGGTTGGATCGCTTTCGCCGCTAGGTGAACCGGAAGGTGCCAATATTGGCGTTGCTGGTTAAATCTTGAAGTAGAAAGCAGCGTAACTGGTGGCCTCCAGTTCTTCTATATGCATGCGCTTGCCCCTTGTGTGCTCGCCCCAGCTTTCCATGAAGATTATCTCTCCGGTCTTCTCGTTAAAGCCGGTGACAACGGAGGCATGTCCGGGATCAGTCTTTGATGTTGGCCAACTGGCACGGTCAGCGGCATTGGTCTCAGGCAATGCCGTGCCATTGGCAGCAGCGCTGTGTAAGCGGTTGCGCTCGGAGCTGTAGCGTCGCCAGACGACAACCGGGAACCCCTTCTCCAGATATTTCTTGGCGCGCTTAAAGTCAAAACTGCCGCTGCGCTGGACACTGGCATCCGCTTCCTGCGCCGCCGCACGGTAGAGGTCCAGGATTTTAGAGCCCTTGGCACTGCCAGTGTTGCGGAATCTGGCACCGGCGGCAAGGGCATCAGTATTCATGCGCAAGCCCAGGTAGTGGGTAGCCATCCCGAGCGTGCTGACCGCGCAATAGGGGCGCAGACCCTGGCGGAACATCGGGATTCCCCCGATGGTGATATCGCCGGCGGCATGGTGCTGGACGTTGGCAAGCAATTGCTGACGGCGTTGCCGCTTGTCCAGTGCGGCTATCTCGTCATCAAGGTAATCGCTGGCAATGTCTTTTGTGCGGACAATGATCAGGCTGATTGAGTGGTTCTCGATAGCTGAAAAACGCAGGGTTAAATTGCCCAACCGGTAATCCTGATAGGTATTTCTCAGCAATGCAGTGCGTCCGATGACCGCATCATCGGGACCGTCATCCATCTGGTCGCCAAGCGTGTCGCCAAGCACTTTCTCAAGATGGGTGTAGCGTTTCTTGAAATCACGCTGGAGGGTTTTGATATCATCTTTTCCGCGGCCGGGCCGGTATCCGAAAAAATGTCCGGCATCAAGGTAGAGTGCGGCTATTGATTGCAGCTTGCCTTTTTCAGTATTGGCAAACACCGCTGCCGGCCTTTCTCCGAACACCATTGGGTTCACAGTGAAGAGCTTGACTTCATTGCCGTCGAGCGATGGAATTGTTTGCCATATACGCGGCAGCTTGCCGCCTTGCCAGACCTCGGCGGCGAGTAACTCGTCAGTCAAATCCTCGTCAATGTCCTTCGGTTGGAAAGTGGCGCCGAAGAAATTGCCGCCGAAGTTCTGCGGGATGGCGGATGTGCTGGCGGCGGTCAGCAGGAATGCCGCGGTTACGGATAATAAATTTCTCATTTCCAATGAGCTTACTATGGCTGACAGCCCGTGACAAGGGACTCGAGAAACTGAAAATTGTTGCTGGCGCGGAAGCTTTTTCCTTGGGGAGAGTTTATATCAAGTTTGCTTATAAATGGGGTGTTCACCTTTGGCATGTGGTTTTTAAGAAGGAAGGGGTTGAGAGAGTATATTCACAAAGCCGCCACGCCTGAGCACAACAATATCGGATTTAGGCAGAGAATGCATAAATTCGCCCGGGCAGGATCCGTTTTTTGTCGATGCTTTACGGGGTAAGAGGTTTTTCCGGGAATTGTATATGCAATCCGGGTTCCTGACCGGGTGGTATTTCACCCTCAAATTCTCATTTAGTCCCGGTGGAAGGGGGTATCTTCCAGCCTGATTTTCTCAGGCGACGATCGAAAGAGAAGGGTTTTTTTGCTTCCGGATCGATGGTGATTTGTACCGGGGGAAACTTGGCGTTAATCCGGTCGAGTTGGACGCGCGTGATGTTGAGAGCGGTTTTCCAGGGTTTGTCCACTGTCCATTTATGTCCGTCCGCATGGAGGAAGAGGACGGGCTTGCCGAATACGGCACAGAGTTCGCCGAAGCGATTGCAGAATGGTGTGAAGCCCGCCTTGGCAGTGGTTTTTCCCTTACCTTGGGCGATCGGGTTGGCCTGACAGCAGACAACAGCGGCATTCACAGTCTTCCTGTGTGCGCTGAATTGTGCCTGGATCCAGTCGTTGTTCTCACGGGAACGGCGGATCCATTCTTTCCGGTCATGAACCCGGCCGCCGACCAGGTTGATCCCGATAACGAGGATACCTCCCCTGGAGAAGGCGAAATTTTCCGGTCTGATTTTCTGGCGAGCGGTTTTCCATTTCACCTCGAAATTATTTTCCAGACTCCCGAGGTGCTTTACCCAGTGTGTCCAACCGACATCGGGATCCGGGCGGTCATTCCACTCGTTATCCCCGGGAACGATGTAGGTTGGAATTTTGTTGTCGGCGGCAAGAAGTTTCCTGATAAACGAGTAATAGGACTCGGTGAGTTTGCCTTGACGCGCCATTTCCCCGGAGTTGATGTCACCGAGATGGATGAGGAATTCGGAGGTTTTCGTTTTGTTTTCGTTGCTGATGTAATGCCGGATCGCGGCGGCATCCTCACCGGTATAAGGACCGCAGCCCATGGCGGAGAATATCAGCGGCTTGATTTCCTGATCAGCCATGCCGCTGCAGGCCAGGGAGGCAAAGCAAATTGCGAAGGTGCGGAGCATAGATTGCGTGTGGCGATTGTTTGGCGATAGTCAGGGGATGCCTGCAACGGAGCCGATCCTGTACTATAACCGATATACCGGGGATATCGAGAGCGAGGCAATCTATGGCGATGGATTCCTGAAGTTTGTCTATGGCAACCCGCTGGGCAAACTGACTTTGTCGGCAATTGTGAGGCACGCCTGGTTTTCGCGCTTCTATGGCTGGCGGATGCGTCGACCCGCCTCAGCACGGAAGATAAGGCCGTTTGTTGACCGCTACGGCCTTGATCCGGAGGAGTTTGCCGATCCAATAGCCGGGTTTGAGCATTTTGACGCGTTTTTTGTGCGTAAATTACGCCCCGCGACACGCCCATTTTCCGGAGATTCCTCTGTAATTGCATTTCCTGCCGACGGCAGACACCTGGCAGTGGCGGATCTTTCGGAACATGACGGGTTGTGGGCCAAGGGGCAGAAATTTAATTTATCGCGGTTGCTGGGCAGCAAGCAGATCGCAGAGCGTTACGAGGGGGGGGCGGCGTTGATTTCGCGTTTGTGCCCGACTGATTACCATCGCTATCACTTCCCCTGTGAGGGCGATGCGGGAAATTCAGAGCTGCTTAACGGTTTCCTGTATTCGGTAAATCCGATCGCATTAAGGCAACGGGTTGCGTATCTCTGGGAAAACAAGCGTTCATTGACTGTGTTGCGTTCGCAGCCATTTGGATCGGTGGCATTGCTGGAGATTGGAGCAACCTGTGTTGGCAGTATGGTTCAGACTTTTCTTCCCGGGTCGGTAAAAAAGGGGACAGAGAAGGGATATTTCCGGTTTGGCGGGTCAATGACGATGATGCTCTTTGAGCGTGACCGGGTGATTTTCTCCCCCGACCTGCTGGAGCATGGGGCACAGGGCCGCGAGGTCTATGCCCGTGCGGGTGACGGCTGCGGAAATGCCTGTAAGAAGGTTTGAGCCCTGCGCTTCAGGACAAGTCCGTCCTTGGTCTCAGTAATCGCGGTCCAAAAGATAGTGCGCCATCTCATGAAGCCGTGAGGCTTTGCTGCCGAGCGGCTTGAGAGCTGTGATTGCCACGGATGTAAGACGTACGGCTTCCCTGCGGGATTTTTGCAGTCCGTGGAGTGAGGGATAGGTTGTTTTTTCAACTGCCATATCCTTGCCTGCACTCTTGCCGAGTGTTTCGCTGCTCTGGGTAATGTCGAGGATGTCGTCGATTATTTGGAAGGCGAGCCCGGCAGTCTGGCCGAATTTGGTGAGAGCTGAAAGTTTGCGCGAGCTTGCGCCTGTAGCCATCGCGCCAAGGCGCAGTGAGCAGGTCAACAAAGCTGCGGTCTTCCTTTCGTGAATAAAGCGTAATTCACGGGGGCTGAGCCCGGCACCTTCACCCTCAATATCCATTACCTGTCCACCAACAAGATGTTTGCTGCCTGCGCTGAGCGCTAGTTCGTGCACCATGTCCCCGGTGCGGTATTTCCTGGCGGGTCTGCTGGAGCCGATAATTTCAAAGGCGAGTGCAAGCAGGGCATCGCCGGCAAGCACAGCGACAGCCTCGCCGTAAATCTTGTGGTTTGTTGGCTTGCCGCGTCGCAGATCGTCATTGTCCATACAGGGGAGGTCGTCGTGGATCAGCGAATAAGTGTGGATACATTCAACTGCGCAGGCTGCGGGGATAGCCAGGGTGTAGCTCTCTCCACATGCCTCTGCCGCGGCGAGGCAGAGGATCGGGCGTAAGCGTTTACCGCCTGCAAAGGCACTGTAGCGCATTGCTTCATGCAGAGTTCTTGGACGGCATGTGGCGCGAGGCAGAAATCCCCGCAGTGCCGCATTTATCCGCTTCTGCTGGGCAGCGGCATAAGTTTTCAGATCCCCGGCAGGCTGCACAATATTCAGATTAAAAGTTCAGCGATCTGTACTACGTTGAGTGCGGCTCCCTTGCGAACCTGATCGCCAACCACCCAGAATGTCAAGGCATTGTCGAGCACGATGTCTTCGCGGATGCGTCCAACCAGGCAGTTGTCTTTGGCAGTGGTGTCGAGTGGAGTTGGGAATAACCCCTCAGAGGGATTGTCACAGACATTGACGCCCGGAGCAGCACTGATGAGTTCACGGGCCGTGTCGACATCCGGGCTCGACTCGAATTGCGCGGTCACTGCAATTGAGTGTGAGCGATAAACGGGGACACGCACGCAGGTGATCGAGGCGCGGAAGTCGGCGGATGCGAGGATCCTGCGGCTTTCGTTTTCCATCTTCATTTCCTCTCTGGTGTAGCCGTTTTCCAGGAATGCGTCTATCTGGGGGATCACATTAAAGGCGATCTGGCGGGGATAGACTTTCGTTTCGACGGGATTTCCGCCCACGATCGCCCGGACCTGTGTCTCGAGCTCGAGAATTCCCGCCGCACCGCTGCCGGATACGGCCTGATAACTCGATGCGATAACCTTTCTGGCATTCCATTGCTTGTGTAGCGGATTGAGGCCCATCAGGGTAACAATGGTGGTGCAGTTCGGGTTGGCGATAATTCCCTTGTGAGCTTCGGCATCCGCAGGATTGATTTCGGGAATCACCAGCGGGACATCCGGATCCATGCGGAAAGCTGAAGAGTTGTCGATTACAACTGCTCCGGCGTTGACGGCAACCGGGACGAATTCCCTAGAAATTTCGCTGCCGGCACTGAACAGGGCGATGTCGATACCGGTAAAGGAATCAACAGCAAGTTCCTCCACGCTGATGTCCTGCCCGCGGAAGTGGATTGTTTTTCCAACTGAACGTGCCGACGCCAGTAGTGTTAATTTCCCGATAGGGAAATCGCGTTCTTCAAGGCATGTGGCCATTTCCTGTCCTACGGCACCGGTAATGCCGGCAATCGCTACATTTGGTTTGTCTGCCATGATTTTGCGTGTTTGCTCCGTTGCTTGCGGGACGGAGATTCTAGCCCGTGGTTACGCCGATGCAAACAAGAGAGAAAAATGTTGGGGAAAGGAGCATTGAGATCTCAATTGCCGCTCAGCATTTGCGGGTGTTTGATGCGGACAGGGAAATAGCATCCTTTATCGTGTCGACTTCAAGATTCGGGGTGGGGAGCAGGGAGGGCAGCAACATGACGCCACTGGGTGACTTTGAGATCGGCGAGAAGATTGGTGAAGAAGCACAGCTTATGACGGTCTTTAAGGGCCGGAAACCGGTTGGTGTTTATGATCCTGCACAATCATCCGCGGAGGACCTTGTCATGACGCGTCTATTGTGGCTGCATGGGTCCGAGGAGCATAATGCCAATACGCGTGGTCGTTATATCTATATTCACGGCACCAGCCAGGAGCACTGTCTCGGTCAACCGACCAGCTTCGGCTGCATTCGAATGGGCAATGAGGACGTGGTAAGCCTGTTCAACATGATTGATGTCGGCAGCAGGGTGCGGATTTTTAAATAGCAGTGCATATACTTGCAAATGTGGCTAACATTGCCTAGCTTCCTGACTTAACCAACCATCAACCACACCATACTAAATAGACTCTATGAAATTGCTTCGTATCTTTTCTTTGCTTGCCGCTGCCGCCGGGTTGCTGATTCTCGGCGCCTGTAAATCGCGAGATGTGGCGCCTGTCTACTCTCAGCCTGATATTGTGCCGAGTGCGGTTGCCCCTGGGGCCTACATCGACAGTGGCAAGTAAATAGATCAAGCCAGCAAGGCTCTTGAAGGGCGGGTGGTTCCAGGATCACCCGCCTTTCTTTTGTGCGCTGACAAAAATGCTTCCTTTCTTCAGAAAGCGCCAGGGAAGCTCAGCTGATTTGGTAATTCCAATGCGGGTGGTGGTGAGGATCTCAACCGGTGACTCGGGTTCCTGAAACCGGAATTTTGCAGTGCGACTCACGAAGCTTTTACCGTGGTCTTTGCCGTCTATTGCCATTGCAATGGTCAACTTGCCGGGCCCGGAGCACAAATCGCGGAGGTTCTCCCTGCCTCGCCGCCGGCGCATGGCTGCAATTCCCTGTCGAGGTTCAAGTGCGCGCAGCAGCACGAATCCGTCACCGGATTTGCCCTTCACCAGGACATTTGCCAGCCAATACATGCCGTAATTGAGGTATACATATGCACTACCGGCATCGTTTTCGGCAACGAACCGGCGTGCTGAAGGGCGCGAGAAGGTATGCGCGGCCTCATCACCCACGGCGGCATAGGCCTCGGTCTCAACGACGATTCCGGAACAGCTGCCGCATTCGAGCTCAGCCCCGATCAATTGCCGGGCGGCAGTGAGTGGATCGGTGCGGAATGACTCGGCATCTAGCATCCTGTAGGTTTTTCTTGATCAGGTTTTCTGGAGCCGGGTGTTTATTGCGCCGGCAAATGATACAATTGCTGCGGATGCAGGGCTACAAGCCGGTGGGGTGGTCAATAAACGCGTGCTTAACTCCATACTTCTGCGCCAGGTGGCCGGCCAGGGCCTGCACGCCGAAAGTCTCAGTCGCATAGTGTCCGGCGTAGATCAGGTTTACTCCCAGTTCCTCGGCAAGGGTGTAGGTATGGTGTGGGCCTTCACCCGTGATGAAAGTGTCGATTCCGCTTGCAGTTGCCGATTCAACTTGCGATCCCGCCCCGCCGGTGATGACACCGATGTGTTTTACTCTTGAAGTTGCCCCGGGGGCGAGATGCACCGGGCCGCTGACCGCTTTCTCGATTTTCTTTAACAGGGTTTTGCGTTGCATATCAACCTCAAAACGAAGGCCGATTGGGATTCCCTGCCACTCAAGGAAGGGGGTTGGCCTGCCCAGACCGATGGCTTTTGCCAGCAGTATGTTGTTGCCGAATGTCGGATGGACATCGAGCGGGATGTGGCAGGAGTAGATCGCCATGCTGGCGTCCATGGCCAATTTCAGTTTCTCATAAAGGGCACCCTGGATTTTCTGTGCTCCTCCCCAGAACATGCCATGGTGGACAATCAACAGGTCGGTCTTCGCCTTGACGGCTTTGCGGATCACGGGCAGTGCGGCATCAACGGCAGATGTAATGTTGGATATCGACTCCCCGCCATGCAGTTGCAGGCCGTTGAGAGCCCCGGGGTAATCGGGGATCTTGCTTATTTTAAGCTGGCGATCGAGGTATGCGACAATGTCGTTAAGCTTGGCCATGTGTCACTCTTGCGCCCCTTGCGCTTCAAGTCTAGTCTCCTCGCCCTATGCTTAAGGCCGGAATAGTAGGTATGCCGAACGTCGGGAAATCGACCTTGTTCAATGCCGTGACCCGCAACCGCAATGCGGAGGCGGCAAATTACCCGTTCTGTACTATCGATCCCAATATTGGCGTGGTTACCGTCCCGGATCCCAGGCTGCAGGTATTGGGTGGAATATCAGGCTCACAGAAGCTGATACCCGCAGCCATTGAGTTTGTGGACATCGCCGGGCTGGTGGAGGGGGCATCCGAGGGAGCCGGCCTGGGCAACAAGTTTCTGGCCAATATTCGCGAGACCGATGCCATTGTGCAGGTTGTCCGCTGTTTTGAGAACGATGAAATTATTCACGAGCTTGGCAGCGTAGACCCGTTGCGTGATATTGAGATCATTAACGCGGAACTGGTCCTTGCTGATCATGCAGCCCTCGAAAAGCGCAGGGCGGCACGTGAGAAGAAGGCCAAGGGCGGAGACAAGGAGGCCAGGGCAGAGCTCGAGGTGATGGATAAACTCTTGCCGCATCTTGATGACGGGAATCCTGCACTTACGGCCGACATCAGTGATGATGAGCGAAAGCTCATGATGCGTGAGTTTTTCCTGCTCAGTTCAAAGCGCACTATTTTTGCCTGCAATGTTTCCGAGGATGAGTTGGCCGCTGCGCTGAATGATCCCGACAGCAATCCGATGGTGGGCCAAGTGGGCCAGTATGCAAAGCAAGCGCATGGGGCGGAAGCGATCGTTATTTCAGCACACATTGAGGAGGAAATGATTGACCTGGAGCCTGAGGAGGCAGCGGAGTTTCTTGCCGACATGGGTGTAAGCGACAGCGGTGTGTCGATGTTGATCCGTTCTGTTTACCATCTGCTTGGCCTGAGCACTTACCTGACAACAGGTGAGAAGGAGACCCGTGCCTGGACGATCCCCGCCGGTGCCAAGGCACCGCAGGCGGCAGGGGTTATCCACACTGATTTTGAGCGTGGCTTTATTGCCGCCGAGGTGGTGCATTATAACGACCTTGCAGAGCTTGGTTCAAAGGCGGCAGCCCGTGATGCTGGCAAACTGCGCATTGAAGGCAAGGATTATGAGGTCAGGGACGGCGATGTTGTTGAGTTCCGCTTTAACGTGTAGCGGCGCTGTTCCTTCCTGCGCGGCGACCGCGCGCAATCACCTTGCAAATTAAGGCGTTGGGTGAACATTCTTGCTCATTATGAGCGAAACAGGTGATGACAAGAAACTCTTCTGGGCATGCTTCGTTGCGCTGGTGGCGACCTCGTTCTTTTTCGGGCTTCGATCAGTGGTTGTCCCCGAGCTTCAATCACAGTTCAATCTTTCCGGAGCAGAGATTGGGAGAATCCTCGGTGTGGGGCTTTGGCCGTTTGCCTTCAGTATTATATTTTTCAGCCTGATTATTGATAAGATCGGCTACAAGCCGTGTGCATACTTCGCAATTGTCGCCCACACGCTGGCAGTCATAGGAACCTTGATCGCTGTTTCGAAGTCCTCCAGTGAATGGCTTTACTGGAGCACTTTCCTTGTCGCTATCGCCAACGGTGCTGTCGAAGGCTTCATCAACCCGGTAGTGGCAACACTAAAGAGCACGGAGAAGTCAAAGTGGCTGAACATCCTTCACGCGGGCTGGCCTGCGGGACTCGCGTTGGGGGGAGCTGCCGGAATCCTTCTCGGGTATATTGATGCTTCGCTGATGATGAAGCTCGGCATTTGTTTGGTGCCGGTGATCTTCTATGCCTTGCTGACGATTCCAAGAGCATTTCCTCTCCAGGAACGTGTTGCGGCGGGAGTAACCTACAAGGACATGCTTCGCGAGGTTGGAGCCTTGGGATTCTTCCTGATGACATGGCTCGTCATCATGGGGGTCGGGCAGATCATGAACGCCGTTATTCCAGCTGCCGCTTCCATCGGGATCTCATTGGTGGTTGCAGCCGGCGCCTTTGCTTACACCAGGTCAATCGGCAACAAGATGTTCGTCATCATCATGATAACGATGCCGTTTCTCGCAACTACCGAACTTGGCACTGACACCTGGATGGCCGAACTGCTCAGTGCCGATCTTGGTGCGCTGGCGGGCTGGGTATTCGTTCTGGTTTCGGTGATAATGACCATTTTGCGATTCTACGCAGGGCCAATCGTGCACAAGTTTTCGCCGATCGGGTTGCTGGTTGTCAGTGCCGCGCTCGCGATCGTCGGGTTGCTGTTCCTCGGTGTTGCGCCAGCATCACTCATGATTGTCGCTGCGATCGTCTACGCATTTGGCAAGACTTTCCTGTGGTCGACGACTCTGGGAGTCGTCTCCGAGCAGTTCCCGAAAGGTGGCGCGCTCACCCTGAATAGTGTTTCCGCAGTTGGGGCGCTCGGGATGGGCATTCTCGGGGCACCGTTGATGGGACTTTATCTCGACAAGGGCATCGATGCCGACCTAAGCAAGCAGGAACCGGCGCTTTATGAGAAGATCAACGGTGAGGCGAAGGAAGGGATGTTTGGTGTTTCTCCCAGCCTGAGCAACAAGATTGTGGAGGTTCTCGAAGGGGAGGAAAAGAAGAAGTTGGCCGCTATTGTAAATGCCAACAAGAAGCAGGCGTTCATCCGGCAGGCAGCCCTGCCAGCCTTCATGCTGCTCTGCTATCTTGGTCTGTTCTTTTACTTCAAGTCGCGCGGCGGGTACAAACCGATGGAACTTGAAGGTGAGAATTCAAGCGTAGAATAGTATAGTTTTGCAGTGGCGGCAGCAGTGGCCGAATCCGATATCAAGTTTGAGGAGCCGGTCCGCATCCTTTCCGACCTGCATCTGGCTCACCCGGGAAGCACAGTTTCTGATGTCCGGCAACTGCGCCCCCTGCTGGAGGGAGCCGGGACGCTGCTGTTCAACGGCGATACCTTTGAGTTGCGCAAAGAGGCCCTTCGGCAGAGGGCTGAAGAGTGTCGTGCAGAACTCGAGGCATTGTGCGGGGAACTCGGGGTTGATCCCGTGTTCATGACCGGCAACCATGATCCGGTAATTTCCGGACACCATTATTTTGATCTTTGCGGGGGTAAGGTATTCCTGACCCATGGCGATATTCTCTACGAGGATGTTTCGCCGTGGAGCAAGCTGATTGCTGATATGCGCGAGGTGCTTGATCGCATCCGCAGTGACTATCCTCCTGATTATCTCAATGACCTTGAATTGAGCCTGAAGGTGGCCAAGCGTATCGCTGCAGAGACCAGGGTGCGCAAAGCGATACGGGCGGGCAGTTGCCGCAAATTAAGAACGCTGTTGGCCGAGGCCTGGCCCCCTCACCGCCCGGCAATGATTCTCAAGACATGGCTATGCTCACACTATCGCGGCCACGAGGTTCGCAACCGGTTCCGATCCAAAGCTGATTTTATTATCTACGGGCACACACATCGGGCCTTATTGCATGAGCATGAGGGTAAACACGTCATCAATACAGGTGCTTTCATGCCTCTTTCGAGAGCCATGGTGGTGGAGATTAAAGGCGGCGACATGATCGTGAACGAGGTTTCCAGAAGGGCAGGAAACTTTCGGAAAGGGCGCCAACGGGCGGCGTGGAAAGTTGCTTAGCAGGTCGGCACGGGAACTGTTCCCGTGTCTTTCCCGCAAGCTGTTGTTGGCATACTTTTTTATTTACAAGTAACTTACCTGCAAAAGTTAGTCCGTGTTGTTTTCGAGTATGAAATGCAGGTGAGGGGTATACAAATTCGGTTCGAGCAGGAAAGAGTCATGTCCTTTTTCTGAATGCACGGTGATGCGGGTGGGGGCTATTCCGCCCTGAGCGAGTGCGGTGGCAAGATCCTCCTGTTGATCGGGGTAATAACAGACATCGGAGTCTATCGTGAAGATCAGGTAATGCTGATGCCTGCAGCGTGCGAACATTGAAGCGTAATCCTTGAAACCCGCCTCGTCCAGCAGGTCGAAGCTTTGCCACGCATCCATGATGCGCAGGTAGGTGTTGGCATCGAAGCGCTGCACAAATTTTCGTCCCTGGTGCAGCATGTAAGACTCGATCGGGGTGCGCAGCGAGTACCAGGCATTGTCCTTCTTGATTCCATCCTGCACAATTTTGCTTGCCCGGCGTTCAAGTGTGTTGAGTGAAATGAATGCCTTGTGCCCGATCATCCGGGCCAGCGCAAGCCCGTGTTCCGGAGCCTTGCCCTCGTAGTAGTCCCCGCCCTTGAAATTACCATCCGCTTCAATCGCCGAGATCTGCTCAAGGTTGTGGATCCTCTGCAGCACTGAGGTGGCGATTCCGCTGGCGAGTGCTACCACTTTACCGACGCGCTCAGGGTAACGAGTGGCCAGGTTAAGTCCCATCATGCCCCCCAGTGAGCTGCCAACGACGGCGTGCAGTTCTTTGATTTCCAGATGGTCGAGGAGCTTGACCTGTGAATCAACGATATCGCTGATGGCAACACGCGGGAACGATGATCCGTAGGGTTTGCCGGTCACCGGGTTTTCGGAACTTGGTCCGGTTGAGCCGTAGCAACCCCCGAGGTAGTTGACGCATATTATACAAAACTTATCGGTGTCGAGTGCCTTGCCCGGTCCCACGAAGCCGTCCCACCAGCCAACCTGGCATTCCTTGTCCCACTGGACGGCGAGCCCGGGAACGCTCCCGGTATGGCCGGCGGCGTGCTGGCTCGCGCTGAGGGCATGAAAGAGCAGGATCACGTTGTTACGGTCCCCGGAGAGATCGCCATACATTTCGTAGGCAAGGGTAAAATCCTCAAGAGTCTCACCACAGCGCAGGACAAGCGGCGAGGCTGCGTCTGTGAAGTGGAAAAACTGTGTTTTTGTCTGGCCCATGCCTCCGATCATGCGATCGGGACTGTAATCGCGAATTTCAGAATGACGAATGTCGAAATTCGGGCGAATGGGCAGGATGTCTTATAAGGATTATCACGGACTGGAAGCAGAATTGTATGATGTGTTGCGCGGTGGCGATGAAATGGATGAAATAGGGCTTTATAGCAATATGGCGTCCGAAAAAGGCGGAACCTGCCTTGATGTGGGTTGCGGCACGGGACGTGTCCTGATTCCTCTGGCTCAACAGGGAATTGATATCATGGGTCTGGATTCATCGCAGGTCATGGTTGAGGAGTGCCGTTCCAGGATCTCGGCGGCAGGATTATCAGCAGAAATCGTGAGGGATGACATGAGGAATTTTGACCTTGGCAGACAATTTAACCTGGTGATCGTCCCGGGAGCCTCTTTCCAGCTTCTTGATGCGCGCGCGGATGCCATGTCATCCCTGGAGCGCATGCGCGCTCATTTATTGCCGGGCGGCCTGTTGCTGATGAGCCTTTTTACACCATACTACGAGATTATTAACGAGTCACTGGATGGAGTCTGGCGACTGGAGAAAGACGAGCCGTTTGGCGATGGGGGACAGCGGGCATTGTGTCATGTTTGCTCTGAACTTGATCGCTGTGAACAACTGATGGAGACGAGGCATCGATTTGAAGTTATTGACGGTGGCGGCACTACTCTTAACTCGGAGATGAAGCTTTCCCGGCTGCGCTGGTACGGAAAATATGAGCTTGATCTTTTACTGACATCTGCCGGGTTTAACTCCGTGGAAATACTCGGGGATTTCGGGGACGATGAAGCCGGTGACGGACATACCGCGATGGCTGTTTTTGCAACATAATATTGCGCTGTTTTTAGCGGGGATAAATAGACCAGGGATGATGCAATTACAGGTAAGAGAGGTTGCCGAGCGGGTGCTCTTTTCTTCCTCGCTGGAGGAAAAGCTCCGACCTGCTCCGGGCCGGGTAATCGATGATAATACAGGGGTGGCCATTATGGCCCCCGATATCCCGGGACGTCCGGATGGTTTGCATATCAGTCCGAAAGGGATGCGCGCGGGCTTTCCTGGCATCCATCGCATTGGTGAAGAACATGAGCGCGGTATTTTACTGCACTTTCTGGCCAACCATGAACTGCTTGCCGCGGAACTGATGGCCCTGGCCCTGCTCAGGTTTCCTGAGGCGCCACACGAATACCGTGCCGGTGTTTATCGTGCAATGCGTGAAGAGCAGGTTCACACGCAGCTTTATTTGCGGCGCATGCGGGAATGCGGTGTTGAATTCGGGGACTTGCCGCTGAACAATTATTTCTGGCGACTGGTTGCCCCGGTGGACTCACTGATGGATTTTGTAACGCGCCTGAACCTGACCTTTGAGCAGGCAAACCTTGATTTTTCCCGGCATTACGCCGTGCTTTTCCGTGAAGCGGGTGATCCGGCCACAGCGACTATACTGGAAAAGATTTATCGCGACGAGATTGATCATGTAGGGCATGGGGTTAAGTGGTTCCGGCGCTGGAAAAGTAAAGATGATACCGATTGGCAGGCTTTTGGCAAACAGCTGATTTTTCCGCTTCATCCTGCAAAAGCCAAGGGGCTTGCACCCTTCAATAAGGAAGGTCGCCGCCTGGCCGGGCTGAACGAGGACTTCATCAGCAACCTTGAAATCTGTGAGCAGTCGCGCGGCAGGACACCGATCGTGCATTGGTTTAATCCGAATGCCGAGTCGCATGCCATGAGAGTTGCCACCGGGTCACATGTTGAGATGAATAGATTCCAGCATGCACTGGAGCAGGACCTGGAGATGCTGATGATTTCCTGGAGCCGTCGCGACGACATGGTTATCATGCGTAAACCACCCTCCAGGGATCATCTTTTATATTTGCGTGAGGCAGGCCTGGAGATGCCCGAGATAATCGAAGTGGGGGAACTTGACAATCGCAAACTGGGCGGCCTGCGTCCGTGGGCATGGTCGCCTGACGCTGTTGATTTCCTGAAGCCATATGCGGCAAGGGTTTCGGAAAAGGTTGATTGGCAATGGCGCGATAACCTGCCGGTGGAATGGTTGTCAAAGGAGATCGGGTTGCGCCTGGAGAAATTACTGGGTGTGAGGGACAGGCGGGCCGTCGTGTGCAGGGATGTGGAATCTGCAATAGCCGTGGCGCGGGAGGCCACGATGCTTTTCAAGGCGGCTTATGCCTGCGCCGGGCGCGGGCATAGGCGAAGTGACGGTAATGGAGATGAACTGCGCAGCTGGCTGGGGAGTATGATTGCAGGTCACGGCTGCGTGATTGCTGAGCCGTGGCTTGAGAGGGTGCTGGATTTTTCCGCCCTCTATGAGATGAAGGCAGGACAGGTGGATCTGGTGGGGATGACCCGGATAGAGAATGATGCGGCGGGGAAGTTCCGGGGAATCAGTGTTGCACCGAGATGGAGCAAGTTGCTTGGGGAGGAGGTTGCGCAGTTCCTGTTTGTTCAGGAGCAGGTCATGCAGTGGTATGGAGAGAAAATCCCGGAGGCTCTGGCCGGGCTGTTGCCGGAGTATGCCGGTGCGCTTGGAGTTGATGCAATGGTTTACCGGCGCACGGACGGGACACTTGCCCTCAGGCATGTTGTTGAGCTTAATGTGCGAATGACAATGGGGCGGGTTGCCCTTGAGTTGCAGAGGAAGCTGGCACCGGCAGGATGGGGTGCATTCCGGGTATTGCGCAAGACTGATACTGTGAAGGAGGGATCGATCATTCTTAATGACCCGCAACATGCCAGCGAGTTTCTGGCTGTCTGGGAATACGGTTAGAGCAAAGGAGAATTGATAGCCGGTCAGCGAAGCTCGGCTGCCCGCACACGGAAATACATATTGCGCAGTTCTGGGAGATTATTCAGCACCTCACTCTGGTAAACCAGGGTGCTTGTTCCATCCCCGTTGGATGTCGTGTTCAAGAGGGTGAGTTGTTCGTCGGATTCATTCCAGCTGCTCAGTGTATCGGAGAATTCAATGATGGCGATAAAACCGATGACTTCGTTCCGCAGGGTCAACGTGATCTGCAGGCGACGCGCGCCAACGGCACCGATTGCCGAGACATCCAGTGCACGGTTTGCATTCGGGATCCGCGGATCAGTTCCCAGAAGGTATTCCAGGATATTTTCCGTGCCGTCATGATCAGCGTCGGCAAGCGGACCGGATATGTCCGGGTTGGCGATCTCGGCGGATGAAAAGAAAAGTGTGCGCCAGTCGAAGGGGGTGGAGGTGTCAATGCCCGGGTTACCCCCTGTTTCTGGGGAAAGTTCCCAGTTGAGTGGCTCGCCACCGTATCCTGCCGGCAGGAGCCTTTGCAGCGAGAATCCGCCTCCATCCGCGCCGGCTGGCCAGGATGCGTTATCATTGTAGTCAGCAATATCCACCGAGACATGGAGTTCGCCTTCACCGGCGACATCGCTGGACTCGGGAACCTTAATGCGGATTTTTTCACCTCCGTTGTCGAGTCGACCTGAGTAGGGGCCGAAAACAGATACCCCCTGCGCTATCCCATGCTCTGCCCGGAATTCTTCCGGGTCTCCATCAATAAGCAGCACCAGTCCCCCGGCTTCAAGATCAGGCGTGTCAGGGGCAAAGATGAACCCGATACCGCTTACCTCGACACCAGCAAGGGGAAAGGCCGAGGAAGAGATGTTCTTTATTTCTATGAATTCGGTTCCGCCGGCAGGGGGGTTGTACATCAATTCCGATATAATCAGGGGCCCTGTGAGCGGGTCGGCATTTAATCCACCGAAGGTTTCCGCCGACATCGGCACGTAATGGATTTCACCCGTGGAGATGACATGTCTGCCAAAGGGCACCCCGGAGGAGGCATCACCGAAACTGAAGCCGGACACGTAGTCCAGGGGCTCGCCCGCCGGGCTTGCTGCCACCAGGAATACTTCCTCGCCGAATGAATCAAGGGCAAAGCCCGTGAATTCACTTTCATCGAAAGTCAGATACCCGCCCGCTGTGATCATGGTTTCCTCCGGGATCCGGAATTTTCCGGGCTGCCCCAGGTTATCAGTGAGAAACCATCCGGACAGGTCAACCTGTGAATTGTTTGGATTGTGCAGTTCAATGATATCAAGTTGCGGAACTGCCGAGTTTGTGAGCACTTCGTTGACGAAGATGTCAGGGAGTTCTGCAGGTGTGGGTTCAGTGGTTCCCGGCGACCCGAGCAGGCTGCGGCTGGCACGCCAGCCGGCACCCTCGGCGACGAGGGATCGCCCGTTCTTCGCGATGTCCTCAGGGTAGATAAAGCTTTGAATGACACTGCCGTTGGCTGCCAACAGGGTGAGTGCCTCCCCGTTGTTGTCGAGTGCCCCTGCGTAGGCTCCGGCGATCAGTGCGTTTCGCGTGTTACCGTAAACCTGCCTGAAGGCGGTGAGATTACGCACCACGAGGACACGTTCTCCGGGTGCCAGGCTGCGACCGGGGAAAGTAAAATCGATGCCGTCAGTGAAGGTAGCATCAGTGAGCGAGATGGTGTTTTCAGAGATGTTTTGCAGCTCAATCCATTCAAAGTCACCGTCTTCGGTGAGGGCGTCGCCGAGGTCATAGGGATCGTGCATAATCTCGGTGATTGCCAGGCTGCCGGCATCCGCGGGGGTTTCGTCGACAAGGTATTCAACCTGCAGCGGGGCGCTCCACCCGGTGCCTACCGGGGTCTGGCCGGATCCTGTCGAGTTGCCGCCGTCGCTGTCAAAAACGCGGGCAAAAACGCGGGAAGTTCCACTGAGAGTGATCGGGCCGGTGTATTCAATGCCGCTTGTCCCGCCTTCCCCGGCTCCCTCGTCAAAGCCGGCGACAAGCTTTACCTGGTTGAGAAAGTCGCTGCTCGTGGTGCTCTCGTTAAGGGCATGGATGGCGAGAAGATTCTCGCCCGGTTGCAGGAGGTTGAAGAAACTGTCGGCTTCAAAATTCTGGAAAGTGGTCGCGATGCCATCATCAGTTGTCTGGGTGGCCGAGGAATTCCAGGTGACATTGGCGGGAGCCAGGTCAGAGGCGATCCTTGTGCCGTTGAGGTAGGCGACAAAGCCGTCATCACAGCGCATCTGCAGTATCATGAAGTTCCAGCCATTGAGGTCGGCCGCGTTGACATTGAATTTAATACGGACGTAGCAGGAGGTGCGGCCTGCCATTTGCGTGTCGACGTCAATATTGATATAAGGGTCGTAACCGTTGCCACGCTCGTAGCCGATGCCGTTGCTTCCGGACAACCAGGCGCTGTCGTTAAAGTTGAGGCTCGTGCGCCATTGTGACCCTATGTCCGAGTCCGGGACAAAGGCACGCACGGCGGCTGACTCGTCGACAAGGGTCGTGCCGGCAATGGCCCCTCCCTCGGTTGCCGGCCGCGGGTCGCGGCCATCAAGTGTGTAATAAATCTTCTGGTTGCCTCCGAGCGGGGCACTCAGGACAACCGTGGTTCCGGCCGGGTAAATGCCGGGCGTGCGGTTGGTTGCCGGGCGTGGCGCGAATCTGCCATCCATCCAGCTCAGGCGGGTTGCCAGCCAGTCCTTGAGGTGGTTTACCTCACCCTGGTAGCTGCCGAAACGCGGCTGATCGGACCAGCGCTGGAAATTACGCACTTGCGACTCGTTGAGCCCGGCAGCCATGCCGTCGATGATCGAATGGATGTTGGCAGTGGCGAAGGCCCCGTCCCGCAACTCGAAGTAGCGGTCGATGTAGGCCTGCCAGAAATTCTCGTCATTGAACAGCGTAGCCCACCAGGGGAAGGTGAAATAATTGGTGCCGCCGGACCAGGTGGAGGGGTTGTTGTCGCGGCCGTCGGTGGATTCCATTGAGCGGTCGAAGTCCCAGATCGGGCCGAACTCGATTTTTCCCTGCCGTGTCTTGAAGAAATAGGTCGAGAGGCGCAGGGCATCCGCATTGAGTGACAGGACGTTGAGCAGGTGGTGATCGACCCAGGAGCCGACATCAATATATTCGCTGTATTGGGGCGTGCTCAGCGATGCAGTCATCGAGTTAATGTAATTGCGCATCCAGGCAGATTGCGCGGATGTGACATCATCTTCCTTCGGGTATACCCAGCCGAGGGTCCTGCCGCCCGCGGATA
The DNA here is from genome assembly GCA_046581505.1 of Verrucomicrobiales bacterium. GTDB lineage: Bacteria > Verrucomicrobiota > Verrucomicrobiia > Verrucomicrobiales > DEV007 > CACIUL01. The sequence goes on along the minus strand of JAYGGE010000001.1, from coordinate 19,759 downwards.
TCCCGGAGTCACCCGGGTCGAGACGGTCAATCTTCAACATGTAGCCACCGGCGATGCCCGGTTCCTCGTTCAGGCTTTTGGGTAATCGCTCAACGTTGACGCGTTCCCTGTCGCGCGAGATTTTCTCCATGAAGGTGTAAACCCCGTCGTAGTCGTTGCTGTAGTTGAGATCCCCCCCGTTATCATCCTTGAACAGTTCGACAAACCTGCTGCGCGTGGCGTAGCGGCCAACCTGGTTGCTGAGTTCATAGATGAAGGCATTGCGCATCAGTGAGGGGTCGTAGCGGGAACGTGCATTGAGAATCCAGTCGGATTCCTCGGGCAGGCCGAGCGGGGAGATATCCTTGTTGCGGTTAAACACGTTCCAGGCCTCGATGGAGTAGGCTTTCTTGGGGAATCCGGATGATGATGAACCGCGTACCTTCCAGCCGCCGCGGGTGCCGAGGTTGTAGGGTCGGTTCAATGTTGTGCGGCCGCTGGCGGGATCGGGCTCGAAAAAGGCGAAAAAAGTGAAGGCCTTGCCGTTGGATGCGCTCGCCCCGCCACTGAAACGCTCCATAATGACAACGGGAATGTCAGAGCTGAATGACTGTGCGTTGCCCGATAGCCGGATGTAGCCCTCTTCGCCCACCGGCCCGGGAGTGAGTCCGGCCTCGAAAGCGCGTGCGCGCACAAGTGTTGAGGATGAGATACTGATGGCACCGCCGTTGAACAAGGTGGAATTTGCCGCGGGGGTGTCGCCGTTGGTGGTATAGCGAATCTGTGCAGCCGGTGACGGGGTGGAAAGGCTCACAGAGAGCGATCCGGTGAAGCCGCGCCCGGCTTCGGAGAAACTGACGCTGCCGGCGGGAAGCCCCTGCTCGGTGCCGTTGGCACTCCCCGGGCTGGCCGCCTGGAAATATCCGGGATTGCCGAGTTCACCGGGATCAGAGACGAATTCAGCCTCCAGCCTCGGCAAAGCAAGCAAATCCGAGCTGGTGGTATCACCGTTCATTGCATGGATGCCCAGCAGGTTATTTCCGGCATTGAGCAGGTTGGCGGCTTGTGCGCTTAAATCGGTGTCGACAAAGGCGGTCGCCTGCCCGTCGGGGTGATCAGTGGATGCATCGGAATTCCATGCCGGGTTCGCTGGCTTGTTGCCGGAGGCGATCTCGCTGCCGTTGAGGTAGGCGACGAATCCGTCGTCGTATTTCATGCGGAATCTGAGACCGGCGATGCCATCCAGTGAATCCAGGCTGAATGGGATGCGGATATAAACGGTGGAATTAATATCGTAGGTGTCGGCTTCAACGTCTCCGCCGGCGCCAATAAGGTTCTGGTAACCACTTGAGCGTTCGTAGCCGACACCGGTTGTGGCATCCTCCCAGGCACTGTCGTCAAATTCAAGATTGTTCCATGCTGTGCCGATATCTGCCGTGGGAACCAGCAACTTGCAGGCATCCCCCTCGCGCACCAGCACGCTCGTGGTGTTGCCGCCGGTTTGCGCGAGGCCATAGGAAATGTCATCGAACTGCTCGGGATAATCGGTAAATCCGGAGACCGTGCTCTGGCCGTCCGGGTCGATCAGTGCAAGGTAGCTACCGGGTTCTTTGGGCAAGCGGAAATTGGTGTGAAGTTCGCCAACGTTGCGATCCTTGTTCGAGGCGAAGACAATAAGGTATCCACCGCCCGGTAATGTGACCGCCGGGAACTGCCACTTGCCGGGTTCTCCGGGGTCGTCGGTGAGATAATAACCGTTGAGCTCTACAGCGTTCGGATCCGGGTTGTGGATCTCGATCCAGTCCGGGGAGTCGGCGTCCTCATCGTAAATGACCGAGTCGTTGGAGGCCATGAATTCTGTGATCAGCGGCGTGGCATTCAGTGTGAGCGACGTGAACAGTGAGAGGCAAAGGGCGGGTAAGGGGAAATACTGGAGGAATGAGGGCATGGCTGGGGGGATGGGGACAACCTAACCTAGTGCAGAAATACCGCGATGAGAAGGGACTAAGAATAAATGTGAAATCGCCAGAATTCGCGGGGAACAGTTATTTTTTCCTGCCTGGAGCCCAGATTGGATCAATCATCCCGGCATTCTCGCTTTCCCACAGCCTGATCAGCTCTTCAGTCCGGGACGGCATTGTGCCGGCGAGGTTGCTGGTTTCTCCAATATCGTTCTTCAGGTTGTAGAGGCTCCAGGACTTGCTGCGCTGGCGGAGAATCTTCCAGTCACCCTTGCGCAGGGCATGACGATTGCCGATGCGCCAGAACAGATACGGGTGTGGAGTAGCCTCTGATTTTCCGGCAAGATGCGGCAGGAGATTGACACCGTCGTATTTTTTCTTTGGCGGGGTTGTCTCGGCGGCAGCGCAGGCGGTGGGGAAGAGGTCAAGGGTACTTACCGGGTTTGAGTAGACCGAGGAGGCAGGAATGACTCCGGGCAAACGCATCAGGAAGGGCACGCGCAATCCGCCTTCGTAGACCTGTCCCTTTTCGCCGCGAAGCGGGGCATTGCTGGATGTAAGCTCGCGGGTCGGTCCCCCGTTGTCGGAAAAGAACACAACCAGGGTGTTGTCCTGCAGGCCTGTGTCCTTGATTTTTTTCAGCACCTCTCCCACCGAGTCATCAAGGTTTGCCAGCATGGCGGCGAAGATGCGCCGGTGGATGTTGCCGATATGGGCGAATTTTTCCATATACCTGTCAGCACCCTGCAGCGGGCTGTGCACGGCGTTATAGGACAGGTAGAGAAAGAATGGACGATCCTTGTTGCGATCAATAAAGTTGACTGCCTCGCGGGTGAGTGCGTCGGTCAGGTATTCGTTTTCCTGCACGGGTTGCCCTGCGCGGAGAACCGGGTTGTCCGCGTCGTAATCGGGCTCGTTACTTCCCATGTGTGCGGTATAGATGGTTTTCCCGTCTTTTGAGGTCCATCGTCCTTTTGACAAACCGTTTGGCAGGGTGCGTCGTCGCAGCATTGTCGTGACTCCCCGGTAAGGAGGTGGAACGTAGTAGTGACCCTCGTGAAGGAAACCGTAGAACATGTCAAAGCCTCGCCGTTGAGGATGGTAATTGGCAGTGCCTCCGAGATGCCACTTGCCGATGAGGGCTGTGGTGTAACCGGCGCCGGTCAATTGATCGCCCAGGGTGCGCTCGGTGACCGGCAGACCGGCCTCAGGATTCTCGTTATGTGCCCCGGTTGGGTTGAATTCATACCCGAAACGCGTTTGATAGCGTCCCGTCATGAAGCCGGCACGCGATGCACTGCAGAAGGGCGCGGTGACATAGGCATCGGTAAAGCGCACACCTTCGCGTGCGAGGGAATCGATGTGCGGTGTCGGGATATCGGTGTTTCCCTGGCATCCGAGTTCCGCAAAGCCCAGGTCATCGGCAACGAGAAGCACGATGTTCGGGCGGGCACAGAGGATTGACCCGGAGGCGAACAGGAGAAATAACAGGCGCACAAAAGGAGCAGAAGATCCGGCGAGTATTGTTGCAAACATTGTTAATCAAACATCCTGCCCTGATGAGCATTGCCGCTGGTTCTCCCTAGGTTTCCGGGATCGGGTCGGTTGGCTTCACCGGCTTTCCTTCCCAGGTCACCGCCCCTGTTTTTTTGTCGAAGGTAAGGATGCGGGCGCGGCTTCCAGGGGCCGGCTTGCGGTTATTATCCGGGATCCACCTGCGGTGTTCCGTAATGATTGACTGGTATTCGGCACTACCGGCAAGGTTGGTCCACTCGTTGGGATCTTTTTCCATGTTGTAGAGTTCCTCGCTGCCATCAGCGTAGCGGATGTAGCGCCATTTTTCGGAGCGCACCCCGTTGTTATCGTGGTTGTGGCAGGTGATTGCCGGGCGCCTGCGCTTGGCTTCTGCATCTTTGAGTTGCGGCATCAGGCTGATGCCTTCAAGTCCTTTTTTGGCCGGAAGGCCGCAGAGCTCGTTGAGGGAGGGATAGATGTCGAGCAACTCGGCGGGTTGATTACAGCGTCCTTTACCAATCCCCGGGCCGGCAAATATCAGCGGCACGCGGGTGCCGTCATCCCACAGGGTATTCTTGCCGGTAATTTCTTTTTCACCGATGTGCCAGCCGTGATCAGACCACAGGACGACGATGGTGTTTTCCCTGAATCCGTTGCGGTCAAGTGCCTCCAGTATCCGCCCGACCTGCGCATCGACAAAGCTGGTGCAGGCAAGATAGGAGCGGGTAAGGTTTTTCCACTCATTGGTTTGCTCCAGGAATTTCAGGCGCACCTCGGGCAAACTCCAGTGCAGGTACCAGGAGAATCGTGGCGTGTCCTTGCGGTCATCGCGCCGGATCTCGGGAAGCTTGAGGGTGTCTTCAGGGTAAAGGTCAAACCATTTTTGCGTGGCGAAGCAGGGAACATGCGGAAGGAAGAAACCCGCAGAGAGGAAGAACGGCCCCTCGGGTCTGGAGTTGAGTTGCTCCACGGCCCAGCTGGCGATCTTGTAGTCACCCTTATCCTCGTCCCTGTGCGGGAAGGTTCCCCAGTCAACCAGCCTGTGTGGTTGCGGCGTATTCTTAACAAGTCGCTCTTTTGGGAAGGGCGCACCGGTGGCCCCGGGTCCAATGACATCGAATTCCTGGTTTTTTTCTCGGTTTCTGCCGTATCTTCCATGGTAGATCTTGCCGGCTGAAAGGGTCTTGTAACCGTGTGATTTCAGGTATTGCGGCAGGGTGACGAGATCCTTGAACTCAGGTACATTGCGGAACCAGGGGGCAAGGCCGTAGATGCCGGTGGTGGTCGGGCGCAGGCCGGTCATCAGGCTGGTACGTGAGGGGTTGCACAGCGGTGACTGGCAGTGGGCGTTGAGGAATACCGTGCCGCGCGCGGCAAGCCTGTCGATATTAGGGGTCTTGATTTGCGGATGCCCGTCGAGGCACCCGATCCAGTCATTCTGGTCATCGATTGCGATGAAAAGGATGTTCGGCTTCGTTTTTGCCGTCGCCGATGAGGATACCAGCGTGGCGAGAAGGGCAATTTTCAGCAGGGATGTCATTTTAAGGTTTTCTTTGTCGGTTTCTTGTTGCTTGTGCGCTTGGCTCCCTTGAGCGCAGTGAGGCGTGCAGCGATGTGCGCAGCGGAAGCTTCTGTGATTGCGAGTTCGGCATCAAGAGATGCCTTCAGTTTTTTGTAGTGTGCAAGAACCTCTTCGCTCAATGTGTTATTGGGGAGAGGATTTTTCTCGTCAGGATCCCTTGTCACGTCATAGAATTTTTCATCGGCGTAAAGTTTATAACGCCGGTCACGCGTGTGCTGGCTGGCTTTCTCCCGCTTGCCGTTGCGTTCATACCAGCAGTAGATGTGGTCACGACCCTTGAATTCAGTGTCACCCTTAAGCAGGGGAGCGAAGCTGACGCCGCGCAGGCCGAGTTGCTTTGGCACCTTGGCGCCGCCCAGTTCGCAGATTGTCGGCAGCCAATCGGATAAATCGACCAGGGTACTGGAAACATGGCCTTTTGGCACAGTGTCTGGCCAGCTGGCAACCATCGGGACATGCGTGCCGTTGTCCCTGGGTGAGCCTTTGCCGCCCCTGTAGGGTTTGCCGTTTAGTTGCGAGGTAACGCTGGTGGCGGTGCCGTTGTCGCCGATGAAAAGCAGGAGCGTGTCCTCACGCAATCCGAGGGAATCAAGTTTGGCATCGATTTTGCCAACGATCTTGTCGGTGTAGGAGACCATGTCCTTGAAGTATTTCGGTTGTGCCTGGCCCTTTCCCCCCTTGGCGGCTTTGTCGTAGTCGGGGCTGTCGGGTGTCGGCTCGAAAGGCCAGTGGGGCAGGATCATCGGGTAGTAGACAAAGAACGGGGCATCTTTTTTGCGCTCAATGAAGTCACAGATAAAGTCACTGACCAGGTCCGGCCCGTATTCGCCTTTTCGGTAGTCCTTGAGCTTGCCGTTTACCTCAAGACCGGGATTGGAATAGCGGCTCGGGCGGCGGGTGAGCTGCCACAGGCAGTATTCATCGAAACCAAGGTTGGTTGGTCCTTGAAGTCCGCCTTCGAGTTGCCATTTGCCGGCAATGCAGGTGGCATATCCCGCTTTTTTCATCAGCTGGGCGAAGGTGGTGGACGCTGGGTCAAGGAATCCAAATTTGAGATAGTTGCGGTTGTTGTAGATGCCGGTCATCAATTGCACGCGTGAGGGGGTGCATATCGGCTGTGAGTGGGCGTGGGTGAAGCGGATGCCGCCCTTTGCCAATCGATCAAGATGAGGGGTCTGGTAGGATGTCCTGCCGTTGGAGGACATGCATTCAAACCCCATGTCATCGGCCATGATGGCGATGATGTTGGGTTTCGCGGCGGCAGGCAGGGCACTGCACAAGGTCAGTCCCAAGAAGGTCAGGAGGCGGAATTGGTTCATTCTCATTGGGTATTCTAGTCGCGTGGATCAGGTATTTGAAGGGCTTCATTACGCCCGGTTACCGCTGGCGGCCAGTATTAGATACCCAAACTCTTTGGTTGCAGGTGTTGCGTATTCACGTTGGGATGTATGTGTTTGCTGACAATACATCTTTATGGGGAAGGACGCCTTGAACATTAATACTGCCGGTGATCGCGTTGTCGTGATCGGCGGCGGGGTTATTGGCCTTTGTGTTGCCTATTATGCCCTGCGTTCCGGAAAGCAGGTGGTGGTGATTGAACGTGAAGTGCAGGGAGGTGAGAATTGCTCAGGGAAAAATGCCGGGATGGTGGTGCCCAGCCATTTCGTGCCGCTGGCAGCACCGGGCATGATTGCGCTGGGGTTGCGCTGGATGTTCAATCCGGAGAGTCCGTTTGCCTTCAGCTTGCGCCCGGGACTGGCACTGATGCGCTGGGCGTATTTGTTCTGGCGTCATGCCAACAGGTCTCACGTGGAGGCTTGTCGCGGGTTGCTCTGTGAGCTGAACCTGAAGAGTCGTGAGCTGTTTGTTGAGTTGTCCGCTGAATTTGATTATGGACTGGTGAAGCGTGGATTGTTGATGCTCTGCGAAAAGCAGCAGACTCTTGAGAGTGAGGCACGGCATGCAGAAAGCGCAAGGGAACTTGGCCTGGATGTTGAGGTCTGCAGCACCCGCAGGCTCACTGAGATTGATCCCGGTATTGAGATGGCAGTTACCGGGGGGATCTGGTTCAAACAGGATTGTCACATGGATCCCGAGGCATTCACATCCGGGCTGCGTGCGAAGATCATTGCCATGGGGGGAAAAATCAGATACGGAGCCGGGGTTGAAGGGTTTATCCGTGAAGAAGGAAGAGTAAAGGCAGTGCAGGCATCGGCAAGGTTGGCAGGTTCTGCACGCAGCGAGGAGATTGAAGCTGACCAGGTTGTCATAGCAGGTGGTGTGTGGTCGACAGACCTGGCGCGTGAATTGCGCCTGAAGTTGCCGATGGCGGCAGGTAAAGGTTACTCAATGACACTGAGTGAGCCGGCGCAATTGCCGCGGATATGTTCGATTCTGGCTGAGGCACGGGTGGCGGTGACACCGATTGGGGATGTGTTGCGCTTTGCCGGGACCATGGAGATTGGCGGCAGAAACCTCTTGATTAACGAGCGTCGCATCAAGGGCATCTGCAAGTCGGTTTCCCGCTGTTTTCCGCAGTTTAGAGAGCAGCAGTTTGATGGCGTGGAGCGCTGGGCAGGTTTGCGGCCGTGTTCGCCGGACGGATTACCATATCTTGGGCCGGCAGGGCCGGGGGCAGAGAATGTTTTCATTGCCACGGGTCACGCCATGATGGGTTTGAGCCTTGCCCCGGTAACCGGTTATCTGATGGCGCAGCTCTTGAGCGGGAATTTTCCGGATATGGATATCGGTAAACTGACACCGGCCCGGTTTTAAGCTAGGTTTCGCTGCATGTCCCGTAACCCGCATCGCATCAGTGTGATTGATTCCCATACCGGGGGTGAACCGACCCGGGTGGTTATGGGCGGTGCTCCCGACCTCGGTGGCGGCACCATGGAGCAACGTCGCCTTCGGTTTGCCGAGAATGCTGATTTCCTGCGTCCGGCATTGCTCGGTGAACCACGGGGATTTGAGGCCATGGTGGGGGCTTTATTGTGCGATTCCGAGTTTCAGGAATGTGCCTGCGGTGTCATATTCTTCAATAATTCCGGACTGCTCAACAGTTGCCTGCATGGGACGATCGGCCTGGTCAAGACTCTGGAATTTACCGGCAGGATTACCTTTGGTGAACATCGTATTGAGACACCGGTTGGTATCGTGAGGGCAACATTGAACCCTGACGGCTCGGTGACTGTCGCGAATGTGCCGAGTTATCGATATCGTGAGGCTGTTGCAGTGGAGGTTCCCGGTTGGGGTGAGGTGCGCGGAGATATCGCCTGGGGGGGAAACTGGTTTTACCTTGTTGAGGGATGCGGCCCGGAATTGACGTTTGGCAACATATCCGGGTTGTCTGATTTTACCCTTGCGTTAATGCATGCACTGGAGGTGGCGGGAATCACCGGCGAGGACGGCGCCAGGATCGATCACGTTGAGGTATTCGGTCCACCGCCGGATCAGGACAGTGATTCACGCAATTTTGTAATGTGTCCCGGCGGACAGTATGATCGTTCCCCATGCGGTACCGGCACGAGCGCGAAACTGGCCTGCCTGCATGCCTCAGGAAAGCTGGAGGCAGGTGCCACCTGGCGGCAGAGCAGTATTCTGGGGACTGTTTTCGAGGGCCGGGTTGAGCCTCTCGAAGATGGCCGGGTTATCCCCTTTGTGACCGGGAGGGCATGGGTTAACGGCGAGTGTGAAATAGTAATTGATCCGGATGACCCGTTTGGCCTAGGGATAGCGCAGGAATAAGCGGTCAAAAGGGGCTCAAGTCCCGCGTTTGCGCCGTGCCAGGACCGCGAAGGTCGTGATCATGGCAAAGGCAAGGGAGGAAGGTTCCGGAATTGCCGTGATCTGGTCAAGGATGAGCGAGGAGTTTATCGATTCGCCACGGATCAGGCTGCCGGCACTGAGTGTGTTGCCGCCGGAAAAAATTTCCATGCGCGTGACGTTACTCATTGTGTCGGTGTAGGAACCGTTGCCCTGGGCGACATGAATGAGGTCGGTTGGCATGATTTCGAAAGTAAGTGTCTGCCATTGGGGATCACCAGGATCATTGTTCGTAATTGGCACGGCAGCCGTCGTGAACCAGCCCCCTGCGCCATTAAAGGCGAGGCGAAGATTAATTGTGTCGGGGCCGAATGTACCGGCTTCCAGCTGGATTGCGCTGATACCACCGCCAATGTAGTCACCTGTCCACTGAAGGTCGTTGAACATTGCCATCCTGCTTCCCGGGCCGCCGCCGCCCGATGAGTCATTGCGTAGATATGGAGAACCGTCGTTGCCAATCCCCGTGGCAACCGGCGGGTTGGGCGAAGGGTTGCCTTCCGACCAGCCGGAAAGCCCATTGCTGAAATCATCAACCTGGAACAGGGTAACGGCAGAGGCTGCCCCTGATTCGAGAAATATTGTCACCACGAAGAGAGGAAGCGCAGGGATCTTCATTGGATAATATAGCACAGTTAAGATGCCTGACCTGAATCTAGGCGGCCGGCCGGCATGGAATGGAAACTGCCCTTTTGATGGATTTTTCCGGCGGTCGTGGCGGTCGTGACAAGATAATCGTTGAAATGACGGTGAGTGTGCGTGCAAATTCAACAGGTCCTCAACAAGCCATGTCGTGTGCGCATGGCTTGATTTTGATCCGGGGCATTTCATGGTCATAGTGTTGGTGCTATCCAGCCGATTCAACCGAACCCAACCAGATAATGAACTTTAGATTACTCTTGCCCTTGTTGGCCTTTTTATGTGTTTTGCCGTGCCTTTCTTCCGCTCAGAAGGATCAGGCAAAGGCTGAAGCGGGTGGCACGGGCAATGAGTTGCCCGTTTTGGCGACACCACACGGACATCTAATCCAGAAAATAAATGCGGATGTTCCGGAAAAAAATCTAAAACTGTTGCTGCAGCCGCTTACCAAGGATGAGTTGATCGTAGAGGCGCAAGCCTGGCTTGACATCGTCAAGAGCAAAGTGATGCGGGTTTCGGAAATGACCATCAAGGCCGGTGACGGTTCAGCCGAAAAACTGGTGCAGCTAAGGGAGGCAAAGTCTGCGGCACTCGTGCGGTTTAAAGTGGTCTTGGCTGAACTTGGTGCCAAGGGCGGAGATGTCACCGAGTTCATGGCCTACGCCAAGGCGGTGGGCGGGGTGCAGGTGGACGTTACCGACGCGGGGGCGACATGGGAAGCCTTTACCGGCTGGCTGGTTGCCAAGGAGGGCGGGGTAAAGTGGGGATTGCAGGCACTGAAGTTTGCGGCAATCATCTTTGTTTTCTGGATTATTGCCAGGTTTGTTCGTCGAGTGGTTAGCCGGGCGGCAGAGCTCAGCGATCGATTCTCTGAACTCCTTGAGCAGTTCCTGGTCAAGATCTCGTTCCGGGCGGTGATGTGCGTTGGTCTGCTGGTTGCCCTCGGCACTGTTGGCGTGAACGTCGGAGCCCTGCTGGCGGTTATAGGTGGCGCCTCTTTCATCATCGGCTTCGCGCTGCAGGATACGCTTGGGAATTTTGCCTCGGGGGTAATGTTGCTGATTTACAGGCCGTTTGATGTCGGTAATTCAGTTGAGATTGACGGTGTCGCCGGCAAGATCGACAGTGTCAGTTTGGTGAGCACCACAATCCGCACCTTTGACAATAAAGTCGTGCTGGTGCCCAACAGGAATGTCTGGGGGCAGGTCATCACCAATGCTTCTGCCAGCGATACGCGCCGGGTTGACATGGTTTTCGGGATTGGATACGAGGACGATTCCAATAAGGCCAAAGCGATTCTTGAGCGCATTGTTTCCGAGCACGATATGGTGCTTGGGGAACCCGAACCGGTGATTCAACTGCATGAACTTGCCGACTCCTCAGTCAACTTCATTTGCCGTCCCTGGGTAAATACAGATGATTACTGGCAGGTTCATTGGGATATCATCAAGCAGGTAAAGGCGGAATTTGACAGGGAGGGCATCAGTATTCCCTATCCACAGCAGGATGTGCATATTCATCAGGCGGGTTAGGCCTGCCGGGAACGGGAAGCAGGATCAGCGCGGCACAGGATTGCCTTTTGACCTTGTGCTGCTTCTCGCTTAAATCCCTGCTCCTGAGGTGACCTTGCCTGCGGCTCAGGCGCAATGACGACATGTGCGCGAGCTTGCCTCTAGCAAGATAACAGAATAAGACAAATCATATTTTTACCTCGAGTTTTTTTGTCACCAAGCCACAGCACGTTCTTCCCAAACCGTAATTGCCCATTATGCCCAAGAACCCTGCCATTATCTATACCGAAACCGATGAGGCCCCTGCGCTTGCGACTCGCTCGTTGCTTCCAATCATCAAGGCCTTTACCCGGTCTTCTGGCATCAATGTCGAGACGCGTGACATTTCGCTTGCCGGCCGCATTATTGCCAGCTTCCCCGATGCACTGAGCAGTGAGCAGCGTATCGGTGACACGCTTGCGGAACTCGGCGGGCTGGTCAGGACGGATGCAGCCAACATCATAAAACTTCCCAATATAAGTGCTTCAGCACCGCAGATGCAGGCTGCAATCGCCGAGCTGCAGGCGGGCTCTTACAATTTACCTGATTATCCTGAGGAACCGGAAACCGATGAACAACGCGGGATAAAGCAGTGTTATGACAAGGTCAAGGGAAGTGCCGTTAATCCGGTATTGCGTGAGGGCAATTCCGATCGTCGCGCGCCGAAGGCTGTCAAGGAATACGCCAGGAGCAACCCGCATCCGATGGGGGCGTGGTCAGCGGATTCCAAGACCGATGTTACATCGATGTCAACAGACGATTTCTGCTCGAATGAAGCATCAGTTACCCTCGATCAGGAGGACACATTCAAGATCGAGTTTGTCGACACGGAAGGCAAAGTCACCCTGTTGAAGGATACCGCCCCGTTGCTTGCCGGCGAGGTTATCGATGCCACGGTGATGCGCAGGAAGGCCCTTGTGGCATTCCTCGGTGACCAGTTGAGGCGCGCAAAGGAGGAAGGGGTGCTGTTTTCACTGCACATGAAAGCAACCATGATGAAAGTTTCCGATCCAATCATCTTCGGGCACTGCGTCAAAGTATTTCTGGAGGACCTGATTGCCAAACATGGGGCTTTGCTTGAGGAATTGAATGTTGATTTTAACAACGGGATCGGTGATTTGCTGGCAAAAACGGGGGATCTTCCGGAACAGAGCAAGGCCGAGATTCTCAGTGATCTTCAGGCCTGTTACGAGGCTGGCCCGGCCCTGGCAATGGTGAATTCCGATAAAGGGATCACTAACCTGCATGTCCCCAGTGATGTGATCATTGACGCGTCGATGCCGGCAATGATCCGCACTTCCGGGCAGATGTGGAATGCCGGGGGCAATCCGCAGGACACTTTGGCGGTAATCCCGGACAGCAGTTACGCCGGCGTTTACCGCACGACTGTCAATTTCTGCAGGGAACACGGGGCGTTCGATCCGACAACCATGGGGACGATACCCAATGTCGGCCTGATGGCACAGAAGGCCGAGGAATACGGTTCTCATGACAAGACTTTTGAGAGTCCGGGGGCGGGCAGGATTCGCGTAGTCGATTCAACCGGCTCTGCACTCCTTGAGCACGAGGTTGAAAAAGGCGACATCTGGCGCATGTGCCAGGTCAAGGACGCACCGATCCGTGACTGGATAAAGCTTGCGGTAAATCGTGCCCGGGCAACCGGGAGCCCTGTGGTTTTCTGGCTCGATGAGAACCGGCCGCACGATGCACAGTTAATACAAAAGATTGGGCAATATATTCCCGGGCATGACACAGAAGGGCTTGATATTCGCATTATGTCTCCTGCTGAGGCGACCAGGTTTTCCCTGGGGCGAATGAAGGATGGAGAGGATACGATCTCGGTGACCGGTAATGTCTTGCGTGACTACCTTACTGACCTGTTTCCGATCCTTGAGGTTGGAACCAGTGCGAAGATGCTATCGATCGTTCCTTTGATGAACGGGGGCGGATTGTTTGAGACCGGTGCCGGCGGTTCAGCACCCAAGCATGTGCAACAGTTCGAGAGCGAGAATCATCTGCGCTGGGATTCACTGGGAGAGTTCCTGGCACTGGCCGTTTCCCTTGAGCATTTGGCCCGGCGCTATCAGAATGCCGGTGCCAAGCTGTTATCCGGGACACTTGATGAGGCGACAACCAAGTTATTGCTCAACAATAAATCCCCCTCGCGCAAAGCGGGTGAATTGGACAACCGCGGCAGTCATTTTTATCTTGCCCTTTATTGGGCTCAGGCACTTGCCCTGCAGGATGATGACCCCGGGCTGAAGGCCGAATTCACGCAGGTCGCCGACATGCTTGCCGCCAATGAGGATAAAATCGTTGATGAACTCAACAGTGTGCAGTGTCATCCGGTGGATATTGGCGGTTATTACCGGCCAATGGATGAACTGGCCAATGCCGCAATGCGCCCAAGTGGCACGTTCAACGCGATCATTGACGGCATTGCATAAGAATTCTGGGGTCGATCGGGGAATCCCGCCACAAGGTCTACAGCCGCGGTCTGGGCGGTTTAACCGGCATTTTTGTCGGGTCGACTCCTGTCAGTTTCGTCTTGCGCTTGTAGATCGCCTCGGGAGTGGCGACATAGAGGGTCTTGTGATCCGGGCCGCCGAAGGTTGCGTAACAGGTGCGTCGTATGGCGCCCGGGGGTCGAGGCAGAATGAGTTGCACGCGTCCCGGCTGGTCACATATCTGGATGCCGATATCGCTGCTGGCCACCAGCAGTCCGTCACGGGTTGTGCACATGCCGTCAAGGCGGGCTTCAGTCTCGGGGCCGTGTGGCAGGTGCATGTGGAAGTATGGCTGTTTGTTTTTCAGGGAGCCATCCCCGGCGATCGTGTAGCTGTAGATAAAACGTCCGGTAAAGTTGGCGACAAAGAGCAGGGTCTGGTCGGCGCTTAGCCCGATGCCGTTTGGGCGCTCGAAGGTATCGACATCGATTGGTGTTTTGTTACCGGGTTTCAACATTCTGATCCTGCTGGCCTGCGGGTCGGTATAATAGATTTTGCCATCGTGCCGCACGACAATGTCATTGCATTTTGTGCCCTCTCCCACGACGAGACTTTCCCCGGTCATCAGATCCCAACTGCGTATTTGCCTGGCTCCAGCGGCAGCCCCATAGAGCCGTCCGTCCGGCCCGATGGAGATACCGTTTGTTCGCCCGGTATTTCCATCAAGGAGCTCAGGTTTGCCCCCGGGCCTTAACCTGTAGAGCTTTGAGTTCGGCACATCGGTGTAATAGAGAGTGCCATCCGCCGTGCATGCCAGGCCTTCATACCAGCCTGTGCCGTCCTCGACGACGATTTCCCAGCCTTCACCGTCAATCAGGTATTCAGGTGCACGGTTTTTGCATTGTTCATAGTGGGTGGCGACACGGATTTTCCCGTGATCCCGCCACAGCCATCGCAACACATCAGGCAGGATGGCTGATCCGTGTTTACCGTTGTGGCCGCCATCACCGAAGGCATGGTTCACTTCATAACCGGAGAACTGCAGCGCGCGCAGCATGGTCTGGTTGGCCATCCACCAGTCGCCACCGTAGATATTAAGGTCGTTCTTGCCGTCCTGCAGGAAAACACGGACCGGCTTGGGTTCAGTCTTACGAATGAGGGTCGGGTATTCATTGCCTCCGCGCAGGCCCACATAGGTTCCAACCGTCGTGTAAACACGCCGGAATGCATCCGGCCGTTCCCAGCAGACCGTGAAGGCGCATATGCCGCCTGAACTTGAGCCGCATATGCCGCGATCATCGGGATCTTTGCTGATATTCAGCCCGTGTTTTTCCTTGAGCAGGGGGATCATCTCGTTGATTAAAAAACGGGCATAGCGATCTCCCATGCTGTCATATTCAAAGGACCTGTTATAGCGCGCCTCGGCATTCTTATTGGCGGCAGGAATGATCCCGGGATTGATGAACAGAGCGATTGTGGCCGGCATGTCACCCTTGTGAATCAGGTTGTCAAAGACGTTGGGAACCCGGAACCCGCGGTCACGATTGATATAGTTGCGCCCGTCCTGAAACACCATCAGGCATGCAGGCCGGGCTTGCTTATATTGTTCCGGGATGTAGATCCAGTAGTTGCGTGTTGTGCCCGGGAAAATCTCAGACTGATCAAAGATGCCGGCAATGATTTTTCCAGCAGGTATCCCGTCATGCTGCCTGGAATCATCATGGACAGGATAATTATCAGCCTTCCGGATCGCGGTTGGGGCATTTTTTTGAGCAAGGGATGAATGGAGAGGAACTGCAAAAAGCAGGGTGAGGATCAATAGGTATCTGGCATTCATTTTTTCGAAACTAGACCTTGAGATGTGATTTGTCATCCACCTTGAACAAGTTGTCGGTACAGGATCTCACTGGACATGATTGTGTATAATGACTTAGGTTCAAACTGGGAAGCCTCTGCCAATGCAACCAACTAGACCGGAGAGAATGATTCTTCCGCCTGAGATAACCAGACGGAAAATCCTGGGTGCCAGTCTCGGTTGCCTGGGATATTCACTGGCCGATTTCATGCAGTTGCGCGGTATTGCCGCCGGCTTGCCGGAGGCGCGGTCCGGCGGACGCGCCAAGTCCTGCATTGTATTGTTTAACTGGGGTGGCATGAGCCATCTGGATACCTGGGACCCGAAGCCGGATGGGCCGCGTGATATTCGCGGGGAGTTTGACACGATTGCCACAGCCACTGCCGGTGTTCGCGTGGGGGAACACATGCCGTATCTTGCAAAGCAGACCGAACGGCTGGCGATTGTCCGTTCAATGCATCATGGCAGTTCCGCGCACGGCAAGGCGATGTACTGGAATTTTACGGGGCACGCCCCGCCGCAGGCTGATACCGCGACGAATTTACCTCCATCCTCCGGGGATTGGCCGTCTTTTCCGGCCGTTATCTCCAAATTTCGGGCCTCTCCACGTGGCTTGCCCCCCGCAATCCGGTTGCCATACCCGCTTGTTGATAACGGCTCACTGCAGGCCGGAGAATATGGCGGGTGGTTGGGCGGCAATTATACGCCGATTGTCATTCGCACGCCGCAGGGAAAAGAATTTGGCGGTGTTTCACGTGACCTGGGTGCTTCAAAAATAGATCCGAACGAGGCAATTAATCGTGAAAAACTCAGATCACGGCTTGGACTTCTGGGTCATCTGGACCGTTTTAGCGGTGTCGGCGGGGCACTGGATGACCTGGCTCATTTCAGGACGCTTGCCACAGACATGCTGATGAGCCCCGTGGTGCGGCGGGCCTTTGATCTTGATCTTGAACCTCCTGCAGTCAGAGCCAAGTTCGGTGATCACATTTGCGGCCAGAGCATGTTGCTTGCCCGTCGTCTGGTGGAGGCCCGGGTTCCCATTGTGACAGTCGCCTGCGCAGCCGGTGACCTTAACGGTTCGGTGGGTGACCACTGGGACACGCACAAGGATAACTTCAACAGGCTCAAGAACACCATGCTTCCCGCCTTTGACCGGCCGGCAGCGGCCCTGCTGGATGACCTGAGCGAGCGTGGTATGCTGGATGAAACCCTGGTGGTGTTCCTTACCGAGTTTGGTCGCACGCCCAAGATTAATGGCGGTGCGGGCCGTGATCATTTTCCGAATTGTTATTCAATAGCCCTGGCCGGCGGCGGCATCCGTGGTGGACAGGTATACGGGGAATCGGACAAATCCGGTGCTGAACCGGCCGAGAACGGGTGCACTCCGGCCGACCTGCATGCGACTATTTTTGAAGCGCTGGGATTGCCTCACAAGGCGACTATTACCGATCGACTGGGCCGGCCCTTTCCGATCAGTGACGGCAGTCCGCTACCGTTAACCTAGCCGGCTTACCGAAGAATATGGTGATCAATCTACCGGAAATCTATTCTAAACCAGGGCATTCGCGGCAGCAAACGGGACCGGCATGCTTGAAGGGGGCATTGATGCGCATGCTTCTTGTCGTTGCAGTGGCGGTTGTATGGGGTGGGGTTTCACAGGCTGATACTGAGATCAGCGGCGGACGGTTTGGAAGCGGAACAACCTGGGAAACCCCCTGGTGGGTCATCGACAGCGGCAAGCCCGGGGCAACGGTACTTGTGGTCGGCGGGATGCACGGCAACGAACCGGCTGGATCCCGGGCGGCTGAGCAGATCAGAGGGTGGCCGATTGTCCGCGGTAAACTTCTTGTATTGCCGCAAGTCAACCGGCTCGGCCTTGCTGCAAATATCCGCTGGGCTCCCGATTATCGCAACGACAGGGGAAAGAGGGATCTGAACCGCAATTTTCCCCGGGAAAAAGGAATGAAGCCATTGACTCCGCTCTGCCAGGCGATCTGGGAGTTCATCAGCGAGCGGCGTCCGGACTGGGTTTTTGATCTGCACGAGGGCTTCGATTTCCACCGGCTCAACCCGAAATCTGTCGGGTCAAGCATCATCACCTTTCCTGAAGGGGCAGCAGTTGCACGAATCATGCTCGATGCGGTCAATGACGGGATTGAGCCGCAGCGGCAGTTCGATTTGCTGGCTGAATCCGGTCCCGTGAAAGGCAGTCTGGCTAGGGCATGCGGCAAACTGCTCGGTGCAAAAAGTTTCATCCTTGAAACGACTTTCAAGGATCAACCGGTGTCACTGCGGACCCGGCAACATCGAAGGATGGTTTCCACGGCACTGCAGCGCGTGGGAATGCTCGATCAGGATTGCACTGATATTCTGGCTCCAGCGGCAAAAGCCGGCCTGGCGCGTGTTGCGGTTTTTGATGCTGCGGGGGCCAACGAGGGGAAGGTGTTGAAGGTTCTCGATGGCCGGGGCAACCTGTTCGCCTGCCACGTGGGCCCGGCAGACATGAGAGAGAAGGTGCTGCAGCAATTTGATGCACTTGTTTTCCCGGGCGGTTCAGGTAGTAAGCAGGGTGAGGCCATAGGAGCAAAAGGACGGGAGAATGTGCGGCAGTTCGTGCGCGGGGGCGGGGGAATTGTCGGTATTTGTGCGGGCGCCTTTCTTTGTACATCCCATTACAAATGGTCGCTGCACCTGATGAACGCCTCCGTGTTCAACAAGATGGTCGAGGTGGAAGGCAAGGGGCGAAAGTCAATGTGGTATCGTGGTAAACCGGCAGACGTTGACGTAGAGATCGCGGATGCCGGGGTGGCGGTGCTTGGTATTGATGGGCTCCATTCAATCCACTACCATAACGGCCCGATCCTCTCACCGGGTAATGCTCCTTCCGTGCCGGCTTACAGGGTACTCGCCTTTTTTCGCAGTGAGAACGGAATATACGAGGCGCAGAAAGACACCATGGTCGGGGCGCCGGCTGTTGTTGCCTCGGATTTCGGGAAAGGCAGGGTACTGGCAATCAGTCCCCATTTCGAGTCAACCAAGGGCAGGGAGCGGGTTATTCTTCGGGCCATTGATTTCGTTCACCGCTAGGCCAGCAGATACGGCCGGCTTGCGCATTGCCGCGGTTTGCCCAGAAAATCGCTCCCGGGACCTGGCTGATATGTCTTCAGGGGCTGGCTGCGGAGTAAGCCACGACCTCGCCGGTCTCGGTGGTCCAGTAAAGACGGTCACCGGCGGCAGCGAGACTGTCCCAGACGGGAAGGGCACCGATTTTGTATTCAGCCAGGAGTGCGCCGTCTTCCCTGTTAATCACACGAAGGATGCCACCTTGCCCGCCTGCCAGGGCGGCATCCTGCTCGGCGAGTATCTTGTGCACTCCGGGATCCCGTTCGGTCAGGCGCCGGAAGGTTTCCTCTTCATCCATCACGTCCGGAGGGCCGGCAATGAACAGGGCATCGCCACTGAGCAGCATGGAGCGCACGAAGAGCGGTGTTTCCTGGGTCCATTTGTGGACGACATGGTAACCGCCTATACCCTTGCTCTTGGCGCGCTTGCCGGTGAAGCGCATGGCATTGCCGGCCTTGCCCTTGGCCGGTTGGGCACCCTCCACCGTGCCATGGTTGTTGCTGCCGGAGAAATCACGTCCATGCCCACGGTCAAAGGAACAGGCCAATACCAGAGCGCTGCGGTCGGCTGGAGGTGCACCGGGTTTGCCGGCGGTGTTGCCGATCTCTTCAGCGGACAGTGCGCGGTGGAAGATACGCACTTCATCAATTGAGCCGGAAAAGCCGAAGGGGGCAGTGTATTCGGCGACTGCGCTCAGTGCATCGGCTCCGACCTGGAGTCCCTGTTTTGGATTGTCAGTAATAAGGGATTTTGAGGTAGCCGTGGCGACCTGCTTGCCGTTTAGAAAGAGGTGCATCTCACCTTTTTTGCTTAGCACCCCGGTGACGTGTGACCATGTCTTGGGCGGTGTGCGCTTGGGAGAGACTGCCTGCGTGAGTTCATTGTTTGCGCGCACAGCGAAGTGCAGCTTGCCTTTGTTCAGGTAGAGGGCGTAACCGTTTTGCGGGCCACCGTGTGCAATGATTGTACCGTTGGGCTTGCCGGGGTTTATCCAGGCTTCAATTGTCAGTGCGCTGTTTGTTGGGTTCAGGCTGGCGCTGATTTTGTAATCAATGGCAGTGGTTCCAACACCCCTGGGCGCAGCCGGCTGGCTGGGCACCTCGGCTGCCTGTTTGGGTGCACAGAACAGCTGGTGTTCCAGGGTCGTTGTCCACCGGTAGTATTCCGGCTTGCGGCCGAAGCCGAAGACGTTGTCGTTGTCGAACACCAAAATCCTGCCTGAGGGTGCGAATTTTCCGGCCTGGTGGTAACCGTTGTGGCCACCTGCGAAACTGCGCCCGTAA
>JAYGGE010000019.1:0-20094 GCA_046581505.1 Verrucomicrobiales bacterium | reverse complement strand
TCCTTGTCCTTGTCTGCCAGCATGGCAAGGGTCTCGATGATGAACTGGCTGTGCAGGACCTTGCTCAGCCCAAGCGGGTGGTGGACACTGCGCTCCTCATTGAGCATCTTCAGTTTCTCGTCGTAGCGGTACTGGGCAGCTACGATGCCGATGATCAGCGGCAGTGTGCCGGAGGAACCCTCTGCGAAAACCGGGGCACCGCTGTCGCCTCCGAAAGTATTGAAGTCGATCATGAATGATGGGTAATGCTTTACCGGGGTCAGCGGGAAACTGGCAACCGTGGCATGGCGGGCCACGGGGAAGCCGCCACTGTTTGCCTCGGTGCGTTCCGGATAACCGAGCACAAACACGCTCTTACAGATGGTAATGCCTGATTCCTTCAGCTTGCCGGTGCTGGCCAGGAGGGTTGCAGCAAGTGACGGGCAGGGGATGCCATCGGGTTTTTTGGCAAGGGGCAGAACGGCGATATCGTGTTTTGGGTGGCGTGTCCAGAGGGATTTTTTCTTGTCCCGCACCTGGATTTCATGGTCATGGCGCTGGTATTTGCCGCTGTCATCTTTATTCCTGAGGACGATGATTGCGGTGTCGCCTTTCATCTTCTCGAAGACATGCGCGGCACTGATGATGACCGGATTGTCAGGTGAGTCCTCCCGGTGAACGAGAAAACATGTTGCAGTTGATCCGGAGTTGAAGAGCTTGAATGTCGAATGGACGATGTGCTCGGCATTCCCCGAATTCTTCTCATCGGCTGACGCACTGCTCAATGCCAGCGATGTGAGGACAGGGTAAAGAAAGTATGGCAGTTTCATTGGTCAGGGTGGCAAGGGTGGCGTGAAAACCCGATGTCAGCAAGCTTTGGCTTTTTGCTTTACCTGAAAAGGGTGCATGGAGAGCGGCACTTGTATGACGTTGGGAATGTGGTTTAGAATAGACTGATTTTAAACACTATTGATATGGGTTATTATCTACGATTTCATTTAATTGTAATCAATGTCCTGCTGGGGCTTGGAACGATCCTGCAGGCGGCTGAGGTGCGCAGCTGGACATCTGCCGACGGCAGGACACTGGAAGCGGAGTTTGTCACGGCAACCAAGAGCCATGTGACTCTGCGGCGTAAATCCGACGGGCGTCGCTTTGTGCTCCCGCTGGATAAGATTTCAGAGGACGACCGCAAATGGGTGGCGGAAGCCCTCGAGGCAGGAGGAGCGGGAGGGGCAGAGAAGAAGGAGGCGACAGGAATTTTTGAGGACCGGTTGACAGAAGACTGGGAGAGGATGGAATTTGAGAGCCTTAAATTCCGATTTTATGGAGGCAGGGGGCTGAACAAAAAGAAGCGTTATCCGGTTGTTATATTTCTCCATGGCAAGGGATCAGGCGGCAGTGACAATGAGAAACACCTGCGGAGTGTTCCCAGGAAGTTGGTGGAAAAAGGATTTTACAGGAACAACCCGTCCTTTGTTATTGCCCCGCAGTGCCCGGACGATGGGCGCGGGTGGCGGGGGGAGTATCTTGATGATGTGATTGGCCTGGTAAACCAGGCAATCAAGCACCTGCCGGTTGACAAGTCGCGCATCTATATCACCGGGCTCTCGATGGGGGGCTATGGCACCTGGTCGGCACTGGCCGAGGCGCCTGATCTCTTTGCAGCCGCTGTTCCTGTATGCGGCGGCGGTGATCCCAGGGTTGCGAAGTCAATAAAGGATATTCCCATCTGGGCGCATCACGGCGTAGCGGATAACGTTGTTCCCGTCGCTGCCACTCAGAGGATGGTGAGTGCTCTAGAGAAGGCCAAAGGCATTATCCGGTATACCGAGTATGACAAGGCATCAGGGATCAAGCACAATGCATGGACACCATGTTACAGTAATCCTGAGGTCTTTGAGTGGCTGTTTGCCCAGCGTAAGGGCAAGAAACAAGTGGCGAAGTAGCCAGGGTGCTGGTTGGACAAGCCCATGGCTTATACCATGGGATCTTGTCTAGTTTCTCTGAACTGGCTCAATTGCCACAGGACAAACCTTCAACTCCGCGGTTTCGGTCACCGGGTCATAACCGCTTCCGGTCAGGATGTTTACCGGTACACTGGCAAAGCTGAAGCTGGTAAAGACGGTGCCACGTGGAGAGCGATCAGTAAGCCTAGCCTTAATTTCGATAGTGCCACGACGACTGCTCATCTTGACAAAGTCGCCTTCATTGATTCGCCATTGAGCGGCATCCGCAGGATGGATCTCCAGGCTTTCCTCATCAAGGAGGTAATCAATTCCGCTGCTGCGTCCGGTCTGTGTCCGGGTATGGTATGCCTGCAGGCGCCGCCCGGTCGTTAGCCAGACGGGAAATTCCTTATCAATGACCTCAGCCGGATCACGGTAGCCGATCATCTTGAAGAGCCCCCGGCCGTTCTTGAACTCTTTCTCATGCAGGCGCGGAGTTCCCGGGTGATCCCTGGCAGGCACCGGCCACTGGTATTCACCGTTGTCGATGCGCTCCCAGTCGAGGCCCCCGTAAATCGGGCTCAGTGAGCAAAGTTCATTGAACACGTCTTTGGCGCTCTCGAATTCAAAGCCCGGTGTTCCCATGCACTTTGCAATCCCGGAGATAATCCACCAGTCAGGCTTTGCCTCGCCCGGTGGTTTTACTGCGGCGCGAAGTCGCTGAACACGGCGCTCGGTATTGGTCTGCACCCCGTCAGTCTCGGCGAAGGCCGTCGCAGGCAATACAATGTCCGCAAACTGCGCGGTCTCGGTCATGAAGATGTCAATGACCACAAGGTGCTCAAGGCTCTTAAGCGCCTTCTCGCAGTGGTTCTTGTCTGGATCTGAAACCACCGTGTTCTCGCCGTCGATAAGGATTGCGTGGATGCCCTCAGGGCCATCCTTGCCGGCGTTGTTGAGAGCAGTGACCTTGGTAATGCCCTTTTCAGCGTCAATGTCTATGCCGTAGGCTTCTGAGAACTTCCTGGTGTTTGCGGGATCGGAGCAGGACTGGAAACCGGGGAAGTTTGCGGGTACCGCACCGCAGTCGCCGGCTCCCTGGATATTATTCTGCCCTCGCATCGGGTTAATGCCGCCGCCGAGATTGCCAAGATTGCCGGTCATGAGAGCCAAGTTGCAGAGTGACTGCACGTTGTCGACGCCGCAGATGTGCTCGGTAATGCCCAGCGTGTAGAAAATTGCCGATGGATCTCCCGCGCCGTATAGGAGTCCTGCCTGTTCAATGAGTCCGGCGTCCACTTCACAGATTGGTGTTGCCCATTCGGGGGTGAATTCCTTGATATGCTCAAGGAATTCATTACTCCCGGCGGTTCTCCTCTCTATAAAATCCCGGTCAAGCAGGTCTTCACGGGCAATGACATGTGCCATTGCCAAAAGCAGTGCCACATCGGAACCGACACGGATTGGCAGGTGCAGGTTGGCTATTTTTGCCAGCCTTGTCCGGCGCGGGTCAGCGACGATCATCTTTGCCCCGCGGGTGATGGCCTTTTTGAGCCGTGTGGCCGCGACCGGATGGCACTCTGTCATGTTGGTGCCGATGGCGAAGATGACATCCGGATGTTCCATGTCGCTGAGCGGGTTGCTCATTGCGCCTCTGCCGATGGTGGCCGCCAGACCGGCGACGGTGGGTGCGTGTCAACTTCGACTGCAGTTGTCGATATAATTGGTCCCGAAGCTTGCGCGGATGAACTTCTGCATTGTGTAGGCGGCTTCATGGGGAGCGCGACCGGAGGCAATGCCGGTGATGGCATGGCGGCCGTATTTTTCGCGAACTTTGCTGAATCCCGCCGCAGCCGCCTGCAGAGCCTCGTCCCATTCGACTTCCCTGAAACTTCCGTCCGGCTGTTTGATGAGGGGCTTGGTGAGACGATCCGGATGATGGACGAAATCGAAGGCATATTGCCCCTTGATGCACAGTGCGCCCTCGTTAGCCGGCCCGTCCATGGCAGGCTGGATACCGACCACGCGGTCATTCTTGGTCAGGATATCGACCGCACAGCCAACTCCGCAGTAGGGGCAGATCGAGCGTGTCTTGCTGATGTCGCCGGGAAGGTTACTTGCCCGGATCGCTTTTTTGTCGGTGAGTGCGCCGGTCGGGCAGGTCTGCACACATTGCCCGCAGAAGGTGCACTGCGAATCACGCAGGTCGTTGTCAAACTCCGTGGTGATCTGCGTATTAAACCCGCGGTTCATCACGTTGATTGCGTGATCTCCCTCCTGCTCCGCGCAGACACGCACGCAGCGGTAGCAGGAAATGCAGTTGTCGTAATCCCTGAGGATGAACGGATTCTTGTCGTCCCGGTTTGAAGCGCCGCTTTTTTTGCCGGCAAAGCGTCCATTATTCGCATCGTAACGGCCAAGTAATTCTCCGAGTTCCTGGCTGGCGTAGCCGGCCAGGGGATCAATATCGAGATCCTTGTTCTCGCTTGCCACCATCTCAAGCAGCGTTTTCCGGTGTTTCTCCAGCACTTCGGTCCTGGTCCTTATAACCATACCGTCACTTGCGATGGTGGTGCAGGAGGCAACAGGATTGTTAATACCCTCGACCTCAACAACGCATAAACGGCAGGCTCCAAAGGCCTCCAGGCGTTCATCGTAGCAGAGGGTGGGTACTTCACGCCGACATCGCTCGGCGATTTGATAGATTGTTTCCCCGTCCCGGAACTCAACCGGGTCACCGTCCATGGTAACGCTGCCGACAACAGTCCCGGAGGATTTGTCCTTAAGGGCGATCATTGATTCAGTGCGGGAATATTCCAGTGAAGCGAAACCTCAGAGGCCAAGATACCTGCTGACCGCGGTCCCGAGGGCAGTCCCGCGGAGGTTGGTTTCGACAATTTTCCCATCCTTGCCAACCAGGAAGGTGGCGGGGATGGAGGTGACGCCATATTTCTTTGCGATGGCGTTGCCCCATCCCTCACCATCATAGGCTTGCGGCCACGGCATTTTCTTTTCCTTGATAAAGTTTTCCAGCTTTTCCCTGTCGGCGGCCCTGTCGAGGGAGATCCCGACAATTTCGAAGCCCTTGTCATGATAATCGGTGTAGGCCTTCTGGACATTTGGAAGTTCCGCGATGCAGGGACCGCACCAGGTTGCCCAGAAATCAACCAGCACAACTTTTCCCTTGAGCTTGGCCAGGTCAAATTTCTCACCCTGCAGGCTGGTGAAATTAAGGGTCATGACGTCGCCGATAACAGGCGTGTTAAATTCACTTCCGAGACTATCGAGGAATTTAGCAAAGCGATCCGCCTGCGGATGTCCCTCAATGTCCTGGCGTGCCTTTTCAAGGGTTTCCTTGGCCTTTGTTTTTGCACCGCTCTCCATGTGGAGGGCAAAGAGTTCCTGGAAAACAGGAAAGAATTCGGGGGGATCCAGATCCGCTCCCTTTGCAAGGTCCTGATATTTTTTCCCGAGAAGTTCTGCCTGACGTTCGGTCATTCCGAGACGCGAATAGGATTCAATCAGAAAATCAGCCGCTTCCGCTGAGTCTTTCGCTTCCGGGTTCTTCTGCAGGTAGGCTTCAATCGCATCAGCCGCCTTCTTGGTGTGTTCCTCAATGAGTTTGGCTGCGGTTTGTGCGAAAGTTGGTATTTGGAGTGCAAGCAGGGCGAATGCCGTTGCCGAGAGTTTCCGGTTTTTCATGGTATTTCAGGGATGCGGGCTGTACAGCCGGTTTAGTTAGTTCCTTTCAGGTGGGCTTCGATTGTTTCAGGAAAATAGCGTTGCAGGCTTTCGGTGATGTGTGGAGCCGCCATGCCGAGTCCACAGGCACTGGTGGCTTTCATTACCGCACCGATATCATCTATTTCTTCTTTCCAGTTTGCAAGACTGAGTTGTTCATCATTGCCATTCAAGCGTTCAGTGAGCCGTTGTGTGCCGATTCGGCATGGAAAACACTTGCCGCATGACTCGTGCGCGAAAAATTCCATGGCATCGTGGGCGGCTGACACCATGTCACGGCTGTCATCAAACACGATGATCCCGCCGGCACCAAGGAAAGAACCCCTGCTGCGGATACAGGCCTCATCAAGCGTGACGTTGAGGTCCTCTGCCGCGAGAAATCCGCCGCTGAGGCCGGCCATGGTGACTGCCTGAATGGTGCGTCCTTCATGTGGACCCCCGGCCCAGTCATGGAGCAGTGTCTGCAGGGCAAAGCCGAAGGGGACTTCATAATTACCGGGCTTTTGGATATCCCCGGAGAGTGAAATGACCTTGGTCCCGGCGTGCTCCCCCAATCCAAGGGCACGATACCAAGCGGCTCCCTTGCGGACAATATTTGCCACTGATGCCAGTGTCTCAACATTGTTGACGACGGTTGGCAGGTTCTCGAAGCCGTGGGTGACCGGGAACGGCGGCTTGTTGCGTGGGAACGGGTGCTTGCCCTCGAGGCTGTTGAGCAAAGATCCTTCTTCGCCGCATATGTATGCCCCGGCACCGCGGCGAATTTGCAGGTTAAAGTGAAAATCTTCTTTACCGAGGATGTCATTGCCCAGTAGACCGGCATCGAGTGCTTCATCAATTGCCCGCTGTAGAATTGCCTCTGTTTCAGGATACTCATAGCGCAGGTAAATGAATCCGCGCAGGGCGCCGGTGGCGTATGCGGCCAAAGTCATGCCCTCAATGAGCGCGTGCGGATCATGATCCATGATTGCCCGGTCCTTGAAGCATCCTGGTTCACCCTCGTCAGCATTACAGACGATCGTTTTTTTGGAACCGTGCGCTTCGTTGACGGCTTTCCATTTGAGGCCGGTCGGGAAACCCGCTCCACCGCGTCCGGCGAGTTTGGAATCGATAACGAGATCGATCAACTCCTTGCGAGGTGACATGATCGCGCTTTCCAGTGCACAATATCCTCCGGAGCAACGGTAACCATCAAGTTTTGAGCGTCCGTCTTCACGGATGTGGCGAAACACGCATTCCTCGGTATTCCCGGGATTGGCAGTTGGCAGCGGAGTGGGCCGGTTTTCCAGAGAAGCCGCATTTTTGCCGACGTAGACCTTGTCCCCGCGGATGACCGGCACCATGTCGTCACACCGTCCGGCACAGGGCATTGCAGTTGCTCCCTCGGCTTTAAGTGACTCCAGGAGTTCTATTCCCCCGTTCAGGCAGCAAACGTTCCCTGTGCACACACGGGGAGCATTTTTTCCCGGCAAGTCACGGGAGAAATGGTGATAGAAGGTGACTGTTGCAAATAATTCCGCGAGCGGGATCCTCAGGGCGGCAGCTATTGTCCTGATGGCGGCTTCAGAAATATGATCATCACGATTGTGGAAGGCCTGAAGTATTGGCAGGAGAGGGGCATCCTCGCCTTGCCAGCATTCGATAATTTCCTGATCAGTCACCTGAACATGAATTTAGACGGGAATCGCTTCAATTCCCAGCAGGAATCCGGGCGTCCGGCTTGTCAACCAGAGGACGAGGCTCTGCACAGCAGAGTCAGTTTTTTTTTCAGCAATCCTAGTGGACGGGGTATGGTACGGGAGACTATCGCGTTTTTTCTCTCCGGGTGAATACCTGAAGGTGCAGTTTGTGAAGAGGTGCTTTCCTGTGCAGGTGCCTGCTGATAGGGGATTGCCGGTTCGCTTACCGGATCGGGTTTGTTTGACGGCAGTGATGAAGTAATAAGACGCCCCTTGCTATCGAAGCGTCGTATCGAGGCACTTTTCTTGAGGCGCGAGATCCAGCGCTCGTGAATTGCTTTGCGAAGATCAAGCAGGGCGAGTTTCTCGCACGTATCGCGCACATCGGGATCTGCCAGGGATTTCTTTTTACCAAGTTTTTTTGCTTCCACTTTCAGCAGGTAAAAGGCGTAAGGGCCCTCGGTTACCTCACTTAACTCCCCGTTATCCAGGTGGAATGCCGCTGTCTTAAGGTCACGGCGAAGTTCTATACTGTTTTCACCGATGGTTCCGCGGTCACCTCCCTGATCCGCCACGCTGTCCTGCGAGTAGGTTTTAGCCATTTGTGCAAAATCCGCCCCTTTTATGATCTGCTCGCGAATATCGGCAATGTGTTTACGCTGGTGTTCGACAGTTACTTTTTCATCTTCGGTTACCTTCGGGATCATCAGGGTGCGCAGGTGGACAAAGCTTTCTTCGCGGAACTGGTTGTTGTATTTGCTGTAGGCATCCTCGGTTTGTTTCGGGGTGATCACCTGCACATCACGGCTTTGACGGGAACGCATTAATTCGACGATGAGGATCTTGTTCCTCAGATCCTTGAAGCGTTTGAGTGTCATTCCCGTTTTCCTCAATTCCTCAAGGAATTTATCACGGTTCCCGCCAAAACGTTCGCTCTTGATAATCTTGTTCACGTCTGCAGTAATATGTTCCTCCTTGATTTTTCCACCAAGTTTCGCGAACTCAGTCAGGATCAATTCCCGTTCAATGAGGCTGTCGAGTGCGTCTTCCTGCAATGTTGCCAGCTGTTTTTTTCTGTTGTCCCCGGCAGGAACGGTCAGCATGATCATTTGGCGGGTGTGCTGGATTGCCTGCTGCACTTCCGAGCGGGTGATGACATTGCCGTTTACTACTGCGGCCAGTGCATTGAAATCACGTGGTGCTGCACCGGAGCAGGGGGCAAGTATTGCTGACAGGAGACTTGTTAGCAGAAGATAGCGGAACATCGTTAATCGCATGGGTTTTCTGTGCAGCTAAGGATGGCACGGGAGGAGGGACTCCTCAATTGGTTAAAACTTCTTAACTAAAATTAGAGCGTTTTTCAAGCGTTCTTCCGGTTTGGATCCCTGAAGTCGCGGAAATTTACCCTTAATCAGCACATATTCACCGTTTCTGGTAAGCATCAGCTTATCACCGAGTATTTCAACTGACTGGATTCCCGATCCGGATGCCGCGAGTTTAAGCTCAGTGCATCGTAACAGGCAGTCGACAGCCGGAGGGGGCGGGCCAAATCGATCCCGCCATTCCCTTATAAGGGCCTTGAGAGATTTGAGATTCTCCAGTTCTGCCAGTTGCCGGTAGGCGTTGATGCGAAGGGTGGCATCAGGAAGAAAGGAATACGGCAGAAAAGCGGGCAGGGTATCTCCAGGCGCTTTCAGGTATGCGGCTTCGTTGTTGCAGAGAAAATCGATTCGCAGGGAGCACTCAGCGCGATCAGTTGCGTTGTTGCCCTTGAGGCGTTCGACGGATTGCCTGAGGAGTTTGCAATAAAGATCGAAGCCAACGGCGGCAATATGCCCGGATTGCTGGGTGCCTAAAAGATTGCCTGCGCCACGGATTTCTAGATCCCTCATTGCGATTTTAAATCCCGACCCAAGATCAGTATAATTGCGTATGGCATTAATGCGTTTCCTTGCATCATCTGTTGCCAGAATGTCAGGGGGCAACATGAGCACGGCGTATGCCTTGTGACCCGCGCGCCCGACCCGGCCCCGCAACTGGTAGAGGTCAGCAAGCCCGAATCTGTCAGCGCGGTCTATAATGATGGTATTGGCGTTTGGGATGTCGATACCGCTTTCAATGATGGTGGTGCATACAAGGACATCGATATCTCCGGCGATGAAATAACGCATGACCTCTTCCAGTATACTTCCCTCCATTTGTCCGTGTCCTATGGCGACACGAATACCGGGAATGAGTCTTTCTATTGTCCGTTTTACCGTGGCAATGCTCTTGACACGGTTATGAAGGAAGAATACCTGCCCCTTGCGCTTTACTTCACGCTCGATTACAGAGCGGATAACTTCCTCGTTGTATGGGCAAATTGCTGTCTCCACGGGGAAGCGGCCGGCAGGCGCGGTGTCGATGGTCGACATGTCCTTCACTCCCATCAGGGAGAGGTAGAGTGTCCGGGGAATCGGTGTTGCGGAGAGTGTCAGCACATCGACAAGCCGGAAAATTTCCTTGAAGCGCTCCTTGTGTTTTACGCCAAAGCGCTGTTCCTCATCAATAATGGCAAGTCCCAGGTTGTTGAAGATAACGTCCCTGGAAATGAGCCGGTGAGTTCCAACCACGATATCCGTGTCACCGCGCAGGATGCGGGCAAGAGTCTCCTTCTGCCGTGCAGGCGTACGAAAGCGTGATAGCAGGTCAACCTCAATGGGATACTCGGAGAACCTTTCACGCAGTGTATCATGATGCTGTTGAGCCAGCACCGTTGTAGGGCAAAGGAAGGCCACTTGTTTGCCGCCCAAGACAGCTTTGAATGCTGCGCGTATGGCAACCTCGGTCTTTCCGAACCCGACATCACCACAGATCAGTCGATCCATGGGTTCACTGGATTCCATGTCGATCTTTGCCTGTTCTATTGCGAGTATTTGATCCGGTGTTTCACGATAGATGAAGCTGTTTTCAAACTCGACCTGCCATTTTGTGTCAGGCGGGTGGCTGTAGCTTTTGAAGGTTTCCCGTTCGGCATGGGTCTTGAGTAAATGTGCCGCGTAGTCAAGAATGGATCTTTCCGCATTTGCGCGACACCGCGTCCACCGTCCTCCACCGAGTTTGTCGAGTTGCGGGGATTTCTTCCCGGAGCCCACGTAACGTGACACCAGGTGTGCCTGCTCAAGGGGAACGTACAGTTTTGCCTGTTCAGCATATTCAATGACAATTACCTCCTCTTCAGCGTCATTGCTTATGTCGATCTTGAGCAATCCGCGATAGATGCCGATACCGTGGTCTATATGAACGACACGATCGTCCTCGGCTAATTCCTGAAAATCATCCACCCTGTAGCGACCGGGTTCCCTGCGTTGGCGGTTAAAGGTTCGCCGTGCGCGGGACGCGCCATACCTGCCGAATAGTTCGCTGGCGGAGATTACCGCCAGCTTTACTGAGGGGATGGTGAAGCCATGCTGGATAGTGCCTATAAGATTGACCGGGAAATCAGGTGCGGGGAGTACGCCACTTGCGGAAACCAGTTCCCTGAAACGTTCCACTTCGCCCTCATTATTAAAGAAAATAGACGCGTTCCAGCCCTTGGAATGCCATTCGGCAAGGGTTTTAGAGAAAGTTTCGTGTCGTGCCTGCTGAAGGATGAAATCACCAGCCTCAAAATTGCCGAAGGGCTCCTCGTGACAGGCTGTGGAGAAATCTTCCGGGCCGTCGCGCTCTTCGGCGTCATGCGTGATGTGAATGTCCGCGGCATCATGGTGAGCACCAATGGTGATGACCAGGTCATTGGCCGCAATGTAGTCGCGCAGTTCACCGGTTTCTTCATCAGAAAACCCCAGCATGATGAGTGCTGATTCCGTGTGCGACACTGAAATTTGTGAATCGATGTCGAATTCCCGGATGGAATCGATTTGATTGCCGAGAAATTCGATGCGTAATGGAGCAAATCCCTGCAGGGAAAAAAGATCAACGATTCCTCCCCTGAGCGTATACTGCCCGCGTTCAGTAACGAGAGTGGTGCGTTGGAAACCTGCTTGATCAAGGCGATTGGCAAGAAGGTCTATCTCTATTTCATCGCCTTTTTCGATGGTTAATGTACGGGATTCCAACGAGCCCGGTGAAGGGACGATCTCGTCAAGGCTATGGGCAAGCGCGATCACGATCATTGGGGATGTGCGTTTGCCGTGTAGTGATCCGAGCACTGCAAGCCGTTCGGCCATTATATCCTGATCGGGCAGCAAGCCGGAGGTTTTCGGTAATTCTAAATCAGGAAAGAAAAGTGCATCCTGTGTCCAGAGGCGCAACCCTTCAGCAATGCGTTCCTGACTGCGCAGATCATCGGTGAGAATCCACACGCTGTCCTCGTGGTTGCCGTGAAAGCAGTCAGCAGCCAGAGCTGCGATGAAGGCTTGCGCAGGGCGGGCGATATGGTCGAGCACAAGGAGTCGCTTACCGATCTGCTTTAATCGCTCAGAGAACGGCTTAGAGGCAGCAGTGTGCTCAATTAGGTGGCGCCCCGGCGGCGCGTTTTTCGGTTCCGGCAAAGCGGACTGCCAACCTAGGCTGGATCTGCGCCGGTTGCCAACAGCTCTGGGGACTAATCACCGAGGAGTTGACCCAGGCGTGCCGATGTGATGCCTAGCCTGGAGGCTGTAATTTTTTTGTCGCCGTTTGTCCCGGCAAAAATTATTTTGGCGGCATATGCTTCAATCCACGGCAGCAGGGGCTGTTCTCCGGCAGATGTGATGAGGACATTCAGTGCTTCCTCGATTCCGTCCTCGGGGCAATGTCCGGTTGCTGCACGGGTCAGAGTAGCCGAACCAAGCGGGATATTTTTTGGCAGCAGGACATCAGTGGTGGTAAGGATGCTGGCACGATACAGGGTGTTCTCAAGTTCACGGACATTACCGGGCCAGTTGTAGGATTCCAGCAGGGCAGACGCGTCATCGGAGAGCCGGAGTTGTGCCCCGTGTTTTTGACCGGCGATACGTTTGAGGAAAAAATCAGCGAGGGGCCTGATGTCTTCGCGGCGTTGGCGCAGCGGGGGAATGTGAAGACGCACCACATTGAGCCGGTAAAAGAGATCTTCGCGGAATGTTCCATCATCGACAGATTTTTCCAGATTCTTGTTGGTTGCCGCGAGGATACGGACATCCGCATGAAGGGAATCGTTTCCGCCAACACGCGAGAACTCTCCAGACTGCAGAACCCGCAGAATTTTGCCTTGTGTTTGAATAGGCATGTCACCGATTTCATCGAGAAAAAGAGTGCCGCCATCGCATTGCTCGAAGCGACCTTTCCGCATGGCGGTGGCTCCGGTAAATGCACCCTTCTCGTGACCGAATAATTCCGATTCAAGGAGATTCTCGGGGATTGCAGCACAGTTGATGGTGACATATTCACTGCCTGCCCGGCGACTGAAGTTGTGAATCGCGTCGGCAACCACCTCTTTTCCGGATCCGCTTTCTCCTGTAATAAGCACCGGAGCATCTCCACGTGAGGCGCGGCCGATCATCTTGAATACTTCCTGCATTGCAGGAGCGGTGCCGATGATGGTCTCACCGGGATGTTCCTGAGTGATATATTGGGGATTTTGTGTCGGGGTAGAGCGGATTGCCTCACCTTCTTTAAGTGCATCATCAACTACCGGGCGCAGGTCGTAAGGGAGGGATTCCTTGCGGAGCACGTCGTAGGCGCCCAGTTTCATTGCTTCGATTACGGAATTGGTTGGGGGGAATCCTGTGGTTAGGATGACCATTGCGTTGGGATCAGTGAGTCGGACTTTCCTGAGTAAATCCATTCCCCCGAGCGGGTCAGTGTACAACTCTGCGATGATAAGGTCAGGCGGATTCTTGAGGAAGGCATCAAGAGCTTTCGACGAGTCAGTCTGGCAGATGATCTCAGTGTGCGGTGTCTGTAAATGTTTCTCAGCCCATTTGAGGAAGTCCTCATCGGGATCGACAAGCATTACTGTTTTGGAACTCGGAGAAGCCATTAATCAGGCAAGATTCATCAAGGGCGGGATAATTTTCAGATTCCGCCATAACGGCGATCACGATTTGCGTAATCAGTTACAGCCTTATGTAAATCATCTTTACCGAAGTCAGGCCACAGTTTTTTCGTGATATACAACTCGGCATAACTTATCTGCCAAAGAAGGAAGTTGGAGATGCGCATTTCCCCGGATGTTCGGATCAACAGATCGGGATCCGGATAGTAGCGTGTATAAAGATGCTTGCTGAATACATCGGGATCGAGCATAGCGGGGTCAAGATGCCCCTTGCTGATGTGCCGCATGACACTTTTCACGCCATCAATAATTTCCTCGCGGCCACCGTAACTGAGGGCAAGAATCAGGGTAAGGCCGGTATTTCCACTGGTTGCCTCAATGGTCTTGTGGAGTTGTTCGAGGGGGCCGGCAGGCAGGTCTGTAAGACGTCCAATTGCCTGCAGGCGCACATTTCTCTCCTGGAATTCTGAGGATTTTTCTTCCAGGAAGCGCTCAAGTAATATCATCAGGGCGCGAATTTCCACTTTCGGGCGGTTCCAGTTTTCGGAGGAGAAGGCGTAAAGAGTGAGAAAATCGACCTTAAGTTCGGTGCATGCCTCAATTGTTTCCCGAACTGCCTCTGCCCCGGCTCTATGGCCATCGCGTCTTGGCAGGCTACGCTCTTTTGCCCAGCGCCCGTTGCCATCCATGATAATGGCGATGTGGCGGGGAATCTTTTTATGGTTCGCCATGTACTTTGTTGTGGGCGGGGCGAGTGCGATTAATACGCTGAAGCGGTTCACTCACAGACGAGAGTTTCCTTGCGATCAGGTCCTACGCCCACCAGTTTAATCGGGCAGCTGCAAAGCTCAGCGAGCCGATCGAGGTAGGTCCTGGCATTTTCGGGAAGGGATGAAATATTTGGTGCCCCTGCAGTGGCGGTATCGGGCCATCCCGGAAGTTTCTCGTAGACAGGTTCACAATTTTCCCAGTCCTCGACTCTCGCCGGCGGGATTGTCAGCAGTTCTCCGTTCAGTCTGTAAGCCGTGCATATCTTGATCGTCTCTATACCGTCAAGCCCGTCAAGGTTGGTTAACGCGAGATGGTCGGCACCGTTGAGACGGCAGGCATGTCTTGCCATCACGGAATCAAACCATCCACAGCGCCGCTTACGACCGGTGGTTGCCCCGAATTCACGTCCCATGCCATGCATGCGATCGGAAAATTCCGTGTTTTCGGTGATAAATGGACCCGCCCCGACACGAGTTGTGTATGCCTTGACCACAGCGGTTACATTATCAATCGCCCGCGGGGATACGCCGGAACCGGTGCATGCGCCTCCTGCTGTAGTATTGGAGGATGTGACAAAGGGATAAGTGCCGTGGTCGATGTCGAGATAAGTTCCTTGAGCGCCCTCGAAGAGAAGTGATTTGCCCTCTGCGATCTGCTGGTGGAGAAAATTTGTCGTTTCGCGGATAAATGGCGCAAGCCTTTGATGGGCGTCCTGTAATTCAACTTTAACGGTTCCGAGTTCAAGGGGTTCAGTGCCGGAGTCATGAAGGACGCGGTTGGCCAGCCCGATTTTTTCTGCCAACCTTGCGTCAAGGAATTCCTGGTCTTCAAGGTCAGCCATGCGGATGCCTGAGCGTTCCATTTTATCAACGTAAGTGGGACCAATTCCTCTTCCGGTAGTGCCGATTTTCCCCCCTCCCAGTGCGGATTCCCGGTGTGAATCAAGGAGTCGGTGATAGGGCAGGGTTAAGTGCGCCCGGTCGCTGACGGCGAGGTTGTCGGGTGATATCGCAATACCCTGTTTGGCCAGGGTGTCCAACTCAGCGACCAGTGCTACCGGGTCAATGACAACACCGTTACCGATAACGCATTTCTTTTGCGGCCATAGGATTCCGGAAGGAATGAGGTGCAGGATATATTTCCGGTCACCGTGGATAACGGTGTGTCCGGCATTATTCCCGCCCTGAGCGCGAACGATCACGTCTGCTTCCTCGGTGAGATAATCGACGATTTTTCCTTTGCCTTCATCACCCCATTGGGCGCCTACGATAATGGTATTTGGCATGTGCAGATTAGAGAAACTGTCAGTCTCAATGAGGGGAATTTCATGAGCGTTTGTGAAATGGGTGACGCAATCGCATCTGAACAGGTTAGATCATGAGTTCGGGCTGGTGGTGAATGACGGGAACCTTAGGTGGCTCATTGTTACTGTTCAATCAGTTTGGCAAACTCAGAGAAGAAATAGCGTGCATCATGGGGACCGGGGGATGCTTCCGGGTGATATTGGACGCTGAATGTCGGGTGATTGGTGCTGCGTAAGCCCTCCACGGTGTCATCATTGAGGTTGATATGTGTCACTTCAACACCGGCGGGCAGTGATGCCGCGTCAACAGCGAAGCCGTGATTTTGTGAGGTGATGGCAATGCTGCCTGTGCGAAGGTCTTTGACAGGCTGGTTGCCGCCACGATGACCGAATTTCAGTTTGAAGGTCTTGCCGCCCAGGGCATGCCCGAGGATTTGATGTCCAAGACAGATTCCGAACACGGGGAGCTTGCCGATCAATGCTCTGATTTCCTTGTGAATATCCCCCAGGGCTTCAGGATCGCCCGGACCGTTCGACAGGAATACCCCATCAGGCTTCATTGCCAGAACATCTGCTGCGGCAGTCCTGGCATTGACGACATCGACAAGAAATCCCGCCTGGCGGAATCGCCTCAGGATGTTGTGTTTAATCCCGAAGTCGTAAGCAACGACATGATAGCTTGGATCGGGGAGCGGGTGGTAGTGGTTACCACTCTCTGATTCATTGTTTTTGTTGGCGGGGTTTGCGAGTGTCCACTCCCGGCTCAGGGTATTGTCAGGATCCCAGCGATAAGTTTCACTCGTCGTGACTTCCCGGACAAAGTCCATTCCAACGACTCCATCACTTGATGCGGCGCGTTGGCAGGCTTCTTCAACGGATATGTTCTCAGTAGTCAGCAGGGCTTTCATTGCGCCTTGTTCGCGAAGATGCCTGGTAAGTGCGCGTGTATCAATTCCCTGGATACCGATGATGTCATGATCCCGCAGGTAGGAATCAAGATTTCCCTCTGAACGCCAATTACTGGGAGCGTCACAGAGTTCCTCGATGACAAAACCCCTTACGTGGGGATGGTTACTCTCTGAGTCCAGACTGCTGACACCATAGTTGCCGATGAGTGGATAGGTCATGGCAACAATCTGGCCCCGGTAGGAAGGATCGGTGAGGATCTCCTGGTATCCCGTCATTGAGGTATTGAAACAAATCTCACCACAACTTGTCCCGCTGCTGCCAAAAGCCCTGCCCTTGAAGTGGCGTCCGTCTTCTAGGGCGAGGAGTGCATTCATAAATGATCGGCTATTAACTCAAACAGAGCGTTAGCCGATTGATTTATTACCGAAATCCGAAATGATGCAAGTGGTCAGGAGAATAAACACACGAAAAATGCATAACTCGGCTTTTTAGGGGAAAATCTGGCGGAAATCGATTCCCTTGTTAATTGGCCACTCAGGGGATTATGGATGCTGTTTTATTTGGAGGCGCGAAATGTTGCGAATTTCATTAAGAGCGAGATGCTGGCTGCCTAACCGGATGGTGTCGATCGTGATATGGTTCTTCCTGACGCGCAAATTCCGTCCGTAGATTCGACCGCCACGCCAGGTTTCCAGAACGTAAGAGAGGCCTTTTGGCGGAATTTTTGAGGCGGGCCGGAAAACAAGCGCATCTATTGCACCGTTGAGGTCAAAGCTACGGTTGCCGAACAGTATGGAGCGGGACGTGAGCGTGTTGTCCTTGATCCCGGAGAACTTGCTTCCGAAAAAATCTCCATTAGCAAGGATCAGCCCCTCTTCTCGTCCGGCAAGGATTGTTTCAAATTGGTGATCGAGCGGGTAATAATATTCGATACGGGCAATACTCAGAGTGGGTAATACACGGCCGCGATTGGAACCGCCAAGATGAAACAGGGTTGGCGTCGCCCCGGTGATTTTTTCATGGAAGATAGTGCCGTCAACGAGTGCGATCCTGGGTTCCATTTCTCGCATTGATCCCAGTTGTTCCAGGGTGCCTGTTGCAACGTGGTCAAAGATGGTTGCCCAGCGTCTTCTGGGTTTAGTCCCCCGGGCGATCAACCCGGCAACAGCA
Source organism: Verrucomicrobiales bacterium (assembly GCA_046581505.1). Classification (GTDB taxonomy): domain Bacteria; phylum Verrucomicrobiota; class Verrucomicrobiia; order Verrucomicrobiales; family DEV007; genus CACIUL01. The sequence goes on along the minus strand of JAYGGE010000019.1, from coordinate 2,595 downwards.
GGAGATTGTATTTCATCGGGCACGGAGAGTATTTCACGCCAGAGTTCACCATCTGGTGAAATGTATCCGGTAATGTGCCCCCCGCTTCGTACCAATCGCAACCATTGCCCGGCATTAAAGTCGTTTCGTGAGTCATAGTGAGCCTTTGGGATGTCGGCAACCGAAGAACCGGGTTTGGCAGTATAAACCATGAACTTTACACTTGGGTTTTGCGGCGCCGCATCGTCGATGCCGGCAGTGGCTCTGAAGCGGGTTGTTCCCGGAGGCAGATCAAATTCGATGATTGAGTTGGCGTGGGTGCCAATGCCATACTCAACGGGTTCCCCTCCCAGTCGCATTTCCCCGCCGGCTGTGTTCTTGTTCTTGTATACCTTGCCCCATCCGGTCGTCGCCGATTTCCAGTGCAGTTCTGTGAGTTTTCGTTCCGACCCCGTGGTGAGGATGCGCGGTCGGATCCAGTTTGCCCAGTCGGATTCAGATCCGTCCCCCCCGTCCCGGACGACCAGAAACAATTGCATGGCCCCGCTTACATCGATATCAATATTGACCCACTGGCGGGGAGTTTCGCGTGTTATTATGTCGCTGGAGAACCTGGGGATGGCCCCGGAGTAACTGCCACCCCACTTGATCATTGCGGCAGGGTGCCGGTGTGACAGGGCGAGAAACACACCGGGAGATCCTGTTTCGTTTTCGCCATGGATAGTGATTCCGCTCTGGGTGGTTTCCTCGTAAGTGTCGATCCTGGAAATTCGTGCAGTGATATAGGCATCATCTTCGGGCAACGGCCGGTAAGCGGTATAGAAAGCATCGGCTCCTGAATTTGTTTCCGGGGAGGATGTTTCAATAATAATGCTTCCGTTCTTGACCTCGGCTGAGCCTCCCCGTGGAAGTGTTCCTACTACTTTTGATTTCCAGGGTTCAGGAAGAGGGCCGTCCTCATAGGTCTTAGAAGCAATTGCTGGTGGGGGTGCGTAGAATATAATTCGTCCGGCCTTATCAAGATCAACCGTTTTTTCTATGCCTGCTGAGCCCTCGCTTTTCTCTAGGGGAGTGCCTGTATGATCTCTGGTTTTGACCAGTTTAGTGCCCTGTGATTTAACGAAACCGCCCCACCATGTGCCGTCAGTGTTTTCAATGTCTACTCGAAATTCCGAACGGCTCTGATTCGATAAGAGAAGAAAAAATAAACTCGCAACGTATATTACTGATTCGAGTTTAGTGGAATGCATTCTAGCTGAATTATCGCTGATAGAGAGGCAGGTAGTGATAGGGCATCGCCAGGATCATGGTATAGACCGCAGTTGAGTAGATCGGTCCCGGGCTGCTGCCGTCAAGTTCCCTCTCCCAGAAGTTGTTGCCTTTGTCATCGGTGCGAACCTTTTCCCTGAGCACCTTGTTCAGGTTGGAATACCAGTCGGACCAGGTTTTTCCCCCGATCATATATTGTGCCGGAGCCGCGTAGAAATTGCCGTAAGTGAACCAGCGTTCACCCGGTTTAAACCTTGCACTCAGGTATTTTGAGCCGCTGGCCACCTTTGGGTCGTCATAGAGCCCGCAGACCTGCAGCGAGTAGATGGCTGCCGCGGTGCGGGCAAAACCCGATCCCTGCCCGGGCTGGTAACCGAAGCCTCCATCACGCTCGTTAAAGCATTTGCGAACATAGTCGACCGCGTCATCGATGGTTTTCTGGGGAACGGCAATGCCACCGTTTTTTGCCGCGCGCAATGCCACTACAGCGAGCACGGTGACGGAGATATCGGCGTCGTGCGAGATTGGCTTATAGCGCCAACCACCCTGGGGATTCTGGCTGCTCACGATCACCTTGATCATTTTCACCAGCTTTGTGCGCAGGGTGTCATCCCCGGTTTGCCCGAAAAGTTCACCCAGGGCAATGCTGGCCATGCCGTGGAAATACATGTACTGGCCACTGTTCTGGTCGCCGATTAATCCCTGATCATCGATTTCGGAAAGCAGGTAACGCACGGCAAGCTTGACATTCTTGCCGAATTCACCTTCGCCTGGTAAGTGTCCTGCCGCTTGAAATGCCATCAGTGAATAGGCGGTGATGGCAATCGGATAGCGCACTTCCTCACCGCTTTCGCCGAGCCAGGCGCCGTTCGGAGCCTGCTTGGATGCGAGATAGGCCAGAGAACTGCGGATCACCTTTTCGGTGGCGGGGTCAACCTTGACCGGGTCATCAAGGCGGGCCTTGGCGGAGGCTCCAGACAAAGGGACTTCAGCCGTTATGGATGAAACCGATAAGGCGCCGATGATTATTACCACAGATGCGGTTGGCCTGAACGAATGGGAAAAAGGAAGCGACATGGTCGTCACGTGAGAGAATGCAAAGGTGCAGATGGAAAATCTATCCCCTGGTTACAAGAGATTATTTGTCGGTGGCTTTATCAGAGAGGTTCTTAAGGTATTGCTGGATTAAGGAACCGTATTCAGCGGGGTAAGCATCGGCTTTAGACTGGTTGATCGTGCCGCGTTCACGATCGGGCAGGCCAATGAATTTACTGCTGCCGCGTTCATTGCGCTTAGCACCTTGGGTTCCTCCCGTCCCGGAGTAGTTCCCCTGATCTCCGGTGCCCT
>JAYGGE010000211.1:0-2766 GCA_046581505.1 Verrucomicrobiales bacterium | reverse complement strand
CTGATGAGAATGGTGGATGGGGCGTAATCTGGTTCGAAAACCCGGCAATCTCCAAATAGAAAAAAGATTTATATGAAACCTCTTCTGATATTTCTTTTTACTCTTCTTTCAGCGCCCTTTCTGCCGGCACAGGACAAATCTCCCGCCAAACCTGATCGCACCCGTGTAAAGCCTGACATGCATGAGGGCGTGCTCAGGGAGCCGCATATCATGTTCACCTATGTCGACGAAAAGAAACGGCGACGATTAACACTGGACCTCTATCGACCCGCCAAGGGGAAAGGACCATACCCGGCCATTGTCATGTATTTTGGCGGCGGTTGGCAAAACGGCCGGCCGGGTATCTTTGCCAGCCTTGCACAGGCTCTGGCACAACGCGGCTACACCTGTGTGGTCCCGCAATACCGGCTCAGTGGAGAGAAACCTTTCCCAGCAGCCGTCCATGACTGCAAGGCCGCCATCCGCTGGACGCGCAGGAATGCCAGGCGTTACAGCATTGCCCCTGACCGGATCGCCTGCCTGGGAGGTTCAGCAGGCGGTCATCTCTCCGGCTTCATGGCAGCCACTAACGGGATCAAGCGCTTCGAGGGCAAGGGCGATCATCGTGATGTCTCCTCAGATGTGCAGTCAGCCATCGTGATGTGCGGACCGATGAACCTGCTCTCAGCGCGCATCGTTGAGCGCGTGGAGAAGGCAGCCGCTAAACCGGAAGGGGACGCGATTATTGACTTTCTGGGCGGCGCCTTGCCCAGCCAGAAGACGGGAATCTACCGTGAAGCCTCGCCACTCACCCACCTCAGTAAACGAACACCCCCCATGCTTTTTATTGATGGCGAATTCGACCGGCCGCGCGTTCGTTACACGGAGTTCTGGTCCAAAATGGACAAACATAATATCCCGCATGAATTCGTCCTGATGCCCGGGGCCCCACATCCCTTCTGGAACATGCGCCAATGGTTCATTCCCACGGTCGACACCGTGGACAATTTCCTGCAAAAACATCTACCGGAATAATCCAACATGCGGCCTAGTGTTTTTCTGTGTCTATTGCCTGCCCTGTTAGCAGGTGCGCCCAATGCGGAGGCTAGTGTGAAGGAGCGTTGGTTGCAGAAAAGCGGTTACGGGTTGATGTTCCACTACGAGGCCTTCAAGGATCATTCCCCCCAGTCCTATAACAAGGCCATTGACTCCTTTAATGTGGATCGGTTTGTCGGTGAAGTCGAAAGCACCGGGGCAGGCCACATCATCTTTGTCATCGGGCAGCACTGGGGCAAGTATTGTGCGCCCAACAGCGCGTATGAGAAACTGCTGGGGGTTGAGAACGGGGTGTGGACATCGAAACGCGACCTCATCCTGGAAATCGGTGAGCAGCTTGCCAGACGGGACATCAGGCTCATTATCTACATGACAGCCCGCGCACCCATGCGCCATTACAAGGTCATCAAGGCCATGGGGGACACGCTGCCCAGCATCAACGGCAAACCGGCAGGACCCGGCGTGGACACCATGTCTCACCCCCGCAAGGTGAAGGGATTCAGGCGCAGTGAAAACCAGGCACCAAACCCAACCTTCCTCAAGAACTGGGGTGCTGTATGCGGCGAATGGTCAAGGCGCTACGGCAAGCTGGTATCGGGCTGGTGGTTCGACGGCTACAAGACGGAGATGAAAGATGCCTACCAATCCCTGAAAAAGGAAAAATATAATATCGATACCTGGGTTGACGCGATCCGTTCCGGCAACCCTGAGGCGGAGCTGGCCTTCAATGCCGGCGCACACCCGCTCCTCTCACTCTGCACCGGCGGGAAATTGTGCCCGCACCAAACATTCACCTCGGGTGAGAACCACGGTTTCCATCAGCGCACCAAGAAGGGGCCGGGCAAGGCGCTGACACCCAGAAATTTCCCGGCACCGCAAGGAGTCATCTGGCACCTGCTGTTGCCGGCCGGCGCGGGATGGGGGGTAGGGGAGGCATCCAGGTTTGAAACTGCAACGTTAAAGGACCGGATTGATCTCATCAATGCCGAAGGCGGCGCGATCACGCTCGATGTCCCGGTCAGCCCCGATGGCAGGATCCCCCCGGGGCTCCTGCAGGTTCTCCGGGAACTTGGCAAAGACAGTAAAAAACTAAAGGACGGGGTCAGGTCCTACTAATCAATGGCCGCCGCATGACGGCCGGCCTTGGGATCACCCGCCGCGTGGATCATCTTATTGCCGTGGTCGATGTATATCATTACAGGATAGGCAATCGCGTCCCCGGTCGTGCTGACCTTATGCCCGCGTTCCTCAAGTTCCCGAAGGACATCAGCTGCAACGGCCTTGTTGACACGCATCCTGCCGGGTCCCGTGATCGTCGCCGCCCTGTCCGGGTTGGGATCGAAGGAATCCTGATGATGAAATGTGTTGAAGCGCGGTGCGGTGACCGCCTGCTCGGGAAACATGCCGAACTCCACATGGTTGAGGACCATGTTGAGGGATGTCTGGTCCTGCAAATCGCCGCCGGCAACGCTGATCGCCAAGACCGGCTTGCCTTCCTTGAGCACAAGCGTCGGCGTCAAGGTGATACGCGGACGTTTGCCGGCTTGAACCCGGTTTGGGTGACCGGGCGTCGTGTTCAGGCTGCGCACCCGGTTGCCCTGGGTGACACCACTCGGGCCGGGTTGGTTGCCGACCAGGTTCGCACTGGGCGTTGCCGCCACGACATTGCCCCAGCGGTCGGCAACCACACACGTGGTGGTATCCTGCACCGGGATATCGCTGGTTGACTCT
>JAYGGE010000102.1:0-4063 GCA_046581505.1 Verrucomicrobiales bacterium | reverse complement strand
TGTTGCCATCGGCGACATCGTGGTCAGTGACGGCAACGAGAGTATCTCGACTGCCGGTATCACCACCGCGACTGCGGCCTTCATCGACTACCCGGCAGTGGATACCACCAAGAGCTTCACGTCGGCGGTCAACCCGAATGTCAACAACGGCTTCTCGCTGGCGATAAAGTTCACGCCGGTGGCGACTGATGTTGAGGTGGGCAGTGAGGTTGCCGGGCAGGAGAACCGCCGCCGGGTCTACGAGTATGGCGGGGGCAGCAATGGTCACGGCCTCTACCTGGTCAACGGCAGGCTCTACTTTGCCTGCAAGATGAACACCACTGGCGCCGCGGTTCCCTCCAGCCTCAATGACACGGACTGGGCCGATGACAGCGACGGCGACGGCGACCTCGGCGACGGCCTACTCGGCAGCGTGATGTTCCCGCTGACGGGGGCACTGGCTGCGGGCGAGGAGCTTACCCTTGCAATGATCTTTGACCTCGACAGCGTGCGCTACTCGGTAAACGGCGCAGCGGAGGTGAACCAGGCACTGACCGGGCGCGTGGCGCAGAACAACTGGCGTGGCAACCGCACATTCAACATCGGCACCAGCACCCAGGGCGGCCAGGGTGGCCTGGCCAACATCGCGGGCACCTACCGTGACAACCAGTATGTGGCGATGGGCGGCGACAACCCGGTGGCCTACGTGCAGGTGTATAACGTTTCCGGCGAGGATGCCGCGATCAACATCGTCGGCGAGGGCCAGGAGATCACCGTGACGCTGACTCTGGACGATGCGGCCAACGGTGCCCTGAGTGCCGACAGCGGCAACGGCGAGAGTTACAACGCGGCAACCGGCATATGGTCGGTGAGCGGCTCGAGTGTCACGGTCAACGCGGCACTTGCGGCGGTGAGTTTCGTGCCGAATGCCAACAGCCCGGCAAGTGCGCCGGTGAGCTTCGCGGTGGATGATGACAACGAGGACGGCAGTGCGCCGTTTACCGGGACCATCACGCTGAATGCCGACGCGGTTCAGGTTACCGCCCTCGGGCAGTGGCGCCTTGACAACGGCTACAGTGAGGACGGCAGCGGGCCGGGCGAGGGCAACCTCGAGGTGTCGGCGTCGAACGGGCTGACCAACCTGGCGAATTTCGCCCTCGGCTTTGATGCCAGGGGCACCGGCAGCAACGGGGAGATCGCCGTTGACGGTAACGGCGCGATCACCGCAGTCGGCGCAGTGCATATCCACCGGGAGGGCGGCAAGTATTACCTGCGCTACACCCGGCGCGCGGACTATGCTGAGGCAGGGCTTACCATTGCAGAGGAGTATAGTGATGACCTCAAGCTCTTCGAGTCTGTCGCGACAGCGGGAACGGTGATCGGCACCGGCAGCAATGGCGGCATTGCCATCGAGGCCCTGCAGGTCGAGCTGCCCGCGGACAGCAATTTTGCCCGGCTCAAGGTCAGCATCACTGAATAAAGTCAGGCGCACACACCTCAGTTTTCCCCCGCCCGGCTACCGGCTTAAAAGGCCGGGCGGGTGGGGGGTGGTGCGCATCCCCGGCACCGGCGCCAAAAAAAACGAACCCGCCGCCCATTTCAGGCAGCGGGTCCGTCTACGGTTAATTCAATTGGCGTATAGCTCTAGCTGAGCTTCCAGGCGCCGCGGTAGTTGAGCGTCTTCAGGAGCTTCTCCGCCTCCGGGTCCCCGATCACCTCTTCCTTGGCGGGGTCCCACTTGATGGCACGGCCGATCTTGTCGGAAATGTAGCCGATGTGGCCCGGGGTCGCTGAGCGGTGCCCGGTCTCCGCGGGGCAGATGCACTGCTCGCGGCTCTTGACGCACTCAAGAAAGTTGCGGTGATGACCGTTGGACTTGTAGGCCTTCTTCGGCCCGCGGTCGTTCTTCTCAACGATCCAGTCCCTGTTGGAGGCCTCGATGCGGCCACGGTCAACATAGATCCAGCCGTTCTCACCGGTCCACTGGGTGCCCATGTTGCGGTTGCCGCTGCCCATCTTGTGCCTGTTTGAGAGGGTAACGGTGTAGCCGCCGGCATACTCGGAAACGACCTCGTAGTCGATCGGGTTGTCATACATGCCCTTTTCCGGGTAACGGAATTTCCTGGCCTCGACCTTGATCGGGCCGCTCTTGTCCATCTCGAGACCCCAGTGGGCGATGTCGTTGTGGTGGCCGATCCAGTCCATCATCTGGCCTCCGCCGTAGTCCAGGCACCAGCGCCAGTTCCAGTGCAGGCGCTTCGGGTGGAAGGGCAGCATCCGGCTTGGGCCGCACCACAGGTCATAGTCAAGGTGTGCAGGAATGGGCAGGGCGACCTTGCCCTCCTCGTTGGTCTGGTTGCCGGTCGGCAGGCCGACCTTGACCTCCTTGATCTTGCCGAGTAGGCCGTTCATGACCGCCTCCGCGGCGATCCGGAAGCGGGTATCGCTGCGCTGCTGGGAGCCGACCTGGAAGATCGCCTTGCGCTTGGCGGCCTCCTTGTAGACCGCCTGCCCCTCGGCGAAGAGGTGAGTGATTGGCTTCTCGCAGTAGACGTCCTTGCCGTTGCGCAGCGCCTCCATGGTGGCCAGCCCGTGCCAGTGGTCGGGGGTGCCAACGATAATGGTATCAATGTCCTTGCGTGCGCAGAGTTCCCGGTAATCGGTGTAGGCCGCGCAGTCGGTGTTCTTATACTTGTCATCAACCATCTTCTTCCTGCTGTCGCGATGGTTCTTGTCCGGGTCACAGACGCCGATGGTCCGGATCTCCGCGTTGTTCATCAGGTTGCGCATGTCGCCAGTACCCTGGCCGCCGCAGCCGATTAGGCCGAGAGTGACCTTGTTACTTGGCGCGTCCTTGCCCAGCACGGTAGAGGGAATGATTGTCGGGGCCGCTACCGCGCCGGCCGCCGAGGCTTTAATGAAGTTTCTTCTTTTCATGGGCACTAGGATTTTCCCGGAGGGGCCAAGTCGCAAGAAAAAACCGTTTTTTTCACTACCGCCTAGATAGCGGGCCATGTGTCGGCCAGCCGGTATCCCTGCGGCCAGGGGTCGGATGGGTCGGCAATATACTCGTAAGTTCCTGTTATCCAAGCTCTTCCGGATATCGATGGAATGATTGCCCTGTGCTTGCCGAAGACCCGCGAAGTGACCCGCTCAATTCGGCAGTGAAACTCGGATCCGATGATGGATTGTGCAACATAACGGTCTTTTGCGCTCATTTGTCCTTTTGCATGGAGCAGGGCCATGCGGGCGGAGCAGCCGGTCCCGGTGGGCGAGCGGTCGACTTTTCCCGGGCGAATGGCAACGGCGTTGCGCCCGGTGAGGGTCCCGGTTTTCCCCCTGACCAGCGGCCCGGTGAACTGGCAGAAGGAGACATGGTTCCAGCCGGGATGATCCGGATGGCTGAAACCAAGCTGCTGGTTGGCCGCCGCGGTGATTTTCATGCCGGCGCCGGCAATGTCCCGGGCCTCGTGCGGGGCGATCTCAAAGCCGAGCGCCTCCGCATCCACCAGCACGAAGCTGTCGCCCCCGTAGGCGGTGTCCGCCCTGAGGGTCCCGATGCCGGCGACTTCAAGGCTGCAATCAAGCCGGTCGGCGAAGGAGGGGACATTGATGATCTCGACCCGCTCGACCTTGCCCTCGCGGCACTCCGCGCGCGCCTCGACCAGTCCACCCGGGGCCTCGAGAGTCAATACCGTTTCAGGCTCTGTCATCGGCAGGATGCCCCGCTCAAGCAGCACCGTGGCAACACAGATGGAATTCGAACCCGACATCGGCGGGGTGTCCTCCGGCTCCATGATGATGAAGCCCATCTGTGCCCGGGAATCCTTTGCCGGGACGACCAGGTTAACATGGCGGAACACCCCGCCCCGGGGCTCATTGAGCATCACCGCGCGCAGCGAGCCGTCGCGCTCGATAAACTCCCGTTGCTCCCAGAGTGTGTCACCCGGCGGCGGCTCAACCCCTCCGATGATGACATCGCCGACTTCACCCTCGGCGTGGCAGCTTACAACACGGATGGGGTGCGAGGTTTCCATGTCCGGGACCCGTGGCATTGGTGCCGCCGGGATTTTCCCTGAAGCGG
>JAYGGE010000199.1:0-22743 GCA_046581505.1 Verrucomicrobiales bacterium | reverse complement strand
ACATAAGAACAACATTCCCCGCACTCCTGCTGCTATCGCTGAGCGCTGCGATCGCACTTGGCAAGCCGCCCGGAAAGGCACCTGTGCAAGTATTCATTCTTGCCGGGCAATCCAACATGGAAGGTGCCGGAAAAATTGAGGGGAATCCAAACCGCAATGGCGGCAAAGGCAGCCTGAGCCACATGGTCGATAACCCCGCCTCCAGAGATCGTTATGCGCATTTGCGCGACAATGACGGCAACTGGATTCAGCGAGACGACGTGATGATCTGGTATCTCGGTCGCAAAGGCAAACTTGCTCCCGGTTTTGGCGCAAGAAAAAACACAATCGGTCCCGAACTCGGGTTCGGGCACGCTGTTGGCGATGCATCCTCCTCCCCTGTCCTCTTGATCAAAACGGCCTGGGGCGGGAAAAGCCTTGCCAAGGACTTCCGTCCGCCAAGCTCAGGCGGAGAAACCGGGCCCTTCTACACGGAAATGCTCAAGCTCGTGAACAATGTAATCAAGGAGGCCGGTAACTATTTCCCGGAATTCAAAGGTCGCAGTTTCAAGATTTCAGGATTTGGCTGGCATCAGGGATGGAATGACGGTTGCTCAATGCCCATGACCCTTGAGTATGAAAAGAATCTAGCAAACCTGATCCGCGATATCCGTAAAGATCTGGACATTGAGAAACTCCCCTTCGTGATCGCCGACAGCGGGTTCGGCGGAATCAACCAACAAGTTGATCGTCGTCTCAAAATTCGCGCGGCACAGGCAGCCCCCGCCACCTATAAGGAATTTGAAACCAACGTTGCCTGCATAAAGACCGCTGATTTCTTCCGTCCCGCTGAGGTCTCTCCATCGCGTCAGGGTTACCACTGGAACGGCAACGCGGAAACCTACTACCTGATCGGTCAAGCCATGGGAAAACAAATGAACCTGTTGATAAAGCAGGCCGAATAGAGCCCTGCCTCACAATTCACACTCACTTTAGCTTTGCTTGATCATTTCGTTGCAAAATACACATTGATCCTTTTTATTCAGGTTGTTGAGCAGGCTTAATTTCATCTTAATGGCAAGTTTCGCGATCATGCCCCACGTGCTCGCGCAAACACCGACCTCAAACGCTGAACAAATCGATTTCTTTGAGGCAAAAATACGCCCCCTTCTTGTAAACAATTGCTATGCGTGTCACTCGGCTGAAGCTGAAACACAGGGCAAACGAAAGGCGGGGCTGCGGCTTGACTCGCTGGAAATGATGCTCAAGGGAGGGGATTCCGGCCCCGCTCTTGTTCCCGGGAAAATCAACAGCCGAATTATTGAGGCTGTTGGTTACCTCACTGAGGATATGGCAATGCCCCCGAAGGGGAAGCTCAAGAAAAATCAAATTGAGGCCCTCACCAAGTGGGTAACAATAGGCGCACCGTGGCCGGGCACAGTTCCCGCCACAAGCCAGCCTGCTCAAAAAACCGAGGAACCCTACGACTGGCAGAGCTTCCGACGTGAACACTGGTCCTTCCGTCCACTGGACAAAGTCACTCCCCCCGCTGTCAAAAACCAGCAATGGGCACACTCACCAATCGATCACTTCATCCTCGCCAAACTTGAGGCATCGGGAATGCAGCCAAACCCACAGGCAGATAAGCGTGTTCTGATTCGCCGTGCTTATCTGGATCTTATCGGCCTGCCTCCTGCGCCCGCAAAGGTTGATGCCTTCCTCGCTGACAATCATCCCCAGGCATTTGCACGGGTGGTTGATCAATTGCTTTCCTCCAATCACTACGGCGAGCGCTGGGCGCGACACTGGCTTGACGTCGCAAGATACAGTGACGGGCACGGTGGATTCGGTGACAACAAAGCCCTGCCCAACGCATGGCGCTACCGCGACTGGGTGGTCACTGCACTTAATGAGGACATTCCCTATAATGAGTTTGTCATCAAACAAATCGCCGGTGACCTAATCGAAAAAAACCCGGAACCGATTGCCACCGGATTCTTTGTCGTCGGGCCGACATATCAGTCCGATGGCGGCGACCCGGAAGCAAAAGCGGCAGCCCGGGCCGAAACCCTCTCTGATCGTATCGATACTTTTTCCCGCGCATTTCTGGGACTCACTGCCGCCTGTGCCCGCTGCCATAATCACAAATTCGATCCAATAACCATTGAGGACTACTACGCGCTTGCCGGCATTTTCAATAATTCTAAAAACGCCGACCGCCCGGCAGCAACACAGCACGAAATACAGGCGCATAATGCCGCTCAGAAGGCCATCGCCGAGCAGAACAAGGCAATTAACGGCTATCTGGACACTCAATCCAAACTCCTCAAAGTTAACCGCAAGGAAGTGGAAAAGACACTCTCCGCAGAAGGAAAAGAAAAGCTTGTCGCAATGCGCACTGAACTTGAGAAACTTAAGAAAAATGCTCCGCCAAAGCCAGCAACTGCCCACGTATTGACAGAAAGCGGAAGTTCCGACATGCACGTCGCAATCCGGGGAGACCTGCGCAAGAAAGGCAAGAAGGTTCCCCGAAGGTTTCTCGAGATCTTGGCCGGCAGTGACGCCAAGCCCTACACAAAGGGCAGCGGACGACTGCAACTTGCCCTCTCTGTCACCGACCCTGACAACCCGCTCACAGCCCGGGTCATCGTCAACCGCGTCTGGGGATGGCATTTTGGTGAGGCTCTGGTCCGAACCCCAAGTAATTTCGGTGTTGTCGGCGAAAAACCCTCACACCCGAAACTTCTCGACTGGCTGGCTACAGATCTTGTGAGCAACGGATGGTCACTCAAGCAATTGCACCGTAAAATCCTTCTCTCTTCAACATGGCAAATGAGCAGTGCCTATGACCACGCCAAATTTAACCGTGACGGAGACAATCGCCTGCTGTGGCGCGTATCCCCGCGTAAACTGGAAGTCGAAGCGTGGCGTGACAGCCTTCTCGCTGTAACCGGAGAACTTGACAAAAGTGTGGGCGGACCTCCCGCAGGAGAAATCCTCAACAGCAACAGGCGCACTCTCTACGCAACGATAAGCCGTACTGGCGATCATTTCCAGTCGGACATATTCCTGCGGCTTTTCGACTTTCCTGCAGCGATATCGACCAGCGCCAAACGCTCCATAAGCACAGTCCCACAGCAATACCTGTTCATGATGAACAGTTCCTTCATGAATGCACGTGCCGCATCCCTTGGAACATGGCTGCATGAACATGAAGCCGCCATTGACCGCCGCATTGAGTTAACCTACCACAGGCTCTACTCACGTTCCCCCGAGATTGCCGAGATGAAACTCGCCACTGAATGGCTTGGAGAGAGCCCAACCCGTGAAACCTGGCATCAGTATGCCCAGGTTTTACTCAGCGCACACGAACTTATTCAGATCCCTTAAACCGGGCAAAAATCCACAGAGTCACTGTATATAATGAAATTTCTCCGGCACGAACTCGAATATCGGCGTGCAATCATGCGCAATCTTTCACGCCGTGATGCCTTATTGAAAATGGGAGCGGGCTTTGGAGGAATCGGCCTGGCAAGCATGATGGGCCAGCCCATTGCAAGCGGCAGCTCGCCATCACCACTTGCTCCAAAAAATCCGCACTTCAAGCCCAAGGCCAAGCGCATTATCCAGTTATTCATGCCCGGGGGCCCATCGCAGGTCGACACCTTCGACTATAAGCCGATGATCGCCAAACACGCCGGCGAACGCCCTGCACTGGTAAACCGTAAAACACTGCGCAACACAAAAAACGGGCTCATGCCCTCTCCATACAGTTTCAAACAATACGGTAAGTGCGGTAAATGGGTAAGCGACATCTTCCCGCATACTGCAGAATGTGTTGACGATATTTGCTTCGTTCACTCAATGCACACCAATATTCCGGAACATGCAGGAGGCATCCTGATGACCAATCTCGGGGCGCTGCAGCCAAACCGGCCCAGCTTGGGATCGTGGCTGGTCTATGGCCTGGGAGCAGAAACCCAGAATCTTCCCGGATTTGTCGCCATGTCCCCCCGCGCTCAACCACGCGGCAAACTTGCCAACTGGGGCAACGCCTTTCTCCCTGGAGCCTATGCTGGCTCTTACGTAAATATCCAGAAGATGCGCCCTGATGCGGTAATCAATGACCTGAAAAACGCTAAACTTACCCGTGCTCAACAACGTAAACAGGCAGACCTGCTCTCCAAGATCAATCACCTTCACCTGCAGCGCCTGAAGCATGACCAGCACCTTGAATCAGGCATCCAGGCAATGGAGATGGCCTTCCGTATGCAGTTCTCCGTCCCCGACGTGTTCGATATCTCCAAAGAAAGTCAAGCCACCAGGAATCTTTACGGCGACAGTGAATTTGCCAAAGGCTGCCTGATCGCGCGGCGCCTGATTGAAGAAGGTGTCAGGATGGTCCAGCTATCACATTCCATCGACGGCTATGATATTGCATGGGACACGGGGCACGGTGAGATTGAAAACGGGCACAGGAAACTCGCGCACGCATGTGACCAAGGCATCGCCGCACTTTTAAAGGATCTGAAAGGACGCGGGCTTCTTGAGGACACACTCGTCCTCTGGGGCGGCGAATTCGGACGCGCCCCGACCTCGGAAAAAGCCAAGGGACGCGATCACGACCACTACGGATATACCGTATGGATGGCAGGCGGTGGGGTTAAGCAGGGATTCAGCTACGGCGCAACTGATGAGTTTGGTTGCTCCGCCGTTGAAAACAGGGTTCATGTCCATGACTTGCACGCAACCATCCTTCACCTCATGGGACTTGATCACGAGAAGCTCACTTACCGTTATTCAGGCCGCGATTATCGCCTCACGGATGTTCACGGCAGTGTTGTGCACGACATCATCACTTGATGCGCTCGCAAGGAGGAAGCGAACCCTGCGTAAGGCGTTTACAAAGAGTTTGCAACGCCGCATATTAGAGAATTTTACATAAAAATTCATTCCCAGCACAACTCACCCACAATCCGCCCATGAGCTTTCCTTCACCCGGCCGCCGGCAACCTGTTCATCATTTCCCTGCTGATTGTCCTCTTTGCCTTGGATCCTTGCGCAAAAGCCCGAGGTAAAATAAAGGTTCTCGTTTGGGATGAACGGCAACCGATTGGCAAAAAGGTCTACCCTAATTTTCCCGGCAATCGAATTGCCGATTATCTGCATAAAAACCCGGCGCTCGATGTCAAATCCGCAAATATAAACGAGCCTGACCAAGGACTTTCATCCAAGTCACTTGCCAACACTGACGTGTTGCTCTTCTGGTCCCATGTTCGCCATCGTGACATCTCCGAAATGAAGGGGCAGGAAATTTTCAGACTTGTTAAACCCGGAAATCTTAACTTTGTCCCCCTTCACTCATCACACTGGTCAGTACCCTTCATGGTCTGCATGCAGGACAAAGCCGCCGAGGATGCCCTGGCATCGCTGCCTGTAGAATCCCGTGCTAGGGGACAGGTCACCTTTGCCGGGAAAATCCAATGGAAGAAAGCCAGCGAGTTTGACCGCAATAGTGCCTCTCCGGATTATCAGTTCAATTCCGATGGCAAGATAACTGTCACCGACAGGCGCCCCAACTGCGTATTCCCCAGATGTTGCGGCCCCGGTCAGCCAAGTCTGTTGCGCATCATTCACAAGACACACCCTATCTGCAGGGGATTACCGGCTAATTTTACACTTCCCCTAACAGAGATGTATGACGAACCCTTCGGCATACCCGAACCGGACACCCTGTTGTTTACCGAACAGTGGGCCGCCGGGGAATTTTTCCGTTCCGGATGTCTCTGGAAGTTTGGCCGGGGCAGAATATTCTATTTCCGCCCCGGGGATCAGGCCTACCCGATCTACGACAACACCCATTTGCTCAAGATCCTTGAGAACGCATGTCTCTGGCTTGGCGCAAAAGGGTAAGAAGGTGCAACTGTGATATCTGCCCGCTCAGGCAAGGTCCAAGCTCCCGGTGCTGTCCCCTATTCGGGGTTTCTTCAAACCCATCGTTTTCGTCATGGTAAGCCACAGGTTGGCAATGGGCGTTCCCTCCGGGGATTTAATGTGCCTTCCTGGATTAATCGCTCCTCCGGCTCTCCCGGCAATCACTGTTGGCAAATCCGTATAGACGTGGAGCGAACCATCACTAATTCCCGAGCCGAGGGTAAACATCACATTATCAAGCAGTGTGCCCTCCCCTTCCTTAATTGCGTCCATCTTGGTGACAAGCCGGGCAAACTGTTCAACGTGAAACTTATCAAGGGCCTCCAGTTCACGACGCACTCTCTCATTCCCCTGCCCGTGCGTCATCCCATGATGATCAACCGGCTTGCTGAAAAGACCGTGGACCATCAGCGGCGACCCCCACCTCTCGGGAGAACTCATGATCGTCGCCACCCGGGTAAGGTCGCAGCGCAGTGCAAGTATCATCAGGTCGCCCATGACCTGAATGAACTCATCACGCGCCATGGCCTGCCACGGCTTTGACGGAGGCGCTATGTCAAGCCCGTCGATTTCTTTCTGCCTCTTTGCCACACGCTCAATTTGCCGCTCAACAGTCCTCACAGACTCAAGGTATTCGCCGAGCTTATCGCGATCACCATTACCCAGTTCACGATCAAGGGACTTGGCATCATCGAGAATAACATCCAGAATGCTCTTGTTCGCAGCATGATCCTTGACTGAAAACAACCGGTTGAAAACTTCCCGAGGATCTCGCAGCGAAGGCGCAACATGTCCGTGCCCATACCAGGAAATGTTGTCAAAATAGACCGACTCCCTGTTGTCCTCATATGGATTACAGCTCAACTCAAGGGAACGAAAAGCGGTGTTTCTGCCGACCTCGGCGGCAATGATCTGGTCAATGGTCATCTTCAGCGGATAGCCAGCCGGAGACAATTCATCCGGAGCCGCGCTGCTCAGCCAACATGCCCCTGCCTGGGCATGCCCATCAGTGCCGGCAACCTTGACCCTGTCCAGATTTGTAAGAAGGGTCACCTTGTCACGAACATCCTGAAGCGGCTTGAGGGTCGGGCTTAACTCGTAGTCACTGCCAGTTGCTTTCGGGTGCCACGAGCGCTGCACCACTCCATTAGGCATGTAAAAAAATGCAACACGCACCGGAGTTCCAGCGCGCGGCTCAGCGTGCGATCCATTACCCATGATCTCAAGAAGCGGGAGCGCCAGGGTTGCCCCAGCACCCCGCAGGACGCTGCGGCGTGAGAGATTGCTGTTGCGGGCTATCATTGTTTGACTGGATTCTGTGCCATCGCCTTGTGGAGAAAAGGATAACTTGATGCAACTGATTGCACTATAACTGAAAATTGCCCCCGTGTCGCCATGGCGTCGGACAAAATTTCATCAACTGCAGGCTTGTCGGCAAGTTCAAGCTCTCGCCCCAGCGCATAGGCAAGGAAATGCTCGGAGAATCCCCTTAAAAACCACTCCGGATTCTCAAGGATTGCATCTTTCAGTCCAACCGCATCTTCAAACCGTGCCTTTCCGAACAGCATTCCGCCTGCATCAATGGCTAGCCCGGACCGGTAGGCATCGCGCCACCGTCCAACGGCATCATAATTCTCAAGGGCAAACCCAAGCGGGTCAATCCTCTTATGGCAGGAGACACAACTTGATTTAACCTGGTGCTCCACAAGCCTCTGGCGCAGGGTCTGTCCGGAAGCTTCAATCTTTGCGTCATCCGCCTCAATTTCCGGGACTGCATCAGGCGGAGGGAGCGGAGGACGGTTAAAAATGACATCCGCAACCCACGCCCCGCGTGTAATTGGGCTGGTTCGCAATGGCGAAGCATTCATTGCAAGCGTTGCCGCACAGGTAATGACTCCTCCTTCTCTTCTGCTGTTAACAGCTTGCCGTGTATAGACAAGGCTGTTGGTGCCAAACCTCCCCCGGTTGCCCTTGCCATTGAAGGGAACGCCGGGCCTGTACCAGCTTGCCATGTCACTGGTGCGGTATGAATAATTGGAATCAACCAACAGCATCACGGAACGATCTTCCACCATGATGCTCTCGAACAGAAGCAGAGGTTCCACCATGGTCTGTAACCCGAGTTTCCACTGCTCACAGCCAATCCTTGAATAATACAACTCGAATCTCTCAAAATCAGGAACTGCTGTGATGAGCCGGTCAAGGCGCAACCACTGGCGTGCAAAATTCTCAGACAGGGCCTTGCTTCTGCGATCCAGTAACATTCTTTTGACCTGACCTCTGTAAACATCGGGATCAGATAACCTCCCGGTCCCGGCAAGGACCAGCAATTCCGTATCCGGAATACTGCTCCACAGGAAAAAAGACAGTCGGGTTGCCAGTTCATAAGGATTCAGCGGATCATCATCACCCTGTTTTCTTTCCAGCAGGTAAAGAAACCGCGGAGAAGCCAAAACCGCGGATACCACCTCCTTCATGCCCAACTCAAATCCTCCACCGTCATCAACCGCACGGGTAAACAGTCCGAGGTAACGTGCGAGAGTGGACTTTTCCAGGGGAGCCCGAAATGCTTTCTCAAGAAAAGCCGAAAGCCGCTCCTCTGCAAGCCTGTGCCACTCATCCCGCGGCAGCCCCTCCGGCTCAGTAAAAAACCCCGCTGTTAATGCCGAATAGCCATCAAACTCACGGCTCGCCAGCAACGCACGCGCAATACCCAGAAAACTCTCCATCAATATTGGTGAAAAGCCAAGCTCATCTCCACGGTTGTTAAAACCGTGCTCCGCCTGCAGGTCAATTGCAAACGGCGTGACACCGGTCAACAGGTGCTGCTCAATCTGGTTCTTGCCGAGCGCACGATTGCCAACGTGCACTGAATCCGGCAATTTCCCGGAGGCGGGATCATAGTATTTACGAAAGGGGCGTATTACTTTTTCCGGCAGCGGATAAACATCCCCTTTCAACTGCAGTAAATCACGCACCGCATTATTGTACTCATAGCGGTTCATCCGTCTTAAGCTCACCGGCGGCAGCGCGTTCTCGCTGCGGAGATGATCACTGATCACTCCATCCGTAAAATCACGCAACGCCTGGTAGTCTGCCTCCTTCGGCGAAAGCTCGTCATCAGGCGGCATCTCCCGCATTTCCAGGACTGCCAGGAGTTTCTTCGTGATCCCCGGATCGGCTGAATATGCCTGCGCCGAAGACAACTTCACCAAGTCCACCTTGCCTTTAACTTTACCTTTCTGCCCATGACAGCGATAACAGTATTTTGCGAAAACCGGCTGGATCTGCTCAAAACTTACCTGCCTACGCGGCGACTTGGCGGGATGCACGGGAACAGCATTCCCTTTATCCGGCTTCTTCCGCTCACGGGAAACTGCACGGACAAAATCAAGACCCAGCAAGAATTGCCTTCCTCCCTTGGCATGAGCTTTGCCGTTTGCTCCGCTCAGGGTGCATGTCAGTTCCTGCAACCCCTCTTCAAGGAGCATCTCCCCGAGGTCTACGGACTCTGAAAGTTCAACTTTCTCACTGAACAAGTCCACCCCCTCGCGAACTGTCTTGCCATTGATGGCAACGGAAAATATCCCGTAATCCGGAGCTTTCGTCATCTGCAGGGAAACCTTGTAGCGTCCTCTGCCGGGCACGCGAAACGCCGTTTCCATCTTCTCTCCGGGTTCACCAAGCCAAAGCAGGTGGGCATCCCCGCTCCAGTACGGCCCAAAGCCCTTCATCCCCTGTACCCGTGACGACCCCTTGAGTTCAAGAGATTCCCCCTCAAAAACTCCGCTTGTCGCAACTGCCGCCTGGCGACCCCTCACAGAGTGATAATCAAAGGGTTTCGCTGCACTCTCAGCGGCTGCCATCAGCACCATGACAGGACAAATGAAACAAGGAGAATTGCTCACCCCCTCAATATGACTGCTCCCGGACTTCCCGTAAAGATCTCATGAACACCTTCCTGCCCATTTGGATTGATCACTCGAAGTCTATCACTATGGGTAGCAAAGAAGCGCCTTCACCACCTTTCGCCCTTTCACGCACTCAAGGGCATCTTCAATTTCGCCAATGTCAAAACGATGGCTAACAAAATCCTGGCCAACAAGCTTTCCGGAACGGAGCCACTCACACAAGGGCACCTGCGCCTCCTTTTCAAAAAGGCGAGTAGGCCACTGGTGTACAAATATATTGTAATTAAAGTCCGCCAGACTGTTGTGCACGGTAAACTCGTCCAATCCGGCATAGAATCCATAGACGCACATCGACCCACCCCGCTTGAGAAGCGGTAACCCGGATTCAATTAATTCAGGTTTCCCCACTGCATCAATGACAACATCAAGTTTCGTGCCGTTCCTGGCTTCAGTAATGCCGGAAATGTCGGGATCGTCATGCTCATACACTGCATCAGCACCAAGGGAAGTCGCAATCCTGCGTTTCTGCTCATGACTGTCGACCAGTCCAATCCACCCGAGCCCAAACAAACGTCCCAGCTTAACGAAGCTCAAACCAACAGGGCCTCCGCCATAGATAAGAACATCGTTGCCTGGCTCAAGGTGAAAATCACGGAATGCCCCGAGCACTTCGCGCCATGTGCACAGCAGCACAGCATCCTCGGGATCAATATCCGCAGCCACCGGAGCCTGTATCTCAAATACCTCTCCCCATCCGTGAGACTCATCTGCAACACCATCCTCAACCATTGCCTCGTGATCGTTGACAAGAACATATTCACAAAATCCACCCCATCCAGAAGACAGGCCGTCAACACCGAGTTGAGCGTCAAGCACCAGCCCGCTCAGGGCACGAAACCCGACCTCAAAATTACGAACCTTACCACCCGCCTCAACCACAGTGCCCACACTTTCATGCCCCAGGGCAAAGGGAAACGCCTTCTCCATACCGGGGAAGTGCCCCGCGACAAGTTCACTATCAGTATTGTTACAAACGCAGGCAACCTCGGTTTTCACAAGTGCCTGATACATGCCGGGGGTTGGCACAGGAGTATCAATGATATTTACTTTATTCGGGGCAACTACGGCAACAGTCTTCATTTTAATGTACTCTTCTATGCCTCAGTTAGCGGCACATTATCTACCGATTTCACCTGTAGCCAAGACTTTCGGTAAAGCAAATCAGGACATTGGTGAACTCAGCTAAAGTAAAAATATGAATTGTTAACAATTCATATTGACGCATTAATGCGTGAACTTTTTAAAAAAACAATGCGATCAACACGAGAACAAATTACCGACACACTCCGTGCAGAAATATTGTGCGGCGAGTGGTCCAATGATTTGCCCGTCCGCGAACATACACTGGCCAAGCGCTTTGGCGTGAGCCGTGGCCCGGTTCGCGACTCACTGCTGCAACTCTCACAGGAAGGGGTGCTCATTTACCAGACCAACAAAGGTGTGCGCATCAATACACCACCTGCTGAGGAGCAGAGGCAATTATTGCAATCAATGCGACGGCAAATGGAGACCTTCTGCCTTAATCAGTGTATCCGCAAATTAACCAAGGCGGACGACAAACAACTTAAAGCTATACTAACCAGCCTCACCCTTGCCTGCGATCGCGGCAGGTTAAGCGCGATTGCTGATAACGATCTTGCCCTTCACCGGCATCTGGTTCGTCGCGCTTCATATGAACTGGAATCTGTCTGGCTGGGCATCACCTCACGCCTGCTGATGGATTATTCGCGAATTGATAAGCTTGACGAAATTGTAACAGAACACGCTGCAATTGTTGAGGCTATTTGCAACCGTGACCTGAAGGGCGCGCAAAAGGCATTGATCGCAAATATCATTTAATGCACTCAATCATTTCCATTTACTTGTCATTCATCCTTGCAGGGGGATTGATGGCCTCACCGGATGCACAACAACAAGGCGAGAGGTTATTTTCATTGCAGGTCTATACGATCCTCAGCAGCAAGTGCTTTGCCTGCCATGGTGAGGATGCCAATAAGATAAAGGGTGAACTCAACCTCACATCCCGTGACGGCCTGCTAAAGGGAGGCGAAAGCAAGGAACCTTCACTGACTCCGGGCAGGCCAATGCTCAGCCCGCTTTATCTTGCAGCGACACGTGCACATGAACCTGATTGGCCCGTCATGCCCCCGAAGGAAAATGACAGCCTCAACTCCGAAGAGATCACAACTCTAAAGCAATGGATTGAACTGGGTGCACCGTGGCCGGAAAAGGAAGTCCGATCCAAATACATCGCCGAGGACAGGTCAAAGACACTTACCGCTGACGGGATGCTGGTCAATACCAGTGGCGGCCTGTCTGAAGACTGGACCTATCGTCGTTACAAGCCGGCGGATTTGTGGGCTTTCCTTCCTGTTATTCAACCTGAAAAGCCGGAAAATTCCTTGGATAATCCCGTTGATGCCTTCATTAGGCATAAACTCAAGGCAACCAAGTTTAAGCCCGCACCGCAGGCCGACTCCCGCACACTGGTCAAGCGTGCTTACTATGATCTCACCGGATTGCCGCCGACTCCTCACCAAATTTATCAGTTCCGCCTATCCTGGGACAAGGACCCTCTCAAGGCTTGGAGCAAACTCATTGATGAACTTCTCTCCAGCCCTCATTACGGTGAACGCTGGGGACAGCACTGGCTGGATGTAGCCCGCTATGCGGATACCGGCGGTTACTCCAATGACTATGAACGATCGAATGCCTGGCGTTACCGCGACTATGTCATTCGCGCCTTCAATAATGACAAGCCTTACAATGAATTTGTGATTGAACAAATTGCCGGGGATGAGCTCTGGGAAAAACAACCGCAGGATAAACGCGACCCGGAATTACTTATAGCTACCTCTTTTTTGCGCATGGGGCCTTGGGACCCGGCCATGACTCTTGTGCCGCAGGCCCGCCAAATTTATTTGGATGATGTGGTCAACTCGGTTGGCCAGACCTTTCTGAGCACCACGATGCGCTGTGTGAAGTGTCATGATCACAAGTTTGATCCGGTTCCCACGCGCGATTACTACCGAATGTATGCTGCCTTTGCCGGGACCCAGATGGCTGAGCGTCCAGCTCCCTTCCTGGAAGTTGAAAACCGTTCGGGCCTTGTCCAGAAAAAGGCGATCACCCAACGCCTATGGGATTACGCCAAGACAAAGTATAACGAATTGTACCAGAAACAGGAGACTGCTGCCCGCAAGTGGTATACTGAGCACGGCAAGGAATATCTGGATGCCAATGCGAGACGCAAGTTACCCGATGAAGAGAAGCCTCCACGCCATGTGGGTCTGAGTCCTGAGGAACAAGGGCGATTAAAAGTGCGGATGGGCAATGAGTGGATATGGGAACGCCGGCTGGAGCGTTACCAGCCCATGGTTCAAGGGGTATACAATGGCCCGACTCCCAAGAGCCTGAATGCCCGTTCCATGCGTATGCCTAATAAACCCGGGAAAAAGGTTTCCCCGGTAACTCATATACTTTTGGGTGGTGCCTTGGAGACTTCCGGGGATGAAGTCAGCCCCGGAGTGTTGAGCGCATTGGCTTTGCCGGTTTCCACTGGAGGCGAGGATCCCTACCTCATTGCTGACAAGCTTCAGGGGCGGCGGCTTGCTTTTGCCAAATGGGTTGCTGACCCGGAGAATCCACTGACCGCGCGTTCTATCGTCAACCGCGTGTGGCAGCATCATTTCGGTAAACCCTTGGCCGGTAACCCGAATAACTTTGGTGCCAAAGGCGGCAAACCGACTCACCCGGAGTTATTGGACTGGTTGGCTGCTGATTTCGTTAAGCACGGCTGGAAATTCAAGCGACTGCACCGGATGATTATGAGTTCATCCACTTATCGGCAAAGCGGAAGTCATCCTGACTTGGATAAGCTCAAGAATACGGACCCGGACAATGCTCTCTTTGCCTATCATCCTCCGCGTCGTCTTACGGCAGAAGAAATGCGCGACAGTTTGCTGTTGGCCACCGGTGAACTCAACCATGCTCAGGGCGGGTTTCCGGTGATGCCCGAGATAAACATGGAGGTGGCCTTGCAACCGCGCATGATCCAGTTCTCACTGGCTCCAGCCTACCAACCTTCACGCACACCAACTGAGCGTAACCGCCGCACCATTTATGCATATCGTGTGCGCGGTCAGGCTGACCCTTTCCTGGAACTCTTCAACCAGCCCAACCCCAATAATTCCTGTGAGGAGCGTGACTCAGCAGCGGTGACTCCGCAGGCCTTTACCCTGCTTAATAGTCAGGTGATGAGTGATCGCGCCATTGCCCTGGCTTTACGTGCCGAGAAGGAATTTGATACCTTGCACCTTCAGGTTAAACGCGTGGTGCAATTGGCATTTGGCCGGATCCCTGAGAAGGTGGAATGGGAGCGGCTCAAGCATTACGTAACCAAGATGCAGAAATACCATGCAAATCATCAACCTGAGGAAGTGAAATATCCTAAGTCCATTACCCGCTCTTTGGTTGAGGAACTGACCGGCCAACCTTTTGAATATGAGGAGATTCTCCCCACCTTTGAAAAATATCTGCCCGATAAAAAACCGGCCGATGTGAATGCCAATACGCGGGCCCTAGCGGATTTATGCCTGCTGCTTTTTAATTCCAACGAATTTATTTATGTCTACTAAGATGCAATTTGCTTCATGCACGCGCCGCGATTGCCTCTACGGTCTCGGCTCATCGCTGGGCGCATTGGCCATGACCGATCTTCTGGCCAAGGAAGCGACTGGGCCTTTGGCTCCCAAGAAGCCCATGCATGACCCCAAGGCCAAGGCGGTGATTATGCTCTTCATGGAAGGCGGTCCCAGTCAGGTGGATACCTTTGACCCGAAACCGAAGCTAAATGCCAAGCACAAGACTGAATCCAGGCGATCTGCGGGATTAGCTACCGGTTTCCGTTTCTATGTTGGCAGCCCCTTCAAGTCGCGCAAGGTGGGTCAGTCAGGCCTGGATATGAGTGACCAGTGGGTGCATCTGCCAGAAGTTGCTGATGAATTGTGTAACTACCGGGGTTGTCAGGCAGAGTCATTAAATCACCCCGAGGCACTCTTCCACATGAATACCGGCAGCCGGTTGGGATCTGACCCGGCATTGGGTTCATGGATCAATTACGGCCTTGGCAGCGAGAATCAGAATCTCCCTGGATATGTGGTCATGAGCGAACTGGCCCTGCCTCAGGGCGGTTCACGCAATTGGAGCAACGGTTTTTTACCTGCCCACTACCAAGGCACACGACTGCGCCCCACAGGTTCACCCATTCTCGATTTGCACGCCCCCAAACACAAGACCCGTGATCATCAAAGGCGGGCCTTGGACGAACTTGCTTTTCTAAATCAACGCCATGCCAAAAAACATCCTGAACATGCCGATCTGGCCGCCAGAATGGAAAGCTACGAACTGGCTTATCGGATGCAAGCTGAGGTGCCGGGGGTTATTGACCTTAAGGGTGAACCGGAGCACCTCCGTGAGGCCTATGGCATGAATAAGAAGGAAACCGCTGAATTCGGCCGGCAGTGTTTAATGGCGCGTCGCATGGTGGAAAAAGGCGTGCGCTTTGTGCAGATCTTTTCAGGCGGTTGGGATAGCCATGATTATCTGGAACGCGGTCACTCTTCACGAATCAGGAGCGTGGACAAGCCGATGAGCGCACTCATCAAAGATCTCAAGGAACGGGGAATGCTGGATGAAACACTGGTTATCTGGACCGGTGAATTTGGACGCACTCCGGACAACAACCGTCGTGGCGGCGTCTATTCACTGGGGCGAGGTCACAACATCGACGCAATGAGCATGCTTCTCGCGGGGGGCGGCATAAAGAAAGGCGCTGTCGTTGGAGCAACGGACGATATTGGAGCCAGCGCAACTGAGGTTGTGCGCCCCATCCGGGATCTTCACGTGACTCTGCTCCACCTGCTCGGACTGGACGACAACAAACTCACCTATTTCCATGGCGGTCGCTACAAGCAACTTTCACAATTTGGGGGGAAAGTCATTACCGATCTCATCGCTTAATGATTCGCACGATTCCATTTCAATACACAATTCAACGCCCTGCCACCTCCAATCCCAATGCCATCATTCATCAATGCATGCTTTATATCGCCGCTCACTGCAACCTTACTACTCGTATTGGCCTCTGAACACGCACAGGCATCTCTCGGGATCACCGAGTTTTCCGCCAACAGCTCCGAATCCTTCCCTGATGGTGATGATGATTTTCCCGACTGGATAGAACTGCACAACACGGGAAACATCAACATCAGAACAACAGGCTATGCCCTGACGGACAATCCCGATTTACCGCGGAAATGGCCCATCCCTGATGCCATTATCCCCGCCGGCGAATACCTTGTTGTCTTCGCTTCAGGAAAGGATCGCATCACTCCCGGCGAGGAGTTCCACAGCAATTTTTCACTTGGTGATGAAGGAGAGTACCTGGCCCTCACCGGCCCTGATGGTGACGAACCTGTTGATGAGTTCAACTACCCAAAGCAGTTCTACGCAATATCCTACGGCAAGGAGGGGTATTTCTCCATGCCAACGCCTGGAACAGCAAATGCGCCGCTCAGCTATACAGACTACGTGCGTGACACAAAATTCAGTTCAACCCGCGGACTTTTCGAGGTCCCGTTCACCCTGGAAATTTCATCAAATACCTCCGCGGCAAAGATTTTTTATACCACGGACTTCACGCTGCCCGCCCCGGATAACGGAACACTTTACACCCAGCCTTTATTCATTGCCACCACGACCGTTATCCGTGCCATTGCAACTGCCCCGGGAATGGTGAGCAGCAATGTCGACACCCAAACCTACATTTTCCCGGGTGACGTTATCAACCAACCCGAATCACCGGAAGGATTCCCGTCAACATGGGGTATCGACAACTCGACACACAATGGCAATACAGGATTGCCCCGTCCTGCCGACTACGAGATGGATCCGGACATTATCGCACAATTTGGAGCGCAAACAGTTATTGAGGCACTACAGCATCACCCATCAATTTCGCTGATCATGAAACCCGACGACTTGTTCAGCGAAAGCAGAAACTCATTAATCGGCGGCATTTACTCAAATCCTTATGGAGGAACAGGCAACCAGTTCATGCAGGGTTGGGGCACGCCCGAGCAATGGGAACGTCCCGGTTCAGTTGAATTTATCGGTTTCAACGGCATCGACGGCAAGCAAGTTGACTGCGGTGTGCGTATTGCCGGCAACTATGCCCGTCATCCCAACCGCTACAAACACCACCTGCGCATCACTTTTCGCCGCAAGTATGGCCCGGCAAAGCTGCAAGCCAGGTTGTTCTCCCGGACATCAGTCGACACCTTTGACGACCTCATCCTGCGCGGCGGCAACAGCGAGAGCTGGACCTTCCCGGGAAACACCGGGAACGGCCCCGGGACAAGGGGAAATGTCCAGTATATGCGCGATCAATTCTACAAGGACTCCCAGGTTGCCATGGGACATTTATCCGCTAACCAGGAATATTTTCATCTTTATATAAATGGCCTTTACTGGGGATTCTACACGCTCATTGAGCGAGTGGATGCCCATTTTCTCTCACAGCACCTTGGGGGAAACGAGGATGACTACGACGTATTCAAGCAAAATAATGTGCTCAGTGACGGCATGCGTGATGACTGGGAAACAATGTATGCAATATCCCGCTCAGGGCTTTCCGGCACGGCAAACTACAACGCCATTCAGAACTATCTCGATGTGGACAATCTCATCGATTACGTCCTCTTTAATTTCTATGCCGGGAATGTTGACTGGCGCAACAACTGGCGGGCAGGTCGCAGGCGCGCAACTGGAGAGGGCTTTCGCTTTTTCATGTGGGATGGAGAAAGGGGCCTTGGCGACCAGTCCGGAAACTCAACTTACACCTTCGATTCAACAGGTCGCAACTGGAACTACCACGCCACTGAACTGCATCAGGACCTCGCTGCAAACGCTGATTACCGACTGCGTTTTGCCGACCACATCGAGCGCGCACTCTTTAATGACGGGCCACTCACTGCGAAAAACTCCAAAGCCCGCTACAACGCAAGGGCTGATGAAATTCGTCCCTCATTAATCGCCGAATCAGCACGCTGGGGGGATCGCCAGCGGCCGAATAACCCCTATACCATCGAGAACGAATGGAAAGCTGAACTGCAATGGCTTAATGAGGTGTTCTTTCCCCTTCGCACCGATATCGTGATGAACCAGTTCAGGGCCAAGAACCTTTACCCTGAGATTCCCGCCCCCATCTTCAGCCTGTATGGGGGGCATGTTGAAAAAGGGTTCCCCTTGCGAATCACTTCGGAAAGTTCCTCGATCTATTTCACCACTGACGGCAGCGATCCCCGCCTCAGCGGGGGTGCAGTGAATCCCACCGCGCAAATCATTTCCGGAGGCGGAGGCGAAGAAACGATGCTTATACCTGCCGGGACATCCTGGCGTTATGACGATTCAGGCAATGACCTCGGTGAAATCTGGCGAGATCCGGCATTTGACGACATCCTTTGGAGTAAAGGTAGCGCACCGCTGGGTTTTGGACTGATTAATGGCACCACACTTGAGACAATTATCAACCCCTCGCGCAATCTTACCGTTTACTTTCGTCAGAGCTTTGAACTGAATGAAGCTGCTGCACTCACAGCCGCCCACTGCAAAGCACAAATCGACGGCGGGGCAATTGTCTACATCAATGGCATCGAGATCATCCGTGACAACATGCCCGCCGGGCCAATTAACTACTTCACAAGGTCATCCAGCGATGGCAACGAGGGTGATTTTGACAACTTTTCATTCTCCCCGCAACTCCTGGCCGAAGGCACAAACACAATCGCTGCCGAGTTGCACAATATCAGTGCCGGTAGCAGCGACATGGTTTTTGACCTGAGCCTTTCGGTAATCAAGCCCTCAGGTTCCGCCATGATCATTGACAACCCCGTCACAGTTCGCGCACGCAGCCATGAAAACGGAAATTGGAGTGCTGTCACCGAGGCCACATTCACCACCGCTGCTGCCGCAGGCCCTGAAAGCCTTGTCATTTCCGAGATCCACTACAACCCTGCAGGAACAAGTGAAGAAGCAGAATTCATTGAACTGCTGAATATCTCAGGTGCCCCGATCAGCCTTGCTGGAGTTCGCTTTTCAGCGGGCATTCATTACGCCTTTACCGCGCAGCAAATGCTCGCTCCCGGCGAACATCTTGCCCTGACTCCCTCGCAATATAGCGGACAACTGGACAACGGAGGCGAAACCATAACCATCCTGGCTGGAGACGATTCCATTATCCGTGATTTCCGTTACGATGACCGCAAACCCTGGCCTGTCAGCACTGATGGAACCGGCTACAGCCTGGTGCTGGCAAATCCCGCTGCCAATCCTGACCACAATCTCGCCCAAAGCTGGCTGCCGGGCAATGTGCAGGGAGGATCGCCGGGCACCGATGACCGTATTTGCTTTGACGCAACGCCCGGAATTGATGTGGTTGATTTTTTCCTGGGGAATTCCCCTATCACCACAAGGATCGAGAACGGCAACGTCATTGTCGGGATACCCAGAATGCTGGCGGCAAAAGGCGCTGACCTCTCAATCGAGATTTCCACTGACCTCGAATCCTGGGATGCTAATAAAGCGACCTTCCAGGGTTACAGCGGGCACGCGGAGAATACCGCAACCATGCTGTGGAGTTTGCCCCAATCCCGTAAGACGGTCTTTGCCCGCGTTCGCATTACTGCCAATAGCCGGTAATTAGGGAATTATTTGATTATCGGAAGATAAGGCGGCGCATGCTTCGTTGAAGACTAGCGTTTTCAGGCTAGACTTTATAATTGATGAAACAGGGCTACCCGCAACGCTCCGTGATTACCACGTTCCTAAAGGCGGGATTTGTCATTTCCAGCGCACTCTGGCTGCCGTGCAGGGAACTGCCGGCACAGAGCACCACACTTAGCCTTAACCCAGTCACTGAAGGAGTGCAGTGGAACTTCACCACTGCCCCGGGCAAGATCGAGATCGACTGGACAGGGGGCGGCTACCTGCAGCATTTCAACGATTCGCAGGGCTGGGAACCTGTTGCAAGGCAGTCTCCCCACAGCGAAGCCACCGCAACAACGCGCCTGTTCAGGATCCTTGACCCATGGCAAGGCGAAAGGTCAGTAGTGGTCCACGTCCCATCAACATATAAAGCGGATGAACCACTGCCACTCATAATCGGGTTGCACGCGTTCACCTTCTCTGCCCAGATACTGGAGGACTGGCTGGAATTTCTTCCGCTCGTCGAGTCGAAGCGCTTCTTCTACGTGACCCCCAATGGCACCCGCGACGCGATCGGTGCCAGGTTCTGGAACGCCACGGATGCCTGTTGCGGAATAGGGGCAGCCGTTGACGATGAGAGTTATCTTTTGTCATTGATCAGTGGAGTTTCAAGGAAGCTTAGTCTTGACCGCAGGCGGATCTATATTGTCGG
The DNA here is from genome assembly GCA_046581505.1 of Verrucomicrobiales bacterium. GTDB lineage: Bacteria > Verrucomicrobiota > Verrucomicrobiia > Verrucomicrobiales > DEV007 > CACIUL01. Next base: position 2,382 of record JAYGGE010000199.1, on the reverse strand, counting down.
CTACTCCAATGGCGGGTTCATGGGATACCGCATGGCGTGCCGGCATGCGGATCTGATTGCGGGCATTGCCAGCATTGCCGGAGCCACCTACAATAATCCTGGGCACTGTGCCCCCTCCGAGCCGGTCCATATCCTTCAAATCCACGGCACGACGGATCTTGTCATCAGCTACGGCGGCGGGTTTATCTCCGCACCGTATCCCGGCGCGAAGGAAACACTCGAGATCTGGGGCGACTACAACTCACACACCAAAAGGGAAACCACTCAGGATTCCGCATTTAACTTCGCTGCCCTCATCCCGGGAAAGGAAACAGACGTAACGCGGATGAGTGGTGGTCGTGCAGCGACTGAACTGTGGACCATGAACCTGACCGGGCATCTGCCTGTCCTGAAATCACGCGGTAACTCGACTGAACTTGCGCACAGGATCGTCGACTGGCTTCTTGAACATCCAAAAACCCAGCTTAAATGAAACTTGGACTAACCGCCATGTCCCTATACCTGCCGGCGATGGCATTTGCCGGGGAGCTAAAGCCCGGCACCAACCTGGTCAAGCTCAATCATGACGGACATCTACGCGAAATGCTCGTTCGCCTGCCGGAGAACTATGACCCGAAAAAGAAATACCCCGTCGTGTTCGGCTTCCATGGCGCAGGAGGGCCAAAGGAGGGTTACCATCGCCAACTCGAGAGAGTTGTAAGGAATCATGACTTTATCAGTGTCAGCCCCCAGGGAATCAGCAATTCGCGAGGGGTCACCGGGTGGAACGGGTTCGCAGGACATCGCATCAGCAATACCGATGACGTGGGATTTGTCCGCAAGAGCGTGGAACACCTGGAGAAAAACGCCTCAATCGATCGAACCCGTCTCTTTGCGACGGGAGGATCAAGCGGTGCAATTTTCTGTTTTCGCCTCGCGATGGAGACCGATTTATTTGCCGCGATCGCTCCCATGCGCGGGGCAATGATCAACAGGCCGCCTGTTCCGGAAAACCGCCCGAATCTCTCCATCCTGCTGGTATGCGGAGCCGACGACCCGCTCTTTAAGGGCGGAGAACAGGCACGCGGAGAGGTGTTCTATTCCGCTCATGACGCCATGAGCGCATGGGCGAAAAACCACGGAGCCAAGGGCGCCGCAAGGCCACACCCTGAATCCGGAGGGGTAACCCTCACGCACTTTTCCCCGGATAAATCCAGCTATGAGCTGCTCCTTTATGCCGTCAAGGGAAGCGGTCATCGGCTTGGCCGTGAGCACATGACAAAGGCTCTCGACTACATGGGAACATTCTTTTTGCGCCACCCGAAAAAAACTGCTGCAAAAAAATCCAGCGCTGAAGAAACCCGGAAGTAACGCTTTCACTCTTTTTGCGCGATAGCGAAAAGTCCACAACCAGGCAATAATCGCGCCGCCAAGCGCGACCAAGCTGCCGGCAAACTAATCACCCCGGGGATTGCGCAGCCTCAACACTCCCAGCACCTGCAGGACAATGATTGCCACCGAGCAGGCCAGCACCCTGGGCCAGAACTCCCAATGCCACCAGTAGGCAGCCACAATCAGGAATACGGAAGCACCGAGCACAGTCAAAACCCAAACTTTCCAGTTCACCTGATACCTTTAGCAAAGAAAGCCGGCGATCCCCAAAGGAAAGATTTTTTTGCCATTGCAACTCTCCCGGCCGTCTCCCGGAAATCGCGCGCTTAAACCCAAAGGAACACGAAATGCAGGGCACTGCGACGTCAATTGTCCTCGTTCCCGCCTGTTTCCGTTCCTCTTGACTTGCTTGCAAGTTTTTTTGCCAGGTCAGCAAAAATATCACGTAGTGCCCCGAGGAAGCCGCAGAGCAGCCACAGGGCCAGCAACCCGGCAATGCTCAGACCGACAATGCTCAGGCCGTTCACCGTCGAGCTGAACGGTGCATCAAAGAGTCCTTTAATATAATCCCACACCTCAACAAAACTCACCCATAGCAACCCGCATGGGAAGACAAAAACAGTACCACACGCAAAGTATTCTCCACAATCACGGTCTGCGTGAGGACACGCTTTCGCTGCCGCAGGGCACAACACTGCTTTTACATGCTAGATCTCGTAAATATAAACAGCAGATAAATCAGATTATGCAGACCGGAGCCAGCGGCGCCGACGAGGCCGCAAACGAGGCCGCCAATTGCAATCCCTGCACCCTCATAAACATCCGGGTTGGACTGCACCGCATCCTTGGCTTTCCTTGGCTTTCCTTGACTGCACAATTGCAACAACCCCAAGAATAATGCCGGCAATGGGAACCCAGCAGAGGACGACGGAAATGATACCGCAGACAAGACTGCTCACCGCGCCGGGATCACGTCGAGCCATCCGTCGACGCCACCATGCTGAACAGCCG
>JAYGGE010000071.1:0-3634 GCA_046581505.1 Verrucomicrobiales bacterium | reverse complement strand
GGCAGGCCGTCGCCGTCAGCATCGCCGTTGAGGTCATTGGTCAGGTTGATGGTGATGGTGGCATCATCAGTGAGGATGCCGTCACTTGCACGGACCACGATCTGCAGGCTGTCAGTGTCCACGATGCCAGGCTTGGCGATGCGGATGCCCTGTGGCGTGTTGGTCTGGCCGGCATCGTTGCGCCCCCAGATGACCAGTAGGCCGTCCTCCTGCAGGGCAATGCTGTGGTAGCCGCCTGCGGAAATGGCACTGACTTTACCCAGATTTGCCGGCACCACGGTCTGCCCGTATTGGTTGGAGCCCCATGCAACCACGCTGCCGTCTTTCTTCAGCGCAAGGTTGTGGTAGCCTCCGGCGGCGATGGCAATGACCTCATCAAGGTCGTTGGGAACACTGCCCTGGCCATTGTTGTTGCGTCCCCACGCGACCGGTCTGCCGTCCTCGCGCAGTGCCAGGCTGTGCTGGGCACCGCCGGCAATGGCAATGAAGTCATCCAGTCCTGCCGGCACATTCCTTTGTCCGTGGTCGTTGTTGCCCCATGCGCGCACTGTACCATCTGTCCGCAGTGCCATGGAGTGCCATGCACCTGCCGTGATCGCGCTTACCTCGCCGAGGTTCTCCGGTACCGTGGCCTGGCCATAGTTGTCGCGTCCCCAGGCGCGCACCCTGCCATCGCCCTGCAGGGCCATGCTGTGCCAGCCGCCGGCGGCGATGGCGATGACCAGCTTCAGGTCATCAGGCACCGTCGACTGCTTGTAATCATTGAGTCCCCAGGAGAGGATCTTGCCGTCGGTTTGCTGGGCCATGTTGTGGAACAGGCCGGCAGAGACCACGCTCGTGGAGTTGAGCCCATCGATCAGGTTGACCTGGGAGAAGTCGTTGCGTCCCCAGGCGCGCACACTGCCGTCCTCCTGCACGGCAAGGTTGTGGTAACCTCCGGCAGCGATGGGGACCACCTTGGGTTGGAAGGTAAGGTCACCGGAATCATTGATCATCAACCGGTCCTCCTCGACGCGGAAAGCGGGGTTGCCGTCCCTGTCCGGGTCGGTGTTGTTGAGCATCGTGTAGCTGATGGGCTCACCGTTGGGATCAATGGCACTGAGCGTGCCGACCTCCGTGCCCCCGGGGCTGTTCCTGTCGATGGTGAAAATCTGGTCGTTAAATATTGGCGTATCGGTGTCGCCCTCCTGGGTGAGGGTGTGGGTGCGGGTGATGTTCCCGGCGGTAAGGGTGATGGTGGCACTGCGGGCCTCTCTTGAGGTATTGGTTGCCACCGAGTAGGAGAAGGTCTGGTTACCGTCCTGGGTGGTGGCCTCACTACTGGTTAACCAGTCGGCGTCGTCACTCCAGCTCCAGCCGGTGTTGGAGGAGACCGTGAAGTCCAGGTCGTCGCCGCCTGCGGCAATGCTTTGGGTGGTCGGGTTTAATGCCAGTGTACCGTCACCAAGCATGCTGACTGGTAATCCGCCAAAAGTATCGCCAAAGCCTGTTGCTTCGGTAGTGACATAAACTGTAGCGTCAGCGGGAACACCTGGAAAGGGTAGATCAACAAGTGTGGGTGCGTTGCCGAGGAAGATGATGATGGACAGGCTACTGCAGTCAGCGAAGGCATCCCACCCGATGCTGGTGACACTGTCAGAGATCGTGATGCTCACCAGGCTGGTGCATTTCCAAAAGGCCCAATCCCCGATGCTGGTGACGCGCTCAGGGATCGTGATGCTCGTCAGGCTGGTGCAGTTGTAGAAGGCGCGCTCCCCGATGCTGGTGACGTAGTTACCAATAGTAACGCGGGTCAGGGCGGTGCAGTCAGTGAAGGCTCTAACGCCAATGATGGTGACGGAGTTACCAATCGTGATGCTCGCCAGCTTGCGGCAGCCCTGGAAGGCCCATTCCCCGATGCTGGTGCCGTTATCGTGTTCATGGTTGTTACCAATAGTGACGCGGGTCAGGGCGGTGCATTCATGAAAGGCCCAATCCCCGATGCTGGTGACGCGCTCAGGGATCGTGATGCTCGTCAGGCTAGTGCAGTGGGCGAAGGCACCATTCCCGATGCTGATGTCGCGCGGGACAGGGTCAAAGAAGCCGCCGTCACCAACAATCGTGATGCTCGCCAGCTTGCGGCAGTGCTGGAAGGCCCATTCCCCGATGCTGGTAACGTAGTTACCAATAGTAACGCGGATCAGGTTGGCGCATTGGTTGAAAGCAAAATTCCCGATGCTGGTGACGTAGTTACCAATGGTGATGCTGGTCAGGCCAGTACAGTAATTACAGGCGGAACGCCCAATGCTGGTAACGCTGTCAGAAATCCTGATGCTCGTCAGGAGGCGACAGTTATTGAAAGCCAAATCCCCAATACTGGTGACCGGCTTACCTTCAATGGTGTCTGGAATCACCAGTTCACCTGATGCCGCAGCGTCACAGTCCGTAATGATTACTCCTGCCCCCGAAGCGTCATAAGTGAGGTCATCAATGTCCGCCCCCTCGAGCGCAGGGCTGCAGATGAGCAGGAGACTTAGAACACCAAGCGTGATGGGTGATGGCAGAGTGCGCATGATTGCTGAAGGGCTCAGTTTGAACTTCGTTTCGAGACACCTCGTGGATTTAAAGTGCATAACAAGCCGGACATGGAGCGCATACTAGCAACCGACCCGCCAAACAGCAAGCTCCCTGTGTTTTAGGGGTTTATGATGCCCGTGGAGCCCCTCTTTTAGTATCCCAAGGCATTTCCTGACTGTAGATTAGGGGGTGTATGGAGCGGCTATTGACCAGTGCGGACTTTATTCCATTCGGGCATTTGTTATATTTGAAAATGTCCAGATCCAACCAAACACGCACTGATTAATGACAGAGGATAAAGAAAATTGGGATGAAGAACGCAGTGCTTATAACGAGGGGCACAGGAAAAACTTTGAATTCCACGTCCCAGATTGGTTGGGCAACAAGGAAATTGAGGTGGCTGAAAAAGAATTGGAAGCCATGGATTTTGGAGATCAAACCGACATCGTGTCTGGAAAGGAAGCAGTGCGGGAACACCTACGAAAAAAGAAGGTAAGCAAGAGTGAACGTGCGGAGGAGGATTTTAAGAAGAAACAGGAGAAAATAAGGCGAACACAGGATTTTCTGCTAACCAAATCCTGCAACGCGTTAGCGGAGGGGAGCCCTTTAAAGCTGCGACTAAGCCCATTGGAGTTTTTTATCCAGTTCCACGACTTCGACCATTCTATTATGCCTATGATCGTCCCCGATCTAGCTAAAAGTCAGACCATTCCAGGGCACCTCCTAATAATGCATCAGGCGGTCTATCGGGAGTATATCAGTGAAAAGGACTTCATCGATGAAGGCCTGATCGTCATACAGGGCTATAGGGAACTGGATCTTGAACCGCGCAATAGATACAAGGAATTAAGGCATAACAGAATCAAGGGGTGCATCAATCTGTATGAAGAACAAGGCAATTGGATCAAAGGTCGCGGAACTCAAGCCGATCAGGGCGCCTGGGAAAGGGACAAAAATAATTGCCATGCGAAACTCAGAATAACGCAATTAGATAACGCTATTCTGATGGATATCATATTCGCTCACGATTACCTGCAAGGGACATGGATTGATAACGGCTTCTATGTATCCCCCACAC
>JAYGGE010000063.1:0-30548 GCA_046581505.1 Verrucomicrobiales bacterium | reverse complement strand
CGTGCTTGGAAGGCGAGAGATGCACCACGAAGATGTTCACTCCACGCACTTTGCAGTGGAGATATCCGTGCCACATGTCCTCGACACGTTTCTCGATCACTTCGATGGGAGAGTTGGCGGTGAGGCAGACCGGGAAGCCGTCCTCTTTCAGGATGACGGAGTGCTGGTGACCCCATTTCTTCGCCAGGGCAGTGAGCTTGACCTGGCTGTACTTGGTCATCTCCTGGAGAGCGACCAGGTCGGCATGCTGGCCCTTGATCCATTGCGCTCCGAGGGCAGTGGACTTCTGGAAGTTGAAGCCGTAGAGAACGTTGTAGGTGAGGACCTTGAAGGGACCGGGCTCCTTCGCCTGGATGCGGTGGGCGGAGGCGGCGAGGAAGGTCGCCGCGAAGAAGAGGAGAGGGAAGAGATTTTTCATTGGGGCAGAGAGATCGGCCAATACTACCCGATCAACTCACGGATTGGCTCGATTCCCTGGTCGACCAGGTAGTGTGGCCTGCCTGCGGAATCGCGCACGGTGGCATTGTTCAGGTCGATGCCGATATTGTGATAGAGTGTCGCAAATACCTCCTGAAATTTTACCGGGCGTTCAGCAGGTTCCTCGCCGCGCTCATTGGTGGCACCAATGACCTGCCCGGTATTCATGCCGCCCCCGGCCAGCAGGCAGAAGTTTGCCTTTGGCCAGTGGTCCCGGCTGTTCTTGGCGTTAATTTTCGGGGTTCGCCCGAACTCACCCCACATGACGATGGACACATCGTGCAACATGCCACGCTCATGAAGATCGGTAATCAGGGCACTGAGTCCCTGATCCAGCAGCGGGAATTCCTCGCGTGAACGGGGAAAGTTCATGCCGTCACCACCGTGCCAGTCCCAGCGGCTGTAGTTGAGGGAAACAACCCGTGCTCCGGCTTCCACAAGGCGGCGGGCGACGAGGAAGTTGCGGATCATTTTTGGTGCCCCATCGCGCTGGTAGGCTGGGTCGTTGACCCCGTAGCGGTCAGCGATTTTGGGGTCTTCCTTTGAAAGATCGAGAGCGTTGGCCAGCCCGCTGTCGGAAAGGATTTCAAGTGCCTGCCGGGTGTAGGAGTCCAACCCGTCCATTTGCCCGGTTGTGTCCACATCACGGCGCATACGGTCTATTGAAGTGCGCAGGGTTTCACGATCTAGCAGCCGTTCAAGTGACATTCCCTGCAGCGTCATGCTTTTTGCCCGCGCATTCGGATCTTTTGCAACCATTCCCATCGGTGCGTGCTCATGGCCGATAAACCCGGCTGTGCCGGCCTCGCCCCAGGTCCGGTTGCCGGTGGGATACATCAGCGAGAGGTTGGCGGGGACACCTGGATTGGAACCCTGTATCTTTGAAATCCATGAGCCAAGGGAGGGCCAGCCCCCGGCAGGTGCAGAACTGTTCCTCCTGTGCCCGGTCATGCACTGGTAACAGTCATGCCCTCCATCAGAATCACTCAGGGAGCGCACAATGGCGAACTTGTCGGCGAGCTTTGCGAGCCTTGGAAATAATTCACAGATTTCCATTCCTGCGACGTTGGTCCGGATTGGCCGGAACTCACCGCGAATTTCTGACGGGGAGTCCGGCTTAAGGTCGAACATGTCAAGGTGCGAGGGGCCGCCGGGAAGGTAGATATTGATGATTGCCTTGTGGGAAGAACCGGTCTTGGCCTTTGCCTCAAGTGCCAGTAATTGACTGAGAGATAATCCGCCGGCTGCCATGCCCCCTATCTTCAGGAAATCACGGCGCGAATAGCCATCGCAATGGGTTGGCGATTGATCGGCTTTTCCGAGAAGTTCAAGCATGCTTTTATCCAGAAGCAAGGGTTACTGGATGATAGTTAATATTTACGCTTCTTACTGTTTTCGCAACGGTTGTTGTACGGGATTTCTACATGCGTTCAGGAGGCGTGATGCCAAGCAGATTGAGGCCGTGTTTGAGTATCCTCGAGGTTGTATCGCAGAGGGCAATTCTCGTGCAGCGTGCAGGTTCCTGAGAATTGAGCACGGGGCATTGCTCGTAAAACGAATGAAAGTTCTGGGCGAGTTCGTAGAGGTAGGTGGCCAATAGGTTGGGACGATAATCACAGAGCATTTCCGGGAGGATCTCCCCATACTGGCAAAGTTTCATCGCGATGATCCTTTCCGTGTCCTCGGTGATCGAGAGTTCATCAGCGGGTGGCAGCGGGATGTCTTCAAGTTTGCGGAAAATTGCGCGCGTGCGGACGTAGGCATTGATCATGTAGGGGGCGGTGTTCCCCTGCAGGGCCAGCATCTTCTCCCATGAAAAGACATAGTCACTGGCTCGCGCCTGTGAGAGCTCGGCATACTTCACAGCTGCCACCCCGATGCGCTCGGCTATATCTGATTTCTGCTCTTCCGGGAGTTCACTGTTTTTCCCATCAACAATTTTACGCGCACGCTCAACTGCCTCGTTAAGCACATCACCGAGCGCGGGAACAGTTCCTTCCCGTGTCTTGAATGGTTTTCGGTCATCGCCGAGGATTTTCCCGAAAGCGATGTGTTTTAGGGAGGTGGTAATGCCGCGCTGGCGGGCAACTTCAAACAACTGGCGGAAGTGGAGCGATTGCCGGTCATCGACGACATAGAGGATTTCATCCACTTTCTGCTCACTGACACGGTAGTCGATGGTTGCGATATCAGTTGTTGCGTAATTAAACCCACCGTCTTTTTTACGAATCAGGCAGGGGACAGCCAGCCATTGGCCGTCACGCTGTACCAGGAGAGGATCCTCCTTAGGATCCAGTTCGTTATTGGAGAACACACAAATGGCACCATCACTTTCCCGTGCGATTTTGTTGGCAAGAAGATTTTCAACCAGTGGTTTCAGGTGAGGATCGTAGAATGATTCTCCGAGCGTGGTGTCAAAATGAATGTCCAGGCGCGTGTAAATCTCCTGTGCGCCAGACATGGTTATCTCGATGAATTGTTTCCACAGGGCGAGGTTTTCCACGTCACCAGACTGCAGTTTAACGGTTTCCTCCAGGCAGTTTTCGGCGATTTCCGGATTGGATTCGAACTGTTGTTTCACCAACTGGTAGAGACGCAGCAGTTCGTTGATGGGATCCGCGGTGAAGGCACCTTGATCAAGGTGGTTTTTCCAGCCGTAGAGCACCTGCCCAATCGGTGTGCCCCAGTCTCCTATGTGGTTGTCAGCAATTACATCATGGCCGAGGAATCTTGCAGTGCGGGCCAGACAGTCACCAATGATTGTGCTGCGTATATGGCCGATGTGCATTGGTTTAGCCACGTTTGGCGAGGAGAAGTCGATCAGTAACCGCTTCGCGGAGGCTGCGAGATCGACACCAAGGCGCTCATCATTTATCAAGCTGCAGATGCGGGCGGCAAGGACTTGCTTAGAGATACGGAAATTGATGAATCCCGGGCCTGCGATTTCCGGTACATCGCAGAGATCGGTGACATCAATCTGTTCAATGAGTTGTGAGGCAAGTTCCCGCGGATTGATTTTGAGCGGTTTTGCCAGGGTCATCGCGACATTGGTCTGGTAGTCTCCGAAACGGGTGTCAGTGGTGGCGGCGACAACCGGAACGAATGTTTCCTGCAGGGTGTCGTAACCGAGTTCAGACAGTGCCGTTGTAAGCCTTTGGGTCAGTTGCTGGGTAAATGTAGCCATGGGGCCTTCAAAAATTCTGGCGTGAAAGCGGATTTATGGGCTTTGAAGGGCGGGGCTAGGTATTAACTGCATGTTTTTCGAAAACGGCAAGGATATCGTCGCGGGTTTTCGCTTCTGTTAACTCTTTGCGGATAGCACCGCGGGTGAAGAGTTTTGCAATTGCAGCAAGGGTCTGAAGATGTTGATGATAATCTTTCTGCGGGACAAGGAAAAGAACGATGAAATACACCGGGTTATTGTCGACAGCTTCAAAGTTAACGCCCTTTTTTGAGCGGCCGAAAATCACTGCCATTTCCTCGATGTCCTCGGAGAACGCATGAGGGATGGCGACGCCTGATCCTATCCCCGTACTGATTTTTTCCTCACGTTGCCTCAAGGCCGCGAATGCATCCTCTTTTATGGTTTCAGGGAGGGGTTTATGATGGACATGTTCAAGGTAATCAAAGAGCAGGTCGACCAGCTCACTGATGACTTCCAGGTGATCGGTGGACTGCAGTTCGGGAACGATTTGTTCCGGGTTAAGGCTCGCCAGGTTCATCTCATTGATTCGAGAGTTGGCGGGGGTTTCTTCGGGATGCAGGTTAATCCCCAAATCTTGACTGACAAGTATAAACCTGCCCCTTGTTGAGGAAAATCAGGCGGCCACGGGGAAGGGTTGTTTTACTCAGCGGACAACCCCGAATTCCACGCGCCTGTTGCGCCCGGAACTGGGATTTGAAGTATCCGCGAGCATTTCCTCACCGAAACTGACTGTCTGAATTCTTCTTGTGTTTACTCCGCGATTAATGAGTGCTGCACGGACGGCGAGAGCACGCTGGTCACCAAGGCCCCGGTTATACTCTTCGGTGCCGACATTATCCGTGAAGCCCGCCACGATCAGTTCACTCCCTCTGCTGCGGGCATAGGAGGCGATTTCAAGGATCTTGGCATCCTCTGCGGGACTTACCTCAAAACTGTCGAATTGAAAATAGATCGGGGGAAACTGTCCCGTACTGGAGTTGGAGAAAGAGGCGCCACTCTGCCTGCTTGGCAGGGGAATGTTTGAGCCACTGCCGTAGCGGTTGAATTCAGCGGCGTTTCCGGGAACGCCAAAATTATTGCCGTAACTTGCCGCCGCGGCGGTATTTCCGTCTCCTAACTTTTTCTTGTTTTTACAGGAGATTGTCGAGGAGCAGATGAGGCCGGCGAAGAAGATGGTGAAAAGTTTACTGATATTCATAGGTTACTCCTTGTGAAGAGTGTAGTAATTCTGGAAATACTAATAGTCAAGATATATTAAGGAATCATTCCGATCACCTGTCGACTTCCGGCGGGCCCAGCAACCTGCTTATTATGCTGCGCAGCGGTGCTCTTTGTCCTGTAGCAAGGGAGGGAATTGTCATTGATTCTTCTTCAGGAACCCGGCGTTGCAGGAACGGAAAACCCAGCTCGCTACAGTAAGGGTAAGTCAGATTGTCACTGCTTCCTGCAATACAGGGACGAAACTTCCGCTCTTCTGAGCGGAAAGCCGGTTCCTTGTCAACCTGTCAATATATGGGTAAGGCTTGATTAAGGTAATCCTAGAGACGAATACAAGAGGCATGCCGGGCAAGGGGAAGGAAATGAATTTTTTTCAAAAGCACATCCATTTCAGGATCGGGTGGGCGGTTCATGCTGTCAGCTGGCTGGCTGGTGGACTCTACCTTGCGACGCCGTTCAATCTTTTCTGGAAACTTGGCAATGGCAGCCTGGGTTACAATATTCTCATTACCCTGGCGCTTTTCCTGATGGGTATAGCAGTTTCGGTTCCGGTCACCAAGCGGATCAGAAAGCGCAGTGCAGCACTTGATGAACCGCTGCCCGGAAGACTCGCAGTGATGGTATTCTGCCTACACTCGATTGCAATATGCGGATGTCTCGGGGCACTGTTCCTTCACTGGTCTCCGTGGATTGCCGTGGGCGGTTCTCTGCTTTCCGCTTTACTGTTGACAGGCGCGTTGATTTGCCTGTCAACCGGCAGCGGCAGAGCATCGGGGTCACGCCGCTCCTGGCGCCGATGGATGGTGCGCAGGTGGCGTTTCAACGGGGCTTTCTGGCTGTGTATTTTTATCCTGCTGGCGACCCGGGATATCTACGCGGTTTGGGAAGTGGCGGGCCTCAATCATTTTGAACAATTAAGTGTCGCTCTGGAAAGAATCGCAACGCAGGCGATCTTTACCCTGGGATTAATGATTCTGTATCATGGGATCTGCAGCTTTACCCCGGGATTTTTCCGGGTGGCAGTGACGGTTTTGTTCTCACTGTTACCCTTCCTGATAGCAGCCGATTTTCTCATGCGCCAGTTCTGGAACCAATCGCTGCTGACCGTGATTAACTTCTTCACGTCGACCGGACCGTTTGATTTCCATAAGGAAGTCGCGGCAGCGGGCCTGAACTGGACGATGGGACAGGTGGCCTTGATTTCCGTAATGGTGATTATCTCTTGCGGGACAATTTTCTGGGGTTTGGGAAAAATTTCCCAGACTACCGGCATGCGCATTGCCAATCGCCGTATCCTCATGATCCTGGTTTCCTGCTGGCTGGTCACGGTGACGGAGGGTGCCCTGAGCCACGTGACCAAGCGCACCGAATCCTGGAGGCGACATTACAAGGCATTTAACGCGCATGTCGGCGTCTTTGCCCCGCCGGCGGGATTTGAGAAAGTCGAGGTTGTTTTCCGGGAGCCCGCGCCTGAAGGCGATCGTGACCGCCTTCTTTCCGAGTTGAAGGACGAGCCGCATCTGCGTAAACCTGATATTTATGTATTCATGATCGAGAGCTGGCGCTCGGACTCGATCACCCCGGAGGTAGCTCCGTTCCTGAGCCGTTTTTGCATTGAGGAGGCACAGGACCTGGGCAAGACCTTTTCGGGGTCAAACTGCACACCTCTTTCCTGGTTTTCATTTTTCCACAGCAGGCTGGCGATCTACTGGGCGGAGGCACTTGATGCGCATGAAAAGCCTGCCGGAGCATATCCTATCCGGGTTCTTGACAAGCTTGGCTACGAGGTTCACGTGCGGGCTGTCTGTGACCTGGGCTACAAGAGCATGGGGCCTTTGAATTTCGGGGAAGGCAATTACCTTGCCGATTTCTTCGTTGATGATTCCAAACGCGTTGAACCGATGACTATTCCGCAGAGGGAAAAGCGGGTGATGGATGACATGCGCCATTACCTTTCCAGTGATCCAAAGGCTCCGCAATTCCACTTTATTGCGCTCGATTCACCCCACTACAATTATTACTGGCCCTCTGATTTTGAAGCACTGCACCCGAACTGTGCGGGTAACATTCCCACCAACCTGCGTCCCAGTAAAAACGTCGTTGACGGGGTGGTGCGCCGTTACCAGAACGCGATCCATTGGATTGATTATGCGATCGAGGAGTTTGTTGCTTTTCTCAAGTTAAAGGGGCGCTACGAGAATGCCGTGATTGTCCTCACCGGCGATCACGGCGAGGAGTTCCAGGAGGAGGGGAGCTGGTTTCATTGCTCGTCATTAAACCGTTTCCAGACTGAGGTGCCGATCATTATCAAGTGGCCGCAATGGGCGGGACAACTGCCTGCCCATACCAACGTCAGCCATTACGATGTTATGCCCAGCATACTGGAGTTGATCGGGCTGGAGCCGAAGTTTTACGAGGAACTTTCCGGCCAGTCGCTCCTGCGCTACCGCGATAATCCGCGTGAAGCGGTGATCTCTACCGTGCACCGCGGCGAGACGGGGATCGGGCTCTGTGTGGTGCGGGGGGAGCGCAAGGTGAAGTTCACCTTTCCGGGGTCGTGGAGCATGAGGGTGCCCGACAAACTTTATGTCTCCGAATATACCGACCTGATGGACAAGCCGGTGGATTTCCGCTCCGAAATCGGGGACCTTAGCCATGTTGAATATATCCGGGAGCAGTTTCCGGGGGCCAGCGGGAGGTTCTTTACGCGCTTTGAAAAGAATTGATTGTGTTTTCCTGGAAGGGAAGCCCTTCCTTTTAGTCGGCGATGGAGATCTTGATCTCATCGGAATTGGCTTTCAGCTCCGGCGCATACATGGCCTCGCCCCGGGTGGGCAGCGCGCTGAACTTGCCGGGGGTCTCGGCCCGCATGCGGTAACTTAAGCTGTGCTTGCCGCGGGCGAGGGAGCGGACAAAGAAGGTGACCTTCTGGTCGCGCAGTTCCATGTAGGCTCCCATGCCGTTGTTTGAATAGCCGCTGCGCAGCTCGACCGGCTCAAAGCCGGCGGCCTTCATGTCCTCGAACATCAGGTATTCGTAGTCATTCTTGCTCTCGATAATGAGCTCAATCTCGACCAGGTCGCCGCTCTTTAGTGTAGCGCCGCTGGCGAGCAGCTCGCGCTTGAACTTCTCCACCTTCTGGTCGAGCGCTTGGCCGCGTGCGCCAACGTTCTTGATGGTCTTCTCCTCGGGGGAAAGCTTGTAATACCTGCGCTCCACCTTGACCTCGAGGCCTGCTTTGGTAATGAAGTCCTCAAGGGTGAAATTGGTAAGGTAGGCGTTGAAGTAAAGCGGTCCCTTGCCTTTCTTGCGGAATTCCACGGTGTGCTCACCGGTGTCGACGGCATCCCCAAGCAGCACCAGCTTGTTGTCGAAGCTGAAGAGGTTTTTCTTGTTGATCTCGACCTCCTTGACCTTCTTGCCGTCGAGCAGGATCTCCACTGTCATGTCGGGCTCATCCTCGCCGGTCGCGCGGATGTAGTCGGCGATGGCCTCTATACAGATGGCCGTGTCGCGCGTGTTGCTCCAGTAAGTGGCATGCTTGCGGTTGTTGATGAGATATTTCACCAGCCCGCTGGCCTGCTTGCTTTTCGGTTTTGCCACGCAAAGCAGCTTCAGGTAATAGGCCTGGGCCTCAAACTCGCTACCATACCAGTACCACCAGTAGCCCTTGTTGCCCAGCTCCAGGTAGGCGCTCTGGTTCTCATCGTCAGTGACAAGGAACTGCTCGATGTTGCGTATCAGCATGTCGCGCTCCTTGACCTTACCGATCTTGTGCATGGACAGGCCCAGCATTGCCTTGGCATACACGGCGAGCTGGTTGCGGTCGCGGTAAAGGAAGTCGCGCATCTGAGCGTCCACCTTGTCGGCGTCACAGAGCACCATGAACACGAAGGCATCGAGGTTGTCGGCATGTGCTTTGCCGGGCTTCTTTTTCTTCGCCCAGTTCTTGATGCGGGTTACCTGCTCATCCTGGTAGCGCTTGAGCCACTGGATGCCCTTCTCAAGGACGCCGGGGACAATGGCAACATCGTTCTGCCGGGCAAGCTGCAGGCCGTGGATCACCACCGCGGTGGTGTGCGCATAGGAGTGTCCCCCGCGGGCATGGAACCATCCCCAGCCGCCGTCAGCGTTCTGCATGGAGGTGAGGCGCTCAACGCCTGCCTTGACCATCTTGTCGACTTTCTTGTCATTGAATACCGGGTTGGTATCCAGGCGCTGCCACTGTTTGGCGCGCTCCTTGTCATCACCGATTTCCTGCGCGTTGAGGTTGGTGCGCTTTTTACGGATGGCCTTGAGGTCAATTCCCATGTCGATGAGGATCTTCTGGGTGATGACGGTCGGCACGAAGCGGTTGAGGGTCTGCTCGGTGCAGCCGTAGGGGTAAGCGGCCAGGTAGGGCAGGGCGTCGACCATGGCGGTGGCCAGGCTTGGCGAGTAGCGCACCTCGAGGCGGGTCTGCTCCGCGCGTCGCTCGGCGGGAACCGTGAGCTTGAGCGATGCGGTTTTATCCTTGGGGCGCAGGGCGCCGCTGAAGGACTCGGTCTTGAGCATGCCGTGGACAAGAACCGGGTAGCTCATCTGCATGGCATCGGATTCCTCGTCGGTGAGCGCCTTCATGGTGATCTTGGCTTCACCCTCGGCCACGGCCTTGACCCGCCAGTTGATGCGCTTTTCACCGCCTCCCGGGATCATGACACTCTGGCTCAGGGGGGAGCCCTTGAGGGCCTTGAGCGCACCGCCCTCAAGCTCGAGGACGGTGCGCACCTGCTTGGCGTTTTCCAGGTAGTTGTGGACGTTGGCGCTGAGGGTGACCTCGTCCTTCTCGACAAAAAATCTCGGCGCCTGCAGGCGAATGATGAGGTCCTTGCTGGTGATCACCTCGGCTTCCCCCTGTCCGACCCTCGTTCCGTGGCCCATGGCCCAGGTCCTGATTTTCCAGGTGGTGAGGTTTTCCGGCATGTCGAGCTTGATTTCAGCCGTTCCGTCCTTGTCGGTGTTCAGGGTGGCGGCCCAGAAGGCGATATCGGCAAAGTTACTGCGTATCACCGGTTGAACTTCAGGTGCCGTTTTGCCGCCAGCACCCCCTCCGCCGCCAAAGGCATCGTCTTCTCCTGCCGACGCACCATCAGCAAAAGCTAGAGCCAAGGGTGCTCCAGGGGCCGCTTCTTCAATAGCGAAATCTGCTGATTCCTTGGAGCGTAATGAGAAGAGGCTTCTTGATTTGCGCACGGCTCCGAGCCTGTTCCTGCCTTCTGCTAGCGTGTCTGATTCAATTCCCTCTGCTTCATCAGCCAGGGAATGGCCGAATACCCCGATGGATCCCATGCCGGATTCTCCTTTTCTGAGAATATTTCCGAACCAGCGTGACAGGCTGAACTGGGTGTTGCGGTTGTGGTTACGCCGCCACTTCCAGAAAAACTCCCGGATTTCCGGGACATTGCTACCCCCGGATATATACTCGAGCGCCTTGTCATAGACAGTGACCACGGTGCTGCCGACAAAGGGCTTGCCGTCAAAATCGGTGAGCTTGACCTTGACTGTTGCCGCCTGGCCCGGCTTGTAGCGTTTTTCGGATGGCAATACCTCGACGTTGAGCACGCGTTTCTCCGGCGGGACGATCACCTCACGGGTCTGTTCATAAATCTTTCCGCCGCTGACGGTGAATGCCTCAATAAAGAAGTTGGGCATGTCCTTCTTGGTGACAGTGACCTCGGTTACCGTGCTCTTGCCCTCAAGGCGGATAATTTTTGGTGGCAGGTAAACGCCGTTGGAAGGGCGCAGGAAGAGTGCCACGGTGCCGTCCTCACGAGCGGTGTTGATCATCAGCTCGATGGTCTCGCCGGCAGCATATTCGCGCTTGTCGGTGATGATCTCGATGTCATTGAAGCGGAATTTCTTGCCGTTGAAGCCCTCGCCGCGGACCACGAACACGTAGCCACCTTCAATCTCATGGCCGGCCTTGTCCTTGAGCTTGTAGCTGAGGCGATACTGGCCACTGGCCGAGGCCTTGATCTGTTGGTTGATGCAGCCTTCAGCGTCAGGGTCAACCTTCCAGCTTTTAACTGCTTCCTCCACCGGTTTGCCGTCCTCGTCATAGCTGACCTTGAGCAACTTCAGGGTGCCCTTGCCGGCGACCGGCTTGCCGTCGAGCGTGCGGGCGCAGGCGTTGGCGCTGATCACTTCACCGACCCGGTAATAGCCACGATCCAGCCAGGTGTTGACCTTGAAGGGGGATCTCGCGACCAGGACCTTGCCCTGCCCAACGATGGTGCGGCGCGAGGCATCACGCACCTCGGCGGTGATTGAATAACTGTGGTCGATGTCGCCGTGCATCGCCTTGGCCAGGGCCGTGTCGATCTCGATTTCCGCCGTTCCATCCTCACCGATCTTGACCTCATTCTCGAGCACGATTTCCGGCGGCATGTTGCCACGTGGCCACCACCAATGGACAGGTGCCCTGCAGCCCCAGTTGCGCCAGCCCGGATACCAGTTGTAATCGTATCCGAACCACCAATACCCGGATCCGTAGAACCAGTCCCATGGCATTGGCGCAAACCACCTGCTGTCGTGCTCGCTGCGCATGACCTTATACTTGACGGTGGCATTCTGCACCGGGGCACCAAAGAGGTAGTTTGCCCTGACTTTGGCCTTGATTTTTTCCCCGAGCATTACCGGCTCGGATGGAGCCTCAATGCTCACCTCAAACTCGGGCTTCTTGTATTCCTCGACGCGGAAGGTGTTGCCGCCGTGTTGGCCGGTATTGAGTAAATGAATGCGGTAGGATCCCAGGGTGGCGCCATCGGGCAGGGTGATCTTGTCAGCCAGGCCGCCGAACTCATCGGCTGTCAGGTTTTTCTCGTAGATTTTCTCACCTTTAGGGTTGTTGATACGCACCGAAAAACTTTTCCCGGCGAATTGGCTTTCATCCTCCTTATCATATTGGGAATGACGCACCCAGGCCTTGAACTCCACATCCTGTCCGGGGCGGTAGACCGGTCGGTCGGTAACGACAAGTGTCTTGGTGGCCTTGTATTGCGCGTCGTGGCGCTGGCTGTACCAGACCCCGTTAAAGCCGTGATAGGCGAACCTGCCGTCGTCACTGCGCGCGATGATCAACCACTGCATCTGCCGGGGCATCTGTTCCTGGTCGAGAATGACCTGTCCGTCGGCATCGGTGAACTCGGCGAATTGCTTGGTAATGACATTAAAGCGCCTCTGGGGCAGTATGCCTTGCAGGCCCTTTTTCTGCCTGAGGTATTCGTAGCGGTAGCCGAAGAACTCGAGGTTGGCCTTGGCCACGGGCTTGCCGCTGCGGGCATCGGCCACAAAGTAGTAGGATTTCTGGTCGAGCGGCTTGCGCACGATGGCCGTGTCGGCAATCCAGACAACGATGTGTGAGGTATTGCCGTCTTTCATCCTGGCACGCAACAGGTAGGCTCCCGGTTTTTTCATGGGGGCGACAATGTCGATACGCCGGTCCCAGTGGTTCTTGCGCGGCTCCAGGCGCAGGTCCCATTCAGCAACTTTTTTACCGACATACTTTTTCCACTTCTCGTTGACCAGCTCGTAGCCGATGTTGCCGATATTCATGCGGTGGTTGTCAATTTTTAACGGGTTGCTCTTGAGGTAACCCTTGACGTCGTCAAGCAGGGTGGGCACATCAATGGAGTAGGCACTGAGGTCGACCCGCTCACCGTTGCGGAAGACAAATCCAAGCACGGGTTTCTTTCCGGCAGCGTGTGACTGGCTGCCGTCAAAGCGTCCCCAGTTGTCCAGGATCTGGTCCAGGCTCTTGACTTTCCTGTTGTTGTTCCCGGGCCCAAATTTCCTGATGCTCTCCTGCCAGTATTTTGCCGCCAGGGGATACTGCCGGCGGTTTTCAAAAATACCGGCAAGATCATTGGTGGCACGCTCTGCCGATGACTTGTCCGGCAGGGCGGCGATCTGCTTGAGGATGAAAATGTGATTGTGCTCGTCAGGCAGGCTGATGCGCTTTATGCCGGTGGCGAGGCGGGCGATCGTTTCATTCTGCTTGAGGGTGTGCAACTCGTAGGTCCCGCTCTCGTTTTCCCTGCCGTCATCAGGACTGTGGCCTCCAAAGAACCCGCCGAAGCCCCACTGGCGCATCCTCTCGACACCGAACTGGTTTCGCAGGAAGGAGCTCCAGCGGAACATGATCTCACCGGCCCGAGTCGGGGCGAGTTCAGCGGCTTCTGTCAGCAGGTAACGCCAGCGCTCCCCGTCATCGGTAGCTTTCTCCCAGCTCTCGGGGATGGAGTAGAGGATCGGCTTGCCATCGTCGTCAACCGGCGCACCCACGTCTCGGGCGCCATGGTATCCGCCCTCATCCCAGTCCGGAAGCTTGCTGAAGTCCGTGAGATACTGAAGCCGCCAGGACTCACTTCTTCCCCTGTTGGAGCCGATGGCATTGGCAAACTCCAGGTAAAGGCCGGCAACCGCCGCCTTGTCCTCATCATCTCCTGCCGCCTTCATCGCCTGCTCCATGAGGGAGAGCGCGCGGACACGGTCACGTTGCTGCGTGTTTACCCGCTTGCCTCCACCGCGGTGGTGACCGCGCTTGAATTCGCCGCCAATGATGAATCCCCAGCTATTGGCTCTCATGTAGAGGCTTCCGGCACGGGAAAGAACTCTCCAGTCCTGTGGATATTTCTGGATGACACTCTCAAGGAATTCGTCCATGAGGACGACCTGGCCGAGTCTGTTGAGGGAGTCCCAGGCATTTTGCAGGTCCTCTGCAGCCGTTTTACCGGAATTACCTTCATTTATCAGCAGGCCCTTGTAAGCCTCGAATGACTCTTTCCAGTTACCGGCTTTCTTGAGTTTTGCGGCCTTGTTGCGGGCATCCTCAGCAGGGCCGGTTTTACCGCTGGGGATCGCAAGCAGGGAGCAGAGGGTGATGACAAGTAGGGGGACAAATTTCATGGGCATTGGAAAGTGTTAATGCTGTAACGCGAATACCGGAGTCAATATTAGATGTTTCTTGATGAATTTACCAGCGTGGCAGGCAGGAGAGGCCTCCCCCCTAGTGGGTTTTGTCCATCCTCAGGAGTCAAAGCGGTATTGTTGCGGTTTTTTTCGCCGTTTTTTCCGGGATCCTCCGGCTTTCAATCTCAATGGCGCGAACACCTCCCCGGCTCCATCTTTCTTGATATGGTAGACCATTTCGAGCAGTTCACCGAGGCGTCCGCCGGGCAGCCCGCCGTTATACTGGAACCATTCCAGGTATTCAAAAGGCAATTCATGGATGGGCAAGCCCCCGGGTGGATATTTGTCAGGTCCGTATTTGCCGAATGGCATATGGGTATTGCCGATTTCCGTCATGGTCTCGGCGAACTCTTCAGGATCAATCATCGGCTTTAATCGGAGAATGCCCACAGCAGCTGCCTGGACTTGGCATCGAGGGCATTGATATCTTCAATGTGATAGAGATCCTCGGCGACATCCTGGATCAGGACACCGCCGTCCTCAAGTTTGCGCG
The DNA here is from genome assembly GCA_046581505.1 of Verrucomicrobiales bacterium. Classification (GTDB taxonomy): domain Bacteria; phylum Verrucomicrobiota; class Verrucomicrobiia; order Verrucomicrobiales; family DEV007; genus CACIUL01. The sequence goes on along the minus strand of JAYGGE010000063.1, from coordinate 16,146 downwards.
GCCAGGAACCAAGCCGGGTTTCAAAGGTCCGGGACCCCGCCGCGGTCACTACTTTCCAGATGCGCAGGTCAATATCGTTTTCAATGGATTCAATGGCTGTCACTTTAATGGTGAATGCCGCGTCAGCGAGTGCTGTTTCGATTGCCGCGCGCGCGGGGGCATCGAGATCGGCGGGATTTTCAACCATGCCGACCTCATTGCCATCGCAATCAAGGAGAGAGAAAAAGCGACCGGGTTGAGAAAGTGGAAAACAGGACTGTACGCGAACTGCCGTCGTTTTGCCGCCGCTAATCACCTGTAATTGCCCACTGCTGCTGAGATTAATATCAGGAAGAGACATTTCAACTGGGATTTAATTTCTGCATGTCACTGAGTTTACGGAATACGCCGCCGTCAATGGCCATTAGCTCGGAGTGAGTTCCCTGCTCTGTAAGCCGCCCGTCCTTGATGACCAGGATACGGTTTGCCCGGCGCAATGTCGAGAGCCGGTGGGCGATTGCGAAGGTGGTGCGCCCTCGGGTCAGGCGGTCAAGGGCATCCTGGATCCTGGATTCCGTTTCCGAGTCAACGCTGCTGGTGGCTTCATCAAGGATCAGTATCCTGGGGTCGTTCAACACGGCGCGCGCGATTGAAATTCGCTGGCGTTCCCCGCCTGAGAGGGTGTGCCCGCGTTCGCCCACCATGGTGTCGTATCCCTGGGGCAGCCCGCAGATGAACTCGTGGGCATTTGCCGCACGGGCGGCCTCAATGATCCTGCCCTGCGGCGCATCGAGCAGACCGTAGCGGATATTCTCAAGGATCGTCCCGTGAAAAAGGAAAGGATCCTGCTGCACCATGCCGACTTGTCGCCGGAAACTGCCGAGGTCAATGGAGTTGAGGTCATGGCCGTCAATGCGGATGACGCCGCTGGTGACATCATAGAAACGGACGATGAGATTGCTCAGGGTGGTCTTGCCGGCACCGGAATGGCCTACCAGACCGATCATCTCGCCGGGAACAACCTTGAATGAAATGTCCTGTAATACGGGCCGCACTGAATCATAACCGAAATAGACCTGGTCGAACTCCACTTCGCCGCGCAGCGGGTTGATGGTCACGGTTTGCGCCGGGCGCGGCAGTTCGGACCCGGTATCCATCAGGTCAAACACCCGGCGCGCGGAACTCAGTGAGCGGTTTACCATGCGTGCCATCTGGCCGAAGACCTCAATCGGCTGGAAGAACATCCCGGTGTAGAGAAGGAAGGCGACGAATTTCCCGAGGGAGAGGTCAGGAGCAGCGCCGTCAGCCCCGGGCATCAGCCGCGGCAGGGCGAACCACCACACGGCGATACTGACCAAGTGGATCATCAGCATCAGCAGCGGCCAGAATTTTGTCCAGTTGCGGTGCACAAAATTAAAGGTTTCCATGGTGTCGGCGTTGCGTTTGCCGAAGCGCTCCTGCTCGTGCTTTTCCTGGTTGAATGACTTCACCACCCGGATACCGGGGATGGTGTCGGCGATGACATCGTTGAGGTTTGACCATTTGCGCCATGCCCGGGTGAACAGTCGCTGCATGCTCTGGCCGTTCTTTATGATCGCCCAGACCATGAATGGCACGGGAAGAACCATTACCAGCCCGAGTTGCAGGTCCATCATCAACAGTCCTATTGAGATGACGGCCAGGGTGATTGCCGAGAGTGAAACCTCGACAACGCCGAACGCGATGAATTCCCAGATGCGATCGGTGTCTGCTCCCACCCGGCTGATTACCGACCCGGTTTGCGTCTTTGAGAAGTAGGAGACACTGAGCCTGTGGACGTGGGCATAGACATCGTTACGCAGGTCATGGGCGACATATTCGCCCATGATTGACATGACGTGGAGGCGAATCCACAGGAAGAGCAGCCGCAGCAGGTAAGCGGCGGTGATTGCCGCGACCAGGATCCAGGCGATTTGCCATGTGTGTTCGTCTGCGGGGGATGTCTGGCTTACCACGTCATCAATGATGTGGCGTGCCAGCCAGGGGGGAACGATTGAGGCGATAGCCAGCAGGGCGCCGGCGATAATGCCGATAATGACCTGTGTGCGGTATGGCCTCAGGTAGGCCAGCAGTCGCCAGACAACGGTCAGCTTGTTTTGCGAAACGGTGGCCTGTGCTTTCTTTATTGGAGTGGTGAGGCTGGTGAGGTAGGAAGTGTCCGCATCATCATCAATGGGAACCCGGTGCCCCAGCAGACCCTGCCTGAGAATGAAGGCAATGTTTCCAACTGAATCTTTCTGGCGGTGGGTGTAGCGCAATACGGCGAGTGCGTCGCGCTCATTTTTACTGACCAGGGTCAGGACACTGCCGCTTAAGGCGGGTTGTTCGCGCACTTCCCCGATCTGCCGGCGTTCAATCAGCGATACACTGCCTGCGCGCACGGTTACAACCTTGCTCTCGGTAAGGGCAATCCATTCTTCGGTGAGTTCATGTGAAGGGTTGAGGTCGGCGAGGGCGTAAAGCTGTATAGCCTCGTTGTTGACGCTTTTCCTGATGCGTTGGCGCACCTCTTCGGGCATGATCGCGGGTTGATCAAGGTATCGCTCAGCGAGTTCTCGGTCGCGTGATAAGGGATTATCGGGCACGGTGCAGCTGGTTAAGGTGATCCTATCGAGATTGACGGGGTCGCCAAATGCCAATTTTTCCCTTAAAGGTTGGCTTGTGGGTGAATTGATTCAATATTTTACCGGGCATTGGCAGATGTTCCTCGTCTTCGGGGTGCTGGTCTTTGCGGTGCTGGCGTTCTTCCGGGAGTGGCTGCCGCCGGATATGGTCGCCATGTTTTCCCTCGGGTTAATCCTTTTACCGGGGCTCCTTGGGGCTGATGCGGCAATACTTAATAAAGAACATTTGCTCGGCGCGTTCAGCAATTCGGCTCCCCTGACAATTGCCTGCATGTTCGTGCTGAGTGCGGGGCTCGAGAAGAGCGGCTGTATTCGCGCCCTCGGAGCTGGCTTTCGCAGGGTCGCCGGGGTCAACGAACTCAGGGTTCTGGTGATCCTGATGGTGACAGGGGCCGTGCTCTCGGCCTTTGTCAATAACACGCCCGTGGTGGTGGTTTTCCTGCCCATTGTGCTTTCGCTGGCAAGGTCGTCGGAACTGAAGGCATCGCGACTGCTTATCCCGCTTTCGTTTGCCTGCATCCTTGGCGGCACGTGTACACTTACCGGAACCTCGACCAACCTGATTATTGACGGCAAGGCCCAGGAACTGGGACTGGAGCCTTTTTCAATGTTTGAGCTGACCAAGCTGGGTGTCATCTATGCTGCCATCGGGTTTGCCTATATGCTGACTTTCGGGAGGAAACTTCTTCCCGCGCGTGATTGCCAGGCGATTGACCTGACAAGGCTTGAGGAGCGTGAGTTCCTGACCCAGGTCATTGTGCAACCCGATTCACCGCTGATCGGCAGGACCTTGCCCGAGACCCTGTTCAAGGAAATCAAGGAGGCACGTGTCGTGGAGGTGCGCCGACGCGGAACACCACTGGACACACCGCTTGACCAACTGATGATCGAGGAACGTGATCGCATCCTGATCTCGATTCATGGTGAGGGATTCCAGGAACTCAAGGATGCCGACGGCCTGCTTTTGACTTCCTATCAAAACCTGAAGCTGGAGACCCTTGAGAAGCGCCCGGCGCTGCTGATGGAGGGGATTATTGGACCGCAGAGCCGAATGATCGGCAAGTCTCTCAAGGAGCTGAAGTTTCGGCAGCGGTTCGGGGTTCTTATCCTTGCCGTGCATCGCCAGAGCGGGGAGTTCAGGAAAAACTTCGAGGATGTCCGGATTCATGCCGGCGACAGCCTGCTCATTGAGGGGCCGCGGCAGGCGATTGCGCGGGTGCAGGGGGAGAAGGATTTCGTGAGCCTCTCGGAACCGCCGGAGAAACCCATCCGAAAAGGAAAGGTGTTACTGGCTGCCGGGATCACTTTGGGATTTATCATTGCGGCTTCAATCAGCTCCCAGCCTATCGTTATACTTGCCCTGCTGGCAGCCCTCGCGATGCTCGCCACGCGCTGTCTGGATCCGGGTGATGCCTACAATGCAGTGAGCTGGAACATCATTTTCCTCATTATTGGCATGCTGGGCGTTGGCAAGGCGATGGAGGTTACCGGTGGTGCCCAGTTGATGGCCGACGGGGTGATGGCGGTTTTTGGGGACTCCTCGCCGGTGGTTGTATTGGCGGCAGTTTACCTGCTCAGTTCAATCCTTACCGAATTGATCAGCAACAATGCTGTCGCTGTCCTGCTTACCCCCATTATCATAAGCATCGCCATGGCACTCGGGGTGGATGCGCGTCCCTTCATCGTGGCCATGATGTTTGGCTGCAGTGCCAGTTTCGCAACCCCGATCGGCTACCAGACAAACACCTACGTTTACGGCGCCGGGGGTTATCGATTCTCGGATTTCCTTAAAGTCGGGGTACCCCTTAACCTGATCCTCTGGCTGGTGGCTACCTGGCTCATTCCACGGTTCTGGCCCTTCTATCCAATGCCCTGAGCCATTCCCCCGCGTATGCTCCCGGCATCGACTGCCCCGTAATTGTCCCTGAAGAGTGGATCAATGGGCCGGTTGTTTGGAGGGGAAATCCAGACGCGCAGGATGTGTCGCTTGCGCTCAGGTTCGCAATAATCCTCGAATTCGGACCTGCGGTGCAGGGTGACCCAGTTGTTCATGAGCAGCATGTCACCGGGTTGCTGCCGGATGCCGGCATGCATCCCGGGCTGGGCGGCGAGTGACTCAATGGCATCGAGTGCCTCACGCTGGGTGTTGGTCATGTCGGGTAATTCCGGCATTGCGTAGGCACGGTCGATGAGTATGCGCAGCAGGTTGCAGGCAAATTTGCCTTGGGTGGATGAAAATACCGGCTGGCGACAGTATGGGAGCCGGTTGCCGGTATCGACATTGTGACGCTTGTAATAGAAGGGACGGTAGAGTTCTTCCAGGAGTTCAGGACGGGTTTGCAACAAACGGTTATGGATTGCAGCGGAACTGACCAGGTCATTTCCGCCGCCGGATTTGGCCTGCCTGAGGCACAGGAAGCCGATGACATCGCAACGGTCCGAGTGGAATGTCAGTTTCCTGCGGGTATTCGGACCGCGTGAGCGGGGATCGCTCTCTTTATATCCTGCATCACGGACACTGAACACAAGGTCTCCCGCGCTACTTTGTGAGACCGGGCTGCCAATCTGTGATGCAAGCTTCAGCAAGAGTGTCTTCGCGCAGTCCTCATCAAGTGTTTCCACCGGCAGGCCGCGAATCAGTGTTGCTCCTGAATGGTTCTCGAGTGAGTGGCGGATATTCGAGAATAACCTGGCAAGTTCGGGTGTTGGTTTGCCGTTGCCCTCCATCAGGCATTGGATCTGCTCCAGATGCGTCGCATCCACCTGGTGCAACCAGTCAGCGCGGCTGAAGAGTTCTTCACCGTGCCATACGCAGGGGGCTTCAATGGTTGCGGGCATTGCCCACTTGTCGCGGGAGTGGCCGTGGTTTGTCAACCGTGACCAATTGCGGATTGCTTTTTCTTTTCTGCAGATGAAAATGTCAATGCTATGGAGATCAAGAAAAAGAAACTTGTCTTATTGAACCTGCTCTGGGCAACCACTGTTGTGATTGCATTCCTCCTTGGCGGCAAAGGGGATGATGCTGATGTCTCGTCCGCCGCCGGCAAAGTGCAGGGCAATGTCCCGGACAGGTCGGCCCATGGCGTCATTTCAGCCTTGGGCGGCGCCCCTGCGGGCAATCCGACAGCTGGCAGCCGCCGCTCGTCGACCGGATCCGTAGGCTCCACGGGTTCCACGGCCGGTCAGCGCATGGCATCGGCACTTGCTGATCGCGACCCGCTCCGGCGCAATTTACATGTTGCCGAGCTGCTGAGCAACCTCACCACTGCGGACATCGACGGGGTGCTTGCCATCTTTGAAAACGGGCCAAGGAATGAGGAGAGCAACCGGCATTTCAGGGAATTCCTGTATGCCTGGGCCCTGCTTGAAGGGGAGGATGCCGTTGCCTACGCGATGGATTCCAAGTCACCGCGGATGGAAGGCAAGATCACATCGGCAATCAAGGGCTGGGCGACCCGTGACCCGGAGGGGGCAAAACAGTATGTCGCAGGGGTCAAGGATTCCGGTACACGGCAGTGGATGCATCTCACCGTGATGGGGGAAATGCTGCACCGTGATCTTGACGGCGCAATCCTCTATTCGGAGCAGAATGAGAAGAGCCGTGCCCGCGGCAGCCAGCTGGATCAACTTGCATCGGCACTTTTTGAGCAGCGCGGGGTAAGGGGAATCACCGACTGGATTAACGGCATTGACCATACCAGGAAGGAAAACGACATGCTTTCCTACAAGAGCTATGCCGCCGGGCTTGCCCTTGATCGTCTTGCCGATGATGATCCTGAGGTCGCGATGCAGTTCATCATGGATAATGCGGACCAGCCGTTTATCACCTCGGACGGGCTGGAGCGCGCGGCCCGCAGGGCGGCGGGCCCGATCAACGAGGAGCTGGAGTGGCTGGCGCAACTGCCCGCCGAGGTCGCAGGGCAGCGGCATGCGATCGGTGAACGTTTTGAGGACTATATCCGCGAGGACTTCGCTTCTGCCGGGAAATGGCTGGCTTCCCGGCCGCTTGGCCCGGCTTATGATGAAGCGATCCAGGATTACGCATTTTCAGCTGCGCGTGACAATCGCGCGGCGGCAATTGCCTGGGCGGAAAAGATCACTGATCCCGATATGAAAGGGGACACCCTGCGACGCCTGGCGCCCAGGGGTTCGGATGACAGGGGGTGATTGGACATCCTGATTGAGGGAGAATTCAAGCCGGATTGGCCTGATTTGAAAGACCGGTAACTGCGGGGTTGTTGGCTTATTGATGAAGCGGATTTTTTTGGTCTTGCTCAATTGAACTTTGCGCACACGGTTCACCAATGAAGACTGATGACCCGATTGCCCGGAGATTGTCTGCGGCCGGCGTGCTTGCCGTGCTGGTTATTGACCGGGTTGAGGATGCCGTGCCGGTGGCCGAAGCCCTGTTGGCCGGCGGGGTTGATGCCATGGAATTGACCTTGCGCACCGGGGCCGCACTGCCGTCGTTGGCGGCAATTTCCGCGGCAACGCCGGAAATGCTGGTCGGCATTGGCACGATTCTCACCCCGGGCCAGGTGAGTGAGGTGATTGATGCAGGGGCGGCGTTTGGCGTCGCACCCGGGACCAATCCTGAGGTTATCGAGGCGGCATGTGCCGGGGGTTTACCCTTTGCTCCCGGAGTCATGACGCCCTCGGACATTGAGCGGGCGTTGCCTTTCGGTTGTGAGATCCTCAAGTTTTTTCCCGCCGGCAGCAGCGGCGGGCTCAAGCACCTCAAGAACATTGCGGCGCCATACGCGCACCTGGGGCTCAGGTATATCCCGCTTGGCGGAGTGAGTGAGGACAATATGGGCGATTACCTTGCCGGGGACATGGTAGCAGCGGTTGGCGGTTCCTGGCTGGCACCGGGGGATGTCATTGCTTCAGGGAACTGGGCGGAGATCACCGCGAGGGCGAAAGCGGCACTTGCAGTTGCCTCCCGGTCGCAATAGCCAACAGTTTTCCTGCATCAATGCAATCACCAGCAATCAGCTTACGCAGGATGGAAGGCCACGACCGGGAGGCGGTGACACGCCTTGTGTTTGAATCGACCAATGCCTGGTATAAAGCCCATTTCGACAAGAATGTGTTTGGCGGCGAAGTGACCTCGTGCCGGGTTTTCCCGGAAGTTTACGAGGCACTTGATCCCGGATGCTGCATCATTGCCGAGGATCAAGCGAGCGGCCGCCTGGCCGGGTCCTGCTTTTTTCATCCCCGCCAGACGCATTACTCGCTGGGAATCATGAACGCCCATCCCGACTACTTTGGCCATGGGGTGGCGACACGCATGCTTGATGAGGTCATTGCAATCGCTGAAAGCGATGCGAAACCCATCCGTCTGGTGTCCAGTGCGATGAACCTTGATTCATTCTCCCTCTACACGCGCAGGGGCTTTGTTCCCTACGCGACATTCCAGGACATGACCCTGCCGGTGCCGGGGGAAGGCCTGCAGGTTGCCGCCCCGCCGGGTATTCAGCGGGTGCGTGACGCGCGGCCCGGGGACGCGGCTGCAATGGCTGACCTTGAGATGAAGCTTAACGGCATCAGGCGGGAAAAGGATTTTGCCCACTTCATTGACAATGCCGCGGGCATCTGGGGGGTGTCAGTAATTGAGGCGGAGGACGGCGGGATCGGCGGATTCCTCTGCTCGGTGAAACATGAGGGCAGCAAGATGCTCGGGCCGGGTGTCTCCGCCGGGTGGCAGGACAGCGCAGCACTTATCCTCGGTGAGTTGAATGCCCGCCACCGGGGCGGCGCGCCGGTGTTCCTGGTGCCGGTCGACCAGGGGGAACTTGTTGCCACGCTCTACGGGTGGGGCGCGCGCAACTGCGAGATGCATCTGGGGCAGGTACGCGGCGTGTGCCCGCCGCTCACGGGCGTCACCATGCCGACATTCATGCCGGAAACCGGGTAAACCCAGATGAAAGAGCTTATTGAGTTTGCTATTATTGCCCACCGCTCGCCCGTCTATGAGGAAGCCTGCCAGCTGCGTGATGAAATGTTGCGCAAGCCGCTGGGGTTGAGCCTTTTTGACGAGGACCTCGACATCGAGGCGGATTACGTGCATGTCATCGGGCGGGATCACTCAGGGGCGCTGCAGGCCTACCTGCAGCTCAAGCCGATTGACGCCAAGGTGCTCAAGATGCAGCAGGTGGCCGTCGTCGCCCATCTGCAGGGGCAGGGAATCGGCCGGGCACTTGTGGAGTTTGCCGAGGCGCATGCCCGCAGCGCGGGTTATACGGAAATGATCCTGCACGCGCGCGGCGAGGTGGCGGGGTTTTATGAGATGCTCGGCTACCGGAAGGAGGGGGAGAGTTTCCTTGAGGTAACAATTCCGCACTTTAAGCAGAGAAAGCTCCTGTGAGCAGCACTATGTTCGCGGCAATGAAGCTGATAGCCATCATCCTGCCGTTGCTGCTTTCCTGCGTCCCGCGGGCGGCAGGGGAGGAGCAATCAACGCTGGATTTACTTGGCAGGTGGCTGGCCCTTGATCGCGAAAAACGCCCACCACTCGCCGCGCAGGAATTTGCCACGGCGGCATTGTCCCGGGAGGATGCCGCGCGGGCGGAGGCGCTGCTGGTGGCGGACCATGCCGCGATGATCCGCGCCACCCGCGCCGGCGAGATGAAGGCGAAGGCGATCACCATCGGCAAGCAGACGCTGCGCTTTGATTTTATTGTCTATGGCGACAAGCCGAAGGAGGGGCGCAGCCTGTTCATCTCGCTGCACGGCGGCGGCGGCGCACCGGCGCAGGTCAATGATCAGCAGTGGCGCAACCAGCTGCGCCTTTACAAGCCCGCGGAGGGCATCTACCTGGCACCGCGCGCGCCGACCAACACCTGGAACCTCTGGCACCAGGGCCACATTGACGCGCTCTTTGACCGCCTGATCACCAACCTGGTGGTGTTCGAGGGGGTGAACCCCGAACGGGTTTACCTGATGGGCTATTCGGCGGGCGGCGACGGCGTCTACCAGCTCGCCCCGCGCATGTCGGATCGCTTCGCTGGCGCGGCGATGATGGCCGGGCATCCCAACGAGACTTCCCCGCTCGGCCTGCGCAACATCCCCTTTGCCCTGCAGGTCGGCGGGCGTGACGGAGCCTATAACCGCAATGGTGTTGCGGCCGTGTGGCAGAAGAAGCTCGCCGAGCTGCGCAAGGGCGACCCGGGCGGCTATGAGCACTTCGTGAAGATCCACGGGGGCAAGGGACACTGGATGAACCTTGAGGACAGGGCAGCGGTGCCGTGGATGGCACAATACAGTCGCCGCCGCCTGCCCGAGAAGATTGTCTGGAAACAGGACAATGTCACCCATGGGCGCAGTTACTGGCTGGCCTTGCCCGCCGGGCAGGCCAGGGGGGGACAGACGATCGTGGTTTCTCGCGAGGGGCAGACCTTCATTGTGAAAGATGCGGGTGGCGTCACCGAACTCAAGATTCTTCTTAATGACGCGATGATCGACTTTGATCTGCCGGTTGAGGTGGTCGCCGGCGGCAGGACGGTTTTTAAAGGCAAGGCTGCCCGCAGCATCAGGGTCATCGCCGAGACCCTGGCCGGGCGGGGTGACCCGGGACTGGTGTTCAACTCCTCCATCACAGTGAAGCCGGGCGAGTAAGGAATCGGGGTGTTCCATATTTGCACAGATATCCATCAGGATTTCCGGGAAGTGCACATTTTGGGATTTCTTCCCGGGTATTTATCCGGTTAATATGGATGCTGTAATGGTCTTCACCTTTAAGCGCCTTATCCTTTTGCTTGCGGCAGTCCTTGCTGTGGGGGACGGATGGGCTGCCCGGCCTCTCACGGTCCAAAAAGGGGACAGCATCGTTATCATCGGCAACACCTTCGCCGAGCGCATGCAACTCTTCGGGTATTTCGAGACCTTCCTGCACTGTCGCTTTCCCGGCCACCGGCTGCGGGTGCGCAACATGGGCTGGTCGGCGGACGAGGTGGACTTAAGAATCCGCCCCAAGGGCTTTCCCGCCCTTTTCGGGGAACTCGAAGGACACCGCGCGGACATCCTGTTCCTCTGCTTCGGGTTCAATGAGTCCTTTGCCGGGGCGGCCGGGGTCGAGCGCTACCGGTCAGCGCTGGTAAAGTTGATCAGGGAGTTGCAGGGGCAAAAGTTCAACGGCAGCTCCGCCCCGCGCATCGTCGTGGTGTCACCGCTTGCCCTTGAGCCAATCGATGGAGTTACTGCCGGCGTCCCCGGGCACAACGGCAACCTTCAATTATACTCGGCGGCCTCGGCCCGGGCGGCTGGGCAGACCGGGGTGCGGTTCCTTGACCTTTATACACCCACTGCCGGGTGGATCGCGGAACATCCGGACCGCAGACTGACCTTTAACGGCATCCATCTCAGCGAATACGGTGACTGGGTGGTGAGCCAAATGATGGCGCGCGGCCTTGAGCTGATTGGTGATGCCGATGCGCCGGCGGCGGTAGCGCGCGGCGGTGGTGCCGGGGCGTTGCGGCGCCTGGTCTACGAGAAGAACCACCACTACTTCACCTGGTGGCATCCACCCAATGCCTCCTACATCCACGGCCGCCGCAACAGGACGCGCGGTGCCATGCACCTGGGGGAGGAACGCAGGCAGCGCAGGCTGCTGGTTGTGGCCGCTGATGAGCAGCTCTGGGCAGTGAAGAAGCCTGATCCCGCGAGCGTGTGGGCAGGGGAGCCGGTGGCGGGCAGGCCGGTGTGGTTTCCGACGCCAAAGAGCCGCGCCATCCCGGGTGTCGTGAAAGAGGCGCAGTGGGAGGTGGCAAGTGACGGGCCGGCTGACAAGCACCTGCGTTCCGCGCAGGAGCAGCTGGCGTGCTTCAAGGTCGCCGATGGCTACCGGGTCAACCTCTTTGCCTCCGAGGCGCGCTTTCCGATCGCCAATCCCTGTGCCATCCATTTCGATGTGGAGGGACGCCTGTGGGTTGCCAACACCCCCACCTGGCCGCACTCCCTGCCCGGCAGGCAGCCGGTCGACTCGATTGTCATCCTCAGGGACGGCGATGGTGACGGGGTGGCCGACAGTCACAGCGTGTTCCTCGAGAACATGAAGCTGATCCACGGCTTTATCCCGGCAGCCGACGGGGCCGCCTACGTGGCGCAGGTCCCCAACCTTCTGCTGGCAAGGGACACCAACGGGGACGGCAGGGCGGACCGGGTGCGCACGGTGCTGCACGGCTTTGGTGCCGAGGACGCAGAGCATGCCATGAACAACTTCCGCTGGGGCCCGGGCGGCTCGCTCTATTTCTCGCAGGGCATCTTCTACAACACGCAGGTCGAGACGCCCCACGGTCCGCAACGGGTGCGTGACGCGGCGGTGTTTCGCTACACGCCGCGTGAACACCGGCTGGAGGTTCCCGTCTCGCACGCACTCTGGAACCCCTACGGCAAGGTATTTGACCGCTGGGGACGCGGGATCCTGCTCGATGCCTCGGCCGGGCAGTATTACCCGATGGACGTGATCTCAACCCCCTTTGTCTTTCCCAAGGCCAAGCAGCGCACCAATCACCTTTCCTTCGCACCTGGCGGGGCGATTGCCGCCGGCTGTGAGTTTGTCCACAGCAGCCACTTTCCGCCGCAGGTGCAGGGCAGGTTCCTGGTCAATCACTGTGAAGGCGATGTCGGGGTGCACTGGTATGACCTTGAATCCAAGGGTTCACTTTATGGGGCTAAGCGTCACGAACCACTGGCCACCTGCAGTGACAGGACCTTTAGGCCGGTGGCAATGGCCTGGGGACCGGACGGTGCGCTCTACATTGCGGATTTCTACAGCCATATCTTTGAGAACGTGAATTTTTCCAAGCGTCATCCCGGCCGCGATCATGCCCACGGGCGGATCTGGCGCATCTCCCACAAGAAGCGTCCATCCTTAAAGGCCCCGGTTATCCGCGGCCGGCCGGTTGCAGAGCTGCTTGATCTGCTCAAATCCGCTGAAGGGCGCACGCGTGAGCTGGTGCGCGGCGAGCTGCGCGCACGTCCGCCCCGGGAGGTGGTGGCCGCCCTGGAGAAGTGGATCGGGCAGCTGGACTCCTCCGGCCCGGACAGCGATCACCACCTTGTCGAGGGACTGTGGGTTTTTCAGGGCCTGGGGGTGGTCAACAGCGACCTGCTGCTGCGCCTGCTTAACGCCAAGACACCCGGCGCCCGGCTCGCTGCAACACAGGTGCTGCGGCATTGGCAGGAGAGGATCACCAAACCCATTGCCTTGATCCGTGAGCGTGCCAATGACCGTGACGCGGCCGTGCGCCTGCATGCTGTGCTTGCCGCCGGCTTCAGCAGGTTGCCAGGGGCACTGCAGGCGGCCCGGGAGGCCGGCAAGCACGACATGGACAAGGGCCTTGAGTATGCGCTGGGCGAGACCGTGAAATACCTCACCGGGAGAGAGGAGCACCAGGCGGCGATGGTTGCCGGGCTGGTTGGCCAGGTCGAGGCAGGCAAAAACCGCCGGGTGGCAACCGCCGCGTTGCGCAGCGTGGAGCGGGCCGCATGGCCCACCGGCCGGCTGGATTCCCTTGCCGACAGCGTCCTTGCCTACCTTGATTCGGTGCCGGAATCCGGGCGCGATTCCCCGGTTTTCCTGGAGAGCTTTGCCCTTGCGCGCGAACTTGAGTTGATAATTGAGGTTTCCCGCGGCGAGGCGCTGGCAGAGACACTCGACGGCCTTGGTGTCTCAACCTTTCTCATCAAGACGGTTCCCGGGCGCATGCTCTTTGACCGCACCCGCCTGGTTGTCAGGCCCGGCAGAAACATCAGTATCCTTTTTGAGAACAATGACCTGATGCCGCACAACCTGCTCATCATCGAGCCGGGTGCGGTGCAGGAGGTGGGAGCTGCCGCCGACCTCATGGCCGCCCGGACCGACGGCTTGAAGAGGGGCTATGTTCCCGACTCCGGGAGGATTTTGCAGTCAACCAGGCTGCTGCGGCCGGGGGAAAGCGGCAGGCTTGATTTCACCGTGCCGGCCCGGCCCGGGGAATACCCCTTTATCTGCACCTTTCCCGGGCACTGGCGCAGCATGCGGGGGGTGATAGAGGTTGTTGCCGCGGAGTAATCGAGGAGGAGGGGAAAGTTTCCAAGTCACTTCATCGGCAGCTTGAATTCAAGGCGACGATCACCGCGGAGGAGCTTAACTGCGACCCGCTCACCGCTCTTTTTTTGCTGCATGCCATAGGCAAACACGGCGCTCTCGGTAAGCAGGTCATCACGTCCGTCGAAGCCGATGACAATGTCGCCTTTACGGAATCCTGATTTTTTTGCCACGGCATGATCACCATGCTGGCCGACATGCGTGACCAGCAGTGCCATGCCGGCGAGGTTTTGTTGCCGCCGCCTGGCCTCGGAAAGGGCCTCAAGGCGCATGCCACCGAGCACCATCCGGCACAGGCCCCATGAGCTGGCCCGCCAGGAGATGTTCGCCTTGCGCCGCCAGCCCTCGGTCAGCACCAGGTTGAGGTTTATCTTTTTGTCGCCGCGCCTGACCACCGCCTTGAGCAGTGACTGCTGTCCCGCGTTGTGCAGCACCCACTGGATATCGGCAGTGGAGAGCATCGGCTGGCCGGCCAGGGTGATGATTTCATCACCTGCCCTGAACCCGGCCCGGTGAGCGGGGCTTGCCTGCCTGACGTTCCTGACAGTAGCCCGGTGCCCGGGCCAGAGCTTAAGGCCGATCAACCCGGGCGCCGGCCAGGCGAAGAGCTGTGCGTCGGGTATCGGCTTACCTGAAGAGCGGTAGATTTGGTGTTCAGCGGCGGGGATTTGGTGGCAGTGGATGCAGCTGCGGGCGACCTTGCCGGTGTAATCGAGGTCGGCTGAGAAATTCCGCAGTGACGGATAGCGCTCGGGGCTCGGGTAGCGGCTTTTTTTTCCGCTCTTCAGCAGCAGGGATTGCTTTCCTTCAGGATAGGCTTCGTGCAGCTTGAGGGCACCTTGGAGCGAGGCGATCAGTCCCTGCAGGGACTGATCGCTGCCCGGGTTCTGTTGGCTGGACCTCGTCGCGTAGCGGCCGTAGATTGTGCGGTCCGCGTTCATGAAGAAGGCGGCGAAGGTCAGGTCATAATCGAACTGAAAGAGTGACAGGTCGATGCCGTTTGTCTGCACCACGCGCACACACACGAACTTCCTCAGCAGCGCCTTTAGTTTTTCATCTGTGGGACGCGCAACCTGCGCGTCGAAACCCTCGCAGGCGTGTCACGGTATTCAGCGGAAGACGATCAGCAGCGGCCTTCCGTTTTTTTCGGCCAGCCCGAATCCCTTTTTCACGTCGTTGTAGATCCAAACCGTGGAATCCTGCATCGCGCTGCGATCGTCCCTGACCATGCTGTCACGATCCTTCTGCTGGGCACCGGCATCGGTGAGGAGCAATGCACCGGCTGCCAGCCAGAGCCTAATGAGGTTTTTCCTGTTCATGGATTCAGTTTGAAACATACAGCCAATTCCCGACGATGGCGAGGGGGGAATGGGCAGCCCGGGGGTTAGCACTGCCAGGCAACCTGCATGCGCGCCTAATTTTCCCGGGAGGGATGCGTGCGCTCCTGCATGGATGGGCGCAGGATTCTTTCAATAGGCGAATCTTGTTCCGTGGATGTTTGGGCAAAGGCGTATTAGGATCATGCCGCATGGCTTCATACTTCAGAAAATTTCAGGGTCCAACCCTCGTTATCTTCAGTCTATTCAAGGTTCTTGCCTCATCTTCTCCGGCGCAGTTGCAGGCAGTGGAGCCAATTACTGCGGCACAGGCCGGGAGCTATCGCCTTGAGCCCTCCTTTTTCAGGAAAGGGCTGATGGTGGAGGATATTTTCATCGCCACTTCCCGGCAGGTTTCGGATTACGCCATCCTGGAGTCGGCACACCTGTTTGAGAAAATAATGCAGAGCATCGCGCCTGAGGTTGCTGAGCGTATCCGCAAAAGGAAAGTTCTCTGCATCCTTGTCGGTCACAGTGAATTCACCTCCAATATCCCGCAGTTCAAGACGTCAAAGACGGGCAAGGAACTGGATTTCTACAACTGGCGCCAACGTGGTTTCCTGCGGTATATTAACGGACGGCCGGTGGTCCTGTTTGCCGAGGAGGATGTCCTTGAATACCCGGGCGGCATGCAGGATGAGAGTATCCTGATCCATGAGTTCGGGCACGTGATTCATGGCGCGGGATTTGACCAGGCACAACAAAAGCGTCTCTCTGAGGCCTTTGGCAAGGCAAAGGCGCGCAGCGTGTGGAATGACGGGCGTGCTGCCCAGCGCTTTCGGCGTGTGCAGAGTGATGCTCCGGTGAGCCTGCTTGATGCGTTGATTAAATCTTTTCCGGATCAACCCCGTGATCTTTTGGCCAAGTGTCTTGATGCGGGGGATATCCTGGTCAACTCCAGGCCTGCCAACGCAAAGGTCATGGTAAACAGAAATGATAAGGTATTGATCATGTTCGGCGGCAGGAAAGAATGTTATGCCGGAAAGAACCGCTCGGAATACTGGGCGGAGGGCGTGCAGTACTGGTATGACACCAACCG
>JAYGGE010000208.1:0-32209 GCA_046581505.1 Verrucomicrobiales bacterium | reverse complement strand
ACCCGCTGCCAGTCGTCAATGGTGTCCACGTCACCGAGTTGCTCCAGCAAAGTGGCATTGAATCCCGACCTGCCGGCAACCTCCAGGCTGCGCGTCAGGGTAAGGCCCGAGCTCCACGGTATATCATCAAACACCACACGGGCTTCCGGACAATTCATCGCTACCAGATAATATCCACCATCAGTCGCCGGCCCGAAGACCAGATCACAATTGCCTGAGAGTTGTCGCCACGATTCCCTCAGCAACCCGGCATCAAGTTCCACGCAATCTGTCCCGATCGCTGCCACCCGTTCAAACCCCGCCGCAAAACCCTGCCCGAATGCAACCCGTAAACGGTTTCCCAAATCCCCACAAGCTTGCGGCTTGACTGTGATTCGACCGGAATGCCAGCCCGCCGAGAAAGCCTCTCCCTGTAACCACTCGGTAGCCTCTTGCTCACGCGATGGCGGGGCAAACAATAACCAGGTCGTCACTGCTTCATAATCAGAACAGTCAGCACGATTTGCCATCAGTGGAGTCAAAAGTTTAAGAACACGCCGAACCAGGATCCGATATATTTCTGCGGCTTCTTGATTTCCAACTGATTGGGCTAATCTTGTCTTCACTGTGCCCGGTTCAGGCCACTTGACGAAAATAAGCAATAAATTCCCCATATATCTTAAAAACTGTTAATTATTATAATAATCAGATAATTTTTGATTCTTAGCCTTTCTAAGACTAATTTTCAGGCCATCTAGGAGGCTCTGCAAGACTGCTTTGGTCACTTAGTTTGGCGATGTTTTAAAAAAAACCGGATGGCGAATACCAAGCGGAACCGGAAAAGAACCCGGCAGAAGGGCAACGACCCGGCGCATACCGAGATCATCAGCATCGTGTTGCTGGGCAGCGGATTGCTCTATCTGCTTGCCCTGATCTCTTTTACTCCCGATGACCTGCCCACCTGGGTACCTTTCGGACGCCTTGCTGAGCCAAACTCTACAGCAGATAATTTTGTCGGCCGCCTTGGTGCCGTTGGGGCAGGATTTTCCTACTACGTCCTCGGTGCCGCCAGTTACCTGATTCCCGCCTGCCTGATCTGGTTCGGTGCGGCAAAACTCCTTTTTGGTGCACGCACTTCCTTCAGGGCACTAACCGGGTTTGGACTGGTAATGCTTTCAGCATGCTGCCTGCTTGATTACCAGAACTGGTTTTTCAAGGGCTGGCCCGAAAACTACAATATCGTGAGTGCCGGCGGTATCATTGGTGCCTGGATCGGCACCGGGATGTTTGCATCCCTGACCGGAACTGTCGGGGCATTCATAATCATGCTGATCGTGTATTTTACAGGAACGGTAATGGTCACCGGATTGCATCCAATGCATTTCATAAAGCTCTGCCGCGATGCGTTGAAAGCCTGGCGTGAAAAACGCGAGGCACTCCTCATGGCCAGGGCAACTGAATCCGAACGGCTGGTGAAGCAGAAACGCAAACTCGAGCGGGAACAGAAACGAATTGAGAAGAAACTGGGGGGAAGCCTGGCTGCTGAAAACACTGAAGCCACTCCGAAAATACGTCGTAAGCCCGTCGCAGAGGAGCCGGAAGGGCCAGAGAAATTACCGCTCGATCCACTGGACGCGGAAAGTGGCGATGCGTGTGACAATACCAGGCCTGCCTTCGCGGAAGCAAACCCATCAGCGGAGGATGAGCAGGTAAAACCTAAAATCTATGATGCCTCAATACGATCCGATGAGGAAAGCGGTAAAAGGAAACCTTCAATAGCCGAGGTTCTTAACGCAAACAAGGCGAAAGCCGCCAACAACAAGGGCACGGGGTTCACTGCGCCAGCGGAAGTTGAATTCCCGGGCTACCGGCTGCCCGACATTGAGTTGCTCACCCACGAGGATCAAAGCGTACGCAAGCCTGCCGACAAGAACCTGCTGATACAGACGCAAAACATCATCATTGAGACACTCAACAATTTCAACGTCAAGGTCACTGCCGGGGACATTACCCGCGGGCCAACCATTACCCGATACGAGATTTACCCAAGCAAGGGCCTGCGGGTGAGCAGGATCACCCAGCTTGAGGCAGACATTGCGCGCGCGACCAGGGCGGAACGCATCAACATCCTCGCCCCCATCCCCGGCAAGGATACCGTTGGCATCGAGATCGCCAACAGTGAGAAAATTACCGTGGCGCTGCGGGAATTATTTGAAGATCCGGCATTTACCGACCCGAAACACAAGATTCCCCTGGCGCTCGGCAAGGATGTCTACGGAAATACTGTCATCGGCGACCTCGCCAAGATGCCGCACATGCTGGTGGCGGGCACCACCGGTGCGGGCAAGTCGGTTTGCATCAACGCCATTATTTCCAGCATGCTCTACCGCTTCACCCCGGACGAGCTGCGCTTTATAATGATCGACCCGAAGATCGTCGAGATGAAGGGCTACAACAGCCTGCCCCACCAGATCGTTCCGGTGATCACCGAACCAAAAAAAGTGCTGCTCGCCCTGCGCTGGGTAGTCAACGAGATGGAACGGCGCTACCAGCTTTTCGCCAAGCTCGACTTGCGCAACTTTGACTCCTTTAACGAGCGCGAGCATGAAAGTGGCGAGGACAAGTTCTTTGATCCCAGCGGGCAGGCAAAACTCGATTTTAATGCTGCCGCTGAGGCTGACCCCGAAACCGGCGAAAAAACGGCACCCGGGACCGAAGATGACGAGTGGGAATACGAGTACGAAGAGGTCGAGGTCGAATATGAGGAAGATGACGGGGGAGAGCCTGCAGTGGCCGCTCACAGTGAAGACATTCTCACCACTCATCCTGTCCGCTCCAATTCGGATTCCACGCCGGGCCCCGGCGCAACCGAGCGGCACCGCGAAGGGGAAATCGCCGCGTCCATTGAGGACGTGGATGAGGAGAAAATCCCGGATCGCCTTCCCTACATCGTCGTAATCATTGACGAGTTGGCCGATCTGATGCAAACCGCCCCGGTCGACGTGGAGCAGGCAATCGCCCGCATCGCCCAGAAAGCACGGGCAGCCGGGATTCACCTGATCATCGGCACCCAGACACCTCGCGCGGACGTGGTAACCGGTATCATCAAGGCCAATATTCCCTCGCGCGTCGCGTTCCAGGTCTCATCCGCCCTTGATAGCCGGGTGATCCTCGACCAGAAGGGTGCGGAAAAGCTTGTCGGCAAAGGAGACATGCTCTACCTGCCTCCCGGCAGTGCACAACTCATACGGGCCCAGGGGGCACTCATCACCGACCCGGAATGCAAGGCAGTGGTGGACTTTTGTTCAAGCCAGGCCCAGCCGATCTTTGAGCAGGAAATAAAGGACACAATCAACAGCGATGAGGACAGCGATGAGGTTTCCGAGGAGGACGAGGAGATCATCGAGAAATGTCTGGAGGTGATCCAGCAGGAGCAGCGTGCCTCCACCTCTTTATTGCAACGGCGCTTGCGCCTGGGATACACCCGTGCCGCAAGGATGATGGACATTCTCGAGATGCGCGGCATTATCGGCCCCGGGGACGGTGCCAAGGCACGGGAAATCCTGGTCGATTTAGCCGATTGAAGAGATCCTGAGTCTGTTCCCGCAGATGAACGGCAAAGGATCACATCTGCCGTGCAAAAAAATCCACCGGGAATCATCAGCGAAACTTGAAAATACCGGGACAACGGACAATCATCCCGGGCGCAGCCCAACCACATATCATTTAATTCACCATGCCTCAAACAGCAACCCGGGTATCCGACCTCAACATCGCTGCCAACATACCACTCCCCGCACCGGCGCTGCTTTGCCACGAAATTGCCCGCTCGGATACACAGGCCAGATTTGTCGCTCAATCACGCGAAGAGTTGCGCGAGGTTATATTCGGGAAGGATTCACGCCTGCTGCTGATAGCAGGCCCCTGTTCCATCCACGACGTGGAGGCAGGCAAAGAATATGCAACACGCCTGGCAAAACTGGCGGCACAGGTTGCAGAAAAAATACTCCTTGTAATGAGGGTGTATTTCGAGAAACCCCGCACCACGGTAGGCTGGAAGGGATTGATCATGGATCCCGAGCTCGATGGCAGTGACAATATTGTCGGCGGGCTGCGCATCGCTCGCTCATTCCTGCGTGATGTCATTGACCTTGGAATCCCCACCGCTACCGAACTGCTTGACCCCGTCACCCCGCAGTATATAGCCGATTTGATCAGCTGGTCGGCAATCGGTGCACGCACCACCGAGTCGCAAACCCACCGGCAAATGGCATCCGGGCTGTCAATGCCCCTGGGATTCAAGAACACCACCAACGGATCGATAACTGCTGCAGTAAACGCCATCAAAGCCGCCACCAGCCCGCAGACATTCCTCGGCATCAGTGCCGAGGGAATTGCCTCCGCGGTTACCACAAATGGCAATCCTCACTGCCACATCATCCTGCGTGGCGGTGAAAACGGTCCGAACTACGGGGCTGTCCATGTTGCTGATACCGCCACCCGGCTTGAAGCGCAGGGCCTGCGTCCTGCAATCATGATTGATGCAAGCCATGATAACTCGGAAAAAGACCACGCCAACCAGCCGGCGGTATTTGCAGACATCATTGCCCAGCGGGTTGCCGGCAACAAAAACATTATCGGCGCAATGATCGAGTCCAACATTGTCGAGGGGAGCCAGAAATTCCCGCAACCGGTCCCAGAGCTCACCTTCGGCCAGTCAATCACCGACAAATGCATCGACTGGGAGACCACCGAGAGGATCATCAGCGACGCCGCTGCCGCCCTTTAGTCATCGCCGATCCGCACTCTGCTGTGGCTGCAATGCTGACAAAGTGTTAAGCGCAGGAGGATTCCACCCCGCAACGACTCATGCCATTCCTTGGTTTCTTACTTTTAATTATTCACCTTCCGCACCCTGTAAAATACCCCTTTGCCATCAAGGATCGGGTCATTGTCGGTGAATTCTGTGGTATCTTCCTCCCCTGTGATTTTGCCGGAGAGCGGGTCCCATATTCCAAGGTCTCGTGAACGATCAACGGCATAGGTCCAGCCTTTATTGGAGGCAAAGGTAATGTTGAAGGATGTCAACGCTCTGGGAGCTCCTTCTCCGGTAACGCTAATGATGACTGGCAATCCCGATACGCCCGGGATGCTTACCGCTGCGCTTTGCTCAGATCCAAAGTTCCCGCCGCCGGAAGCCAGCACCGTGTCGCCATGGGTCAAACTCCAGGTTCCCAGATGAAGCCCGCCAGAATCACCCAGGCCGTCGCCAGCAGTGTCATGGACCGTGATCCTGAGGGGTTTATTATAGGGAACATGGAACCTAAATACCTCCGGATTAAAGGAAAAATCAGAATAGGGTCCGCCAGATCCATAGATCTGGCCACTTTCATCCGTCACCTCCCAGGTTGTTTCTGAACCGTTTTTGTCCGGGTTTACCGTCATCATGACCCTGGCCATTGAAGGATTCAGATCAGGTATTTCGCCTGCTATTGCGATTATGCCCCCAAAACTGTTGCCATGAAATCCCGCAGCGCCTGCAGCATAAGTCACCGTCGCTTCAGCAGGCAGCCCAAAGAACACGCCAGGTCCCAGTTCCGGAGCATCTCCCTCAAACATCACGCTCTCCAGATTCCTGCAAAAGGCAAAGCAGCCATTCCCAAGACGGGTAACCGGTTCGGGAATTCTCACGCTTACCAGGCTCTCGCAGTACATGAAGGACTCCAGACCTATCGATTTAACATTGATCGGGATGTTGATGTTCGGCAAAGCCAGGCATTCATAGAAGGCGTAATCCCCAATTAACGTCATTCGTTCCGGCAAAATGACGTTCGTAAGGTTGTGGCAATGGGCGAAGACTCCCGGGCTGATATAGAGCACTTGGTCGGGAATTCTCACGCTTGGCAGGTTCGTGCAACCCAGGAAGGCATCGCGCCCGAGAGTGCGCAGGTTGTCGGGAAGATCCGCGTCCTCCAGGGCACTGCAATAAGCAAAAGCTCCGTCCCGAATGGCAGTGACACCCTCGGGGATGACTACACTGCGCAGGCTGCGGCAATAAGCGAAGGTGCCCTTGCTGATACTTTTGACTCCTTGGGGAATAACCACCCTTGTCAGAAAGCTGCAATCGATGAAAGCTTCAAAAACAATTACCGTCACCGATTTTCCCTCGATCTCTGGAGGAATGACCAGGTCTCCAGAGGCAGCAGTGTCGCATCCGGTGATAGTGACGGCAGCACCCCTGACTTCATAGGCCAGATCGTTTATGTCAGCGGCATGAAGCGGTAAGGTTGCCAGGAGTAAGACAAAGGTGAATACGGCAACCAGGTTAATGGGCAATTTCATGCCCACAGTTCTACCGCAGAGGGCAGGCAACGACAAGGTTCTGTATAGCCCGCGGATCTACACTCCGCTGTGGCTGCAACTCCTCGCCACGGAGAAGGATCCGGGGTTTCTTCTAATGTATGCGGTGGCGCTGGCCGGGACCCCGCGCTAAGCTTGCAGCCATGCCCCGTCATCCAGTGTTGCCTTTCCTGCTGGCTCTTTCTTTCCCGCTCGCGGCCCAGGAAACTGACAATCAGAAGAAGGATGATCCTTTCGGCCTCGACGAGTTGCCGGCCATCGTCGCCCCTGACCGCACAACGGCCGAGATCGCTGCCTCCGCGCGCGGCTCACTGGTGGTCGTCACGCAAAAGGGACGGGACGGGAAGACCACCGGGACAGGAAGCGGATTCGTTATCTCCAAGGACGGCCTGATCGCCACCTGCGCACACGTCATCGGCGAATCCCGCCCGGTCACCATACGCTTTGAAGACGGGGACGAACACGAAGTCACCGCAATTCATGCCTGGGATCGCACCCTTGACCTGGCCATCCTCCGAATTGACGCGGAAGAACTCACTCCTCTGCCGCTGGCTGAGCCGGAAAGCATCGAGCCGGGAGCGGACGTGATCGCCATGGGCAATCCTCACGGCCTTGAGTTCAGTGTCGTCCGCGGTGTTGTTTCCGGATTACGCGATATCGAAAACCAGTCCCTCATCCAGATAGCTATCCCGATCGAGCCGGGAAACAGCGGTGGTCCGCTGCTTGACATCAACGGCAAAGTCCACGGCCTGCTCAACATGAAATCCGCGATCACTGACAACCTGGGTTTCGCGGTTCCCATCGCCAGCCTGCACCGCCTGCTCGATAAACCAAATGCCGTGCCAATGGATAAATGGCTGACCATCGGACAACTCAATCCCGCGCGCTGGCAAACCATCATGGGCGCGCGCTGGCGGCAACGGGCGGGAAGAATCACGGTCGTCAGGCCGGGCAACGGCTTCGGCGGACGATCCCTCTGCGTTAACCAGCGTGAACTTCCCGCAATTCCTTATGAGGTGGCGGTAGAGGTTAAGCTTGATGATGAATCGGGAGCGGCCGGGCTCATCTTCGAGTCAAACGGCGGTGACATGCATTACGGATTCTACCCCAGTGCCGGCAACATACGCCTCACCCGTTTCGAGGGACCTGACGTGCTGTCATGGACGATCCTTGAACAGGTTTCAACAAAATCATATCGTCCCGGCGAATGGAACCGCATCCGCGTGCGCGTGGCTGAAAAAAAGATCACCGGGTTCGTGAACGGGGAAAAAATCCTCGAGCTTGAGGATGGCGTGCTGCGCGGCGGCAGGGCGGGACTGGCGAAGTTCCGCTCCACAGAGGCGGAGTTCAAGCGCTTCGAGACCGGCAAGGACCTCGCCCGGGACGCTGCGCCTGAGGAAACCCTAGCCAAACTCAGGGCCCACATTGAAAAACTTACCGAAGATCCCGGGGACATTGAGGCAGTCGCCGGCTTGGCGGATAACGCCGATCTCGGCCGCCTTATGCTGCAAAGAAAAATCAAGGAACTTGCCGCCACCCTCAAGGCACTTGAACAGACAGCGGATGATGTCCACCGCCGCGGTATCCAGGAGCAACTCATCGATGAACTGGCAAAGAAACAGGAAACCGACCTGATCACCTGTGCGCTGCTGCTGGCAAAACATGACAACCCGGATCTCGATATCGCCGCTTACCACGAGGAAATTGAGCGCATGGCCGGCGAGCTTTCACGGAAAGTCGGCAAGGACGCGTCCACCAGGGAAAAGGTAGCGGCCATTTCCGAATATCTCTTCGAAGACAATGGCTACCACGGCAGCCGGGCAGATTACTACAACCGCTCCAACAGTTACCTGAATGAAGTCATCGATGATCGTGAGGGAATACCCATCACCCTCTCTATACTGTTCATTGAGCTCGCAGGGCACCTGGACGCCGACCTTAAGGGACTCGGGCTCCCCGGACACTTCGTCGTATGCTACGAGGAGGACGGGAAAAAAACAATTATCGATGCCTTCGAGCGCGGCAAGCTCCTGACAACGGAGGAAGCCAACAAGATCATCCGTTCCTTCGGCGGCGACGGTGCCATCTCCGATTACCCGCCTTCAGACAAGCGCTCGATTATTCAGCGCATGATCTACAACCTCAAGGGTATCAGTATTGAGGCTAAGGACTACCCTGCCGCCCTGCGCTATGTTGACCTGTTGATTGCCCTCGATCCTGATGATGCCCAGGAGCATCTCAGTCGCGCACTGCTTCATGTGCAGAATGGACAGGGCAACAAAGCCAAGGATGACCTGGAATGGCTTTTTGAGAAACAGCCTGAAGGTATCCACCTTGAACGCCTGCGCGAACTCTACAACCGGCTTTAGCCAAAGCGACAACCTAAGACGCCACCACATCCGGCAGAGCGCTTCCATTAACCCAGGTTCAACGATTCAGCGAGGGCAAGAACCTCACAGAACGGCAAATGTTCCAATAACCCGAAGTAGTCATGACGGGTTAACCTGGCGCGACTGGTTGCCGGGCTCCGTAAGCCGCACAGGAACCGTGCAATCTGGCGGGGTGAATTAAGGGAAGCATGATGTTCTGCGGTGAGGTCATGCACCGCCTTAATTTCATCTGCGGTTATCTCTCCCGGCACGGAGCCTGGCAGTTCACCGGCAAGCTCACTGCCGCCACACACGTCACATTGGCCGCAATCCCCGCCCGGCGACTCGCCAAAATACTCGAGGATTACCCGCCCCCGGCAATTCGCCTCTGTGGCAAATTCCACGACCTTGTTCAATCTCGCAATATCCTGTTGCTCACGTCGCGCAAAGAACTCCTGGAATTCCGAGGCCAGTTCACCAACATCACCTGCAGCATCCAACAAGCGATACCCCTGCCTCAACCCCGATGGCCTGATCAGGATGTCACCGGCTTCCTCCAGGTGACGTATCACCCTGCGCACCTCGCACGCTTCTTCCCCAACCCGCCCGGCAACCTCTGCTATCGTCAGGATTAACCACCTGCGCCCGCGTTTTCCTGCTGCAAAAATCCTCTTCAGCAAAGATCTTCGTGGCGCATCATATCCGGCAAGGAGGGCATCCTCATCGCGCAGGAACTCAATCCTGTAGACATTGTAAAACGGCGCAGTTGCCGCAATCCTCCCCCGCAACTCAAGATACGTCATGATGGTTGCGACAACCAGCGGGCGTATGTCATAGATGGTGGAAAGTTCATAGTGTGATACGTCAAACTCCTCCCCCTGGCGCAATAAACAGTCCAGAATCCCACGCACAGCCATCGCTGTCGGGGTGTCCCCGTAAATGAAATTCTCCAGCACAATGCGGTCATCCAGGCAGGCAAGAAGTTCACAAGAGGACTGCCCGCCATCCCTGCCGGCACGACCTGTCTCCTGGACATAATTCTCAAGGCTCTTCGGAAGGTTATAGTGATAGACACTGCGGATATCAGCCTTGTCGATGCCCATGCCGAAGGCAATGGTGGCCACCACCACTTCAAGTTTTCCACTCATGAATTCATCCTGCACTTCAGCACGATAGGCATCACGCAAACCGGCATGATAGGCCTTTGCATTGACGCCGTTTGCAGCAAGGAATGTCGCCACCCTCTCGGCAGTTAACTGCAGGGTCACGTAAACCACTGTAACTCCTGCCCCCGAACTGATACGATCCAACAGAAGCCTGTCCCGGTCACAGGCCGCACAGGGCGTCACCTTGATGGCAAGGTTGTCACGACGGAAACTAAGTTGCACATGCTCGTCCTGATTGATCCCGAAGCACCTGCAGATGTCGCCACTGACCTTCGGTGTCGCCGTGGCAGTCAGTGCCAGCACCCTGACCGCACGCAATTCTTTCGCAAAATCAGCCAGTTTAAGATAATCAGGCCGGAAATTGTGCCCCCACTCGGAAATACAATGTGCCTCATCCACCGCCAGCATCGCAATCTTCACTGCCTTCAACCTTTCCCTGAAATTGACGTTGGCCAATCTCTCGGGAGCCACATAAAGCAACTTGATCCCGCCTGATTGAAGACCATGCCAGACATCCTCCACTTCCTGCCCTGAAAGGCTGGAATCAAGGCGAGCTGCCTCAATCCCCCTGCCCCTGAGGACATCCACCTGATCTTTCATCAAGGCGATAAGCGGTGAAATGACCAGTGTCACACCATCCAGAAGCAGTGCCGGCAACTGGTAACACAGGGATTTCCCGCCACCTGTCGGGAACACGGCCAGGGCACTACGCCCGCTGAGTAGAATATCAATTACCTCCTGCTGGCCGGAGCGAAAAGATTCTAACCCGAAGCAAGCCAATGCTTCATTTAATTTTCCCTCGTGTAGCTTCTTCAGGATACAACATTCACTCAAATCTCGGCGACTGTCGAACCCTTCAATAAAAGAGATCAATACGCACCGCCTGCCTGCCCGGCTGGCGAACCGGCCCCAGAAACGTTAATCTTCCTCCCGCCGCGAACGCCTGACTGTAACGGTATCTCCAAGGGCAGGCTTACGGTCCGCCCCGACATAGATCGTGACACGAGTGGCATCGCCACTGCCCGTGGCAATATCCGCACATTCAAGGGTTACCTCATGAAAATCACCACGAAAATTGGAAGCAATCACTTTGCCGACAATGTGTCCGCCACCGGAACCATCCCGGGTAATCTCAAGATCGGCAGGTCTTACCAATATGTCCGGCGCACCATGCGGCGCGTCCTTTCCCTCGAGAAGCTGGCAGGGTATGCGGTTAACCTTGCCGAACAGGCTCGCCGTATACTCGCTGGTGGAATGAAAATACACGCGCTCCGGGCTCCCGACCTGCTGCAATTTTCCCTCCTTCAAAACCGCCAGGGTGTCGGCAACCGCAAGCGCATCACGGGTATCATGAGTAACTATCAATGCCGAGGTTGCGCTGCTCTTTACAATACGCCGCAATTCATCACGCAGGGCATCCTTGCGCATCGGGTCAAGATTACTGAAGGGTTCATCAAGTAGAATGAAGGGTGGTCGCGGTGCCAGCGCACGCGCTAGAGCAACACGTTGCTGCTGTCCGCCTGAAAGCTCGTGGGGAAAGCGTTTCTCCAGTCCGTCCAGGCCGGCGAGTGTGACAATCTCAGCCACGCGCTCCTCGCGCTCGGCCTTTTGAGACATCCGGTGCAGACCATAGAGAAGATTCTTGCGCACATTGAGATGGGGGAAAAGGGCATAATCCTGGAAAACAAACCCAATATTCCGCTGTTCTGGCGGCACCGAGTAACCGTCGTCATAAACAAGCTCTCCGCCAATGGCAACGGTACCCGTGTCAGGTTGCTCAAGCCCGGCAATAATGCGCAGTAATGTCGTCTTGCCGCTGCCGCTCTCCCCGACCAGCGCCATGATATCAGCATTCCCAAGCACAATCGACACGCCATCGAGTGCCGGCCGTGCGGTTCGCGGGAAACATTTGGAAATTCCCTCTATTTCAAGTGACTCGGGCATATGATCACTTACACCGTCTGCGACCGGCGGATCAGGCGGTGTAAGATAAACACTCCCACGCATCCTGAAAGCACCAATATCAACGCCGGGAGAGACCCCTCCGCCAGCCGTTCCTCCTTATGCATCAGGCCGAAAGTCTGGGTCGCCAGCGTCTCAACGTTCGGCGGACTGAGCACCAGTGTCAGGGGCAATTCCTTGAGAATATCCACAAACAGAACAATCAGCGCGCCCAGCAATGGCAATCTCAGCAGCGGTAGGTGAATCCGAAAGAAACTGCCCCAGGAGGAACGCCCGAGAATACGTGAAGCCTCATCCATACTGTGGTGAATACCGGCCATGCCTGCCTCAAGCGGAGCCAGGGCCGGAGTCATGAATCTTACCGCATAGGCCATCACCAGGCCGATTGGCGTGGCAGTAAACAGGATGGCGGTAAGCTCATCAGCAGCCACCATCCTGGAAAGGGCGGCCACCGAGGCCAACATGGCAATCACCACCACCGCCCCTGGCAGCGCATAACCGAGCATACACATCTTGGAGAGCAACCGCATGGCCAATCCGGGAAAAATACGGGCCGCATAGGCCAGAAACAACGCCGCAGTGAGAATCACAAGGCTCGCGAGCACTGCCATCGAAAGACTCCCGAAAACCGGGTGCAAAAGTTCACCAATCTGCACCTTCTCAATACCGTGCCAGGCAAGTTTCAAAAGCTGCCACAGGGGCAGTAAAAAAGCGAAAAACAAAAGTGACGAGCAAAATCCAAAGGCAATTGAAGTTCCAAATGCAGTCTTTGGTCTCTCGGCCAGGTTACGCCGTGCGCCATGATGGGCATGAAACCGGGAACGGCCGCGCAGAATCATCTCCGCAATAATGATTGCAAATACCACCAACATTGCCACACCAGCCAGTCGGATGGCGGAATCCGTGTCTTTCCAGTTATACCACTGGTTGAAAATTCCTATAGTCAGCGTCTCGATACCGTAATGAAGCATTGCCCCGTATTCATTCATGACCTCCAGCAGAACAAGCAGCAGCCCGCCGATGATCGCCGGACGGGCCAGTGGCAATCCCACCGAGAACAGGCTGCGCCACAGGCTGCGGCCAAGTAATCGCGAGTTCTCAATGTAGGTACCGGATATCTCGGCAAAGCCGACCCGGGCGGCAATGTAGACATAGGGGTAGAGAACCAGTGCCATTACAAAAGTTGCCAGGACATAATTGAAAATACCGTTGGCATCCGACATCGCTTCCGCCCCGAAACGCTCACGCACCCACAGCATCAGGGGATCACGCAACTCGTGCTTGGCGAAGTCATAGGAGTAAGCCGCGACATAAGTCGGGATGGCCATCGGAAACATCAGCGCCAGTGAAAAGAACCTTCTCCCTGGAAACTCCCAGACAGTTACAGTCCAGGCTGCCCCAATCCCGAAAACTGATGCCAGTAAGCCGGTTCCCAGCAACATGATAACCGTTCCCTGCACATAAGTGCCCAGCACGCCATAGCCCACCACCTCCCTCCAGGCATCGCTTGGAGCATCGAACAGGGTCACCACCACTACCGCCAGCGGCACCGCAATTAACAGCGCGATTAACGTTGCACCGATCCACCACGCCGATCCGGCAAGCGGATGCAGGCGGCGAACAATGGTGACCGGTCGGCTCAAGGATCCTGCTCTCTACCTGCTACTTCCAGCGAGCCTGTGCAAAGATCCTCACCGCGTCAGCGTTCTTCTCCCCAAGCGTCTGCAGCGACAAGGCATCCGCCTTGAATTCACCCCAGGACTTCAGCAGTTTTGATTGAGTGGCGGAAATATCAAGCGGGTATTCGTAAGTGGTCAGGGGAAAACTCGCCTGGGCCTCCGGTCCGGTAAGGAATTCAAGCAGCTTGATCGCGTTGTTCCTGTTCGGGGCACTCTTGACCACACCGCCGCCACTGATATTAATATGCGCCCCGCGGCCGTTCTGATTGGGAAAAAACACACCGATTTTCCCGGCCACCGCGCGGTCTTCCGGATTGGGAGAATTCGCCAGCAACCCAACATAGTAAGTGTTGGCAATGGCCACGTCGGCAATTCCTGCAGCGACAGCACGTATCGGATCACGATCACTGCCTTCCGGCGAACGCGCCATGTTGCCGCGCACTGCCATTGCCCAGCTGACAGCTTTCTCCATGCCCGCGGCGGCAACGATGGAAGCCAGCAAGGACTGGTTGTAGATATTGGAAGAGGATCGCGCTACGATGCGTCCTTTCCACTTCGGGTCGGCAAGATCCTCATAGGAATCCAGTTCAGAGGGTTCCACCCGTTGCTTTGAATAGACAAGGACCCGTGCCCGCACTGTGAAAGCATGCCAGTTGTTGTCGCCATCGCGCATGTTCTGCGGAACCTGTGCCGCCAGTTTGGCACTGGTGACCGGTTGCAATACACCGGCAGCCTTGGCGCGCACCAGGCGGCCGGCATCGGCGGTAATCAACAGGTCCGCCGGCGAGTTCTTCCCCTCCGCCTTGATCCGTTCCAGCAGGGCATCAGCAGAAGCCTTTACAATATTGACTTTAATACCGGTTTGCCCTGTGAATTTGGCATACAACGCATCATCAGCCTCATAATGGCGATGCGTGTAGACGTTAACCTCTGAGGCAATGGCGACTTTTGTCAGTAAAAAGCCTACGGCAATTGACAGGAAGGCCGCAGGAAGTGGCAGGCGAAATTTCGAATTCATCAGGCGAGGCGGCATCAAAAGATCAGTTTGGTATTGAGACTCATTATCATTTACCATACTAAACCCTTCAGCGCAAGCAGTTATTAAGTAAGCAACAGCCTGCCAAAAGCATGCCAATCCATAGACAAATCCACACCTGTACCGTTCGCGATTCTTCGCGAAAAAAAAGCAATGGGTCACCGCTGCCTGCCAGGGGAGAGTTCAAAAATGATATGCCCCGCCCAGGGAGCAGCAATGGCTTGTCATTTGAGTTGCCAAGTCATCGGGAATTGACGGATGTTACGCCACTGACTGAATGGAAATATTTCTTCACATAGACGGGCAAAAAATCGGGCCGCTCACAATTTACGATGTGCACGAAAAATTGCGCCGCGGGGACATCACGCCCGAAACCAGGGCATGGGCAAAGGGCATGGAAGAATGGCAGCCGCTGCGCGATCTGGATCCCCTGAAAGACAGCATAGAAGTCTATATTGCGGACGCAGGGGCCAATGAAATCACCATCAACGAGGACGAGCGTGAAATCCTTTCTCAACGGGTCGGAGTCCTGAACACAGAGAAACCACGGCCATGGCTTCGCTTCTGGGCAAGGTTGATTGATACGCCAATCCTACTGGCGCCGGGAATACTGTTGATGCATCAATATCTGGGGAGCGAGACATTAAATGCCATGCTGTTCGGGACGGGTACCGCTCCCAACTTCACCGACGTGGCTGTATTCTTTGCAGCCATGGCTGTTTCATGGGTCATCACTGAAACACTGTTGCTGACCTGCACAAATACCACCCCGGGAAAATGGAGCTTCAATATCAAAATTCAAAAAGAGAGTGGAGAACGCCTTGATTTTTCTTCAGCCCTCCAGCGATCATTCGGCGTCTTTGTTTTTGGCATGGGGCTGAACTATATAATCTCTCAAATCATCTGTAATTTTCTTGCCTACTTGACGCTAACTAAACAGGGAAAGACATACTGGGACAAAAAGCAAAACCTGACAGTCACGCATCATCCTGTGAATCCTCTGGGAATAATCATCGGAATATTCATTTTTTCCGGCAGTTGGGTGGCTCTCTACCACTTGTTAGGAAAACCCGAGTTGCCATCGTATACACCATAGGAACCAAACTCTCGCCCCTTAAAGATGCCGCAAGACTACGTCTACTTTGACCTGGAAACCATCCGCTCCGCCAATGACGTTGGCGGCTGGAACAACAAGAGTGATATGAAGATGTCGGTCGGTGTCACCTACAGCACACAGACCGAAAAATACATCGCCTACCCGGAACATCGCGTCAATGAACTGATCAAACAGCTCATGAAGGCCGACCTCGTGATCGGTTTTAACCACATTAATTTCGATTACGCGGTCCTTGAGGGGTATCAGCCCATCTGCCTGGCTGACCGCTGCTTCAGCCTC
This sequence comes from Verrucomicrobiales bacterium, assembly GCA_046581505.1. Classification (GTDB taxonomy): domain Bacteria; phylum Verrucomicrobiota; class Verrucomicrobiia; order Verrucomicrobiales; family DEV007; genus CACIUL01. The sequence continues at coordinate 16,262 of JAYGGE010000208.1, read as the reverse complement.
GACCTGATGGTCAGCATTGAGGAGCAGGTAGGCCGCCGGATGAAACTGGACTCGGTCGCCTCCGCCTCACTTGGCACCGGCAAGACCGCCCAGGGCCTTGATGCAATCAAGTGGTGGCGTGAGGGCAAATGCCGGGAAGTGGCCGAATACTGCTGTTATGACGTGAAGGTCACCCGGCTGGTTCACGAGTTTGGGGTCAAGAACGGCTTCGTGCGCTATGACGACAAGTTCGGCAATGTTCAGGAAGCCGGGGTGGACTGGAAACTGCCCTGAAGGAATTCGCCCCGCCCTGCAGTCACTCCTGTGCAGGCGTTTTCGGGAGATAAGTTAACGCACAGACAAATACAATACGCACCAGGCCAGGTTGTCATGACCTCCCGTAAAACTACCTGACCAAGAAAGGAAACCGTGTAACCATAGGTTAACGGCAGGATCCCCACCACGCCATCCCCTGTTCTCCCCCATCCCCACGAAATGTCCGCGTTTAAAGCTGTCAATCTCCTGCTCGCCTCTCTGCTTGCATCACTTCCTCTTTGCCACGCCGACCTCGTCGCCCACTACGCCCTCGACGAGACAGATGATAGCGCCTCCCCTGCCGTTGACTCGCTGGGCAACAACCCGGGAAACATCATTGGCGGGGCAGCCAATCTCTCCAAGGGGGTGACTTCGGCAATGCCTCATCTCGACACCGCATATCATTTCGGGCTGCGCGGCGGATTAAACATCGGCACCAGCCAGGCAGCCCGGCCAAGTGACCAGTGGACCATGACCTGGTGGATGCAACCGGCCACACTCGACCCGTTTGACCGTATCTACGAGAGCCTGGCCGGCACTGGCAACGACGGTAACGGTATCCGCATCGACCTTGGTAGCTCACCGGGAGACAGCCTGCGTGTCCTGTTGCGCGACGGCAACGGCTCAACCAGCACCTCACTCACCCATCCTCTCAACCTCACGGCCGGCAACTGGTATTTTTGTGCCGTGCGATATGACTCAGGCCTCGGCAACGGCACGGCCCTGAAAATAACCGTCATCCCCGCCGGCAGCGATCATATTCCTGCCAACACCGTCACGGCCGCCACCCGGTCGGCAAACTCACTTGGCACAGGCCCTATCACCATCCACGGCAGCGGGGCTTTCATTGCCGCTGATGATGCCGGCGCCTCCGGGTCCAATGACTTCGGCGGTATACTTGATGACTTCTCAATCTTCCAGACCGGCGACACATTCGGTGTCCTCAGCGATGAACAAGTTGCCAGGATACACAACATTGGCGCGCTTGCCTTTGATCCACCTGCGCCTGTGCCCGAGGTGCAAAGTTTCACCGCAAGCCCGGCAAATGCGGCAAGCGGTGACGTTGTCACCCTGAGTTGGGATGTCTCCAACGCCAGTGCCGTGGAAATCACACCCGATGTCGGGCCTGTGAGCATCAGCGGTGACACACAGGTCACCGTCACCGCCACGAAGATCTATATCCTCAGTGCAACCAACGCCGAGGGCACAGTCACGGCCACCACGCAGGTCACCGTGAATAGCCAGTCCCTCCCTGCGCGCATCTCCGAGTTTGTTGCGAGCAATTCCGACAGCCTGCTCGACGGCGACGGTAATGCCAGTGACTGGATTGAAATCCACAATCCCAACCTTTCGAACCTGGATATCTCCGGTTACCACCTGACAGACGACCCGCTTGAACCCGATAAGTGGCCATTCCCACAGGGCACGCTGCTGGCAGGCGGAGAATACCTTGTCGTCTTTGCCTCCGGCCAGCAGGTAGCAAACTATATTGATCCCGAAGGCAACCTGCACACCAGTTTTTCTCTCAACAGCAGCGGCGAATATCTGGCTCTTGTTGCCGCCGACGGCATGACCGTCATCCATGAATTTGCCCCCCGGTTCCCCCTCATTCCCGAGGACGTGTCCTACGGACCTGAGGGGTTCTTCACTGAGCCGACACCACGCTCCGTAAACAGTCCCGCCGGCGTAGTGGGATTTGTTGAGGACACCAAGTTCAGCGTCAACCGCGGTTTCTTCTCCGCGCCCTTTGACCTCGCCATCAGCAGCGCGACCGATGAAGCCGCAATCTACTACACAACCGATGGCAGTGCCCCCTCGCCGGATAACGGCACTCCCTACACCGCACCGCTGAGGATCACTTCCACCACCGTTGTGCGCGCCGCAGCTTATAAGGACGATTTTGCACCAACGGACATTGACACCCAGAGCTACCTCTTCCTCTCCGATGTCCTGGCCCAGCCAGACAACCCGCCGGGTCTGCCCCGCACCTGGGCCGGCAGGCCCGCCGACTACGGGATGGATCCTGACATCGTCAATGACCCCGACTACGCAACTGAACTGATCCCCGCCCTGCAGGCCTTCCCAACCCTCTCGGTTGCCATTGACCCGGATGATTTCTACGGGGCACAGGGGCTATACCAGAACCCGCAAAGCCAGGGAGATGCCTGGGAACGCGCTGTCTCGGCGGAACTGATGGCGCACGATGACAGCGAGGAAGGCTTCCAGATCGAGGCGGGACTGCGCATCCAGGGCGGCAGCAGCCGCAACCCGGACACTCCCAAACACAGCATGAGCCTGCGTTTTCGCAAACAATACGGACCCGGAAAGCTGCGCTATGACGTATTCAGGGACGCGCCCGGCAGCGACACTGCCACCGATGAGTTCGACTTCCTGCAACTGCGCTCGGGATACAACTTCGGCTGGGTGCATCGCCATTACTTCCAGTCGCGCCATGCACAGTATAACCGCGACCAGTTCGCCAACGATCTCTACCTGGCGATGGGAAATCCCGGTACACACGGACGCTGGGTTCACCTCTACATCAACGGCCTCTACTGGGGAATTTACCACCTGCACGAGCGTCCCGACGCCGATTACATGACCTCGTATTTCGGGAATGCCCAGGACGGCTATGATGCGATCAACTCCGGTAAAGCCGCCAACGGCAGCACAGTTGCCTACAACAGGATGGCCTCGCTGGCCGCCGGCAATATCTCTGACCCCAACAATTACAAGGAACTCGGCGAACACCTGGATATCAATGCCTTCATTGATTACATGCTGATGAACTTCTATACCGGCAACAGGGACTGGGACGGCCACAACTGGCGTGCTGCCGGGCAGGGTCCCGGCGGCGAGCCATTCCGGTTCTTTCCCTGGGATAGCGAGTTCGCCATCTCACCGAACGGCGCCGGAGCAATCCAGAACCCCGCCCCGTTGTCGGCCGCGCTAAACGCCGATGTCACCTCAAAGAACGGCAACAACCGGCCCAGCGGCATCCATCAGGATCTCAGAAACAATGAGGAATACCGCCTGCAGTTCGCCGATCACGTCCGGCTGCACATGTTCAACGGTGGACCACTCAGTCCCGAGGGTGCAACCTCCATCTGGCGGCACCGCTCGGATGACATGAATTTGCCGATCGTCGCCGAGTCCGCACGCTGGGGAGACTTCCGCCGCGATGTGCAGGCCGGCTCACAGTGGAACTCGTCGCAATACGACCTCTATACCAGGAACGACCACTATTTGCCCGACCAGCAGTGGATCATTGACACTTACCTGCAGCAGCGGCGCGACATCGTCGTCAATCAACTGCGCAATCGCGGCCTTTATCCGAATAGCGCCCCGCCCGACTACAGCAAACACGGCGGGCTAGTGCCTGCCGGGTTCCTCCTGTCGATGACCAATCCCAATGCCGGCGGCATCATCTATTTCACTCTTGATAGAACCGACCCGCGCACAACTGCCGGTGCTCCGGAGGACATTTTACTGCTGGAAGAAAATGCGCCGGCCACCGCCCTCGTGCAGGTCACTGACGGCGGCCTCGGGACAAACTGGACGGAAAACAGCTTCGATGACTCCAACTGGCAGAGTGGCGCAACCGGTATCGGCTTTGAAAGCACTGTGGCCCATTATGATCCCCTGACCAACCTTTATGTCCCGGAGATGAACGGGGTGAACCCATCCTGCCTCATCAGGGTGGCGTTTTCCGTTCCCGACCAGGCCACCCTCGGGAGCATCGCGAAACTTACGCTGAACATGAAATACGATGACGGCTACAGTGCCTTCATCAACGGCAGGTCTGTCGGTGGCAGGAACAATCCGGCGACCCTCGCCTGGAACTCACGCGCAACGACAAGTCACCCCGATTCACAGGCCCTGGTCTATGATCAGCTTGACATCTCGGCCGCAATTCCCGACCTGCGAATCGGCAGCAACATGCTGGCAATACAGGGGATGAACGTCTCACCGGGCAGCAGCGATTTTCTTATTGTCCCGCTGATCACCTATGCAACGAGTTTCATCAACGGCGTTTCACAGTCAGCGCAAGTCTACAATAACCCGGTAAAACTAACCTCCAGCGGACAGGTGAACGCCCGCGTCCTGGAAAACGGCACCTGGTCGGCACTCAACAGCGCCGGGTTTATCGTCGGCTCGCCGGCGAATACAACCAACCTGGTCATCTCGGAAATACACTACAACCCGGCCGGTGCGGAAGAAGCCGATGAATTCATTGAGCTTATGAATATTTCCAGTGGCCCGGTGCAACTCGCCGGCGTGAGTTTCTCCGCCGGCTTGACCTACACCTTCCCGCTCGCCAGTAAGCTTGCCGGGGATGCCCGCATCGTCCTGACTCCCGCCGACTACGCCGGCAACCTCGACAATGGCGGCGAGCAACTCACCCTGCTTGATACCGGAGGTGCCATCATTGAGAGCTTCAGCTACAATGACCGCGCTCCGTGGCCCGAGGCACCCGACGGCAACGGCCCTAGCCTTGTCAGGATCGCTCCCGGGTTACAACTCAACCCGAGCCTGCCGTCAAGCTGGCGCTCAAGCAGCCGCCCGGGGGGCAATCCCGGCTCCTCGGATGCCACATCCTTCACCGGCGGGGACATCCTCGCATACGCAATGGGGCCGTCCACCTCATTGCATACCGGCATTGAGGACGGCCACCTCAGTCTCGATTACTCACGGAATCTCTCTGCAGACGACATCATCTACACCATCGAGATCTCCACAGACCTGACCACATGGAAAAGCGGTGACACTTTCACCAGGCAAATTGATGAGCGCCTCCCGCAACCGGACGGCACCACTGTAATCATTGCCCGCTCACTGGTTCCCGTCGCCAACTCGCCCAGGCAATACCTGCGCCTGAGGGTAACAAAACGCTGAAGAGCACGGGATATCGTGCATAGGTGCCTCAATCCCTCAGTGCCTTGGCGGGATCCAGGCGGGCCACCATGTAAGCAGGCGGCAATGCAGCCAGAGTGCAAAGGACAAACGCCCCGACACAGATGATGGCAATGTCACCGGTCACAATCTGTGCCGGAATCTCGGACACTCCATACATCTCCTCAGGAAAAATTTCCAAACCCATCCTCTGCGCCAAAAAATCGCGCAATGTGTTGCGATAATGCAGCACCAGTGCACCGACCCCCAACCCCGACAGGGAACCGACAAGCCCAACAATCATCCCCTGCCCGATAAAAACCCCGACAATCTGCCAAACCCGGGCTCCCAGGGCCTTCATGACGCCGATCTCCTGTCGCTTCTGGACAGTCACGGTAATCATCGTGTTCATCGTGCTGAAAGCCGCCACGAGAATGATAAAGAACAATACGAAATACATCATGCCCCGCTCGTTTCGCACCGTGTCGAAGAGTTGTTTGTTACGTTGGATCCAGGTCTCCGAAACCCAGTTGGCGGGGAGTGTCGAACGAATCGAGTCGCCGTTGACCAGATCCGCCCTGAAAGGATCCTTTAATTCAAGGGAAATACCGTGGACATCTGTATCGAGCTCATAAAGATCCTGCCCGATTTCCAGCGGTACCAGGATCATGTCCCCATAGCGCACCGAATCAAAAATCCCGGTAACTACCAGGTCCTTGGGCGTCTGGATGCTTGCGGTGAGTTCCTTGACTTTTTCCCGGAGTTGCTCATCACTGAGTTGCTCATCATCCGTCGCCGCGAGGAGATCACCAACAATCGGCGCAATGTCAACGGTCGAGAAGGCTTCAATATGTGCCCCCAGCCCGATGCCGGGATTGTTGCGCACGAACTGCAGGGAAACCAGACACCCGAATTTTCCCTCTTCCGCCCTGTATCCAAGATCAAACTCACCTGCCTGGATAATCTCCCCGATGCGTTTGTCCAGTGAACCCCCGTCCTGTTCCACGCCCATCATCATCAGTGCCGCCTGACGCCGGGCATCTTGCGGACCGAACTGAAGTAACACCTGTCCCATCACGTAAGGAGCTGCGGACACAACCTCCGGGATCTCCCTGAGCTCCTGCATCACAATGTCCCATCTGCCTTCCTCGCTATCAGGATCCCGGGTCTCCACTCCGCGATGTTGCTCCACCCGCAAGTGAGGTTCAAAGCCCAGGATAAGTTCCTCGAGCCTTTTCTCAAAACCGGTCATCACCGCAATCACCACGATAAGTACCGTCACCCCGAGCGCCACGCCGACAATCGAGATCAGGGTAATGATCGAGACATAGGTCCGCTTCGGCTTGAGATAGCGGAGGGCGATAAAAAGGCTGAAGTTCTTGAGCACTTGAGTGCAGGTAAATCTTGGACTACCAAAAAGGGGGAACGGATGGCGAAGAATTTAATTCAAGTCAATCGTCCCCTGCGGATCGCTTCAACTGGGGAAAAAGCACCACATCACGGATTGATTCAGCCCCGGTCAGCATCATTACCAGGCGATCGATGCCCACCCCGATACCGCCGGCCGGGGGCATGCCGTGCTCAAGGGCAAGCAGAAACTCCTCATCAACCTTCTGCGTCTCCCCCCCCGCCTGCTGCTCCAGGCGCTGGCGCTGCACGTCCGGGTCATTGAGCTCGGAATACCCGGGGGATATCTCCTGGCCGTTGATGATCAGTTCATACACGTCGACGAGCGAATCATCAGAAGTGTTCTGCTTGGCAAGCGGTACCAGTTCCTTGGGCACATGGATCACGTAAAGCGGATCAAAGGTATGCTCCTCGACAAGTTTCTCGAAAACCTGCTGGGTAATTTCATAATCCTCCATATCCGCGGATATCTCGACACCCAGTCCGGCACATTTTCCACGACGCTCCTCCGGGGAAATCTCGAACCAGTCCTCGCCGGCAACGCCCCTGATGAGATCACGGTATGGCACGCGCTTCCACGGCCGCTCAAGGTTAATCGTCCTCGTCACCTCGCCCTCGCCGTTGCGATGTTCAATCTCCAGTCCGCCGCAGAATTTCTCAGCCATGCTGCAGACCATCTCCTCGACAAGGTCAGCCATGTCCTCAAAGTCGGCATATGCCCAGTACGCCTCAAGCATGGTAAACTCAGGATTGTGCCGGCGGCTGATTCCCTCATTGCGGAAATTACGGTTAAGTTCAAAGACCCTGGTCATACCGCCCACCAGCAGGCGCTTGAGGAACAACTCGGGCGCAATGCGCATATAGAGCGGCATATCGAGCGCATTGTGGAAGGTTTCAAAGGGCTGTGCAGCCGCGCCGCCCGGGACGTCCTGCAGCATCGGGGTCTCGACCTCAATAAAGCCGCGCTGCTGAAGGAAACTCCTGATCTCATTGACCATCAGCGAACGCTTCAGGAAAATCTCGCGGCTGCTCTCATTGGACATCAGGTCGAGATATCGTTGCCGATAGCGGGTTTCCCTGTCAGCGAGCCCGTGGTATTTATCGGGCATCGGCCGCAGCGATTTCGACAGCACTTGAAATGCCTCTGTCTTGACCGTCGGTTCACCCACCTTGGTATTGAAGGTCTCTCCCTCAATGCCGATCCAGTCACCAAGATCAAGCTGACTGAATATCTCAAGCTGCTCATCACCGAGTGCCTTGGCATTCAGGTAGCACTGGATACGCCCGCGAAAATCGGAAACATCAAAGAAATGGCTCTTTCCCATGTCCCGGTGCGCTGTAATGCGCCCGGCAATCCTTACCTTTACCCCCTCTTCAAAATTGGCCCGCAGATTATAAATCTCGTGATCAGTCTCAAAGCGTCCACCGAAGGGATTGACTCCAAGCTCACGCAGGCGCGCTAGCTTCTCCCGCCGGACAGCAATAAGCTCAGCTTCGGTGCTTTTGGGAACTGTATCAGATTCATCAGGCATTCGCAGCATACCAAACATCGCTTACCCGGCTGAACAAGAGCGAATCATCACCCGTCGCGGATTAAAACAGGGCACTAATTGCGCTGCACGCGGTAAAAACCCGTGGTAGATGCCGGATTTATGACTTCAAAGGGGCCAAAGGAGGTTATATCACCACCGGATAGAATACTGTCATCCACATCAACCTCCCAGTCTGTAAGGTCGGAAGAATAGAAAAGTGTGTATGTCTGACCCGGCTCGGATACCCACCAAAGGGTCAGCGTATCAGCATCCCTGTCATAAAGGACAGACTTGATCTCCAGTGCCTTGCCGGATCCAGGCAAACCGTCAAACTGGATCTCCGAGAACTGCATGGAGTTCGCGCCGGCAACCGACTTCACTGTGCGGACAAGGAACTTGTACGATGTATAGCTTGTCGAGTTGTTGAAAGTTACCGGGGGTGCCTCGGCAAGCCGCGCGGACGGAAGGGCAATGCTTCCTGAGGCGACCGGAATCCACTGTTCTGCTTTGCCAGCGGAATGTTCAACACTGCGGATGCGGTCATTGGTGGCAAATAATTCCCAGCGAACCGGGTCACGCTCAGCGAAATCGTTGGCTGAACTCATTGTGAAGCCACTCACCGCTGAGCGGCCGATGCCGGGTGTAACGATGAAGCCGGAATTCTCGCAGCCACGGTTCAGGTATTTGGTGCTGGTATTGCCGTCAATGCCACGGAAAACTTCCTCATTCACCGGGGAATCGCTCTCGGGTGATCCCCGGTGGATTGCAATGATCGGGTCACCAGGCGCAAGGACCGATTGCCCCTGGCCATCGGGTTGCGTAAAAAACTCAATCTCCGAGAATTGCATGGAATTCGCGCGGGGTGCATCCTTGAGTGCCGTCACGACAAAGCAATAGGAGGAATAGCTTACATTGTTCCCAAAGCTCACCACTGGTGCTGCAGTAAAGCGGGCATCGGGAAGTGATCGCTCACCGCTTGCCACCGACGTCCATTGCTCGGCATCCCCGGCACTGTGGCTGGTGCTGGAGATCACGTCGTTGGTACCATAGATCGCATAGCCCGCAGGATCACGGGGAGGCTCATCGTTGGCAGTGGTAATCCGGAAACTCTGGATTGCCGCCGCCCCTGAGGCGGGAGTGACAATGAATCCGGAATTCTCGCGGCCAAAATTCAGGTATTTGGTGTTCGTGTTGCCGTCAATGGCATTGGGGACCTCCTCAAAGGCCGGAGAACTGCTGCGCGAGGAATAGTCCTCATCAATGGCGATAATGAAGTCGCCGGGAGAGAGCAGCGGCTCAGCATGAAGCGGATAAGCCGCATAGCTGATAAACAAGAAAACGCAAAGAAGTGCCCTGCGGTGAAGTGTTTGTGGAATGATCATGAACTTCGAGCAGCCAAAAAAGACTTTATCCCAATACTTTAATGAAAGATTCTGAGCTTACATGCCATATGTTTCATAAGATTATGCACCAGAAAACCTCTTCCCTCCTTACTTTGCTGGGCTGGACGTTTGCAGGTGCAGCTCTTGCTGCACCATTTGACCAAAAGCTATACGAACTGAAGGCACGCACCTACCCGCCTGAGGAGAGCATGGCAATGATTGAGATTGCCGAGGGTTATCGCCTTGAGTTGGTTGCCGCCGAGCCGATGATCGAGGAACCGGCGGCGATTGCCTGGGACGGTGACGGCAAACTCTACGTGGCCGAACTCAATACCTACATGCAGGACATTGACGGCAAGAACCAGCACAACCCGGTAAGCCGCGTAATCCTGCTGGAGGACACCGATGACGACGGTAAAGTGGATAAACGCACGATCTTTGTCGACGGGTTAATCCTGCCGCGCATGATCCAGCCAATCGATGACCGGGTGATTATCCGCGAAACAAACACCTTCGACCTGCACTCCTACCGTGACACCGACGGTGATGGTGTGGCCGATGAAAAAAAACTCGTCTACAAGGGCGGCCGGCGCGGCGGCAACCTTGAGCACCAGCCCAGTGGCCTGGAGTGGAACATCGACAACTGGATGTATGTCACCTACACCAACAGGCGCTATCGCTGGGTTGGTGATCATATTGAAGCCGAGCAACTACCGGCGGGTTCAGGCCAGTGGGGAGTCACCCATGATGACATCGGCCGGAACTTTTTCTGCACCGGCGGCGGCGAGAACCCTGCGATGAGTTTTCAGCGACCGATGATCTACGGCAAGATATCACTCCATGGCGAACAGGCTCCCGGTTTCCGTGAAGTGTTCCCGCTGGTGCAAATTCCCGATGTCCAGGGCGGCGGCGGCCGCTTTCGCAGGGACAGCCTCACCCTCAACAACTTCACCGGCTGTGCCGGTCAGCACATCTACCGCGGTGACCGCCTTCCTGCAGACGTGTACGGCGACTACTTCATTCCCGAGCCGGTCGGGCGCCTGGTGCGCCGTGCCAAGGTGGTCAACGAAAACGGTAAGATTATCGTGAAGAACGCAACCCCCGGGACCGAATTCATGCGCTCACGTGATGCAAACTTCCGCCCAATCAACGCGGGGACCGGCCCCGATGGCTGCCTCTACATCGTCGACATGTATCGCGGCATCATCCAGGAGGGAAATTGGGTTCGACCCGGGTCCTACCTGCGCGGCGTCGTAGAAAACCACGGCCTCGACAAGAACATCAAGCGCGGGCGCATCTACCGCGTTGTCCACACCACAACCAAGCGTGACAAGAAACCGCAAATGCTCAAGGCGCCGACTGCCGAACTGGTCAAGCACCTCTCACACCCCAACGGATGGTGGCGCGACACCGCCCAGAAACTCATCGTGGTGCGTGCTGACAAGACGGTCGTTGCGCAGTTGAAATCACTCGCGCTCACGGGCAAAACACCACTCGGCCGGCTGCATGCGCTCTGGACCCTCGATGGACTCGGCGAATTCGACTCTAAAGTCATCACCGCAGCAATGGTCGATAAAGATCCGCGTGTCAGGGCTGCCGCAATACGACTCTGTGAAGCGACACTCATGGCCGGTAATAATGATCTCATGAGTGAGCTCTCTAAGCTGGGTGATGACCCTGATATCGAGGTTGCCATCCAGCTGGTACTCTCCCTCGGGCGCAGCGGCGCGGAAGGCGGTGGTGAAATCATTGGCGAAGTGCTGGAAAAACACCCGGGAAACGAGGCATTAGCGGTCATCACCCGCAACTATCGCTCACAGATTGAGGAGGCCAAAAAACACAGGCAGGAAAACAGGTTCCTGGCCATGGGACGAACCAATTACAAGACGATTTGTGTCGCATGCCATGCCGAGAACGGCAAGGGCACGCCGGTAGCCGGCACCGGCATGACCCTTGGTGCGCCGCTGGTTGGATCCCCGCGCCTGCTCGGCAAGAAGGGCATGCCGATCAGGATCATGCTCAAGGGCATGATCGGAGAACTCGACGGCAGGAAGTTTCCCGGGCCAATGCTGCCGCTGGAGTCTTACGATGATGAATGGATCGCCTCGACACTCACCTATGTCCGCAAGTCCTGGGGAAACAACGCTTCTCTGGTGACGCCGGCGGAGGTCGCCGCCGTTCGCGCACAGATAAAGGATCGCAAGGAGATGTGGAAATCCTCGGAAATCCTCGCCATGGCACCGGTTGCCAACGAGGAAATGAAGAAATGGAAATTCACCGCCAGTCACCACGCCGAGGGCTGCAATGCCGCAATCGACAATGATATTAAATCGCGCTGGTCAAGTGGCACGGCCCAGCGACCCGGCATGTGGTTCGCCTTTGACATGGGAAGTGAACGGGAACTCACCTCACTGGTGCTTGATTCCAGTCGTTCAGTCGGTGACTACCCGCGGCAATACAGTGTCGAAATCTCCAGCGACGGCAGGCAGTGGAGCAAGCCGGTTGCCAAGGGCGCAGGAGAACGCCCGATTCTTGAAATCGTCCTGCCCCCGACAAAGACCCGCCATGTGCGCATCAGCCAGCACGGGCATTCACGCGGTAAACACTGGTCAATCCACCAACTCGAAGTCTATACTCAATAGATTTGCAGGATTGCTGACTGCAACACATCCGGCAATCAGGAAGAGTTATTTCCGCCAAGATTCCACAGTATAGGATTTCCCCTCCTTATAGGAAGCAAGGCGTGCCTTAATTTCGGCAGCTCCAGGCTGGTCGCCAAGCAGATCAATGGCTGCCTGCGCACTCTTCTGAGCCATGGCAAAATTACCCGATGCTGCCTGCGCAATCCCTAGAAGATCAAGGTATTCAGGATTTTTGTTCTTGCCTATGGTACCGGCAAGCCGCGTGGCCAGAGCGAGTGCCTCAGCCGGACGGCGCACCGAATCATCAGGGTGTGCCGCCAATATCCAGGCAAGGTTCTCGGCAGCACGAATTGTTTTTGGCGCCTTGCGAAGAATGTCTTTGTAGGCAGCGATCGCCCCTTCAGTTTTGCCGGCATCCCGCATGGCATCTGCCTGCGCGAGCAATGCCTTGCCCGGGTCGGCAAGGCGGGCGAGTTCGGCACGCAGCACGGAAATCACATCCTTCACGTCATTGCCGATCGGGTTCTCTGCGGCAAAGCGTTCAAGATAATGCAGCGCTGCACGCGGTTGCGCGGCGTCAACCAGTTGTCCGCTTACCCTGAGCGGTTGAGGTTCTGGCGGCGGCCCAATGAACCGTCCGGGAAATGGCAGCGCGGCGTTGCGCCATGCCTGCGGCGGTGCGTCCAGCAGTTTGCAGTCCTCCACAAGTTGTCCTACCGCGACCCGTCCCTTGTAAATCACCGCAACCCGTCCCGCACGATCAATTAAAAAACTGCTTGGCACCGGCAACGGAATCCAGCGATCGAGGATGGCACGCTGAAACAGGTCAAGCCCGCGCACCGTGGAAGCAGACACGGCTGCACTTTCAAAAGGGTAGTCCTTGCCCGCTATGGAATCACCATCGGCATTGAGGGCAAGTACACGCAACCCTGAAGCCCTCAGGCGGCCTGCCCCGGCCGACCACTCGGCCAGTTCCTCCACGCAGGAAAGGCATGTTTTTGACCAAAGGTTGACCAACAGGGGCCCCTTAAGCTCACCAATACCCTCCAACGCGGGCAGTGGAAGGCGCGCAGGCAACACCACCCGCGCTGATTGCTCATCGGGCCATGGAACCTGGGCAGCAGCAAGCAGTGGTTTATGCCCGGCGGGCAAATGCCAACGCGTTGCCACGGGGCTTTCGATACCAATGATGTAGAATCCCCCGGGTTCAATATCCGCGAACTCCCCGATTGCTCCCCCCGGCCAGCGTACCACAACCCTGGCAATCTTTGCCTTATCGCCCAGGCCGAAATGCAGCCACGAGCTTCCCTGTGAAAGGAAGGCATCGCCCCCGTGCACCGTGCGCAGCAACGGCACTTTTTCTCCCTCAAGCCATACCTCTGCACGTGCCCCAAGCGCGTCACGGTTGATCGTTTTCCCGTCCCCCTCAAGTTTCAGCGCCACCCAGTTCCCGGTACGGGAGCGGTTTTCCAGCAACCTGATGCGCGGTGCCGTGCGGCAGGTGAGCCACAGGTCAAGGTCTCCATCAAAGTCCCAGTCTGTTGCCACCACCGCGCGTGCGTCGTCCATAAAATCAAAACCGCTCACCGCAGAAATGTCTGCAAATCCTCCCCCGGTGCAGTTAAGGAATGCGCAATTACGTTCGCCGCCGCTGAAGGATCTGTCCTCATGAAGCAGCCGGTTAAGTGCCTTCCACCCCTGCTGGTAACGCATCGACTCCGCCGGGGTGGCGTTGGCACTGAGTGGTGATTGCGACACGACCTGTCGCCAGTAGACACTTCACAGGTCGCCGGTATCCGGAGCACTGATAAAACCGTTGGCAACCACCAGATCCTGCCACCCATCATTGTTAATGTCAGCAAAACGCGAACCCCAGGCCCAACGACCCATCGTCACTCCGGCAGAGAGGCTGATATCACGAAATTCCCCGCCACCGGGCATTCCCTCAAACAGGGAGTTGCCGCGGGCATGGCGCCGGTAACCGGCAAGTAGATCCTCTCCGGCACCGGGCTTGAACTGGCGCTGGTAGGTGATGCGGTTGCCCGCGGTCGAGAACATATTGCTGATATAGAGGTCGAGTGCCCCGTCGCGATTGAAGTCCGCCCAACTCGCCGACATGCCTGCGGACATATCCTCGACCCCGAGTTGCGCCGCAACATCGCTGAACTTGCCGCCATCATTCCTGTAGAGGTTGTTGCGGCCATAATCATTGGCAACATAAAGGTCCGGGTCGCCATCGTTGTCGTAATCCTCCCAACTGGCGGCGAAACTGAAGCGGTTGTTGTTCTGGTCAAGGCCAACCTCTGCGGTCACCTCCACAAACTCCCAGTTGCCATCGTTGCGCAGCAGCATATTGCGTCCGCCATTCTGTGCATCGTGGTAGGGCAGAGGCTCGCCGAGCGCACCGCTCTCTCCCCGGTCAATGGCCGGGTTGTAACCGCACATGAAGAGGTCGAGATCACCGTCAAGATCGAAATCGGCCGCAGAAATCGAGAAAGTCTGGGCATGCGTGCCAAGGCCCAGGGCAAGTTCAAATTTCGCTTTGCCCAGATTGTCCATGAACAGGATCTTGAAGTCCTGGGAGACGGCAAGATCGCGGTCCCCATCGTTGTCAAAATCAAGGATCAGGGCACTGGCGCAATAGTCCAGCCAGCCTGTGGCGCTCTCGACGGTGATGTCGCGCAGGGTTCCGTCCGGATTACGCACAAACATGCGGTTAGGCAGCCCCCCCTGCTGGCAAAGGTAAAGGTCATCAAGCCCATCCCCGTTCACATCACCGATTGCCAAGCCGTGGTTGGCAACCACGTCCAGCCCGAAATCACGTGCCACCCGCCCCCGCCAGTGGTCTGTCGAGTGCAACAGTTGCCGGCCATAGGCCTCCGTGCCGCCAAGAACTGATGCGGTGGCATCGGCAAACAACGCATCACCCTTATCACCCAGCCGCCGCACTTCCTCGTAACTTTTTACCTTAATGCCAAGCAATTGCGGGTTGTCCACATCCGCAGTCCATAAGGTGTCCCACTCGGTATTTATCTGCAGACGATCACTGGCTGCTCTCCCGGCAAGGTGAACCAGCACACCGGCGCGCGCCTTATCGGGAAGGGATTCGATACGGTAGAGCTTGAGCTCCACATGCACCGGATCCGGGTGATCAAAAACCGCCAGCAAATGCCGGATGCCTGCAAGCAGGCCATTGCCCTCGGTCCCCTCGGCGCGACCCCGGTATACGGAAAACTCACTGTCCCGGTGAATCTCCTCCAGCACCACGGAACGCAGGGAACCTGCCTTGAATCCCTTGTCAACCAGTCCAGCGAGGGCAGTCTCGGACATCTCGGCGGGATGTTCCATCGATTCGGCAAGTTCCTTCAGCTTCGCACTCACCGCCGCGCTGAGAACCTCAGTATCCCAACCGTCTTTGCCGGGATCAATCCGCGACCACGCATCGGCAAGGGGGCCGATCACGGGAACATTTTCCAGGCCGGGTGCGGAAATCATTTTTATTTCACCCGAATCCCGTAATGACACCTCACTGCTTGCCACAGAAGGCACCTGTTCACCGATCCTGGAATCCTCCCCCGAAGAACAGCTAGAGAAACCTCCCGCAAGTATGCCAAAGAGAGAAATACCAGGAACCGCTTGCAGGAAATGTTTTGCGAACCTCATTGTCTTAGGCCTGAAAATACCAGCAAGTCATACAATCACAAAACGGGAAAATACTCTGTTATCATTACAGATCGATGATAACTGCACGCTTTGCCACTGCCGGCATAATGGTTTATACTCATTTACCTCAACTAATAACATCGCTCGAATCCCTGTCCTTGCTGTGATCCGTCAACATCTGTTCATGGTCGCCATCATGACCGTATACAAAATATATGCACAACTTTCAATGATGCTCAGTAACAGCTAGTCTCACGATTACTCCTCATGACTTTCCTGAAGTTACATCTCCCGATTCTACTATTGCTCTGCCATACCGTCTTTGCAAAGGACTACCTGCCGCCCGGAGGCGGCTGGGATTACCTCTTTGAGGGCGATGCCTCGGCGTCCAGTGCCACCGCGGCCCTTGACGGCACATGGGACCACAACAACAACTCCGACCATTGGGA
>JAYGGE010000186.1:0-4026 GCA_046581505.1 Verrucomicrobiales bacterium | reverse complement strand
CCCATCAAGGTGTACCGGCCTTCGCGCAACGTAGCCAGATGGCCCGATGAGGGCGCAAGCCAGATCATGGGTTGCGAGCGCTTAAACGTCCCTTTCTCAATCAGCAAAGGTGTCAGATCAGCGCCATCAAGATGCACGCCTTCGGGCTTATCAATTCCGGCCAGGCCGCAGATGGTCGGCAGCAAATCAACCGATCCCGATGGCGTGTTCTCGACTCGTCCTCCCCGGAAGCCATGTGGCCAGAAAAAGATGCCGGGCGAACGCAAACCGCCTTGAAAGTTCGACCCCTTGTTACCTTTCAGTCCGCCATTGCGATCAGAGCGATAGCTGCCGTGGTCCGATGAATAGATGATCAGTGTGTTGTCCAGCTTGCCTGTTTCCTTGAGCTTTGCGACGAGGCGACCAATGGCGCGATCGGTATTGTCGATCGTGGCCGAATAGATGGCCGCTTCATCCTTGAGGTTGCCATAGATCGACACGATCTCATCGGGTGCCGCCAGCTTGGAGTGAGGCTCGTTGAACCAAATGTTCATAAAGAATGGCTGATCGGGATTTGCCTTCGTTTCCAACCACTTGATCGCATCACTGACAACAATCTGACAGGAATAACCTTTCAGCGGGCCGACTCGCTTGCCGTTGCGAAGGAAGTTGACGGGATCCTTGTGGCTGGGCTGGGCGCCATTTGACAAACCGAACCAGTAATCAAAACCGTGCTCCTTGAGTGAAGGCTTTTTCCGTTTGCCGGAGGTCATGCCGATGTGCCACTTGCCGAAGTGGGCCGTTCCGTATCCGGCCTCCTGGAGCACTTCCGCGATCGTCACTTCCCGCTCGAGTAGATGCATGTCGTGCATGGAATCCTGCAGGACACCATAGATGCCCGTTCGCAGATGTTGCCTTCCCGTGAGCAGGGTCGCCCGTGAAGGAGAGCAAATCGCGGCTCCGGCATGAAAGTCGGTGAATTTTACACCCTTCGCCGCCAGCTTGTCCAGGGTCGGCGTCTTTACCGGACCACCGTAGCAACCAAGATCCTGCGACCCAAGGTCATCGGCCAGCAGGATGACGACGTTGGGTTGTGTCTTGGTCTCCGCGTCATGGAGCTCAATGCATGATGATTGAATGAGGGGTTCGACGTCAGTTGCCCTGAAAGTCTGTGCATGTGCCGGGAGGGCGCGAATAAGCAGGAGGCTCAAGACGACGAACCTGTAGATGAGCGCATTTGGCATAGTGGAATCTTTGCTCTTACCTGATCACTTGGGCGTCGACCATCAACATGTAACATGCCGGCGCATGTCAGCAAACAGGGTCGTTAGTCTGTAAAGAATCCGCGCAAAGAATGGATATTCAGAAAGTTTTTTGGAAAATAAGCCCTTGTTGTTGGATTTCAGCTGCCCCAGTCACACTGAATACTCATGCTTACAGTCCGGGGCTTTATTTCGTTCCTTCCACATGCTCCTGAAATATTCCGCTACGCATCTCCTTGGGTTCGTCAACAATGGCATTGCGCCTTTGTCCGTTCAGGGGCCAGGGCAGTCGCATGATTGCCTGATGCAAAGGGATTGAGCACAAATTACCCTGCGGGAATTCAAGAATGCCTTTCAGCCTGTAAGGGGCTATAGCAATTCCCGCACCACTGAACCTTCGGGCAGCATGCGCATACGTCGGCCTTGTGAAACATATTCAGCTTTGGGATCAAGGCCGAGCGCGTGATAAACTGTCGCAGCAAAGTCCGCAACGGATACCGGACGATCCGTTGGTAACGCGCCGTGCTTATCACTGGCTCCAATCACCCGTCCCGTTTTAATTCCTCCACCACCCATAGTCAGGCTGAAACAACTGGCCCAATGATCACGACCAGGTCCCCGCTTGTTATCATTAATTTTCGGGGTGCGTCCAAATTCACCGGCTGTAATCACCAGCGTGGTATCGAGCAAGCCGCGGTCATCCAAGTCATTGAGTAACGCGGAATAAGCACTGTCATATATGGGAAGTTGCTGGTCCAGATGTTGAAAGATTCCCCAGTGATGATCCCATGCATAAATGCCCGTATCCTGGTAGCCTTGAACGGTAACAAAGCGTACACCGGCCTCGACCAGTCTCCGTGCCAGCAACATGCCTTGACCGACATTGTTACGCCCGTAGGCATCGCGTAATTTTTCCGGCTCCTTGGAAAGATCAAAGGCCTGTTTGGCCTTGGTCGAAGTAAAAAGGCTTAACGCTTTTTCAGTAAAGGTGTTGTGCACCCTTGCGAACTCCAGCTGGTGTTCCGTATTGGCCTGAAACCGATCCAGTGAATTTAGAAGATGTTTACGGCCCGCCCGCCGGCTGACATCCACATCTTCAGCTGAATCAAAGGTCGGCACAGAAAAATTGGCGTCATTGGGATCATCCTTGATCAGGAAAGGGTCATAAGTGCGTCCCAGGTAACCACCGAAACCCGGGGCACTGTAAGCAGGATGTTTCATGTCCCCCAAGTGCACAAAGGGCGGCACCGGCGCCTGCTGTTTCTGCTGTTTACACAACACCGCACCCATACCCGGAGCCTGCAGATTCTTATCAAGCGGGCTGCCACACATAATATCCACGTCTCCTTCCCCATGCTTGGAGCAGAAGGACTGCATGGAACGGATTAAAGAAAATTTATCAGCGCATTTACCCAGTTTCGGCAACTGATCGCTCAGGTGCAGACCGGGAATACAAGTGGCGGCGGGATTATACTTGCCACGGATTTCCGGGGGGGCATCGGGCTTCAGGTCATACATGTCAAGGTGGCTCGCGCCACCCTGTAGAAACATGAAGATGACATTGATCTGCTTTCGCCCACCACTGGCTTCCTCATTAGCCAGGACTTCAGGCAACGACAATCCCAGAGGAGAGATCGCCCCAAGGGACAAACCGCCCATTCTGAAAAAATCCCGGCGATTCAATGCCATCGACTTTCTTATAGGCGAGCGCAATGAACTTCGCAAATCTGAAAAGTAAAACCCGTTGGATTAGCCCTTTTTAATCGAGCGATATACAGTGTAACCATGAAGATCCGTGGATTCCGGGGCTGGCCAGAGCATCGAGACCAGGACGACAACAAGGCGGGCAAGGGTTCCCCAGCCGGTGGCCCTGATCTGTTCCTTGGTCATCTTGAGCCCGTCAACTGCTGCCAACTGTCCTCCGGCAGGTCGCTGCTTGCAAACCAGTTCGTCGCGGCCTGCTGATCCTGCCTGAAGAAGTGCCTGCCGGCGCGAATCATCGCCGACTGCCGCATTCCTGGATCAGTAATCTCCGCCGCCCAGATCACGGCGGATTCGCCGTCCTGGACAGCCAGTCCGCTGATGAACCCGTTAATGGCATAATTCCGGTCAGGTGAAGGAGGCATGTCGATAATTTCCTGAACCGCGACCTCAGGATCCTGTGCCCCCCTGAAACCAAAGACAGCACTGAGCGCATCCCTCTGCCCCTGGCTTGGTTCCAGTGAATCCACCCATGCAGAGGCAGCCTCCCGATCATCCCATTCCCTCACCACCTCTCCAAAGAGGCGGGAATTCTGCTCCTGCCCGACAAACTGCTCAGCCCAGAGGGAGGCAGCCTCGGGATCCTCATTGGTAAACTCGTTGGCGACCTGCCACAGGGCGGCCCCCTGGAGCGGTCCCTCCTCAAGGTTCTCAGCCCAACTGAGACCACCCTCCAGTCCCTCATTGTCAAGGACCTCCCGGGCCAGCTTTCGCATGTGTTGTGTCGCGTGCGGGTCCTCATTCTCCGCCAGGCCAAAGACATATTCAGTGGCAACCCCGATATCATGATCGGCAAGCCCCTCAATCAAACGCCCCGTCATGCGCCGGCGCACTTCCCCTTCCATTCCCGCCACCAGATCGATGGCGGTTTGCGGCTCAACACTCGCCAGCCCCGGTAACATGTTACCGGTGTAGCCATTGCGATATTGCTCCGAAATCTGCTCAATGTAGGCCACCGCTGCTTCAGGGTCATTGGCACCCCAGGCATAATCAAAAGTCCGCCACTGTTCCCCACTGGCCGAAT
>JAYGGE010000085.1:0-5249 GCA_046581505.1 Verrucomicrobiales bacterium | reverse complement strand
AAGCACAAGATCGGCAAGTCCTGTCTCTACCTCAAGAAGCTTGAGGACGGCCACATTCCCACGCTCAAGGAGCTGATTAAAAAAGCCTACAAATCCCCTGCCATTGCTGGAGCACAAATCATATAATCAAAGCACGGGAGTAAAGTCCGATTGTGCTGAGGACAACCCGCACCCTGCCCTAAAGGTAAAACTTGATAAATAAGTCATGAAAAAAATAACCGCGATTCTTTTTTTCCTCTTTGCAGGCCACCTTTATGGGGAGGTCAAGAAACCCGACACCCGGAAAAAATCGTCGGGCTATAGCGCCGCAGTTCCCAAGCCCACGTTGTCGGGGGTCTCCTACGGCAAGCACGAGAGAAATGTGCTCGATTTCTGGAAGGCAGAATCCAAATCGCCCACACCGGTGGCCTTTGTCATCCATGGGGGTGGGTGGAAAGGAGGAGCGAAGGAGCGATTGGATCGATTCGCCGACCCCAATGCCTTGCTCAAGGCGGGCATCTCGGTGGTGGCGATCAATTATCGATACGTCACGAGCGCGGAGCAACCACCTGTCAAGGCGCCACTCCATGACGCCGCCCGGGCCCTGCAATTCGTTCGCAGCAAGGCGAAGGAATGGAACATCAACAAAAAGCGGATCGGGGCGGCGGGCGGATCGGCGGGAGCCTGCTCGAGCCTTTGGCTTGCCTTTCACGATGACTTGGCCGACCCGCAGAGCAAGGACCCGGTGGCTAGGGAATCCTCCCGCTTGTCCTGCGCTGCTGTCATCGGGGCCCAGACGACCCTGGATCCGAAGCAGATGGTGGAGTGGACGCCCAACAGTCGATATGGCGGACATGCCTTCGGGCTGAGCTCCTTTACCGATTTCCTCAAGCAGCGTGAAAAAATCCTGCCGTGGATCGCGGAATATTCGCCCTACGCCCTCGTGACCAGGGACGATCCGCCGGTGTACCTGATCTACAGAACCCCTCCGGCCATCGGCAAAAACCAGAAGGATCCCACTCACACCTCCAACTTTGGAGTGAAGCTGCAGGAGCACTGCAAGGCAAAGGGGGTGGATTGCGAATTCGTCTACCCGGGTCTCCCCAAGGTGAAACACGCCAACACGACCGCCTTCCTTATCTCGCAATTAAAGAGCAAGTAAGCATCAACTCATGAAACCATTATCCCTTCCCCTCTTCATCACCTGCCTGCTTGGCGGTTCACTCATCGCAGGAGCTGCCCCGGAGCGTACCAGGCCAAACATCATCCTCATCATGGTTGACGACATGGGCTATTCCGATATCGGGTGCTATGGCGGCGAGGTTCAAACCCCCAATCTCGATCGACTCGCCGAGAACGGCCTTCGTTTCACCCAGTTCTATAATACCGCCAAGTGCCACACCACCCGGGCCGAGCTGCTTACCGGCAACTACGCCTACTCCATCGGGGACAACAATATGGAGCATGGGGCCACTTTCGGTGAGGTCCTGCGCACCGTCGGTTACCGCACGCTCATCTCCGGCAAGTGGCACCAGAAACCATTGCCGACAAGCCGTGGCTTTGATCGCTATTACGGGCTCGCTGATGGTTGCTGCAACTTCTTCAATCCCGGCCTCAAGGCCCGGGATGGCGAGGGCCCTCCAGGGCGAAAAGGCAAGACCCGCGTCCGGCGCTGGGCCATCGAGGACAAGGTGATCATGGGCTATACCAATCCCGACAAGGATTTTTATACCACCGACGCCTTCACCAACTATGCCATGGACCGCCTTGATGAATATAAAGACGAGGACAAGCCCTTCATCCTCTACCTGCCCTACACCGCGCCGCACTACCCCCTGCACGCCTGGCCCAAAGACATCGCCAAGTATCGCGGCAAATACAAGGTCGGCTGGGATGTGATCCGCAAACAACGCTTTGCGCGCATGAACAAGATGGGAATCATCGGCCCCAACCACAAGCTTAGCCCGCGCGCCTCCAAGGCCTGGGAAGAGCTATCCGAGGAGCAAAAGGACGCTGAAGACCTCAAGATGGCCGTCTACGCGGCGATGATCGACCGGGTCGACCAGAACCTCGGGCGCCTCTTCGCCAAGGTCAAAAACCTCGGCAAGTGGGACAATACCCTCATCCTTTTCCTCACTGACAACGGCGCCTGCCCCGAGCAACCCAACACCACGCCTAACGTCCCGCCGGGTCCCGTGGAAGGCTACCGCACAGTCTCCGTTGGTTGGGCCAACGCCAGCAACACGCCCTACCGGAAATTCAAGTCGACCGACTATGAGGGCGGAATCCGCACCCCGTTCATTGCCCATTGGCCGGGGGTGATCAAGCCGGGCATGACCGGCCAGGTCGGCCACATCATCGACATCTCCGCCACCTTTCGCGACATCACGAAAGCGAAGTATCCCAAGCAAATCAACGGTAAGAAGACCAAGCCGCCGCTTGGCAAGTCCCTCCTGCCCATCTTCAAGGGTGACCAACGTGAACCCCACGGGGAAATCTACTGGCATTTCAGCCGGGCCAACGCCGTCCGGCAAGGGGACTTGAAAGTGGTCCGGGCCGGCAAGGCCTGGGAACTCTACGACCTCAAGGCCGACCCGTCCGAGATGAACAACCTTGCCAAGCAAAGACCGGAGAAAACAGCCGAGCTCGCGAAGATGTGGGAAGCCTGGAGGCAGGACTACAAATCAATACCGAAGTAAATCCATGAAAATATTGCTCCCCCTGCTCATCAGCACCTGTTTTTTAACGAGCCCGGTTTCCGCACGGCCCAACATCATTCTCGCCATGGCTGATGACCAGGGCTGGGGAGACATGGGTTACATGGACCACAAGGTCCTTAAAACCCCGGTCTTTGATGAAATGGCAAGGACCGGCCTGCGTTTCGACCGCTTTTATGCCGCAGCTCCCGTCTGCTCCCCGACCCGCGCCAGTGTCCTTACCGGCCGCCACCCCAACCGCATGGGCTGCTTCCAGTGGGGCCACACCCTGCGCAGGCACGAGGTCACCCTGGCTGAGGCCCTGAAGGGCGCCGGCTATACCACCAGTCATTTCGGCAAGTGGCACCTGGGCTCGGTGCAGGCCGAGAGCGAGGTCGCCCCGGGTAAAAACGGCTTTGATGAATGGGCCTCGGCTCCCAACTTCTATGAGAACAGCCCGCTCTTCAGCCACAACGGCAAAGTCATCGAGACCGAGGGAGAGAGTTCCGCGGTCACCGTGGACCTGGCCCTCAAGTGGATGGCCAAGGTCAAGGAGAAGCCCTTTCTCTCGGTAATCTGGTTCGGCAACCCGCACAGCCCGCACGTGGGCACAGAAAAATTCCTCAAGATGTATAAAGGTGAGGACAAGGCATATGCCAACTTCTACGCCGAGATCACGGCCATGGACGCTGCCATGGGCAGGCTCAGGGAAGGCATCCGCAAGCTCGGCGTGGCAGACAACACCATCCTCTGGTATTGCAGTGATAATGGTGGGCTTAAGCCCAACTCCATGGCCGGGCTTGCCGGCAAGAAAGGCAAGTTGCTCGAAGGCGGCATCCGCGTGCCCGGCATTATCGAGTGGCCGGAGGTGATCAGGAAAAACCGGGTCACCCAGGTCCCCGCCAACACCGTCGACATCTATCCCACCATCCTGGAGCTAAGCGGCGTCAAGCAACCTGCCAGGCAGCCAATCCTTGACGGGGTGAGCCTGGCGGAGCTGATCCGCGGCAGGGACTTCACCCGCAAAAAACCCATGGGCTTCTGGAGTTACCCGGCTCGCGGCAGGGGCATGCATGCACGCCAGATACTCGAGGAATTGCGGACCGCGCAGCAGGCCGGAACTCCCTCACCGGCACCTAGGGCCGGCTTTGTCGACAGGCAATACCCGGCCGATCTATTTCCCGGACCCTCGGCCTGGATATCCGGGCAGTGGAAACTGCACCGGGGAGCCGGCAAGAAAGGCGCCGCCGCAACCTACCGCCTCTTTAACCTGGCAGAGGACATCAGGGAGGAAAACGACCTCTCCAGGAAAGAACCCGCGCGCCTGGGGCGCATGAAAGCAGAGCTGGCCGACTGGCAAAAGAGCGTGGTCAAAAGCCTCAATGGAGATGATTATCCGCAGGCTAAAGGAAAATAAAAGCGCATGAGCATCGAGGCGATCATCTGGTATGCAGTACTGCTCGACAGTGTGGGAGCCAATTTCATCGCGTGGTTCTGCCCGCAGTGGTATGAGACAAAACTGCCATGGCTCCATAAATTCTTCCCGTTAAAGAAAAGCTGGTGCCTTGTCTACCTGACGCTGACCCTTTGGCTGGGGTGTGTGCTGCACCGGCAGGAAGTGCTGCCTTGGTAAAGCGGGGCAAAGACGTGCAATCAATGCGCCAACACGAAAGGGTCAATCCAGCAATGAAAATCTTTCAAGAGAAAGAACTCATCTTCACCTCGGAAATCATCAGCACACGCGTGGGAGACAAATAGTCGTGGCCACAATACCCAACCGTCACACCACTTGATTCCATTGCCCGGGCTTAACCGGCAAACACTGATATTGACAGGGCAAGCAGGATCAATTTCATAACCAATATCTTGCTATTTAATAATTCTCAAGTTAATCGGATATCGGTAATTTTTCCCTTCATTGGCTTTGATTGCAGCGATAATCGTAATCACGATATTAAATATTCCAATCCCGATGAGCAGGGGAATGCCAACTAATATTATAATTAAAAGAGCTGCTACTATCAGGTAGATTGTGATGCTGATCTGGAAATTCAGGACTTCTTTTGCCTGATTTTCAACAAAAGGCATCTCTTCTTTTTTGATAAGCCAAATGATGAGGGGTGCCAAAATATTTCCAAAGGGGAAAACAAACATGCTTAAAACACTAAAATGACAAAGCATTGCCCATGTTCTCTCCTCTTTATTGGGCAAATTTTCTGTTACCTGCCTGTACATTTTCTTCCGCATAAAAAATCTCCTTTGAATTAATCAAACTTAATTCATTAAGAACTGTTCTTCCTGCAATTTCCTCGATGAGGATCCGGTAAAATCTAAATTGCTGGGAATTGGCCCAAAAAAGCATTATATTTGTTCGCCTTACCGGGTTTTACCGCTCACCAAGACATGCAAAGAAGACGATTTTTAAAGGGTACAGGTGTTGCCATCGCATTGCCCATGATGGAGTCCATGATGCCGGCTGCCAGAGGAGCTGCTACCAAAAAACCAGTCCGGCGCTTTGTCTGCCTGTCCAACAACTACGGCGTCTACCAGAAGGCCTTCTTTCCCGACACCAAG
>JAYGGE010000068.1:0-9308 GCA_046581505.1 Verrucomicrobiales bacterium | reverse complement strand
TGATGTGGGGAGACCGCCTGATTGACGGCAAGAAGTTTAATTTCGGCCCAAACTCATCGTCACTGTGCGGGACCGCCCCTGCCGTTGATATGATCCCAAACGACATCATTATTTGTGATTGGCAATACGCCTGGAGACCCGCGTATGGGGAAATCCCGATGTTTATCAAGAAAGGCTTTCGTGTTCTCACATCATCATATGACAACGTATACGCAACAAAGGCGCTGATCGATTACAGCAAGAAACAAAAGAGCCCCCTAGTGTTGGGGCATATCTTCACGACATGGTCGCTAAACAGGGACAAGTGGACAATGACCAACGGCGGCAAGCACTACACATTGCCGGAATCCCCCCCCATCGTTGCAGGCCTGAAGCTTCTCTTGGAAAGCGGAAAAATCGGGCAATGATGACGCTCGTTGCAATCGTTAACAGCCGTAACCCTCACGCGGCCCGCTGCAGGCTTTATGCCCCGGGCGCCCGGCCCCGGGTCTTGCCCGTCATGGGAACAAAGCGCACCCCGTAGATTACGCTTCGCTCAAAGCCCTGCGCTGTCCTGACATAACGCACAAGGACCTCACTGCCCCCATCCCCATGCCCGCGCTCCGGGTCCTCCCGCTCAGGCCCAAGGGCCATCCCTCCCACCTTGAGCTGGTCCAGCAGGCCGGGGGGGATTCGCGGCGAGGTGGCCGTCAGGAAGACCCGGTCAAATGGAGCCTGATCCGCCCAGCCATCGCTGCCGTCCCCGAGTTTCAGCTTCGGGGAGTAACCCAGGCGGGCGAGGTTGGACGCGCCCATTGCGGCAACCTCAGGGACAATCTCAATGGACCAGACCTCTTTGATGACCTCGCACAGGACCGCGGTCTGGTAACCGCATCCGGTTCCTATCTCGAGCACTTTCTCATCACCCTGCAACTCAAGAAGCTCCGTCATTGAAGCCACGATGAACGGGGAGCTGATCGTTTGGCCATGGCCAATGGCCAGTGGGCTCCCCCCGTAGGCCAGGTGCCTGACATCGGGTGGCACGAACTCGTCCCTCGGCACCGCCGCCATCGCGTCCATCACCCGGGAGTCGCTGATATCACTTTCCCGCAGGAATGTGAGCATCTCCTCTCGAGTCGCAGGCAACTCATTCATCGTCGTGGTGGATCAAGGCAGTGGAACGCGCCACTTGCCGTACAGTCAATTTCCGGTGCTCGCCCCGCGCAGTCCCTAGAGCACACGCACCCTCAAGAAAAAACTCGCCGGCGGGTCGGCCGCCGGCACGTAGGTGAAGCTGGTGGACGCCCCGCCGCTGGGGACCCGGTCATCGACTTCCAGCCAGGTTGCCAGGTCAATTGAGGACTCAACCAGGTAGACCAGGCCCGGGTTCGAGCTCCACGTGATCGCCATTTCCCCGGTCGCCGAGTCACGGCTGACCGCCGTGATGGCAAGCGGGTTCACCGGCTCAACAGGCCCTGTCGCCCGCAGGTCGATATATGTGAACTTTCCGCACCTGTCCGGGGCACCAAGGGCGTCGGGAAGGTTGGCGTTGTCCGCGACCGGCGTGTAAATACCGGTGGCCACATCCATTGTGCCATACCACTTCTTGCCGCTTATCGGGCCGCCGATGATGTATCCACAGAGATAGAGCGTGGTGCCCTCGGTGTTGACCTCGATGTCACCGCTGTCATTGCCAATTACTCTCCCGCCGCCGCGCGGCTCATTGGGAACGGACCCAACCAGGATATCGCCACCAACGACGTTGAGGTTGATCTTGTAGACGTGGGGCTGATCGCCAGGGCCGCCGTAGGCCATGCCGTCGCGGTCAACGGCAAAGTTGAACCCGGTCCAGTTCGAGGTGGTGTGCCCGGTCAATTTTCCCGGCCCCCACTGGGCGTTCGGGGTATCGCTGACCCAGTCATAGAGAAGGATGCCGCCCCCGTGCCAGGAAGCGTAAAGACCGCCCTTGGGGCCGTCGAGTGTGCCATTGTAAAAGACCCGGCCGTAGGATTGGCCGTGCTGACTCCCGCCCGGGTTATACCAGGTGTCGCCGGGCACGAACGGGTTCAATGAGCGGAACTGGTTGGTGACATGGTCATAATCACCAAAATCAAGCGTCCCGGTATACCTGCCCCAGGTCTGCCCGTCGCCCCCGAGGAACATGCTGCGGGTGTCATACATCCAGCTGTTGTCGACGTTGCTTGAGCTGGGACTGCCGGCAAGCAACTCAGAGAGGACAGTCCTGTATCCGTTAGCCTGGTCCTGTGCCCTGCCGAAAATGATGTAGCCGTCGTTCGGGTTGTAGAGGCCCTTCCAGTTCCAGCCTTCCCCGCCAGCGCTGTCCCAGCCCGTGTCATTGGACGTGTTCCAGGTGGGATCGCTGAGATCGTAGATACGGTCCACTGCGCGCTTCTGGGTAACGAGCAGGTAATGGCTCCTCATGTTGGTGATCGGATTCGCCGCGAACCCATCCAATACGCTGAAGAGAAAAGGCAGGGCAGCAGTGAGCACAGGCAGCTGTTTCATTTACAAGGTTTTACCCCAGTTAGCAGGCATTGACAATAGCGTAGTGCGATCACTGAATTTAACCCGTACCCTTCCGTGACCGGAAACCCATTCCCCGGGATTGCACGCTACAAGCTACCGCAGAAACAAGGAGCCTCCCGGCATTACCCGCCTTTTACATCGGGGACGAACCCTCCGGGTCAGTCCCTGGTCGTGAAGTAAACCAGTGCAATGCACGCGGCCACCGCGGGGTATAATACCACCACATTTTCCATAAGGCCGATGGGGACACCGAAAATTACGGTGGCAACCAGGCCAAGGGTGCCAATCCAGGCCAGCACGTTCTTGAAATATGGGTATTCTCCATCTGCCATGCCGCAACAAAGGTAGAGCCGCATGGAACTGGAAATCAAGGACTTTAAAGACCGAGACTTATTCCCCGCCCGCTGCACTCAACACCCCCCAGCTACCACAAGCGCACCCTCTGGCCAAACCACACGCTGCTGGCACCCTGCCAGGAGGGCGAACCTCCACCCCAACCCATGTTGCACTTAAACTGGCGCTCGGTCCAGACGGTAATACCCAGGACCTTATACTTCCGATACCTGTAGCCGTAAGCAAAAGGATAGTGCACCTGATGGTGCATTGCCGGACAAGCAGGAATAGTTCATCAAGGCCTTGGGCTTAAATCTAAGGCAGCCAAGGCACAAACTTAACGGGGACTGGGCAGCGGTCCCGTATACGGTCGCGGGTTTTCCGGTGCCAGTGCCCCGAACATCACCACCGCCGGGGTAATGGTTTCACTGACCGTAAACTCCGTCTGCCCCGGCCACTGGTCCACGTCGTAAAAGGAATACAAGGGCGGAATCACCTCAACAGCGGGAGTCGGCGGATAGATGCCGGTAATCCAGCTCTTGCCGCTCGACGGGCCATAGACCCAGATTCCAGGCAGGTATTCCTCAAGGTCGTCGTTCATCGACTCAAGATATTCGGGATGCAGCAGGTGCCGCTGCCCCAGGCCGGAACATTGAACCTGCCCCATGGGATTTGCACCGAGAACCACGTCAGCAGATGCGCAAAGCAAATCGTAATACTTCCGCTCCCCGGTCATCTTCCACATAAGCGCCATCCACCAGGCCTGTGCCGTGGATGCTGTGCCGTTGCCAAGCGGAGCCCATGGGTGCTTGAAATGGATATAGCCCTTCTTGAGGGTAAATGCATTCACCGCCCAGCCCACCGCGTCGCTGCAGCCCTTTTTGAGCTTACCCCGAAAGGCATCGTCAAGGCCGGGCAGATTGGACGGCAGCGAATTGAAGGTATAGGCAAGGCTGATATTGTTCAGATAATCGAGCTTGGCACCCTTGATCGTCGGCAAACGGTCAATGGCCGTGGCATAGCGGGACTCACCTGTGGCATGAAGGAGCTCAGCTGCCGCCTCGGCAACACTGATCTCATCAGAAAGCTTTTCAGGCGGGAATTTCTTAATCCCACAGCTGAAGGCCCGCCTTGCCGCCTCGACAAGCCGGCTACCCTGCTCTTTCCCCTCAGGGAATTTCCCAAGGATACGCCCCAACTGGGCGGCGGAGGCGGCAAAGGCAAAACAACTGTAGCCACTGACCGGACGCATAATGTATTCAACGCTTTCATTGTCCGTATTGCTACGCCAGGCATTCCCGGGATAAGCATCGCTGAATGGATGGCCGGTTCCCTCGCTGCCCCCGGAGATTCCGCCGTCAGCCCACTGGGTCTCCAGGTAATAACTCAGCAGATATGATGCTTCATCGAGGATGTCCGGCAGGCCATTACCTGATTCCGGTATAACGAACTGCCGGTCAATAAAGGCTGCCGGGTTCATCTCATAAACCCGGCAGAGCTCGCGGGCGATGGGAATGTGGATCGCCCGCCGGTCGTAATCGGCCGCATCGTGATAGCCTCCACACACCTCCCGATACTTCAGTGTCCCGTCGGCCTTGCCCTTCTTTATAAACCCGGCGATCCCCTTGAAATCAAGAGGACGGCCATACTCGGGGTAAACGCCAATATTCACGTGCTGCCGGCATGCATTGCGGGTCCATGACGTGTATTTCTTCTCAAGGGAAATCCCGCAGCGGGCATGGTAAAGGACGCGGATGCTGCTGAAGAGCGGCTCTGCCATCACCGCTGCACCAATACGAAAGGAATAAGAGCGACCAACCCCGGGAATGCTGATACAATAAGCCCCGGGCTTTTTCAGGTCGGAAAAATCCAGGCCGTGGACATTCTCCCCGGAAAAATCCTGCTTGTAGGCACCCTCGTTCTTCTGCCCCGCCCGGTGACGCAGCTTTACCCTGCCCGTGAACGCAGTGCGACCGCTCTCAAGGTCGATGACGGAAAAATCCTCCACCTCAAGGTCAAGTGCCCCACCGGTCCCCATCCACTTTCCCGCATAGGCCAGGCGGATCCCGGCATCCGGTAAATAGCCGACCTGGTTCACTTTGATCGCATGAGACAATACTGTTCTCGACGACCAGGTAAAGCTGAGGTTGGTGTCGCGGCCGCCAATCCCCTTTGACCTGAAAGTGTAGGTTTCACCTTCAACCATGGGCCTGGAAAGCTTTACGTAAATGACCCCGATGAGCGTTGCCGGCAAATAGGGCTCCGGCACGTGTCCCATGTGGTGCAGTTTAACGAACCTCCCCAATACCTTGTGACCTGTTAGCACCCGGCCATTCTCCAGGACCGTGAAAGCCGCCGGATCATCGAGCCTTCCGGTAAGCTTTCTGCCCTTCTGGTAATAGACGAAGCCCACGGTATCAGCACTAAGCACGCGAAGTGCTTCATCACGCACCAGCGTATCATGCGGACCCAATGTAAGAATCTTGCCAAAGCCATAGCGCCCCCCGGTGGCGCTCGCCTGCACAGTCAACACCGCAAGGCACATCGAAATCAATCTCATAACGAAAAAGTAAAAATAATGCAGTAAGTGAAAACCCCGGAAGCACAAACATAAAAAACTTTAAAACAGGTCACCCCGTCACGGAACAAGGCGCGGGGAATCGGTAGATCCCAAACATGAGGGTAAGCAACCCAAAGGGCAGCAAGCAGAATGAAACGGATCTCCGGGTGTTCAATGAGAGGATTACGCCTCTGTATGCAGTTCTCCTGCATCTCTATTCCCAATGACCCGCAGAGTGATTAGCACTGATCATCCGGTGAGATCAATAGTTTTCTGCCTTCATCCCCGCTTTCCGTCCCTCAGCAGGGGAAGAAATTCTCTGCCGCCGGATAAACAGGAAGTCGTTCACTTGATGACCTGACCCTTCGACGCGTCCCCCGCCCCGTCCAGGACCTGGACACTGACCACCGTCCTCTGCGAGGGCAGGCGCCATTTCCAGATCACCTTCTTCTGCGGGGTTACCTCGATCACGTGGTGGCTTCCCTGGTAAAAACTGATGACCGTGTTGCCGTTGGCAAGACGATTCATCCCGGTCATGAATCCCATCTTGATACCCGGCACATCCTTGCGCTCCAGTTTCCAGACAACCTTGTCATCCTTGTCCACCTCAACCGCCATGGCCCCGGCCCCGGTGGAGAAGAGGGTGTTGCCGTTGGCAAGGCGCATGACTGCGTGCGCCTTGGCCAGCCTGACCCCGGGAAGATCCCTGATCACGCGCACGGTCCTGCCTTCCGGGTCAATCTCCCTGATCTCGTTGTCACAGGAGATCATGCACAGGTAATTGCCGTTCTCCAGCTTGCGGCACATCCGGAAGCGCATGTGTAAATCGTTATTGCGCGACTTGACCGGAATTTCCCTGACGGTCTCACCTTTCCTGTTGACCTCAAGCAGGCGGGAGCGCCCGTTCTGGGCAATGAGTACACTACCGTCGGGAAGAGGCTGGCAGGTATGGATCTCATCGCGCTTTTCAGAGGACCTCCACTCAAATTCCAGCTTGCCTTCCCGGTCATAAATCTTGACGCCCATGCGCCATGCAAACAGGATTTCGCCATTGGCCAAAGCCCATACATCATTCGGGTTTTGCGCCTTGAACACCCGCTTGATGTCCCCCTCGCTGCCGACCACGCAGACTTCACCCTTGGCGTAATCAGCGCAGACAAAATTATATTTGGGGCCATCGACTGTTTCCCCGGAGATCCCGGGTTCCCCATGCGCAAGAAAACAAACCGCCAGGGCCAGAGAGTTTAGATTCAATTTCATAAGTCCACCCTTGCACGTTCCCGCAGCCTGTCAGCAGCGAATCCACTATACATGATCATGAAACATGTGCGTCACTAGGAAAGAAACCACCGGGTTGTACCGGAATGCTACCTAGTCTCCGAGGCGACGGATCTCCAAAACCTCGGAGGCATGAAGATTGAGGAAATAACGTGAACTGTCGCGTACAATCAGACGCGCTCCTTTTGAAATAATGGAGTCTACCAGAATCAATGATCCTGAGAAGGTTGTAATTACGAACCCCTTGGATGGAGCGTTCTTGATGGCGGCAAGCTTCACCGCACGGACTTTACTCAAGGCAACTTCCCGCCTCCCAAAGATCGGCGACCATGTGGCAAACTTGCCTTCTTTGGTAATCCCCTCCAGCTTAGCTTCCACAAAATTGCTATTCTGAAGAAGGTATCCGGGGGGCGTTCCCCTCAACATTTCACCCTCCACAGTTCCCCCGCGCATATCAATTACCGCGACCGCTGCGCGCGGCAGCA
The DNA here is from genome assembly GCA_046581505.1 of Verrucomicrobiales bacterium. Lineage (GTDB taxonomy): Bacteria > Verrucomicrobiota > Verrucomicrobiia > Verrucomicrobiales > DEV007 > CACIUL01. Next base: position 2,126 of record JAYGGE010000068.1, on the reverse strand, counting down.
TGGTCAACCCTCCGCCGGTCTCCAGTGTTACCGACTTCGAGTCAACATCCATCAGTTTTCCCACTACAAGTGATCCGGCCTTGAGCCAGATTCTTCGATCACGTAAAGGTGGCAATTTTTCGGCAACGGCAACCGTTTCCGCTTCCACCTTGGTAAAATGAACAATTTTTACGTCTTTGCCCGGGAAGGCTTGCGAAGCGCCCTGCCCTGCATTACCCGGGGACAAGGGCTTGCCACCCACCCCCGAGACACGGATTATTCCCTGCTCGAATGCCAGCTTGCCGGCAAACTCATCGCCGGCATTCACGGTAATACTTCCCTCAATACCCGATCCAACAACCCCAATTGCAGGCCTGCTGGCAATCTCCACCCTCTTGAGAGGTATTGCCGTCGCCGCCTTAAAGTGCGCCATGATTCGCGAGGGGCTCAAGACACTGTCATAGACAGCAACCTCATCAATTCTGCCATCAAGCAGTCGGCGCCCTCCCCATGAACCAATCTGAGCACTCCCCAAAACCGCTTTCGGGGCAGCCCCATGAGCATCGGCTTGAACCTGAACACCATTGACGTAAATACGGCCTGCCCCTCCCGCTGTGGAATCATAAGTGGAGACAATATGCTGCCAGCTTCCAATGCGAATCGTGTTGTTCGGTGAAACAATATTATTGGGTCCCCCTGCGGCAATCGCCTGTTCAATATTCAGGCTCAAATGAATGTTGAGGTGATGACTGCCGCCCCCGAAAGCGCTGGTGGAAAAAATTGAGGTCAGATATCCGGCATCCTTGAGGGATCTCCAGTTAATGGCATCCACCATCACCCACGCCTCAATGGTGCTCTGGGCGAAATTCCCAAGTGCCGGAACCTTAACGAAGGCATCAATACCGTTAAGGTTAATCGCCGTGAGAAGATTCTCGCTAAAGCTCTCCACGCCAAACTCAATATTCCCCTCACCGGTTCCATCGTGACCGTTGCCAGATGAATCAATAACAGCAGCATCGTCAAAGTCCCAATACGCGACAGGTCCGTCGGCCAGAACCACGCTCGAGTAAGCGGGCGTCCCGCCCCTCACCTCTCCCTGAGAAAATAAAGCAACCCCCATGCACGCAACAAAAACTGCCGGGAAATTCCAGCCATTGCCCGGCAACGGCTTTTTAGGCTGCCCTGTCCCCATTCCGTCGACAAATACAGCCTGAAGATTCTGCTCCTCTGTCATTGCAACTTATATGTATTCTTATCTCCTTTTCGGTCAAGACCTATTGTGATTGCAGAAAGTGCTGACACTTGTTGGCGCATCACTGCGGTGATGGCAAGATGCCTGAAGAGTCTTGGCTTCAGGTGAGGCTGCACTTCTTCCGCGCGTATCAGCAATAGAGTCCTCCCAAATGGCACTGCGCGCGATAAAGTGCCAGTTTATTCATGTTTGCCGATAATAACGAAGGGTGTCCACGGTTGATTTCGCAACTTTCCTGCACGAAGGTCACGACTAGAAAACACCCATGAAACCGCTCCCCAAAACTGCAATCCTGGCAACACTGTTCGCCTTCATTTCCTTCACCTGCCCGTCAGTCATCGGTGCTCTCCACATCACCGAGTTCATGGCTGATAATAAGAATACACTCCAGGATGAAGATGACGATGCCTCTGACTGGATTGAGATTTTTAACTCCGGGCCGCAAGCCGTCAACCTTGAGGGATATTTCCTCACCGACGACGCAGGAGCACTGACGATGTGGAGCTTTCCCTCTGTCGAGATTGCCGAGAATGGATTCCTGCTGGTATTTGCCTCAGGGAAGGACCGCCACACCCCCGGGACAGAACTGCACACCAGCTTCAAGCTTTCCAGCGATGGGGAATACCTGGCCCTCGTAGAGCCTGACGGCAGCTCGATCGTGGCGGAATTCGGTACTGAAGACAACCCGATCCCCGAGCAATTTGAAGATTCCTCCTATGGGCTCATGCAGGGGGGCGGCCAGACGCCGACAGTGTTCATCAGACCACAACAACAGGCAAAAGTCCTGATCCCCTCCGACGATGCGCTTGGCGGTGACTGGACAGCACAGGAATTTCCTGACGCCCAATGGGGTTCGGCGCAAATGGGAATCGGCTACGACGAGAACAGCACATAC
>JAYGGE010000044.1:0-37927 GCA_046581505.1 Verrucomicrobiales bacterium | reverse complement strand
CCGGTGGTAACGTATGCGGTAATTCCTGATTCACTTTGCACCAGGGAATAACTGCCGGCTGTGCGAATGAGTTTCACCCTTGTACCCTTTGCAAAGCTGCCGTCCGGTGCCCGGGCCTGTTGCGGGCCGTTCAGGTAGTATTGCTCCCCGGCGGATTGGATGCGGTGGGTGAAAGTCTCTGTGGTTGCCGGGCTTTTTTGGGGACTATTCGTTGCCTTGAGTATCTCCTCCGGAAACTCGATGGTTTCTGTCACGCCAATACTACATCCGGAGAAGAGCATGCTGAGACAAAGAGCGCCCAAACAAGCGCAGACAACGGTTCGGATTTGTTTTCTCATGACGGTATTATTGAATGGTGAGGTGAATGTTGTCAATCTTCTGTCATCATTCCTCACGGCGGGAATGTCTTTCAATGCCGGGGGATCAGCTGCCGAATACTGCCTCCAGTCCACCACGCATCACGGCCGGTTCGGGAGTCCGCCCGGTCCAGTATTCAATACCGATTACTCCCTGGGCGACCAGCATGCCGAGCCCGTCGATGACTTTGCATCCGCGTTGCGTGGCATCGTTAACCAGGCAGGTTTTCGGCGGGTTTGGAATCACGTCGGCGACGACCATGTCCGGGACAAGACTTTCGGTGTTCAGCGCAACGCGGGCATCAACGTCCGGGAACAGGCCAATTGAGGTGGCGTTGATCACCACGTCGGTGCCTGTGGGAATCGTGTAATCACCCTCCCAGGCGATGAATTCAGCGCTGAGGTTGCCGCCACAGGCTTCCTTCACTTTCGAGTTGAGCAGGTCCACCAGCTGGCTGCCACGCTCTTTTGAGCGGTTGACGATGGTGACTTGTGTGCAACCTGCAAGGGCCATCTCGACACTGATCGCGCGTGCCGCGCCACCGGCCCCGAAAATGACACAGGATTTGCCTGTCGGATCGGTGATTTGCCTGAGCGAGGAAACAAAGCCCTTGCCGTCGGTATTTTCCCCGATCAGCTTGCCGTCGCGGTTTACCACGCAGTTGACCGCTCCCATCAGCTCGGCGGATTCACCGAGACCATCGAGCAGGGGGATGACCTCAATCTTGTGCGGGATGGTACAGTTAAAGCCCCTGAAACCGAACGCGCGTGCTCCGGCAACCGCGGCGGCGAGGTTTTCCGGACGAACTTCCAAAGTCAGGTAGCGCCAGTCGAGGTCCATTGCCCGGAAAGCCGGCTCAATCATTGCCTGGGTGGGATTTTCCGCAACCGGGAAGCCGTAGCAGCCGACCAGTTCCTGTTTAAAGTTGAGTTCTTTTGCCATGGTCGGGCAGTTTGCCTGTATGAGGGCTTGATTTCAAGGGGCGATCCGGGTTTGGATGCCCTTCCATGAGAAGACGCTTTATTCTTTTTCTTGGCATTGCAGTAATGGGTCTTGCCGGTTGCGCTAAAGAGGGTTCTGCCGGGGGCAGTTCCGGTAATGCAGAGCGTAAATTGCGTATTGCGGTGATTCCCAAGGGAACCACCCACGAATTCTGGAAATCCGGGGAGGCCGGTGCCAGGAAGGCGGGAGAAGAGTTCGGGGTTGAGATCATCTGGAAAGGACCACAGCGGGAAAGTGATCGCGCGGGGCAGCTCAAGGTGGTGGAGAATTTCATTACCCAGAGTGTCGACGGCATTGCCCTTGCTCCCCTTGACGACAAGGCGCTGGTGCGTCCTGTGAAGGAGGCTGCCGCGGCTGGAATCAAGGTTGCGGTGTGGGACTCCGGTCTGGATGATTCTGCGGGGGATGCGGTGATCAGTTTTGTCGCAACCGACAACTTTTTTGCCGGGGAGGAATGCGGCAGGAGACTCGCTGATCTGCTGGGTGGCAAGGGCAAGGTGATCATGCTGCGCCATGCCGTTGGTCATGCCAGCACCACAAAGAGAGCGGAGGGATTTCTCTCGGGAATCGGCAAAGCGGCTCCGGACATTGAACTTGTGTCAATTGACCAGCGTGGCGGCACCTCAATTGACGAGGCGATCAAGACCTCGGAGAACCTGCTCAATCAGTTTGGAGACAGCATCCAGGGAGTGTTTACCCCGAATGAGTCAACCACCCAGGGCATGCTGCGCGCACTTGATGAGGCCGGCCTTGCCGGCAAGGTGGCCTTTGTCGGCTTCGACACCAACGATACCCTGCTCAGTGCCCTGAGGGACAAGAAGATTTCCGCCCTGGCAGTGCAGGATCCTTTCAGGATGGGCTATACGGCGGTGAAGAACATTGTCGCTGCCATTAACGGCGGCAACTTTGAAGCAAAAGTTGATACCGGGGCAGTATTGCTCGACTTGGACAATATCGATTCGGAGAAAATCCGGAAACTGCTCAGGAAGCCGGCTAACTGATAGCGGACTGGCAAGGGCATGACGAAATTGATGTCGGCGGACAGGGCTGGTGGCAATAGTGCCCGGGGCAAGGGTCTGGTTACGGCCCTGCTTCCGGTTGCCGGCCTACTCTTTGTTTTTCTTTTGCTGTTGATCCTGATTGCCGTCTACGTCCCGGAGAACGTCGAGCACTACCTGGCGTTAAAAAATATCAAGACGATCCTCAAGCAGGCGGTCATTGTCGGGATCGGTGCATTGGCAATGACCATGATTATTGTCAGTGGCGGTATTGACCTGAGCGCCGGTTCAGTGGTTGCCCTGGCTGCGGTGGTGTGTGCCCACACGGTGAACTGGTGTGGCGGCGACGTGTTTTTCCTCGGTTTTATTCCCGTGCCGGTATTTGCCGCAATTGCCGTGGGTGCAGTTGCCGGGTTTTTAAACGGCACGGTTTCCGCACGGCTTGGAATTGCGCCCTTCATTGTAACCCTGGGAATGATGATGGTGGCACGCGGTCTTGCCGAGGGATTTGCGAATGAGGAAATCGTGCGCACCCCTGATAACGTTTTGAAAACCCTGATGATGCGCAACCCGGAACCGGGCTGGCTGATCTTCTCATACGGGGTATGGGTAAACATTATCCTGCTTGCGGGCATGGTGGTGTTGATGCGTTACTCGGTTTTCGGTCGCCGCATCTATGCGCTTGGTGCCAATGAACAGGCAGCGCGCTATTCAGGTATCAATGTCACGATAAATCGCATCATGATATTCACCATGGCCGGTGCCATGTTCGGCCTGGCCGGGGTGATGTCCTACGCGGACATTGGCGACGGTGATCCCACCACTGCCATTGCCCTTGAACTTGACATTATTGCGGCGGTCGTCATTGGCGGAGCCTCGCTGGCCGGCGGGCGGGGTACCCCGATGGGCTCAATGATCGGGGCCTTGATTATTTCCGTCCTCTATAACGGGTGCGTGATGCTGCGCGTTGATGACTGGGTGCAGAAGGTCCTTATAGGCTCGATTATCATTGTCGCGGTGTGGATTGACGGCATGAAGAACCGGCGGGCGAGGTGAATGGAATGGTCGGGGATAACTGTTACTCGTAGCGCCACTTCATGATCCAGGGATCACCGCTGCGCTTTTGCATTGCCTTGAGCTTTTCCTTGTAGCGTTGCAGTATTTCATAGTGTTTTGGGTTGCCTGCGAGGTTTGTGGCCTCATCGGGATCCTTACGCATGTCAAAGAGCTCAAATTCAGGCCGCTTGATATAGGCCTGGACAGTCCGCTTACCGTATTTCGTGGTCGGCCCCTGCCTGTATTGCGCCTGCCAGGTCGGGGCGGCCCACAGGTCACTGGCGAACGGGAAGGGGAGGGGATGCGCGATGTTCCAGATCAACTTGTAATCACGGTCACGCACCACGCGCATGGGATAATACATCTGGATCTCATGGAAGGTGTGCGAGGCTCCAATCTCATCCCAGCCCCCGGCGTTTTTCTGCGTCAGGATTGGCAGCCATGAGCGACCGTGAAACTCGCTGACCTTGTCACCGCGGTTCTCTGCCGGCGCACGTTCCTGGGGCTTCTTGAAATCAAGGAGTTTCTGCAGGGCTCCACCGGTCTTTGCGTTGTAGGCGCCCGCGAAGTCGAGCAGCGAAGGGGTGATGTCAACGTGACTGATCATTGCGTCACTGCGGATATTGCGTTTCTCGTTATAGGGATTGCGTACAATGAAAGGCACGCGCAGACCGGGTTCATAAACAGTGGTTTTACCACCGGGCATCGCAATGCCGTGGTCAGCGGTAAAGACAATCAGGGTATTCTCGTATTTTCCGGCCTTCTTGAGAATTTCAATCAGGCGTCCAAGGCCACGGTCGATGCGTGAGCACGACTGGTAATACTGCGCAAGCTCGGCCCGGCAGGTAGGCGTGTCCGGAAGAAAGGGGGGCACGACCACATCTTCAGGGTCGTAGAAAACCTCATCGACACCATCGTGAGAGCCACGCCCCGGCTTATTGCCGAACAGGTCGGGCTTGTGTGGCGAATTCTTGTCGATACCGCCCCCGCGGTGTGGGTCAGAGGTCGCGAAATAGAGGAAGAATGGGCGTTTGTCCTGCGCGGCAATAAAGGACTCGGAGTTGTTTGCCATTTGAACCGCGTTACGGCCATTGCCGCGCAGGGTTGTCTCGAAGTGGTATACCGGTTCGGGAGCCACGTGGTATTTCCCGATTCTCCCGGTGCGGTATCCGTGGCGGGCGAGGAGGACCGGCAGGGACTGCACGTTTTCAAAGGCGGCAAATTTGTGGAAGTGGTGCTGGTGGCCGTATTGTCCATTGCGGTGATTGTGCAGGCCGCTCAAGACTACTGAGCGTGACGCCGAGCAACTCGCCGTTGTGGCAAAGGCATGTGTGAACAGGGTGGCGTCGGCTGCCAGCGCGTCGAGGTTGGGCATCTTGATCGCCGTGTTGCCGTAACAACCGGCATCAGGGCTCTGATCGTCGGTGATGAACAGCACGATGTTGCGCTCGGCGGCAATGAGGCCACTGGCGGCGATTGTGAAGAGAAGAGCGAAGAGTATGGATCTCATTGCCATGGATACTGGAGTATCTTTCCCCGATACACAAGGGTAAGGCAATTGTTCGTGATGCAGGATAGCGTAGTGCTCTTAACCGTGTTAGGAATCCAGCTCGGATGTCGGAATATATTCTTATTACGGAGAACTTGAGTAAAACATTCCCGGGGGCGGGCGGTGAACTTACCATCCTGGAGGCAATCGATATCAAGGTTAAGCAGGGGTCGACCTGTGCGATTGTCGGCCCCTCGGGAAGCGGCAAGACGACCCTGTTGGGTTTATGTGCCGGGCTTGACAGGCCAACCAGTGGTGAAGTGACCCTGGCTGGCCGGAAACTGGGTGGACTGACCGAGGATGAGCGTGCAGAAATTCGCAATGAATCGGTGGGCTTCGTGTTCCAGAATTTCCAATTAATCCCCACCCTGACAGCACTGGAGAATGTGCTGGTTCCTCTGGAACTACGCGGCGGGAGAATCCGCAATCCGGCTGATCGTGCCCGGGAATTTCTGGTGGACGTTGGCCTCGGCGAACGGGTTTCGCACTTTCCTGTGCAACTCTCCGGGGGTGAGCAGCAGAGGGTGGCGCTGGCCCGAGCGTTTATCTGCGCGCCGGCAATCCTGTTTGCCGATGAGCCGACAGGCAACCTTGACGGCGAGTCAAGCATGATGGTTGAGGAAATGCTCTTTGGATTGAATAAGGCCAAGAAAACCACTCTGGTGATTGTCACTCATGACCATGAACTTGCCGATAAGGCTGACATGGTGCTGGTGATGAAAGACGGCAGAATCGTCGAGACCATCAGCACCTGATGAAATTACTTTGTGAGTTGTTCCGGCCGTGGACATGGCGGATGGCATGGCGGGACAGTCGTCGTGAGAGGAGACGGCTGCTGGTATTTTCCCTCTCGATTTTCTTTGGTGTTGGTTCCCTGGTGGCGATTGGGTCACTGCGCAGCAACCTTGGCGACACGATTGAGATCAAGGCCAAGGAATTGCTTGGAGCGGACCTGGTGCTGCGTTCCCGGCAGCCTTTTCATGAAGGGCACCTTGCGGAAGGGGTTGAAAAGCAGCTTTCCGGGCGGCAAGCAGATGTCACCGGAATAATAAAGGGATTGTCCGCTGAGCGTGCTGTTGAGGTGAGCTTCATGGCGATGATTTTTTTCCCTCGTGATGAGGGTTCACGGCTGGTCAACGTGCGTGCTGTTGACCCGGTCTATCCCTTTTACGGGAGTGTGGAGACTGAACCTGTTGATGCCTGGGAGAAATTCAGGCGTGGTGAGGGCGTTATTCTGGAGGCGGCAATAGCTGCGCAGTTCGGGGTTGAGCCCGGGGATATTGCGCGCATTGGGAAGTTGGAACTGCCGGTAGCGGGCGTGTTTTCAAAGCCGCCTCCAGCAGCATCGGCTTTCGCGGTTTTTTCACCCGCGGTTTTCCTGCCGCGCTCAAGAGTGTGGCAAACAGCAGCGGTCGGTATCCAGAGCTTTGCAAACTATCGAATTTATTTCAGGGACCCGTCACTGACCGCTGAACAGGTTATCCTGGATGATAAAGAGAAGAAGATACTTCGCGGTGCAGGGATCAGGGCGGAAACTGTGGCGGACCGCAAGAAGGGCCTGGGCAAGATGCTGGATCGTCTTTACAGTTTTCTCAGCCTGATAGGATTTGTGGCTTTGCTCCTTGGCGGGGTAGGGATTGCCAGCGCGATGCATGTGCATATCAGCGGGCGCCTGAAAACAGTGGCTACACTTCGTTGCCTGGGTTGTTCGCCTGCGCGTGCCACCGCGGTGTTTCTCGCCCAGGGCATGGCACTTGGAGTGTTTGGATCGTTTGCCGGGGCCCTTTTCGGGGTTGCGCTGCAGCAATGCATACCGCGTTTTTTCCTGCATAACCTGCCTTTTGATATAGCCCTTGAACTGGCTCCGGGTGAGATCCTTACGGGCATTGGGATAGGTTGCCTGATCTCGGTGAGTTTTGTCCTGTTGCCGCTGTTGAATGTGCGTCGCGTGTCGCCGCTTTCGGCTCTGCGCGGCCAGACGGATTTTACATCCAGAAGATGGCGTGACCCGTGTAATTGGATTGCCATCGCAGTTGTGGTTTGTGTCCTGACTCTGCTGGCGGTAGAACTCAGCCCGTCCAAGACACCCATGCTTGGGATTGGTTTCATGGTTGCGCTTGGAGTGATTCTTTCTGTCCTGGCACTGGTTGCAAAGGCAATAGCATGGCTGGCCCGCAGGTTGGTTGGTATTCGTTGGCCTTATGTCCTGCGCCAGGGGCTGGCGAACCTGCATCGGCCGCGCAACCAGACATCCCTGTTTCAACTCTCCGCAGGTCTTGGCGTTTGCCTTATAGTCACTCTTCTTCTGCTCCAGAGCATGCTCGTTACACAACTCGGGGTGAAAACACTGGCAGGCAAGGCTGATACCTTCCTGATCAATGTTCGACCAGAACAAACCCCGGGTGTTCTTGCAATCATGGAGTCATTGCAACTCACTGCTGAGGACAACGCGCCCATTGTCCTCATGAGGTTGAAGGGGATTAAGGGGAAATCCGTGGCCGAACTGCAGAAGGAGGCTGAGCGGGATAAAATTCCTGATTGGACAAAGCGGCGTGATTTTCGCTCTACCTACCGCAGCAGGATGGTTGCCAATGAGAAGATTGTGCGCGGGCAGTGGGTTGAGAGGATGGATACCGGGACAGGGGATGGAATGATTCCGGTTTCAGTGGAGGAAGGTATTGCAAAGGACCTGAAGATTGATGTTGGCGACACTCTCATGATGCGTGCAGGCAGGAAAGACCTTGCCCTGAAAGTCGCCAATATACGCTCCGTGGAGTGGGGGGAACTCGGGCTGAATTTCTTCTTTGTTTTTCCTGAAGGGGCGTTGGAGGAGTTGCGTGCCTTTAATATCATGACGACCCGTACGGGAACCAATGAACAAACCGGCAGGTTGACGCGAATGGTGGTTAAGGAGTTCCCGAATATCACCCTGATTGATGCCTCAGCGATTATTGATACGGTACGTGAGATTGTTGACCAGGTCGGGTGGGTGATCCGGTTCATGGCCCTGTTCACGGTTTTCACCGGGGTAATTATCCTTTTCGGGACGATTCTTTCCGGCAAGCGAAACCGTATTGAAGAGAGTGTATTGTTGCGGACACTGGGTGCTTCGCAGGCGCAGATCCTGCGTATTCTAATTACAGAATACGCGATGCTGGGACTTTTTGCGGGCCTGGCAGGAGCGCTTCTTTCGGGTCTTGCCACCTGGGCACTTGCTGTTTTTGTATTTGATCTTGATTACATTGCCAGGATGTGGCCGCTGCCGGTATCCGTGGCGGTTCTGGTATGCTTTACCGTTGCCCTCGGCCTGCTTATGAGCCGTGGGATCAGTCGTCACCCACCACTGGAAATATTGCGTTCCGAGGGAAACTAGGATTTTCGGCCCGGGACCACCAGCCAGCGTATCCCATATGCAGGCAGAAGGACATGCGGTGGTTTGAGGAATGACTTGTCGTCAAAAAGATCCCGCGCATCCTCAAGGGGGAAATCCTCCGGAATCGCGCAGCCACGGGGTTCACCGGATAGATTGTGCAGAGCAAGCACCCTGTATCCGGTTTCATGGTTCTCTCGAAGAACCGCAAATACATGTCGTCCAAGATCCAGCACAGTGTTTGCAGCGGCAGGATGGAATGCACTGTTTGATTGCCGTGCCGTGAGCAGGATCATCAGCCCGTTGAATACGCGGGATCGCAATGACTGCGGATTATCAAGCGAGGTTACGATTTGATCCAGGTCCAGTTTTTCCCGGTTGATGCGCCGTTTTATTCCTGAACTTTCAGCTCCTTGCGCATCGTTGCGTGAGCCAAGCAGGCAATGAATGTAGATTGCGGGAATGCCTGCCAGTGCCATCGGGATTGCCTGGGAAACGAGGAATCGCCGCATTTGGATTTCATCATCGGGATTTTTCTCGTTAGGGTTATTGACGGCGTCAAAAAAAGTGATGTTCAACTCGTAGGGTGACCGGCTGCCATCGGGGTTGGAGCGCGCGCTGACTGCCCCGCCGTGCTCAACGGCAAGATCAGTAAGGACTCCTTGTTGTTCCCTGGTGAGAATCCCTTCAGTTGGGCGCATGCCGATCCCGTCATGGGTTGAGGTTATATTCAGGAATGTACAGCGAGTGGCGGGGGGAGTGAGGCTTCCTGCCCAGCGGGTGAGGGGTTCTGCATCGCCGGTTTTCAGCCCGTAGAGGATGAGTGGTGCCAGGGTGAAGTTGTAGATGATTTGTGCCTCGTCCCCCTGGTCACCGAAGTAAGTAAGGTTTTCCGCGTGTGGAACATTGGTTTCCGAAAGAATAGTCACGTGAGGTGCGGCAATATCCAGGACCAGGCGCACGATCCTGATGAAGGCGTGGGTTTGCGGTCGGTGGACGCAGTTTGTACCGCTTTGTTTCCACATATAGGGAATGGCATCCAGACGTATCATTGATGCGCCTTTTGCCGCGTAAAAAAGCAACACGTCAAGTATTTCAAGCAGCACCGCGGGATTCGAGAAATTAAGATCCACCTGATCTTCAGAGAATGTCGTCCACAGCCGTATTCCGCCATTTTTTCCCTGATAGGTGTGAAAGAGTTGGCTGGTGCGCGGCCGGGTTACCTGCGAGTAGTCAAAAGAGAGATCTTCCTCGATGCAGAAATCCCGGTAATCCGGATCCGCGTTCAAATGTCCTTTTACATATTCACTGGACTTCGAGACATGGTTAAACACGCCATCGAATACCATCCGGTATTTTTCGGCGAGCGAGGAGATGTGTCCCCAGTTGCCGAGTGGAGTGTCCACTGTGCGGAAATCCACGACTGAAAACCCGTCATCATCAGTCCACGGATAGAAAGGCAGCACATGCACAAGGCTGAAACGGCTTCTTATGCGTGAAAGGAGAAAATTCTCGAGAGTTACCAGCCCCGGTTCATTGTTTTTACGCAGTGAGTCACCGTAAGTAATCAGGAGGGAATCCCGTTCATCCCAACTGCTGCGGCAGTGACCGATGCAATCTGCGTAACGGTTTACCAGTTTTTCGACACCGGTAACAACACCCGGTGCATCGCCACCGTAGAGGAGGCCGATGTTACTCTCGAGCTTTGCGCGCAGGTCTGGTTTCATCCGATAGGCAGACAGTGCCGAAGTTCGGCCTGAAGAGCTTTCTATCAAGCTGGATTCGTGCCCATCGGGGTATAAAAATCTGCATTACAGCATGCATTATACCGTGAACACGGTGTTTCAAATAATGGGTTTAATTTGCAGAATTAATTACAGCTGATTGTGCTATGATCAGCTTAGATGCCGTTAATGCGCCTGTTTTTTCCCTATTCAGTTATCTTTGGTTTGCTCAGCCTTTCTGTGGCGGCAGGAGTTGATTACAATTTCGATGTAAAACCGATCCTCTCTGATCGTTGTTTCCACTGCCACGGGCACGACGCGGATAAGCGCAAGGCAAAGTTGCGGCTTGATACCAGGGAAGGTTCGAGAAAAGTGATAGAAAGTGGCGAACTCCTCGCGCGCCTGACCAGTGATGACCCGGATGAGCGCATGCCTCCTTCTGATTCAAAGTTGACAATCAGCGGAGAGGAGATCGATGTCTTGAGGGAATGGGTCAGGCAGGGTGCCGGTTACAAGAAGCACTGGTCTCTTATTGCGCTGGCGGAGGTAGCCGTTCCGCAATCCAAAGCGGGGGATAATCCCATCGATGCATTTGTCAGGAAACGCCTGGAAGATAAAGGCTGGCAGATCAATCCTGAGGCATCCAGGGAGAAACTCATTCGTCGCGTGGCCTTTGACCTGACAGGATTGCCTCCAGGGCTTGATGAAATTGATTCCTATTTGGCTGACCAAGCCCCCGGGGCTTACGGCAGGATGGTTGACCGTTTTCTTGCAAAATCCGCATACGGGGAGCGCATGGCATCACATTGGCTGGATATTGCGCGTTATTCCGACAGTTACGGATATCAGGTTGATCGGGACCGGTTTGTCTGGCCGTGGCGGGACTGGGTGATTAAGGCATTTAACACCAACAAGGGATACGACGAGTTTGTCACTGAGCAGCTTGCCGGGGACCTGTTGCCTGCAGCCACCGATACCCAGGTGCAGGCGACAACCTTCAACAGGCTGCACTCACAAAAGGTGGAAGGCGGCAGTACCAACGAGGAATTCCGTGTCGAATATGTTGCTGACCGGGTGCATACTTTCGGGACAGCTTTTCTTGGGCTTACACTCGAGTGCTCACGTTGTCATGATCACAAATATGATCCGCTGACACAGAAAGAATACTATCAGCTGTTTTCCTATTTTCAGAATATTTCCGAGTCCGGTCTTTATTCGTATTTCACCGGGTCAATTCCGACACCAACGATGCGAATAATGAGTGACGCGCAGAAATCCAAGGCAGCCGATTTGCGCAAGAAGGTTGAGGGGATGGAGACTTCCCTGAAGATGGTTCCCGGAGTTGCTGAGCGTTTTTCACAATGGCAGAAACAGCGCGGGCCCCAGGAGATTGCGGGTCAGGTGTTGCATCTTGATTTTGAAGGTAAGCCGGGGGGGGCTAATACCAGTGTCGATGGCAGGATGGGGAAAGCTGTCAGGTTGACCGGTGATGATGCCATTGGAACAAAGGTCGGGAATTTTCGTCGTTACCAGTCTTTCAGCGTTTCCCTGTGGATTAAGACTCCGGATGTGAAAGAGCGGGCGGTGGTTTTTCATCGTTCCCGTGCATGGACTGACGCGGGGAGCCGAGGCTATCAGCTGCTGATTGAGAAGGGCAGGTTGAGTTGGTCATTGATTCACTTCTGGCCCGGCAATGCGTTGCGCATCCGGTCGAAGGAATCGATACCGGTGGGTGAGTGGCTGCATGTTTGCGTGAGTAATGACGGATCAAGCAGGGCGTCCGGCCTGAAGATCTACCTTAACGGGGTTGAGGCGGATTGTGAGGTGGTAAGGGATCACCTCTACAAGGGAATTGCAGGCGGTGGAGGTGACCACATTACAATTGGTGAACGCTTCCGGGACAGGGGTTTCAAGAATGGACTGGTGGATGAGTTCAGGGTGTTTGAGCGTGAGTTAACTGCGGCTGAAGTCAGGAGCCTGCACAGCGGTCTCGAGTTAAAGCCGGACCTGCTCTATTATACAGGCGCAATTGATCCGGAAGTGGCCAAGGCACGGGCGGAACTAACCAGGGTGCGGGCGGAACTCGCCGGGTTTGAGGAGGGGCTCAAGGAGATCATGGTAATGGGTGAACTTGCCGAGCCGAAAGCTGCTTATGTGCTTGAGCGGGGTGCCTATGATAAGCGAGGCGAACCGGTACAGGCCGCAACGCCGGCGGCACTGCCAGGTGATGGCGGGAAGGACCGTTTGGGACTGGCAAGATGGCTTACTTCTCCCGGCCATCCCCTGACTTCCCGGGTTGCGGTAAACCGTTTCTGGCAAATGTGCTTTGGTGAGGGGCTGGTACGGACTCCGGAGGATTTCGGAAGCCAGGGACAGATGCCCACTCATCCCGAATTGCTGGATTGGCTTTCGAAGCGTTTCATTGATTCAGGATGGGATGTGAAGGCCTTATTAAAGCTCATCGTCAGTTCCGCCACCTATCGACAGAGATCGGCTGTTCAGGCAGAGGTGCTGGAGCAGGATCCCGGGAATCTGTTGCTGGGGCGTTCTTTCCGATTGCGCCTTCCGGCAGAGATGATCAGGGATCAATGGCTGAGTGTTTCAGGATTATTGTCGCCAACGGTTGGCGGGGCTCCGGTAAAGCCTTACGAGGTAACCGAGTCGTTCAAGCCGATGGGTCGCGACAAGGGGCAGGGTCTTTATCGCAGGAGCATTTACACGTTCTGGAAGCGAACCGGACCGGCACCGGTAATGATGGCCCTGGATGCCTCAAAGCGTGATGTTTGCACGGTGAAGCGGGAGAGGACCTCAACACCCCTGCAGGCTCTTGTGCTGTTGAATGATCCTCAGCTCAATGAGGCGGCAAGGGTATTCGGCGAGAAGATGCTGGGCAAACACGGCAAGCATCAGCCGGCGATGCTGGCGGAAATGTTTCGTTCTGTAACCGGGCGCAGGCCAACCGGGAAAGAGCAGAAGGTCATTGAAAGGATCTACGGAGAGCAACGGGCGGAATTCATCAAGGATCCCGGTGCTGCGAAGAAATTCCTTGCTGTGGGTGATGCGAAACGGGATGACAAACTGGCGATTGAGGATGCAGCTGCGGCGGGAGTTGTAGCAGTTGCCTTGTTCAATCTTTGGGAGAGTCTCGCCGAATACTAGAGTTTGCCGGCGACCCAGGCGGTTGCCCGTGCCAGCAGGTTGATAAACACCTTGTCACGAAAGGTGTCATCAGAATGGCCGTAGGTGGTTCCGAATACACGTGCCGTGCCGTATTTATTGATCCAGATGACGGCATGTTTCTTGCCGGTTTTCTCACTTGTTGAGTAGGCAAGCGGCTTGGTGTCCGGCCATGTTTTGTCAATGACGTAGAGTTCATCCTTTGGTGTAATCCATTTATCAGGGAACCCCTTCATGACGGGGTGGTCTTTCAGGGAAGAAATCACCGCGTAGTTGCTCTTGTGCTCATGGCGCCTGCTGGTGACACCAAGGAACTGGCGCCAGTCATCGATTTTTGCTGATCGATATGTATGCATGGCGCAATGGATCACAAGCGCTGGCTTCCCGGCCTTATGCACCGCGGTGATTTTGCGGATATATCCAGTGTCAGTTGTATCGGCAAAGCATTCGTTGTGTATGACAACATCATACGGGTCAGCCCATTTAGGGTCGTCGTAGAAAGGGATTTTTGCCCTGGTTCCCTTTCCGCCTTCGTTGATGACGGTAAATTCAGCATTGACCTGTTGTTCAATGCCTGCAGTGAGGGCAGTGGACTGGAAAATATAGTTATGGCAGCAACCGCCGGTTATCAGGAGTATTTTTAATTTCTTTCCGGAATAGATTTTTTCCTGGGGAGGGGTCACTGTGTCCTTTGCCCCCGCTGAGATTAGAGATGCGGCGATAAAGAGCCAAGTGGTGAAGGTGGTTGTCTTGCAGGTCATTGCCACAGTCTAGCGTAAGGCATTTTGTTGTGGTAGAGGATTCTTTGGTCTAAAGGAAATGAGTCGGGTATAACCCTCATGATATGAATAACGCGTTTTGCAGTGGCAAGGGTGCCTTTACCGGTTTGAGTAAAAGGGAGTTTCTCAATCGTTTTGGCACTGGACTGGGTGGGTTTGCCCTTGCCGAGATGATGGCCGGCGGCAGGGCATCTGCAGCGGGAAGACTTGATGTTACCCACATGGTTCCAAGGGCCAAAAGGGTCATCTACCTGTTCCAAAGCGGAGGTCCCTCACAGATGGATCTTTTCGATTACAAACCCCTGCTTAACAAGCACCACGGGGAGCAGCTCCCGGATGATGTCAGGCAGGGACAGCGACTGACCGGGATGTCGGGAAACCAGTCATCCCTTCCGCTTGCAGGGTCACCTTTCAAGTTTACACAGCACGGTGAAAGCGGTCAGTGGATGAGTGATATCCTGCCGCACACCGCGAAAATAGCTGATGACATTTGTGTGGTGAAGTCCATGCATACCGAGGCGATCAACCATGGTCCCGGGGTTACAATGCTTCAGACCGGGTCGCAATTTCCGGGTCGACCGAGTATCGGTTCGTGGTTGAGTTATGGGTTGGGGAGTGCCAACGAGAACCTGCCTTCTTTCGTGGTAATGGTTACCAAGAATAAAGGCGGGCAGCCCCTTGTTTCCCGCCTGTGGGGCAGCGGGTTTCTGCCGTCGGCATACCAGGGGGTGCGTTTTCGATCAGGAAAGGATCCTGTGCTCTACCTGAATAATCCGGACGGGATATCACGCGGAGGGCGGCGCATGATGCTTGAGGGATTACGCGATTTGCATGAAGCCAGGATTGACGCTCACCTTGATGCCGAGGTTGAGGCCCGGATTGCCGAGTATGAGCTGGCCTACCGAATGCAGGTTTCTATTCCCGAGGTAACTGATATCAAGGATGAACCTGACCATGTTCTCAAGATGTATGGGGATGATGTGCGCAACCCGGGAAGCTTTGCCGCAAATTGTCTGCAGGCCCGCCGCCTTGCCGAGCGGGATGTCAGGTTCATTCAGCTTTATCATCCCGGCTGGGATCAACACGGCGGACTTCCCGGGGGTATCCGCAAACAGTGCGGGGAAACAGACCGGGCCAGTGCGGCACTGGTTACCGACCTTAAACAGCGTGGCCTGCTTGAGGATACCCTGGTGATTTGGGGTGGCGAATTTGGCCGGACAAACTATTGCCAGGGAAAACTGAGCAATAATTTCGGCCGTGACCATCATCCGCGTTGTTTCTCGATATGGATGGCCGGTGGCGGGATAAAAGCCGGGATAAGCTATGGTGAGAGCGATCCTTACGGCTATAATGTCCTCAGCAATCCGGTTCATGTTCACGATTTCCAGGCAACGATTCTCAATCGCCTGGGGATTGATCACGAGAGATTGACATTCCGCTACCAGGGCCGGCGGTTCAGGTTGACTGATGTGCATGGCCGATTGGTTCAAGGCATTATTGCCTAGTGACAGCCGAGGGGGCAAGGGTTTCCACTGTCAGTGCTGAGGCGCTGTGGTTGGTTCTCCTGATAAGCCCAAGGCCGGTTAGCCCGCAACCTTACGTGATTTACGGGTTCCGAAGATGGAGGATCCCACCCGTACTGCTGTCGAGCCTTCCTCAATGGCGATTTCATAATCGTGGCTCATACCCATTGACAGCCCTGTAAGGGGAAGCCCCGAGTGGGCAGTGAGTTCGTCCCGTAATTCCCGCAGAGCGGTGAATTCCCGCCGGGTGGCCTCGGGATCACTGGTCAACGGCGGAATTGCCATCAGGCCGATGATCTCGATGCGCTCAAGTTCCAGTAGAGCATCAAATTCCTTTCGGATTTCATCGGCAGAGAACCCGAACTTTCCGGCCTCTCCCGCAGTATTTACCTGCAGGTATATTTTCGGGAATAATCCGAGGTCGGCTGCAATCCGGTTGATGCGTCCGGCCAGGTCGCTGGAATCAACGCTATGGATGGTTTCCACGACAGGCAGGACTTTGCGTATCTTGTTCTTCTGCAGGTGCCCGATAAAGTGCCAGCGCAACCGTGCAGGGAGGGCGGGAACCTTTGCCTCAAGTTCCTGCACGCGATTCTCTCCGAACAGGTCGTGCCCGCATTCGGCAAGTTCGGCAATGGTATCTGCCGGCCATGTTTTACTGACTGCAATGAGCTCTATGCCGGAAGGATCACGCCCTGAACTTTCAGCCGCGCCGGTGATACGCTCTTTAACCGATTCATATGATTCCGGGATTGGCGACATCATCTTTTGTTATTGGATTAAAGGGCAGGGAAATAGAGTTAGAGGGTGTCAAAATAGCGGTCCCCTGCATCGCCCAGTCCGGGAACTATATAAGAATTTTCATCGAGTTTGTTGTCGATGGCAGCAGTAAAGACAGGAATGTCGGGATGCTCTTCGCAGAAGTATTTAATGCCCTCGGGGCAGGCGACAAGACATACGAAACGAATATTCTTGGCACCATGACCCTTAATCTGGGCAGCAGCAGCGGCACTGCTGTGACCTGTGGCCAACATGGGATCAATCAGCAGCACATCCGAGTTATCGATGTCTTCCGGGATGTTACAGTAATAATTGCGGGGCAGGCAGGTGGTTTCATCACGCACCATCCCGATATGTCCGATCTTTGCCTCAGGCAGTATATCGATGATACCATTGAGCATTCCTGTCCCGGCACGCAGGATCGGTATCATTACTATGTCACGAATAAGTTCGCTGCCCTGGGTGGTTGCCAGTGGGGTAGTCACTTCAATGTCACGACAGGGAAGATCGCGAGTGACCTCGAAAGTCATCAGTCTTGAGATCGTGTGGAGGTTCCGGCGAAAGGTTCCGGATTTTGTCTCTGCTCGGCGGATCTCCGTTAACAGGGCACTGATGAGCGGATGATCAATGACGGTGACATCGTAAGGCATGACCGGATGCTAATCAGCATGGCACTCATGCGCGAACTAAAAACAGCAACTTTCCGAACAGTGGCGGGTGACCTGTGCAGGGCCGGCACCGGCTCACGATCCCGACCCGGACTTCTCAGGCTTCGTTTCAGCAGTGTGCAGGGCCTTGGATATTGAAATCAAGTCGCCGGTAATGTTGAGAATCTCGCGCTTTACAGGTTCAAGAAAATGCGGGTAGTCAGGTGATTTCTCGGCAAGTTCCTCCTCTTTGTTCTTGGCCCGGCGCATTGACTGGTTGTTTTCCTGCTTAAAGTTTTCCAGCCACTTGAACTCCTTGCTCTCAACGTTATCAAGAGTAATCCTGGCAACCTGATAGCGTCCTTTTTCACGCTTGTTTATTTCCGCAAACCGTTTGGTGCGCTCGGCATTGCGCGCAGTTCGCCGTTTCTTTTCTTTTTCCTTATCGGCCAGCCGTTGTTCCAGGTTGAGAGAGACTTCGTTTTTTTCCGTGGACTCTTTATAGCGCACATTGTCATCTTTAATGTAAAGAAACTCTTTTTCTGAGCCAAGGCGGGGCATGGACAGGTCCCGCAGTTTTTCGCGAGGCGGCACTTCCTCGAACAGGTTATATTTCATTTTCTTGATGGAATCGTGCTCAAGGGCATTTACCAATGAGCCCTCACCGGTTTCCATTTCATCACGGTAGGAGGGCAGGATAATGTCAGGGATGACACCTTTGAGCTGGGTTGATCCGCCGGCAATGCGATAGAATTTCTGGATGGTTACCTTCAGGGCGCCGGCACGTTCCTTTGTTTCCCGGGGAAAGATTACCGGCATGTATTGTGCCACGGGCATTACTGTCTGCACGGTGCCTTTACCGAAAGTCGACTTGTCACCGACAATGACGGCGCGGTTATAGTCCTGCAGGGCAGCCGCGAAGATCTCACTGGCGGAGGCACTGCTGCGATCAGTCAGCACAACCATGGGACCATCGTAGACAGGTGACGGGGTGCGTGAATTGCGCTGGGTGATTTTGTTCTTTGCATTTTTTGCCTGAACTACCGGACCCGATGGGATGAACAGTCCCGTCATCCTGATTGCCTCTTCGAGCGAACCACCGCCGTTTCCGCGCAGGTTAACAACAAGGCCTTCGATTTTCTCTGCGATGAGACGGTTGAGCAACTGCTTGACGTCAGCACTGCAACTGCTCGTGCCGCGTTCCATGTCCGCGTAAAAAGCGTAGAGATTGATCCAGCCGATCCGCTGTTTGTTGCCGTCCGGGGCGGAGACCTCAATGAGTTCAGCATTGGCGAGTTTATCTTTCAGGTTCACCTGATCACGATTGATTGAAATCATGCGTGTCTGGGCATCGTCAGCAGCATTGGCAGGAATGATCTTGAGCACCACGACGGTTCCCTTTTTACCACGGATCATGTCCACAATCTTGTTAAGTTTCATGTACAGGATATCGACAATTTCACCATTCTCCCCCTGGCCGACACCAACGATGCGGTCATTGATCTGCAACTCGCCCGCCTTATCGGCAGGCCCGCCGACGACAATGCCCTGGATCTTGGCGGCACCGCTGTCATCGGTGCCCAGCAGCGCACCTATGCCGACAAGCTTGTTTCCCATATTGACACGGAAGTTCTCGAGCTCGGACTGGCTGAAATACTCGGAGTGCGGATCGTATACCTGGGAGAGGTTTGACAGGAAGAAATTACAGACTTCCTCTTCATCGTTCTCATCCAGGCTGCGCATGAATCGCGTATAACGCTTGAGGACCTTATCCTTTGGAGTTTCCTTGCTGTCACTGCCAAGGATGTCTTCGAGTTTTTTTCCCAGTTCCTTTGCCCTTGCCTTTTGCGTGATGAGGCGCAGTTCCTCCTCGAGGAGTTGTCCTTCAAGAACGTTGTGCCACAGGATATCGGCGGCGGCCGCATCGGCCGGCCATTCTGAGCCCTTGCGGTGTTTTTCGACCTTGCGGTCACTGTCAAATTTGAATTCGACAGTCTTCAGTGTTTCCCCGATTTTCTTTACCCGGTCCTGGACTCTCTTGACGTAAAGGTTGTAAATGTCCGTGGCCGGCTTGATTGAGCCTTCAAAGATGTAGTCATCAAGGGAGGTTTTGTATTTTCGTTCAAAGCTGTCGATATCCTCCTGGTTAAAGTAGAGTTTACTGGTATCAAGGAAGTTAATGTAGCTTTTGAGTAATTTTTCGGAAACCTCATCTTCGAAATCGGCTCGCGAGTAATGGTTGTTTTGAACCATGTTTGCAACATATTGGGCGATGGTGCCGTAGTTGGGAGCGGCGATCGAGGATACTTGCAGCGCGATGCCGGTAATGATGGTCGAAAGCAGTGCACGCATGAGGTTCCTGTTTGTATTCATATATCTATTGTGGTTCACTGCACGGCCGTGTGCGGAAACATGTGTGGTGGGTGATGATTGTCCCCTATCCGCCTCCGGGTGTCGAATCATTTTACCGAGATGATTAAAGCAAACAATATACTTGATTTACGTTGTTTTGAAGGTGGGCCATTGGCGACCAACGGTTACGCTTTCAAGGCACCCGGGGGATGGGTTGCGGTTGATGCGCCGCAGGGAATGGTCACTTGGGCAGAGGATGAAGACATTGTTCCACAATTACTTCTGTTAACGCACCAACATTTTGACCACGTCCAGGGCGCTGCCGGACTTGTGGCGCGCTTCAACTGTCCGATCTGGGCTTTTTCTGATTACGACACGGCATTGACACTTGAGGATTCCTTCCGGGGCCTGGAGGGCACAGACTTTGAAATTGTGCCCTACCGGATCGGCAGAATCCTTGAGCCGGAGATCGGAGGAGGGTTGGATGTTTTCGGGTGTGAAATTGATATATTGCATATTCCAGGGCATTCACCGGACAGCATTTGTTTTGTCATTTGCGGGGAGGATATTGTTTTTGGGGGAGATGTCCTGTTCCACTCGGGGATCGGTCGCACTGATTTTCCCGGCGGCGACACTGAAATTCTCCTGAACGGCATTCGCGAGAAATTATTCCCGCTTGGCGATACAACCACTGTATTACCTGGACACGGGATAACAACGACGATCGGGGAGGAACGGTTGGGAAATCCTTTTTTGTGCCGGGGGTAAACCCTGTGCCGCCTAGCGTCGTGACCAGTTGGGTTCACTGATACGACCCAGTCCCGTGACGACCGGTGTAGTGGCACCGCCGAGGGTATCGGTAATTACCAGCTTGTGTCCGGTACTGTAGACGAGGTGGGTGCTGTCAGGTGCCCATGAGGGATCCTCACCGCGTCCAACCAGTTTGGTTGTCCGGTCCTTGAAACTGTGAACTGCGACCGAATAGCCCCCGTCCTTGCGCACATTGAATGCGAGTTTAGTTCCGTCGGGAGACCAACTTGGCTCGGTGCAGTGGTTGTAATCCACGGATAGTTTTTGTGGCGGACCGCCGACAGCCGGCGCGATGTAAAGCAGCGGACGCCCTCCTGCATCTGAGGAGTAAGCGATAAATTTCCCGTCAGGAGACCAGGTTGGGGATGTCTCGACACCGTTTGTTTTTGTGATTCGTTTCGCCTTGATGCCGCCAATATCGACAACAAAAATCTCGGGGTTGCCCACAAAACTCATTGTCAGCGCGATCTTGTTGCCATCGGGTGAGAAAACCGCACCGCTGTTTGTACCGGGAGCCTTAATAATTCGCCGCCGGTTTCCCGACTTGAGGTTGAGGTGGTAGATATCGGCATAACCACTTCGATAACCGGTATGGGTAATGTGGTTGCTGTCAGGAGACAGGGCAGGGGATACGTTGAGCCCGGAGTCGGTTGTAATGCGATAAACATCCGAGCCATCGGCATTGCAAATGTAGATTTCCTTGTGGCCAGAACTGGTTGCCACAAAAGTAATTTTCCCGCTGAGCTTAACATGTTTGCCGCCGCCCTTGATAACGAGTTCTTCGATTTCCTCCCTGGCGGAAGAGGTTGACGGCAATCCAATCAAAAGCCCGAGCGCGAGCAAGGTGACCGGTTGGATGATGAGGAACTGAGCCTTAGAGATCATAAGCACTGGGTTTGAGTTCGAAACGGATGAGGATTGTATAGTTTCCTTTGGCAATGCCCCGTGGCAGGGGGCGCAACCTGGAGACTGATCGCAGTGCCTGCTCTACTGAAGCGTTCATTTCAGCAATAGCGCACTGATCGACAATGAGGGCACTGATGACACGCCCGTCCGGGGCGATTGTGATTTTGGTGCGCGCGGAAAGTGTGAGTGAGCTGATATTTTTTGGCTGGTTCCACTGGCTGTGGAATGAATTCTGGATCATTGCGTTATACCATCCGAAATCGGCTGTCGTGGGGACGGGCTGCGCGGTTTTACCGGGTTTCCTGGCAACGGGTTTAGCCACTGTTTTCTTGGAGGCAATCTTACCGGCAGGCGATTTCTTAAGGATCGTTTTTTTGGGAGCACTGCGTGATACGGTGCGGGTTTTAATTGCAGGTTTAGACCTTGACTGCTTGGGCTCAGGCTTGGGCTCAGGCTTGGGCTCAGGCTTGGGCTCAGGCTTGGGTTCAGGCTTGGGTTCAGGCTTGGGTTCAGGCTTGGGTTCAGGCTTGGGTTCAGGCTTGGGTTCAGGCTTGGGTTCAGGCTTGGGTTCAGGCTTGGGTTCAGGCTTGGGTTCAGGTTCAGTGATTCCGGCGACAGGCAGGACAAGGGCGCTTTCCGGATCGTTTTCCCGGTTCTGGCTATCGAGGAGTGGCAGTGGTGCCCGCCTTTGAGTGCTTTGCGGTGAATCCCGTGGCAGGGCTTCGGGTGTTATCCAGGTGACATTTTCCCGGCCGGATACTGGGTCGGGCAGTATTGTCTCTGTGGTGGCAGCTGTTCCTCCGGCATTTCCGTTATGGACGGCAAGGAATATAATGAATGCAACCGCGGCACCATGTATAAGGGTGACAATCAGCAGGTTTTTCCGGAATGTCGGGGTATTGTCCACAGTGAATGGAATCGCCTGCAGCGAAACTTGTTTTTCAGGAGAAATCTTCCGTTTAGCTTCCCTCAGTGGAGGGTTTAGTGACAACACCCACTTTGGCAACGCCGGCATCACGAATTGCGTCCATTATCCGCACGAGTTGCTGGACTGGAAGCTGACTGTGAGCCTTTATGATGATTCCCATGTCGGGGTGATGCGACTTGAGTTGACGTATTTCCGATGGCAGGTCGGCATATTCGACCGGCGTCCCGTCGAGTTCCGTCAACCGGTATTTGTCGATTGAGACGGTAAAGACTTTTGAGGGATCAACAGCTTCGTTCGATGCCTTGCTTGACGGGATTATAAGATCGGCACTTTCTGCGAGGAACGGGGCGGTAATCATGAAGATGATCAACAGCACGAATGCCAGATCCAGTAACGGAGTGATATTCAACTCGGAGAGTGAACTCAGGGAATGTCGGTGGCTGGCGTGGCGCATGCTCTCCCTTTTGCTTCTTTAAGCTTCGAGCCCCAGATGTTCGTCTGCCGTGATGGGTTCCCGCTTGACGATGCGATGTCCGGGTTGCGGATTGTTTACCGGAAGGGTGCCGTTGACAAGATCAGAGGCACTCAGGCGGCGTCCTGTTACCGCGGGAGTTGAGGCAATCCGGCCATGATCTACATACCAGCGTTCAAATGCCGTGTGCAGTTCGTTGCGGAAGTTATCAAGGCTGGCTATCAAGCCCTTGATGCTGGTGACAAGGTAATTGTAACCAAACATTGCCGGTATTGCCACCAGCAGTGCAATGACTGTGGTCAGCAAAGCGGCGGAAACGCCGGGAGCCATTGTTTTCATGCTGGCGGCACCGGCCGCACTCGCGACGCCGCTAAAGGTGTCCATGACGCCCCACACGGTGCCAAGCAAGCCCAGAAACGGGGCACCGCTTACGGCGGTTGCCAGAAATCCCATCTGGCTTTCCATGCGCCCCATGTTTTTTCCAATCGATTGCTCCATTGCGCATTCGACCGGATTCATCTGACTCGGCTTGAGTTTTCCGGTTATCTCAAGGTTGGCAGTGAACTCGTCCCCCTGCCTTTCCGGATTACCGGTCAGGTGATGGAGCATCTCGCGTGATCCTGCACGGTAGAGATGAGCAATCGGAATATCGCTTGCAGCTTCATTGCTTTGCCAAAGCTGAAGCGGATCATGATGCCGGTGAAAGGCTTCAACAAATTCCGTGCTTTGACGCTTTATCCGCCTGACCATCAGGAACTTGGTGATCATCACCGCCCAGCTGAAACTGGATAGGACAAAAAGAGCCACGCAAATCGCGATTCCGGTTGTCGTGGATTTTTCGAAAGCGAATGTTAACCCGTTGGCGATAAATGGATTAAACTCAACGAAAGAGGTGTAAACAGCCGACATTTGATAACAGATCCCAATATTAGAGATTTTCTGAATAGAATATTAAAGTCTTCCATATTTTCAACAATTTCAAATAAAATTGGAATGTTCCGCTAAACTGATTTTTGTCTGTTGCTTTAGGAGATCTTTCCGCGTGGAAATCCTTGTAATAGAGGGGGCAGCAGTCGCTTTTTGCGTGCCGCAATGCGCAGATTCCCTTGAGTCTATGAGCCTGCGGAAGTGTTTTGCCGATGTTTTTCCGGCTGATTTCCTGATTCTACACGCAGTAAGCGTCGCCTATGCGGCCAAACGAAGGCCGAAAGGATGAATGCCAGCCCGACTGCTACCATGAACAGTGACAGGAATTGGCCGCGGGTAAAGATACCCACGTATCCATCGGCAGGTTCCCGGAACTGCTCCCCGATGATCCTGAAAAGCGCGTAGCCGATAAAGAAAATCCCGGTGAGGATGCCCTGTCGGAGCTTTGGGAATCGGCAACGGAGGATATAGAGGATGAGGAAGAGTGCGAGTCCCTCCAGCAGTGCCTGATAGATTTGGGATGGATGCCGGGCATTGAGGTATTCGCGGAGGATTTCCTGGACTGCCTCGTTGTCACGCACGGCTTCGATGATTTCAGTGTCGTTATGGCCGATTGGTTGGTTGTTGCCCGGCAGTTGTGAGGACGAAATGTTGAGAGGGGCAAGTTCCCGTCCAAGGTCAGCACGGTTCAATCCGTCCGGGGACAGGAAGTTCTTTTCGCGGATTTCCTCGGGAAACTGGACTGCCCAGGGAAGGTTTGTTTTCCTGCCGTAAAGTTCGCCGTTGATGAAGTTAGCAATCCTCCCGAAGCAGAGTCCAACCGGGGCGACCGTGCACAGGTTGTCGCCAATGCCACGCCAACTGATTCTTTTTCTCCTGGCAAATATATAAGTAAAGGCCACAAGGCCAAGGATTCCACCGTGACTTGCCATGCCGCCCTGCAGGAAGTAGAAGAAAATTACCGGGTTCTGGATAAAGGCATCGAAATTGTAGAACAGCATATAGCCGATCCGCCCGCCGAGCATGACGCCGAGAAGGGCTGCCATGGTGATGAAGTCGCCGACCTGGGAATGCGCCAGTTCGCAATAGCCGCGCCGGCAGAAATTCCTGAGCAGCAGGAATCCTGCCAGGAACCCGGCTACATAGGCCAGTCCATACCAGCGGATTCCCATGGATTCACCGAATCGGATCAGGAATGGGCTCAGGTCGTGCAGGTAGTAGCCGATCACTGATGCAAGAGGACACCAAGCTGGCAATGGGTGCAAGCCCCGCTCAGTGCTGCTGTGACATCTGCTTGCAAGAGCAACCGGGCAATCACTATAATCATGATGATTTTTTGCCCCCAGAGTTTGTGGTGAGCAGGGGGCAGGGAGATCAACAGGCCCATTGCGGCGGGAACACGCAGACTCTACAGCACGGTGATGCCGGTTGAATTACTTTTCCTGCAGAAGCATTTTGTTACCGACATCAATGAGAGTGTCTTTTGCCCATGGTCGGGCATCATTGCGCGGGCATGAGAGAATAAATACGGTGAGAGGAAAGCATTTCAACACCAGGCCCAAATATAAGTGGTGATGATTTCATGGAGAGCTGAAGTTTTTCCCCGGCAGGTTTGAACAGTTGTGAAACGGGTATCAGGGAATGGAGATTCGTTCATATTCGGTTCATATTCGGGACATGCAGGCCTTGATTTCCTGCGATTTTTTCTGGCTTCAGCCGGTGTAATAATTTTTTGAACGGGGGACAGATGTTGTTGTCATATATAAGTATGACAGTGCAAAAGTCCCCCAGACAAAAAGCACTCCTTAAGGAGTTCTTTTTGAACGCCACCCTGCTTGCCCTCATCAACGAGTTGGGCCGTGAATCGGCCCGCTTTGACAGGAAACTCCAGGAACTTGGAATCGAATCGACAGAGGCAGATTCCACAGAAAGAACCTCGCAGCGTTTCACGTAGTTTTCATAGCAGGCATGAGCACGATCCTGCCATGGTAATCGTGTGCCTTGTTAAGGTTGAGTGAAAAGGCGGCTCTGTGAATGCAGGGCCGTCTGATCACTTTTTTCCTCGCCGTTAATTGCCGGGGAATTTAGTTTGTGGTTGGCAACTCCAGGGTTTGCCGACATCATCCCGGTGTTCGTTGCTGTTTTCTAAGCCGGAGATTTGAATGGATCTGAATACTCCGTTTTTTGTGCTGTTGATTCCATGGTGGGAGGGACAGGGGTGAAAAACGAATTTCCGGGGATTTCCAGTAGCAGTCACTAAACAGAAGCGGCGCCCTTTACAGGGCGCCGCCGTGATGCGTGTGCTTTGAAGTGTTTATTGTTTTAACAATATTAGTGATGCGTGCTGAAGGCGATGCGTAGCAGGCCGGAGGCGAAGCTCAGGGAACTGTGCTGTCGGTGGCGCCCGTGCAGTGACCGGTTGTCAAAGTGGTCAAGGTGATGGCGGGTTTCATGGTGGTTGAGCTGCTCGGAGAGGCGCTGCATTGAATGGATGCTGCTGTTGAGTGAGCTCAGCAAGCGGTGGACGTGGCGGGTGTCACCGTGGGCATGTCCTCCCCAGTGGCTGCTCTCGGCACTGTCAACGACTTCATGCATGTGATGTGACAGGCGATCGAGATCCTCCAGGTCGGTGATGATGTGGCGCAGTGACGCATACGAATGATGCGACAGGCGGTCAATGTGGCGGGCCTCGTTGATTACCCTGGAGATATCCGAACTAAGGTGGCGGTAGGCATCAAGGTGACGGAAGTGAACGCGAAATTCATGGCTCAGTTCATGGGCGATGGCATCGATCCTGTGGGCATAGCTACTGAAGCCACTGCAGTAAGCCGCGCCGGCATTGGTGGACGTCAGGTTCAGGGTGATGGCTGTAGCCATTACCGCGGGAATGAGGGTGCATTTCATTTTCATGATATCTGGATTTTCGGGTTTACAATAAGTTGTCAGTCCATAGGACGTGAATGCTGCCGGATACAT
Organism: Verrucomicrobiales bacterium; assembly: GCA_046581505.1. Classification (GTDB taxonomy): domain Bacteria; phylum Verrucomicrobiota; class Verrucomicrobiia; order Verrucomicrobiales; family DEV007; genus CACIUL01. The sequence continues at coordinate 11,594 of JAYGGE010000044.1, read as the reverse complement.
TCAAATAAATCTTTGAAAAGGGCGAAAGTTCCGCCTGTTCATGCAGCAAAGATGATGGGTTGCCCGCTATGTTGCCCCTTGTGGGCCGCAATCCCCGGGTATCCCTGCCCCCCTGGTGCCATGACCCGGATGAACCGGGAATCAGCAGTGCGGGACAGGGGACGGGGCTGATGATCTTGCAGTCCATGAATACTTCGCTCAGTATTTTGGCTGTCAAAACATCTGTTGCTTGTCGAAATGCCTGGTTAATCGAAGAAATTCACGATTCCGCTCTCCATGCAGTATTCGGCGCCAACAACAGTGAGGGCACCCTCATCTATTTTTTTTGTGAGGATTGGTGATTGATGATGGAGCTGGTTCACCGAGTTCCGGACATTTTTATGCATGGCCTGATTGAGGAGGATCTCCGGATCTTCCTGCGGGTCTGTTTCGAGCAGGGATTCCAGGGACGGACTGATGCGGTTGACAATGGAATGAAGATTTTTTGATCGGGGTTCCGTCGGGTTTTGCAGTACTTCAAGGGTGGCCTGGATTGCGCCGCACATGGTGTGTCCCAGCACAACAACGAGCCTGGTGCCGAATTGTTCCGTGGCAAACTCAACGCTGCCGATTTGCGAAGGCGCCACGATGTTGCCGGCAACCCGGATGACAAACAGATCCCCGAGGCCCTGGTCAAAGACCATTTCTGAAGGGACACGCGAGTCTGAGCATCCAAGGATGATGGCGAAAGGTTCCTGCCTGTCGGGGGGACTGAACTGCCCCGGTCTATTTCCCGGCGTGTCTTTATCATGGCTTCCGGACACAAACCGGATATTGCCTTCACGCAGGCTTTTGAGGGCATCCTGTGATGAGATCATTGCTGTTTAAAATGCCAGATTATTTCCGTTTTAAGAAGAGGCATGCATGATATGCATGCGGTTGCTTGGGCAGTGCCGTGAATGCCTGTATCTGGATTCAAGCGAGCGAGGCATTAATGAGGGTTGGATCCTGCTAGTCGCGCGACCCGGGAGTAATTTTCAGTTTGAGTCTCTTGCCCTTGCGTTGTACCTCGATCGTGGTTTCCCCACCAATTTTAAGGGCACCCAGCACATAGGTGTAGTCGTAGATATTCTTGAGTTCCTTGCCGGCGAGAGCGGTAATGATGTCGCCGCCCTTTACTCCCGCCCTGTCTGCAGGTGCCCCCTTGGTAACGCCACTGAGCTTGACGCCGACAATATCCCCCTGGGAATAGTCGGGAATCGTCCCGAGGTAGGCACGCAGGCCGCCACGGGCACCTTTCTCCTCGGGTTTTTCCATGGCCACGTAACCGGGAGTGTCCGCGGAGAGCAGGAGGCCGCGGGTAACCAGCGCCATGAATCTGGTGGTTTTTGCGGCACCTTCATAGTTGAGTTTATCAGGAGTGTCGAGTGGCGTGTGATAGTCCTCATGGGCTCCTGTAAAGGCATTGAGGATAGGTACACCACGGAGATAAAAACTGGTGGCGTCAGTGGCCAGATAGGAGTCGGCCTGTGTGACAATGGGAAGCCCAAGAGGGGCATTGCGCCGTTCGATTTCCGCCGGCCAGCTGGCACTGGAGCCAACGCCCTGCAATATAAGTGATTTATCGAAGCGGCCGATCATGTCCATGTTGAGCGCGGCGGCAAAGAGCTTGTCGAGCTTGGCGTCTTCATCACCGAAGAACATCTCGGCGGCTTTGCGCACGTAGTGCGAGGATCCGAGCAGGCCGAGTTCCTCACCGGACCAGGCGGCGAATATGGCGGCGCGCTTAAGGGGGAGTTTCCCTTTTGCTTTCAAGTCGGTCAAGTATTCAGCAATTTCCATGAGCCCGGCGGTTCCTGATGCGTTATCGTCTGCACCATAATGGATTGAGGAATCTTCATCACCGCTGGCCCGTGAGCTGGGGCCGATCTCGGGGCCGAGGTGATCGACGTGGGCGCCGATCAATACCGCCGGAGCGTGCGGGTCATCTGCAGGAATAACACCGAGCACGTTGCGACCGGTGCGTTTTTCCTGGGCAATACTGAGGGTGGCTTCAATTTTGATGTCCTTCAATACGATTCCGGATTGCATCCTGCCGCCATCCAGTTTGGTTTGCAGTTGCTTTAAAGTCTTGCTGATGCCGCCTGACTTGAGCAGTTTATCAGCGGTCTTGTCAGTAATGGAGATGGCGGCAATGCCGGAATCCGACATGCTTGCATCAGTTCCGAGGGGAACGAGCTGGCTCTTTACTTTTGCGTTAGGGCCGGATACCACAATGATGCCGCGAGCACCCTTTTGGCGGGCGATGAGTGTCTTGTAACGAAGGTTTGAGAATCGGGCGAAGCGGCGGCGTTCGCCCGGTGAGAGATCCTCCGGCATATAGCGCAGGATGAGGACCCACTTGTCTTTCACATCAAGGTGGAAGTAGGAACTGTAGAGTTCATGTTTTTCACCGTTTTCACCCTGTCCTTCAGGGACTTCAAGCCCGTAGCCTGCAAAGACGATGGCGGCGGGATCGATTGTACCGGTTCTGGTGAACGAGAGCGGTCGCCAGTCCTTGTTGAGTTCAGGCCTGGAACCGCCACTACCCCATGTGATGCGATTGTTTTTTCCCAGGTCAATACCGGCAGTGAATTCAAAGCTCTGGAAATATGTTCCCTTGTCACCGCCTGGCTCGAGTCCGATTTTCTTGAAATAATCCGCAACATACCGCGTGGCCTTGATTTCTCCCTCGGTTCCAGTGAGCCTTCCCTGAAGTTCCTCACTGGCGAGGTATTCCACATGGGAACGGATGTCCCCGGCAGTGATTGCCGCACTTGTTTGTGCTTCCGGGATGGCGGCAGAGCGTTTGGGACTGGCCTTGAGCGCATCCAGCGCAACTTCGTGGTTCCAGTTGGCGAGGAATATCTGTGACTGTTTTGCCGCGTTGCGGTTTGTGGTCCAGGCAATGGATTTGCCACCGGGAAGGAAGGCTGGCAGTCCGTCAAAGCCATCGGTGTGCGTTACCCGGACAGGTTCTTTATCGCCGTTGATGTCGATGAGGTAGAGCTCAAAATTCCCGAATCCGTGCCTGTTGGTGGCGAAGATCAAATAGTCGCTGCTTGGGTGGAAGAACGGAGCCCATGACAGCGCCCCGATGGAGGTCAGCTGCCTTTCCTTTCCGCTTTCTATCCCCATGGTGAAGATCTCAGCGGTATCGCCTTTCTCCGAAAAACGCCGCCAGCAGATGGATTTCCCGTCCGGTGAGAAAAACGGCCCGCCATCGTATCCTGGAGTTTTGGTGAGACGCCTGACTTCGGAACCGTCGGATCGCATCAGGTAAAGGTCCATGAAGTAGGACTTGTCAATCTTGAAGCGTTGCTGCTCCTTTTCGGTGAGTTTGCGCTGGTAAGCCTGGCGGTTGGAGGTGAAGGCGATCCATCTGCCGTCCGGAGAATATGACCCTTCGGCGTCGTAACCGCGCGCCTTGGTCAGGTTGATTGGCTCGGAACCATCGGTTCGGGTCTGCCAAATGTCGTAATTTTCATCGTAGTCCCATGAATACTTGCGGATTCGCCGGGTTTTACGGTCCTCAATTTCAGCTTGTTGTTTTTCTTTTGCCTGCTTATCGCCGTGGGAGGAGGCAAAAAGAACACGGTCGCCATCCGGGTGAATCCACGCGCAAGTGGTCTTGCCAAAACCGGGAGACACACGGTTGGTGTCTCCGGTTTCAAGGTCGAGGAGGTAGATCTGGAAGAAGGGATTTCCGGGTTCGCGTTCACTCTGGAAAATCATCTGTGCCCCGTCGCGGCTGAAGTAACCCTCGCCGGAGCGCTTGCCAGCGAAGGTGAGCTGCCGGGTGTTTGAAAGGAACCGGGTCTCAGGTGATTTTTCCGGAGCAGCGTCCTGGGCGACGAGGAGGAGAGTGGCAATGCCCGTGACTGATGCAGCGAGGAGTGCGATGCGGGTGTTCATGGTTGCCTGTAGTAGTAAGCGAGGTGTTGAGTTGTGCAATGTTGAAGCGGGTTAATCGCCCTGCACGTGAGGCGGGGAGAACTGATATATATAGGGCGTTGACGGGCTTGTGATAGATGCCCCTGAATGCTTTGTATAAAAAGGATACTGATACTGTGATCAGTACAACTTACTTGCCGATACAGAAAAGTTTGCGGTCAGTGCGGATCAGGGCGGTGCCGTCTGCCAGGGCAATCGAACTACGGACACGACCGTTGCGTCCGGGGCCCATTTCAGCCTTGTGAAGCTTTTGGAATTTTTCTCCGGCCGCCACGACAACAACCTCGCCGTGGTGGGTAACGATGTAGATTTTTCCGCCTGCGGCAGTGGGGGATGCCTCGATTTTCCCCTCCACTTGCAGATCCTCGCTCCAGATGACCCGGCCGGATTCAGGCTCGACGCAGCTAAGTGTGTGGCTGCGCTTTCTGCCGTTGTGGACAATGTAGAAGTGACCACGATAAAAAAGCGGGGTCGCGACATCACTCGAGACGTTGCCGTTCGTGCTTTTCCAGGCGATGTCCGAGTCATTGAGCTTGCCGTTGCCTCCCAGTTTCACGGCGTAGACCGGGGCACCTTTTGGTGCGCAGGCAAGGGCGATCCCGTTGCCGGCTACGGGGGAGGGGACCAGGCGCCAGTGGCCAATCTTGTCGGGATTCCACGTGCCCCAGCGCCAGAGTTCCTTGCCGCTTTCCGGGTCATGTCCCGTGATACAGTCGCCACCGGTGACCAAAAGCTGTGACTTGCCGTTGCGCGTGTAGATGACCGGCGTGCTGAACGCCTCCTTGGATTCGGCCCTTGCCTCATCGGGACGCTCCACCTGGTAGATTTTACTGCCATCCTTGATGGCGAGGGCGAGGAGGTAAGGGGAGTGTTTTCCTCCACCCTGGTGGGACTTGTGCACGGGGGCGTCGCGCTGCAGTACCTGTATGATGATTTTTTCTCCGTGCAGAAGAGGGCTGGTGGAGAAGGTCCATAGGAAGTAGAACTTGCCGTATTCGTCCTGGATATTTTTTTTCCAGACCGGCTTTCCGGCCACGGTGAAGACGGCAATGTCACCGGTGCCGTAAAAAAAGACAACGTGCCGGCCATCACTGACAGGGGAGGCTCCGGCGTAGTTTGAACGATCGTCCTGCTTCAGCCCCGCACCGACGACATGACGCCACAATTCCTTTCCCGATTTCAGGTCATAGGCGAGGGCCAGCAGGTTTTCCCTGGCCTGGTCGGTTGAGGTTATGAATACACTGTTTCCTGAAATAATCGGCGTGGAGGCAGCGGGTCCGGGCATGTCGGCAACCCAGCGGACATTTTTGTCCCGGCTGAAGGAAGCTGGCGTGTTGATGGCTGTGCTTGAGCCATCCATTCCGGGGCCGCGCCAGTTGTTCCAGTCAGCTGAGGATACGAGTGGCCAGGAAAAGAGGGAAACGGCTAAGGTGATAAGGGTGATTGATTTCATAAGGTGAGTGAAGATGACTGGTTATGGGCGGGACGGGGTGAGAACCGCGAGGTCTTTAAACTCAACATGCATGTCCTGGCCGCCATGGAGTTGCAGCCCGATATGTCCTTCAGTGCGCCCCGGATCGTCAATGAGCTCGGCGGTTTTCCTGCCGTTGATACGAACCACGATGCGTCCGCCACGGGCACTTAGCTCAAGATCGGTCCATTCCCCCGGCTTGTATTTTTTCTTGGGAATGTCCTCCTTGGACGGGTTTACCACCCACCCCCGGCCGCCGGTTTCATAGAGGCCTCCGGTTTCCTGGGAAAAATCCACTTCCACCTGGAAACCGTGGACAGAAACTCCCCCCTTGACCTGATTGCAGCGAAAGTAGAATCCTGAATCGCCACTGAGGACGCGGAACCTGGCCCGTGCGGTGAAGTCCTTGAATGTCTGCTTGCTTAGCAGGATGCCGTGCCTCCGCTCGGATCTCGGGCTTTTACCGACGATTGCGCCATCAAGCACCTGCCATGTGCCGCCGGGAAGCGCATTCCAGCCTTCGAGCGTCTTGCCGTCGAAAAAAGGTTTCCATTCATGGTTTCCAAGATCCTGGATACGGATGTTGCGCCAGCGAACCTCGTAGGGGCCATCTTTCTTGTTACCGACACCGTGAACCTGCAGGCCGATGAAGCCTGAGGAAGTCATTGAGTCGATGAGGTCGGCGGCGGGAACATCATTGAGCCATGTCCTGATGGAATCGCCAAATGCCCGGACGCGGATTTTGTTCCATGCTCCCGGTTTGAATGCCTTGCGTGCCGCCTCATTTTTTGAGAGGTCATTAATCCATCCACGCCGTGCTTCATCATAGATTCCGGCAGTCCACATGCGGTTGCGTTCAGTGTCGGGATCGATTTCCACCTGATAGCCGAATACCCGGTTCTTGTCACTGACATGGCTGCGGATCTGCACGCCGGAGTTGAGCCTGGGATCAATCTTGAATTCGTATTCAAGCACAAAGTCACCATAGTTTTTCCTGGTGCAGAGAAAGGAGTTCGGTGTTTTCGGGACAGTGCGCCCGACAATGCAGCCGTCCTCGGCGGAATATTTCGCCATACCGCCTTTCTGGGTCCAGCCATTGAGGGATTTACCGTCGAAGAGCGATGTCCAGGCCCCATCTTCGGCTTGGGTGCTGATTGTTGCTATGATGGAGAGGAGGACTGGCAGGCAGAGCTTTTTCATGGTGATGAGTGGCGTGGATTCAGTATTGAAATGGCGGGTTAACGGAGTGCTTTCACGCGGGATTCCCAACCTGCCAGTTTCACCTTGAGTTTATGGCTATGGTTGCCGGGAAGAGCAAACAAATTTTTACGTTCGCCGGGATCTTCAGTGAGGTTAAAAAACCATTCCTCGATTTTTCCGTCTTCTTTCCTGCGGATATACTTGAGGTCACCGGCGCCGTTATTGTGGTGGATGGCCCACCAGGTGCGCTCACCCCGTTTTGCCCGCCAATACAGGTCTCTTGCAACCGGCTTCATTTTTTTCTCGGCATGGGCGAGGATATCGATGCCATCAAGTTTGCCCTTTGCCACCGGAGTGCCGGTGATCCGGGCAAAGGAGGCAGTGAGGTCAAAAGTGGCACCGAGTTGTCGGCAGAGGGTTCCGGGCTTGATTCTTCCAGGCCACCGGGCGATGAGCGGAGCGCGGATTCCTCCCTCAAAGAGGCCGCCCTTGAAGCCGTTCCAGGGAAGGTTGCGCCCGGGTTTCATGGCGCCGTGGTCGGAAGCGAAAATAACCAGGGTATTTTTCCTGAGTCCAAGGGAATCAAGTCGGTCCAGGATTTTTCCAACTGCGTTATCGAGATCCTCAAGCATCGCTACATAGCTTGCGCGGCTGCCGGCAGTCCAGTTTTCCCCGGTAAATTTCTTGTTGCTGTCACCGGGGGCCTGAAAGGGAAAATGCGGCGCAGTGAAGGGGACGTAACAGAAGAACGCGCGTGTTTTGTTTGCCTCGATAAAGTTCAGTGCCTCCTCAGTGATGAGATGGGTCATGTAGCCTTCGCGCTTAACCGGTTTGTCATTCCGGTAAAGGACCTGCAGGGTGGATAGTTCCCTGTGGGTGAAGTAATCGACATTGCCGCCAAGGCAGCCGAAGAATTCATCCCAGCCGTATTTCACCGGGTTAAAGTGCGGTTCGTAACCGAGATGCCATTTCCCGAAGATGCCTGTCACGTATCCTGCTTCAGTGAACACCCCGGGGATTAGCGCCTGTGCAACCGGCAGCCCCAGCTGTGATTGCCCGGCGAGGCGTATTGCGTCGTCATATCGCCCTACATTCCCGGTGCCGATTGCGCATTCAAGGCCGCCGGCAAACTGCGGATAGCGACCGGTCATGATGGCAGTGCGGGTAGGTGTGCATTCGGCACCATTGGCATAGAAGTTGGTGAACCTCGCTCCATCCGCAGCGAGCCTGTCGATATTTGGTGTCCCGGCATCCGGGCAGCCGTAACAGGCGATGTCGCCATAGCCAAGATCGTCGGCGAGGATGAATACGATGTTTGGTTTACGCTCCGCGGCGCAGGCGGTTGTCAGGAAAAAAAAGAACAGCAGCAGGTTTCGTGTCATTGAGTGGTTTATTTTACAGTGAATTTTCCGGGCTGTGCCTGGAAACGGGTGCCGTCAGAGAAGATGACTTTTACAGGCTTGTTGCCGCTGACGTAGACCACATGGCTGGTTTTACCCGACCTTGATTCAAAAGTTGCCGATAAGGGGTGGTTGCAGGTGACCTTGCGGTTAAGTTGACCGAGTTGTCGCAGGTTCTCAACCCAGTGGACTGCATTGGCGGGAAAGTTGCCGGAATCCAGGTTTGGATTTTTGCCTAAAGATTTCCAGTCATCAAGAGCGGATTGAGCATCAGTGAGGGCACGGTAACTGATCATGATACTTGGCCATCCCTGCCATTTGCCGTTGCTCGCCGCGAGGGTTTGGTCATGATTGGCCTGCACAAAGGCGGGATAGCGCCCGAGATAAAGAGATCCACCGTGGATTGGCAGGAGATTAATGCCGGTTTTGCAATGCGCAGCGTTTGAAAACCATGTTTCGTATGTTGCCTTGCCTCCCCAGATCATTGCCATGGCAGGAGCGGCAAAGGCCGCGGGATAATTGTCACCGGCGATATCAAACCAGTATTCCTCGATTGCGGCCAGTTCCGAGGAATAGAGATAGATGCCCAGGTCACGCAGGGCCGTGTTGGCTGTGAACTGGCCCAGCAGGATCAGTCCTGTCCAGGCATTCATTGATTCGGATGAGGATTCCTGATTGTTGCCGTCAGCAAAGCGGGCATGTCCGGATGCCCAGCTGTGGCCTGCGTAGGGGTCAAAGCTGCGCAGGAACGGGAACTTCATGTCGTCGCGCCGACTGCATGCGACATCGTCGATCAAGGTGGCAAGTATCCTTCCCCATGCCTCGTCTTGGAGCCAGTCGGGATCGGTACGGGCGATTTCCGCCGCGGCGCGAAAGAAATAGCCGTAGTGAAAATGGTGATCATTGAGTTCCCTGGAGGAGCCGTAGCTTGGCGGGATGCCTATCAGTGTGCCCCAGTTGGAATCAAAATAAAAATGGCGGTCATTTTTGGTCTTGTTGACGGATAACCAGTCAGCCAGTTCACTCTTGATCCGCCCTTGGAATTTCTCTGCAAGTTCGGGATTATCGCAGGTCGATGCGATGGCACTTGCTGTCGCGAAGTTCCCCAGGAATTTGCCGCCCCAGTAGGTGTCTTTCGGAATATCGGATTTTGCGGCAAGCAGACGCAAATCTTCGGTGACAGCTTCAACGGCAAGCGGCAGGCAGGGGAGGACGCCGGGAAAGTCAAAGGTAAGCTCGAAACGGTTGCCGGAGAAGAGTTTCATGGGCCCGCGTACGCTGTTGTAGCTCAATGGCAACAGCGCTGCTTTAGTCCGGCGCCATTGGTGTGGATATAAAGCGGTCAATGGGGTGGAGACCACACCGGCGCGCGCCTTGGTGGTGATTGAGAAAGTGGCAATCGCTTTTGAGTTTTCCGGATCGTAACGCCAGTTGATCCTGGTATCGATGACATGCGCATGTGCATGTCTGGCGAACAGGTCGAGGGTGGAGGATTTGTTATCCGGAAGGAGGGCGACAGAGAGGAAGCGCCCCCCCTTTGCCGCGCGCTTCCAGCGGACGGTTTTAATGCCTTCCCATGTGGTTGGCAATGGACAGAAGATCCCGTAATGGTGACCGGATGCGGTGGTGACCCCGATGGAACCTGCTGACTTGTGCCAGATCCTGGGAGGAGCCGGGAAGTGCAGTCCCGGGGCATCGCCGTTTGTCTCGATGTAGACGAAGGGGGAGCCGTGGCCGTAAGTACATCGCAGGGAGTGTTCCCCGTCTTCGAAACGCACAGTGATGAACCAGTCACTGTGATCGTCGGCCCGGGCCTCAATGAACTTGGCCTCACCGGCGAGACCGATGGTGAGGTCGTTGCCGCCGGCAGGCATACCGGCGATCACGCCACGCTCAAAGGCATGCGGACGTGCTCCCGGATAGGCGATGCGCAGGCCATTCTTTTCACATTTTACCCCGAGCGGATGCGGGAAGTGGTTTGATGACAAGGGTTCCCAGAGGATGGAACTCCACCAGTCATTGGTCGGGACCGGGCCGTTGAGGTTGGCGGTGCGGTAGATTTCTGCCGGTGGAGCCGTGAAATTCCCGGTAATGGTGGTGGTATAGGAGCCGTTGCCGATGTCCAATGTCTCGGCGGCGAGAATGCAGGGGTGGATTGCTGCGAGTATCGCAAGAAAGTGGCTTTTCATCTGCGGATTTTCAGGGAAGCAGATAGCGTTGGATTGAATGCAGCACGGACTCTGCCAGCGCAGGGTATCTGTGGATCACATCCTGAAACACATCCGGGTTGAGCTTCAGCAGGATACAGTCCTCTGCGGCGGTAACCGATGCCATGCGCCGCCCGCCGCTCAGGGAGGCGATCTCACCGAAAATGTCCCCTGTCGAGATATTCCCGAGATAGCATTGTTCCCCGTCTTTCCCGGCGGTAACGGTGGCGGATCCTGAGGCGAGCATGTAGAGCTCGGTGCCCGAGTCGCCTGCACAGATTATCGGGGTTGCTGACGCTGCCTTTTTTTCAGTAAAGGCAGCACTTAGCTCCGTGATTGCCTCGTGCGGGGCATTGGCGAAGGCATTCGAGTTGTGCAGCCAGTTACTGATCGTTTCCTTGTCCATTGATGGGGATTGTCGGGAAAGAAATGGAGACTTACCAGAAGTTCTTTTGCAATAAGAATCTTTCCGGTGAAAGTGGCGGGCAAACCGGGGATCAGGAAGACGGCATGCCCTATGATGGGGATCTCCAGCGAATTACGATTACAGCGGCCCGGGGGGAAGAATACGCTTAATTATTACTATCCGGGTTGGCAAAAGGAGTGCGAAGCAATTGCAGTGCCGATCAAGGGAGAGGCTTGAGCACTTGCGGCAAGGAATGAGGCGGTCGAGGCAGGTGGAGTGTTGCCGAAGTTCCAGCCCCCAAGCTCCAAATAACTTCAGTCCCAGGTTTCAAGACCAAGGTAGTCGCAGGGGAGAATCCGATCAACGGAAGGTGGCCTGGACCGGGAAGTGATCGGAGATCTTGTGGAGGACGGGATCGCGCGGGGTGTCGGCGTTGATGCAGCGGAGGGCGAGAGTGGGGTCGGTGAGGATGAAGTCGATGCGCCAGCGGTCTCCGGGGCGGTCCTGCTCCTTGATGCGGGTCGGGAAGGTGCCGAGTCGGACCTGGGCGGTGGGGCGCTTTTCATGTACGAGGTCATAGAGCCCGGCTGCTTGAAACTGGCTCATGGTGAGGTAGCCGGGATCGGCATTGTCGGGCAATTTCACCCGCCACTCCTGCGTGCTCGGTTGCGCTTCGAGCCAATCCCGGTCGAGAGGTGAGTTGCAGTTGAAGTCGCCCATGATGATGACCCGTTGGTCTGCGGCGAGGAGGAGCTTCACCTTCGCGCAGAGAATGCCCGCTTCCTTGACGCGGACATCGTGCTTGGAAGGCGAGAGATGCACCACGAAGATGTTCACTCCACGCACTTTGCAGTGGAGATATCCGTGCCACATGTCCTCGACACGTTTCTCGATCACTTCGATGGGAGAGTTGGCGGTGAGGCAGACCGGGAAGCCGT
>JAYGGE010000007.1:0-1563 GCA_046581505.1 Verrucomicrobiales bacterium | reverse complement strand
GCACATTGTTGCTGGGGTTGCGGTATCCAGAAGGCGGACATGCTGCCGGCATGGTATTCCGGGGCGATGGGTTTCGAGAATATCCGGCAGCGGGATGAAAAGAGCAGTTGAGGTGTGATGTTTTCCGGAATGTCGTCACCGACCCTGCGGATAGGTTGACCGAGGAGTTCAGGGGGGATACAAGAGAGAGATGAGAGTTTTTGCTTCCCTACTTGCCATTTGCCTCCTGTCACCTGTTGCGGCAGTTGAATTCAAGGAAGGGGACCGAGTGGTGCTCCTTGGTAATACTTTTATCGAGCGCGAGGGACATCACGGCCATATTGAAACGCAGCTGGCCGTTGCCCTTGCCGGCAAGAATCTAACTTTCCGTAACCTTGGCTGGAGTGGCGACAATGTGTCCTGTGAAGCACGATCCTATTTCGGGCCACCGAAGGAGGGATTCAATCGTTTGAAAGCGCACCTGGAGTTATTGAAGCCGACCGTGGTCATTGCCTGTTATGGTGCCGTTGCTGCCTTCGAAGGTGAGCGGGAAGTGGATAATTTTATCAATGGCTACAGGAGGTTGCTGGACATGATCAAGGCAACAAGTGGCGCGCGTATTGTACTGCTCTCGCCACCGCCCTGTGAAACACTTCCGCCGCCCCTGCCGGACATGATGCCGCAGAACAGGCGCTTAGCACACTACCGGGACAAGATTCGCGAGCTTGCCAGATCCCGGGAGTGCGCGTTTGCTGATCTTTTTGGCGTGCTGCAGGAGGGGAAGGCGCAATCACAGCCTGCGGGGACATTCAATGGTGTGCATTTCAGTGAAAGAGGTTATCGCAAGTTGGCACCGATTGTAGCCGTGAGTATGGGAGTGAAAAAATCGGTGCCGGCAGGTGAGAACCTTGATAGCCTGAGGAAACTGGTGATCGAGAAGAACCGCCTGTTCTTCAATCGCTGGCGTCCGCAAAACGAGACTTACCTGCATGGCTTCCGCAAGCATGAGCAGGGACGCAATGCAAAAGAGATTGCGCAGTTTGATCCGCTGGTTACCGAGAAGGACCGGCAGATTCAACAATTGGCAAGAAAGGTTCGGCAGTGATGAGCAGTCCTTATCGCAAATTCCAGCCTGGGCGTATGCATCATCAGCTCTGCATGTCGCTCTGGATGATCTTGCTGGGCAGTGCAGGAGCACAGCGCAACCTTCCCCTTGATGCTATTCCAAAGCCGGACCCTCTGGCTCAGATGAGCACCTTCGTGCTTGATAAGGGGCTTGAGATCAACCTGTTTGCGGCTGATCCGATGATTGCCAAGCCGATCGGCATGAACTGGGATGAGCAGGGAAGGCTCTGGGTGGTAAGCAGTCGCCTTTATCCGCACATCAAGCCCGGTGAGCGCTCGGATGACCAGGTGGTTGTGCTTGAAGATACCAATGACGACGGCACAGCCGACAAGTCGACAGTGTTTGCTGAGAATCTTATCATTCCGACCGGGATCATGCCCGGTGACGGTGGCGTCTATGTGGCAAATTCCACCGAGATATTGTTTTTACGGGATACGAACGGTGACTTGAGAGAGGAC
>JAYGGE010000096.1:0-3120 GCA_046581505.1 Verrucomicrobiales bacterium | reverse complement strand
GAAGTCGCGGTAGTGGAAGGCGAACTTGCGGTCGTAGTCCTGCTCAAAACCGTGACTCTCGGCAAAGCGCGCGATGTCCAGCCAGTGCCGCGCCCAGCGCTCGCCGAACTGCCTGGAATCAAGGAGCCGGTCGACCAGCTTTTCATGGGCACCGGGTGAGGTGTTGTTTACGAACTTGTCCACTTCCTGTGGTGCTGGGGGCAGCCCGGCCAGGTCAAAGTGCAGGCGCCGGGCAAGGACCCGGGGCGAGGCCGGTTCACCGGCTTTGACAAAGTGGTTAACCCCGGCACCGGCTGGGAAGTCGCGCTTGAGTGGCGCAAAGGCCCAGTAGGCGCGGTCGGTGTCAGTGACCTGCATCGCGCCCGGCTCCCCGCCCTTCTTGGCCAGGGGCGCATCGTAGGCGGCGCCGAGGCTGATCCACTCCCCGATTGCCGTGATCGAGGCCTTGGCAAGCTGCGGTTTTTTAAGCGGCATGAAGGGCTTTTCGGCGTGCCGCAGGTGGGCCAGAAGCGGGCTTTCGGCAGGTTGCCCGGGCACCACCGCGATTCCCAGCTCGCCGCCTGCCAGCAGCCCGCGCCGGGTGGTCAGGTCAAAGTCCGACCGGGTCTTCTCGCCCCCGTGGCACCTCACGCAGTGTTCATTCAAGATTGCGCGCACCTGCCCGGTGAAGAGCTTGAGGCCCTGCGCCATCTGCTTGGCGTGGTCCGGGTCTTGCGCCACCGCTCCCTGCAGGCCGATGCCGAGAAGTGCGAGCAGGGCGGGCAGTGGAAGGAGGCGTGTTTGCGTCAGGATTCTCATGTGACAGCGGTCCACGACAACCTTGGTCTGTGCAGGCGGGTAGAGTCAAGTAAAGTGTCGCGGGCTCCGAAGCGGCTTGGGGAGTTGATGTCCTAGGCGGAAGGCGTTTTTTTCTGGGAACCTGCCGGGAAAGGGGATAAAACACCTGGCATAGTCATGCATCGCAAAACCTTCCTTATTCAGTTCATCACGCTTGCCCTGGCAGCAGGCGCCTCAGCCCAGGTTGATCCCTCGCGAAGGATAAGCCCCGCAGGGACCGCTGCTGTCGGAGATGTTCAATCAGGCTTCCAGATCAGTGCCGATGGCGGCACGGTGGTTTACCGTGCGAACCAGGACAGTGATGGGGTCTATGAGCTCTACAGTGTGGCGATCGGCGGTGGTGCCTCCACCAAGCTCAACGGTGCGCTGGTTCCGGGCGGAGTTGTTCAATCCGGTTTCCAGGTCAGTGCCGATGGCGGCACGGTGGTCTACCGTGCGGACCAGGACAGTGATAATGTCACTGAGCTCTACAGTGTGGCGATCGGCGGTGGAGCGGCAATCAAGCTCAACAGCGCGCTCCCCGTGTTCGGAGATGTTTTTGGTTTCCAGGTTAACCCTGATGGCAGTGTCCTCTTCGTCGCCGATGAGTTGGGCTCGCCTCCGGGCAACAACCTTTATATTTCAAGGCTCCAGACGCATTGGTCCCGTGGCGGAGGGCTCTGGTCGGAAGCGGGCAACTGGTCCGGCGGGCAGGTTCCAGGGCCTGCAATTGAGGCGGTGATCGCGGTGATCGCGGTTCCCGCGGTGGTGAGGGTCCTTCCTGCCGGCGGTGCCGGCAGTATTGCCACCGCCGGCGCCCTTTACCTCGGCGGCGGTTCCGGCACTTCCACCATTGAGCTGTCCGGCGGCGCGCGCATTGCGCCCGGCGCGGTCCTTGGTGGCGATGGCCTGCTTTGGATGGGGGGAGAATCCGCTGAATTTACCTGCCGCCTCGCAGGTCCGCGCGGGGCACGGTGACCGACTGGTGGTGCAGAGCGGCACCCTCACCAACTCCGGGCGCATCGAGGCGCTCGGCACACCCTTCGCCCCGGCAGAGCTTGAGCTCTCAGGCGAACTGGTCAATGCCGCGGGAACCGGCACGCTCAGCGCGCACCACTCCATCCTGCGCTTTCCCGGTGGGGTTGAGAACAGCGGTTCGCTCGCCTTCGGGGGCGGGTTGAACGATGTCATCGGCGACATCAGCAACCTTGCCGGGGGCATCATCACCGTGTCCGGGGGCGCGACGGTGATTTTCCACGAGGACGTCGCCAATGACTCGATCATCAACGTCAGCGCCTCCGGCGCCCTGGCCAGCAGCGCGGTGTTCTTCGGTGAGCTGAGCGGTAACGGTATTGCCGGTTCCGGGACGGTCTTCATCGAGGGCGACATGCGTCCCGGCTTCAGTCCCGGGACGATGAGCTTTGGAGGGGATGTCAGCTACGGGTTGCTGGCAAAACTGCACATCGAGATCGGCGGGCCCGGCGCCGGGGAACATGACCGGCTGGACGTTGCCGGCGATATTGACCTGGGCGGGACCCTGGTCGTTGAGCTCGTTGGCGGTTACCTGCCGGCCGCCGGGTCGCAATTCAGGATCATTGAGTTTGGCAGCCGGACCGGGGAATTTGCCTCGGTCGTTCTTCCCCCCCTGCCGGAAGGGACACGCTGGGACACCACGCAGCTGGACGAGGGGATTATCTCGGTGCGCGGCACACTCGGAGAGGACTGGCTGGCGGAGAACTTTGATGCGGCCGACCTCGCCAACGCGCAGCTGGAGGCAAGGCTTTGGGGCTGGTCCGCTGACCCCGATCATGACGGGTTTGCTAACGCGCTGGAATACGCCCTTGGCGGTGACCCGCAGGTGGCCGGATGGCAATTTGCCGACGGCAGTCCGCTGGGAGTGCAGCTTGAGATCATCAACGGGGTGGCGGTGCTGCGCCACCCGGAGCGCAGCGACAGGGAGACGAGGGGACTGGTCTATCAACTGGAGTTTTCAGGAGACCTGGGAAGCTGGTCGCGGGAGATGCCGGCCGGGGCTGATACCGCGCTCATCGACTACGATCCTTCGGTGGAGGGTTTCCGGCAGCGGGTCACGCAATGGCCCGCCGCGCAGCAGGACCTGCTGCGCCTGGCCGTCGAGGTGGAGGAGTAAGGGGCGTTTGATTCACTCGAACTCGGAGAGGGGGATGCGCGCCAGGTAGATGGCGGTTTTTCCCTCGTGGCTGGCGTAGTAGGACGCCCACAGTTTGCCCTCGTGGACGAGCATTCCCGGGTAGCTGGTGTCGCCGGCGCTGGGGACCAGGACGC
>JAYGGE010000204.1:0-33547 GCA_046581505.1 Verrucomicrobiales bacterium | reverse complement strand
CGCACCTGAAACATCTGTTCTCCAACATCTGCAAACAATGCAATTTTTGGCTCGTCGGGCGTGGAGTCTGAGTCCAGGACCCTGCACACGTGAACGGGTTTCTCGGCAAGCACAGTTCCCTTGCCGGAAACCAGCCTGCAGAGGAGCATTCCTGGATGCAGTTCTGGTTGATTCCTGCGTGGGCGAAAATCCCCCGAAACTTCCTCAACGGCGTCCAGTCGGCATTTGCCGTTGTTGAGAATCATGCGAAATACAGTCCTGGAGCGAGCGCGAACCGGCAGCCAACGCCCCAGCGTCATTCTCAGGCAAGGGCGGACTGATCCTGCTTAATACAATCGCTTTTGAGCCAGGATCCCGTGCGGAAACACCTGCAGCCGGTGTTGCCGGGCCCGGCTCAGTGTTGTCTGCTCCCCCGGTTATCCGGGGAAATGACTGGTTTTGCTTGCCGGGCAGGAGAACAGCTGCCGCAACAAGCAGCAAAAGCAGACACAGTGCCGGGGCGATTCGATTTTTCATTCAGCATGCGCCAATGCGGCTTTTGTAATATTCCATTGCGTTCATTGCTTTATGAGACGTTTCATAACCGCCCGGATGCAGGATAAATGCTATTTTTCGTGCAGCCAAATGGCAACTGCCATGTCGCCATGTATACCCCCGGGGCCGGATGTTTTTGGCCACGGGGGCACCGGGAACTGCTTGATACTGAATATCGGCACCTCCGGCAAGGCAGCAGGGCCGCCCGTGAAGGGCCACGGGTTAAACTGCCGGGTGGCATGAGGGGTTGAAACCGGCCCTTTACGGAGGTAATTCTTTCCCTTCGAGATTATGGAGTTGCCTTTCCCGGACTTTCCGCCCACCGGGCCCTGGCAGGCCTACGTCTGGTATATCGTGTTCCTGCCGTTCCTGTTCAGGGTCATCCTGGTCACCAGGCCCCTGTATCGCGTGATCAGGACGCTGACTCCACACGGGGGATGGGCGCTCAGGCAGGTCAGGGATTTGCCCATCAAGGGCATCCCGCTTTTGATCATCAACGAGGTCATCTCTTTTGTCCTGCCGCCACTGCTGGCGCTGACGGTGCGCCTGGTGGTTGACCCTTTCGGTTGGCAGGACTGGTCGGAAATCAATGCCGTGGGGCTGGTGCTGCTGCTCATTGCATTCCTTTCCTGGATCTACCTTGACCTACAGAGGGTCTTCAGGGTGCGCAGGATCCTGCAGGGTTTCCTCAACCACGACATCGACAAGCTGCGCAGGCGGGCCGGCCTGGCACTGGGTTTGCGTGACTGGCTGCAGCGCTTCGGCAACGAACCCGGGGAGCAGGGGAAGTCGCCGGTTGGCGCTGCACTCAGGGGGGCGAATGCCGGGCGGTTTTTCAAGCGGCCGATCCTTGGAGCTCTCCTCGGGCTGGGAGTCAAGGCGGCAAGGCACGGGGCCGCTGCCCTGGTCGGCAAGGTCGACAAGGCAATTGCCGAACGTTTTGAGCGGGCGGTCTCGGAATACAACCAGAACCTGCGCCTGATCCTGCTGCGTGACATTCTCATGTCGGCCAGCCCGCTGCTGGTATTGACGCTGCTGCCCCGCATCGCGGGCTAGGATCCTTGAGGGGGAATCACCTTTGGCAATTTGCCAAAGCCCACTTTATCTTCGATAATCCGGGCGGGATGAACCTTTTGAAGAAGGGGACTTACACGGAGTGAACAAAGTCCGTGTATTTTTTATTAATAACCCGCAACCTCGTTCGTCATTCGCACAGATAAAACCATGAAAAAGAGCAGATCTTTCCTTTTACCGTGTATTGCTTCACTTGCCTTGCCTGCATTCCAGCCTGTTGCCATGGCGGCGGATGACGCCAGTTTCATTGCTGTGGCGAAGATCCAGAGCTTTGCCCAGTATAACGCGATCATTCCCTCCCTCATCGATGAAGAGGATGATGACGGCAGGAAGCCGATCTCATTCGAGATATTTGTGCAGGGCACATCCGCCGGCTCAATTACCTCGGGATCCTTCACCGGCCCGGGGTCGGTGGCCTCCGGCAGCATGACCGAGGACGGGCAACGCTGGTTCTTCGAGCAGGATTTCGACAAGAAGCCGCAACTGGACTCTTCTTTTCCAAGCAGTGGTGATTACGTGATAAGCGTTGAGGGGGAAAATGACGGCAGCCAGTCAGTGACCCTGAGCTTTGCCGGGGATGACTACCCGAATGTGCCCTTCATCACCAACTTTGAGGCCCTCCAGGCACTGGACGCATCGGCGGCAATTACCCTGCAGTGGGATCCCTTCCAGAGCGGTTCTGCGGATGATCACATCAGCCTCTACATTGAAAAGGAGCATTCGCCGGACGGCGGCACGGTCTACGAGGCACCCAACCCCGGTGAGCCGGGCGCCCTTGACGGCACTTCCACCTCACTCACCCTGCCGCCGGGCACCCTCGACCCGGGCAGTGATTACACCGTTCAGATCGGCTTTTACAGGATCGGCACGCCGGACACCAGCTATGTAGAGGCAGTGCCGGCATTCGGCAAGCAGACGCGTTTCCCGCTCGAGACGGTGGCAGTCACCGATACCCAGGAGCCCTCCCTGCGGGAGTCCAGCCCGTCATACGCTGCCAGCGGCATCAGTGACAACTCGGTGATCATGTTCCGCTTTGACGAGCCGATGAACCAGGACGTGGACTTCAGCCAGGCCATCAGCTGGTCGGGGGTCGACCCGGCCAAGTTCAGCTACTCCTGGAGTTCAAGCGGCAGGCGCCTTTTTTGTGACTATTCGGGTTCCCTTCCGCTGGATGCAACCGTCGCCTGGACGCTCAACCCGACCACCGGCAGCAGCGGTCCCCCGGCCACCCGGCTTGAGGACCTGGCCGGCAACCCATTGCGCAATGCCCCGCGCAGCGGCGAGTTCACGACCGCCTCGACCAGCAGCGCCGGACAGCCGGATGTTGCATGGTATTACCTGATCAAGGCCAGGTATTTTAATCAGGATGCCAGTTCAACCACATCCGGCGAGGATTACAATGTCCACGTGGGATTCGGGCTCAACGGCCTGAACACCGTTTTTCCCGTTGAGCTGACAGTCCCGGGAGCAAGCGCCCCGGTCGAGATGGACGGCCGTGGCGGCGGCAGCGGGCAGGAGGAGAGCGCGTCCTACGTGGAGCAGAGTGACCTTGATGCGTTCCTTGCCAACGGCAGCTACACCTTCAGGTTCAATTCCTTCAATGATTCCCCGAGGACAGTTACCCTCGATGTCAGTCCCGAATCCTATCCCGACCCGCCCGTTATCCAGGATTACGCGGCCCTGCAGGCGATTGACTCCACCCAGGATCTCACGCTCCGCTGGGATGCGGTGCCCGGCCCGGGAGCCGATGACTACATCGTGGTCTTTGTCAGCAATTCCGAGGACCGGGAGGTGTTTTTCACCCCGCTGCTCGGCCAGGTTGGCGATGTCGTTTCCGAGCCCCTGCCGGCCACCGCCACCTCGGTGGTGATGCCCGCCGGGACGCTGCCGCCAGGGCGCAGCCTGGAACTCAACGTCGCCTTTGTCTCAGTGAGCGACAAGGACACCGTGAGCTATCCCGGGGCAACGGGTTCCGCCGGCTTTGCCACGGTCACTTCCATGGCTATCCAGACCGGAGGCGATGCCATCGTCCCCAGGCTGGATATGCTCCAGGTGACCGGCTCGGGGCAGATGCAGTTCCGGGTGGTTGGTGAGGCCGGGCTTTCATACACGATTGAGTCCAGTGAGGACCTTATCAACTGGACAGCTGAGTATTCCGAGAGTGCCGACAGCGAGGACGGGTCCGGGCTGACAGGGTATTTTTCCTACACTGCCCAGGGCAATACACAGTCGACCGCCAGGTTTTACCGGGTACGGGAAGGGGACACCTTCTCCTCCGGTGGTGACTGAGCAGACCTTGAATCTTTGTTGATCCTGTGAGCACATGCCATTTTCTAATTCTTTCAGTGGGATTGACTTGCCCAATATCCCCGTCTTCGTTAGCCAGGTAATCAACCGAACCTCCCGCCAACCATGAAGAAATCGACATTGCTTGCCATTACCCTCGCCGCCGTTGCGGCATTGGCAGCCGGCAGCCGGCAGCAGCACGGCAAGTGCCGCCCTCTACATCAAGTTTGACGGCATCGACGGCGAAGCTAAAGACAAGGATCACAAGGACTGGTGCGATGTGCTCTCATTTTCCCATGGGTTCAGCAAACCTCAGGATCCTAATGCTTCCAGGCGCCGGGGAGATGTCATTGTTGAGGACTTTGTCCTTCTCCATGAGATCGACAAGGCCTCTCCCAAGATTGCCGAGGCGGTCCTGAAAGGCACGGTATTTCCAAAAGTTGAGATCCATCTTACGGCTTCTTACACCGATGCCGGCCGCGTGACCTACCTGGCTTACGAGCTGAAGAACGTTTCGATCAACAGCTACGCGATCAGTGGATCAGGCAATTCCGAATTTGTTCCGACCGAAGAGATCAGCCTCAGTTTTGAGGAAATCAAAGTGACCTACACCGATCATGACGAAGCGGGGAAGGTCGAGGACATCATCGAGTTTAACTGGAAGGTTGAGGAAGAGGAAGGTGCCGGTGGCTAGCCGGCGGGGTAATGCCGTGGAACACCAGGCCGGAACCGCCAGCACCCTGATGAATGCCCCCGCCCAAACTTTTCCGGCAGGGGTATTTATTTTCCTTGCCGCGGCGCTCCTGCTTGCTTTCGCGCCCGGTGTGGATCGAGGTCATTGCCTTCGGCACCGGCTTTCAACCCTCCCCTGATCCCGCCCAGGGCAGCCTGTTGCAGACCGACTTTACCTTCCGCAAGCACGTTGACAGGGCCTCGCCCCTGATCCAGCAGGCGCTCATCGGGGACACCGTCCTTCCCGTGGTGCAGATCAGGGACCTCGGGGGGACGACAACGCCGGCACTGCAGGGCAGTGAGCCGGTCGTGGTCGAATTGCGTTATGTCCAGGTCACCGGTTACCAGTTCAGCCACGCCGGCACCGATCCCGCCACCGGCAGGGCACTGCTGATGGAGGAAATATCGCTCAACTTCAGCGAGTCGAAGTGGATCTACCGGGAGCTTGGCAACGACGGAGTGCTCGGCGAGAGTGATGCCACGCTGACAAGATTTCTGCCGGTCGAGGATCCCGCCTTTGACGATGACGGTGACGGCCTTTCCAATGACCTGGACAGTGACGATGACAATGACGGGATCTTGGATTTTCTCGAGGTGGATATCGGCATGAACCCGTTCATCGACGATGTTGACGGCGACCTCGACGGTGACGGCCAGAACAACGGTGATGAGATGATTGCCGGTACCCTTGTCAACGATCCGCGCTCCTGCTTCGGCATCGAGAGCTTTACCTGTCGTCACGCACAAGGCGTGGTGTCGCGCTGCAGCGTCGCGCTGCCGGTGGTGGAGGGTCGCCATTACCGACTCCTCGCGACGCCGTCGCTGGACCTGCCAAGGGAAAGGTGGCTGGTGATCAGTGAATTTGAAATACGGCCGGGCAACCCTGAAAGGATCATGGACATAGCCGTTGAGAGCCGCCTGCTGCAAGGCCGCCGGCAGCTCTACTTCCATGCCGAGGTTCGCCTGATGGATTAAGCGCGATGTTGAATGAAGTCGCAGGGTCAAGGCAAGCGCCTGGTTCCGGCGATGGCTTTCTGTGTCCCCTTGCCTGATGCCTCTGCAGTGGCTAGGGTTTAAGGGACAGGATTCTCTAGGTTATTCCCTTCATGAAGTCTAATTCCAGATCCAGTACCCGGGGTGGTTCACCGCTCTCCGGTCTGGATGCGTGGGAGGAAGACCTGCTGCGCCGCTATCCTGAACCGGGCAACAAGAGGGACGAGGATTCCTTCCGCGACTATGAGGATGAAACACGCCCCGGCGTGAAGGAGTTTTACCGGCTTAACCACCACCGCCAGACATTGCAGTTTGCGCAAGGGAAAAAGGCGCAATACCTGGGGCTTAACCGGCGCTGCATGAGAGTCTGGGAGGCACTGGAGTTTCTCAATGAACTCATCGATGACAGTGATCCTGACATTGACCTGCCGCAGATTGAGCACCTGCTGCAGACGGCCGAGGCGATTCGCGCTGACGGCCACCCGCGCTGGTTCATCCTGGTTGGCCTGATCCATGACCTGGGAAAGATCCTCTGTCTGTTCGGCGAGCAGCAGTGGGCGGTGGTCGGCGACACCTTCCCGCTGGGCTGCCGCTTTTCCGCCAAGATTGTCTTCCACGAGTTCTTTTCCGGGAATCCTGACCGGGGAGTTGCGCAATACTCGACACCGGCGGGCATCTACCGGGAGGGCTGCGGACTGGACAGCGTGACCATGTCCTGGGGACACGATGAATACCTCTACCACGTGGTCAAGAATCACCTCCCCGATCCGGCGCTCTACATGATTCGCTACCACTCGTTTTATGCTGCACACCGTGAGGGTGAATACGGACACCTGATGAACGATCACGACCGGGAGATGTTCTCCTGGGTGCGCGCCTTCAACCCCTATGACCTCTACACCAAGAGCGGGCAGCGGATGGATGTCGCGGCATTGCGCCCCTTCTATGAAGAGCTGGTCAGCGAGTATCTTCCGGGAGAACTGTCATGGTGAGGATTTTGCCGGTTGCCGGTTGCTGGATGCTGCTGGCTTCATTCTGCGCTGCGGGTGAGCCCGCGCCGCTTGCCCGTGCCCATGCGCACAATGATTACCGCCACGGGCGCCCGCTGCTTGATGCCCTTGCGCACGGTTTCTGCAGTGTCGAGGCGGACATCTTTCTGGTCGATGGCAAACTGCTGGTCGGCCACGGGAGGGGCGAGCTCAAGGAAGAGCGAACCCTGCAGGCGCTCTACCTCGACCCGTTGCACGAACGTGTGCGTGCCAATGGTGGACGAGTCTATCACGGCGGGCCGGTTTTCACGCTGCTCATCGACATCAAGTCGGGCGGCGAGGCAACCTACCGTGCACTGGCTGGGGTGCTTTCCGAATATGTCGGCATGTTGAGTGAAGTGCGTGAGGGCAAGTTCACTGAGCGTGCCGTTGTCGTGATCATCAGCGGCAACCGTGCCGGGGATGTCATTGCCGCGGACAACCCGAGGTATGTAGGCATTGACGGCCGACTGGCGGATCTGAAATCCAAGGCATCTCCACATCTGCTACCACTGATCAGTGACCGCTGGGGCAGTCACTTCAGGTGGCGGGGAGAGGGCGATTTTTCCGAGGCCGAGCGCGCCAAGCTGCGCGGCATTGTCAAGAGCGCGCACGGTGCAGGCCGGCGTGTGCGTTTCTGGGCCACGCCTGAGAGGGTTTCCCTTTGGCGTGAGCTGCGCGAGGCGGGCGTCGACCTGATCAATACTGATGATTTGCCGGGGTTAAGCGAATTTCTCAGGCCCTGATGGCCATTACTTCCCGGCCGTGCTCCACTTGTGGTAGATATCCGCCACCTTTGAGCTTGCCTTGTCGCCGCCCAGGAAAACGAATGCGTAGCGGAAGCTGACCTCTTCGCCATCCTTAATGATCATGTCCCCGGTGCCTCTTTTCTTGCCCTGGAAATAAGAGTAACCGAAGGGGTTGGCGGCGATCAGGCCGTAGTCACGTGCGTGCCAGGTGGTCGGGTGGCGCGGGTTGGTTGGATGATCAAAGATTCCCACCCCGACCGTTGATCCGTCGACTTTTCCCCAGTAGTAGAGCCACTTCGCCGCCTTGCCCCATACGCCTTTGCCCTCAACACCGCTGTCGTTGACCGCCTTTCCGGTTGCGACTTTGCCCTGCAGCCTGAGTGCCGGATGGGTGCGGATACCCATTGAGCCCTCCTTGGTGTCACCGAACTTCACCTCACCGTGCGTTGCGCGCAGTGTCACGTGGTAATCAATGCCCCGTCCGCCGTCGGGCAGCGAGAAGAACCTGATCCGCGTGGTGTCAGAGCACTGCACCTTGCCTTCAGGACTGACCCACTCGTTTTCCGTCGCGATCTCGTCGGCATCGGACTTGAGGAATTTCCTGTGCATGATTTTTCCCCTGTTCTTGCCGATGTGCCAGAAACTGATGCCGTTGACATCGCCGTGGCTATACCACAGTGACTCGTGATGAATGTGGTCATGCGCCTCGCCCGGTGAATCCTTGCTGAAGGGATAGTCGCGAACCATCCTCTTGCCCCCGGGCCCGGCAATGGGGTAAAGCACCGGCTTGGCGCGCTCCTTGCCGAAGAGGTAGGTGGTGAAGGCTTCCCCGTCGATGGTGACAGCTATGGTGTTTTCAGCCTTTGTCAGCTTTATTTCGGCACCCTGTGCAACTGCGATACCGGCAGCAAGGGCGAGTGGGGCAAGGATGGTCATTTGGTTTCGTGTCATGGTCAGATTGTTTCTTTAGCTGGCGCGGGAAGGTATGATCCCCGGTATTTCAGTGGCATGCTGCCACGCAGATAATAGTGAATGCTATCGGAAAGTGCGCGCTGAGCCAAGAGCCAACTGCAAATCTTTGAGCTTGCCGGCAGGGCTGCTGATTTACCGGGGCTGGACGGCGGGCGGGGCTGCGGGTTCCCTGCGTTCGTAGATTGTGCTGGAATTAAGCAGCCAAATGTAGACCAGGAGCGTGAACAACGAGGCAAGCAGGATGATGATGCCCAGCAGGCTGATCAGGTTCTTTATCACGTGCCCGATCCTAGTGGAGTTTTCCTTCTCCGGCAAACGGGCCGAGCAGGGCGGCATACGCGCCGTCATGCCGGGGGGAGGGCAGCAGCGAGACCTCCTCAGGCTTTGCCAGTGACGGGAATTCCTCAATGATACCGGCAACGACCCCGCTGTTTTCCTCAGGTTCCATACTGCAGGTGCTGTAGACCAGCTTGCCGCCGGGTTTAAGCAATGGAATCACAGCACGCACAAGGCGAGACTGCAGTCGTGCCATCTGTGCCGGGAACCCGGGCATCAGGCGCCACCGGGCATCAGCCCGGCGACGCAGGACCCCGGTGTTGGAGCACGGGACATCAATCAGGACACGATCGAAGCTCTCCTTTAATCCTGCCAGCGCTTCCCCTCCTCGCAACAGGTCCAGACTCTCTACCTTGACGTTGGTTACCGCCATCCTGCGCAGGTTCTCGCGCAAGCGCTCACTGCGCGGGCCGGCAATATCAACAGCTACAATTTCCCCGGTATTTTCCATTTCAGCGGCAAGGATTGCGCTCTTTCCTCCCGGCGCCGCACAGGCATCCAGCACGCGTTCACCGGGCTCGGGCGCGAGCAGGCCCGGGGCCAGCGCAGTGGAGGGATCCTGGGCATAGCAACGCCCGCAATCAAGGGCGTCGAGGGGCAGGGTCTCAACCAGGAAAAACCCGGGATGCCCGCCGACAGGCTGCGCCCCGCTTTGCTCAATATCCTGTTTGCTCAAGCCGCCGCACAGCGGGTTTGAGCGCACCGTGAGGGGAGCCGGGTCGGCTGCAATTGCGGCAATTTCCTCAGCACGCTGTGCCCCGAATTGCTGTTCCCAGCGCGTGTAGATATGCTCAGGCATTGAGTGGCGCTGTGCGGGTGGAAGTGTTCCCGGGATTGCCAGCAGTTCATCCCTTTCACGGACTGCCCTGCGCAGCACGGCGTTGACCATAGAGCGCGCGCGCGGGCGCGCAAGCTCGACGGTCTCGTTGACTGCCGCATGGTCGGGGACACGCATCAGGAGAACCTGGAACAGGCCAAGCTCCAGCAGGCGCCGCTCATCACTGCCGATCTTGCCTTTGCGCAGCCTGTCGATCCAGATTCCAATCAGTGTCAGGTTGCGGATGATTCCCAGAGTGAGGTTCTGGACAAATGCCCGGTCGCGTGAATCAAGGCCGTCCTGCGTGCAGCGGCGGTCAATGATGGCATCAATGAACGCGGTGGATTCCTCCCAGTCACGCAGGATGGCAGCACATGTGCGCCGGGTTTTCTTGCTGGCCATTGCTTATTTTTTAAAATGACTCCCGTCAGCGGGGTAACCCGGGGGGAAGGAGGCTCAACCCGCTGATCCCCTGCCGATACCGCTGTAGCTGAAGCCGATTTTCCGCATGGTTTCCGGGTCAAGCAGGTTGCGACCGTCGAATATCAGCGGCGTGGCCATGTTGCTTTTCAGCACATCGAAGTCCACCGCGGCAAACTCCGGCCAGTCAGTGGCGATGACCAGGGCTTCTGCACCTTCCGTCGCGGCGAGTGCCGAGTCGGCATAACCGAGTTTGCCTCCCACAGGGTGCAGGCGGGCATTGGCCATTCCCTTCGGGTCATATGCCGTGACTTTGGCATTCTCGGCGATAAGTTTCTCGGCGAGCCTGATGGCAACAGACTCGCGGGTATCGTCGGTGTCGGGTTTAAAAGTCAGCCCCCAGAGTGCTATTTTCTTTTCCTGCAGGACCCATAATTTCTCGCGGATTGAGTCGACGAACCGGTCGAGCTGCCGGCGGTTAATGACCTCGACTTCCTTGAGAAGGTTGAACGGCACACCAAGCTGCTCGCTGATGGCAATGAATGCCGCGACATCTTTCGGGAAGCATGAGCCGCCGTAGCCGATGCCTGCATTGAGGAAGTGGCGCCCGATGCGCTTGTCACTGCCGATACCCTCCGCGACCTTATCGACATCAGCTCCGCTCTGTTCGCAGATTGAGGCAATGGCGTTGATATAGGATATTTTCAGGGCGAGAAAGGAGTTTGCCGCATGCTTGATGAGCTCCGCACTGTTGATGTCGGTGACCAGGACCGGGGCACTGAATGGCTTATAGAGTTCTTGCATATAGCCAAGGGCCCGGTCGCTGCTCGTCCCGATCACGATACGGTCGGGATTCATCAGGTCGTCAACTGCGCATCCCTCGCGCAGGAATTCAGGATTGCTGACAATGTCGAATTCGACGCCTTCCTTTGCATAACGCCGAACCGTTTCAGCGACCTTTTCCCCCGTCTTTACCGGGACAGTGCTTTTGTCGACAATCACCCGGTAGTCCTTGAGAACAGCAGCAATTTCTCTTGCAACCTTCTCTATGAAGCTCAAGTCCACGCTGCCGTCAGGCTGTGGCGGAGTGGGGACGGCGATGAAGACGATGTCGCCGTGATCCACACCGTCCTCAGTGCTGGCAGTGAAACGCAGGCGGCCGGAGTTGACATTGCGCTTTACAATTTCCTCAAGTCCCGGTTCATAGATTGGAATACGGCCGGCAAGAAGAGTCGCGATCTTTTCCGGGTCATTATCAACGCAGGTAACCTGGTGCCCGTTTTCAGCAAAGCAGGCACCGGTAGTGAGGCCGACGTAACCGGACCCGATGATGGAAACCTTCATTGGCGACAAATTGTATTGCAGTGCCGGGTCATGAAAGCGGGCAGCGGTTCACCGGATTCAAGGGACTGGTATTCAGCACGAAAATACGATCAGACACGCGGGGGTGGGGATTATCTTGGCCTAATGGGAAGGGGTAAGGCCGACCGGGATACTGAGCGATGGGAAATCCTTCAGCGTGAGTGTCAGGACAATTCCAAACTCATCACTGCCCGAGCGATGATCGGCGATTAGCGCACCGAGGCCCATGGTCCAGCTGTTCAGGTCGTAATGCACGGTATATTGCTGATACTCGAGGGTGCCATCGTCAAACTCGTAGCGTTGACGGGCACTGAGTCCCCACCTGTCACTGAGGCGGTAATAGGCACGGAAGTCGAGCAGGTTGGAGTTTTCAAACAGCGGGTGATTCTGCAGATACCGGTGACTGACGACAAACTCAAATTTGTCGGTGGGCATGAAGGCCAGCCGGGTATTGTGCTCGGTGTAGTCAAAGGGTTCATCAGCAAGGATGGGCAAGCCCACCTCGTGACCCAGTGACAACCAGTGCACAGGTTTAAAGGTAACCGAGTTGTAGACATTGGAGAAGTCACGGTCATACTCGGGATCATTGATGTATGCATCAAAATAAGTGTTCAACTCAAGCCAGGTGTGGGCAGTACCGTCACGCCTGGTCTGGAACCGTTGAGATACCCCGGGGCGAACAATGTTCCAGTCGGTAATGCTGTCAGTGGCAGTGAAGTGGGCAAGGTCGATAGGGCGCAGCCTGGTGCTCGGGACGAGGCGGTCAATTTTCCCGATGCCGGAGTTGAGTTCCTCAGAGGCAACAAAGGAGTAGTTAAGGTAGGGCTGGATGATATGCCTGGTGCCTTTTATTCCCAGCCTGGGTAGGCTGAAAGTGTCATAGTCCCTTGAAACCTTGAATGAGGTGTCCAGGCCCAGGTGAAGTGCGGTGCGGGTATCGGATTCACTGCCGCCTTCAACATTTGTGTAGGAGGTGGCCCGGAAGCCGGCGCGCGGATTGACATTCAGCCAGCCGAAGTATTTTCGGGGTGCGGATACCTGGTGGTAGCTATCAAGCCGCGTGAAGCCGGTTTCATCGTTGGCAAGCGTTTTCAACTGGCCGAGCATGCTCTCAGCTTCAATCAGGCTGAGCTCGCGAATGCGCCGGGGTTGCCCGTCCGGCGATCCGGCAATTCTGGCCTCGAGCTTCCCGATTTCTGCCAGCATGCGCTCGCGTTCAATGGAACCGAGCTTTTCCCTGTAGATTCCGGCACTGGTGCCGCCGGTATAGAACAGCCCGGTTTTTCCAATCGGCTGGGTGGTGAAATCCAGTGCCAGTTCCGGGAGGTGGGTGGTAGTGCGGTAGAAATCGTTTGCCTGGAAGCGTGTCCAGAGGCTTGCGCTGCCGCGCGGGAAGATCTTCTGGAGGCTGATCAGGTTGTCGGGCTGCGGGTTGACACGGTATTCGTCCGGGAAGAAATCCTCGTAGAAGAAGGCGTCGCTGATCTTGTTGATATCGAAGTCAAGGAAGAGGGTGTTGTCCTCGGGGCCGGGCAGGTAGATACGGTGCTGGAGGTTAAGCCGGTAGCGGTCTGGGTCGATTTGCGTCTTGCGGTGACGCTTGTTGTGGGTTTGGGAAGGGTCATTGTCGTTGGTGTAGTAGACCTTGAGGTTTCCGAAGTGCTTGTTTTCACGTTCACTGATCAGCTTCAGGTCGACGCCTCCCGCAACACCCCGGCTTGCCCTGAAATCAAGGTGGTAGGTGGCGAGGGTGTGCTCACCGAGCATCATTCCGTAGCGGTTGAGCAGGAAGGCTCCCCAGTTACTGCGGTAGCCGGGAACAAAGTGATAGCCCTGCTCGGCATCCAGGGGTTGTGAGAGATAGGGCAGCCAGAAAACCGGGGTGTTGCCGGCGTAAACTGTCATGTTCCTGAAAATAATGCGTTGCTGGTGCTTCGGGCCATCGAGTCCGATAATGTCGATTTTCTTGGCCTTGATCCTGTAGTTTGGAGTGGCACTGTCATGCGTGGTGAACACCGATGATGTCATCGATATGCTGTCCATCTGCTTGAGTTGCGCTTCGAAGGAGTCTGACTCGTAGTAGAGTGGAGCCCTGCCGCTCTTCAGGTGGTTTGCGGTGATCTTGCCGGTATTGATGTTGTAGATCGCCGCGTGGCCCTTGTAGGCCAGTTTGCCCTTGTAGATGGAGACCTCATTCTCGGCGTGAATATCCCCGCTTGAGATGTGGTATTCCGCTTTACCCGCCAGGATTTCGGTGTCCCCGTAGCTGATGTGGACATTGCCCCTGGCGGTGGCAATCCCGGAATCGTGGTCGTAATCCGTTTCATCGCTGTCAATATTGACTGTCTCACCCGGTTTGATTCCGATTGGCTCCACTTGAGCTCGGGTCGCAGTTGCCGCGTGAAAATAAAAAGCACAAACTATTGATAGTAAGTGCATTAAGCGATATTTGGATTTAATCACTAAACGTAGAATGATCGCAAAGATTCAATGTAAAGTAGTCGAATTTGTGGCCGGAGTAAAACTAATTGGAATTTTACTTTTATTTCCTGTAAATCCCTTAAATTATAGTAAATATAGGCTGAATATCCTGATTGCAGGATCGTTAAACAGGCCGGTGATTACTGGTTTTTCCCTGATTGCCGCAATTTGCGGGTTCTGGGGCTGCTTTAGCCGGGCTTCGGAAAACAAACCCCTTTGCGGCCCGGGGTACCCAGGGCCTGAAGAAATTGCCGGGCGTAGGGCCCCCACTCCTCATCCTGCAGTTTTTCCAGAGCCGAACGCAGCGGCAATTTTGCACGGAAGGCACCGCGATAGGCGCGTTTGAGCTCGGCACGGGTTTCAGCGCTCAGCCCGTCACGGCGCAGCCCGACGACATTAAGCCCCACCAGGCGGTTGAGGCGGCTGGCAACGCAGTAAGGCGGTATGTCCTTGCTGATCGCACTGTTGCCCTGCGTCATGCACAGTTCACCGATATGAATGAACTGGTGGAAAACGGACCCGCCGCCGAGGAAGGTTTTGTCGCCAACGCTTACATGCCCGGCCAGCAGGCAGTTATTGGCGATAATGTTGCCACTGCCGATTTTCACGTCGTGACCCAGGTGACTTCCTGCCATGAGGAAGTTGTCATTACCGATGCTTGTCCATCCCTGCTCGGAAGCGCTGCGGTTAATGGTGACGTGTTCGCGAAGGTTGTTGTTGCTGCCGATGCGCACGCCGCTTTCGCACTTGTTATCGAAGTCGAGGTCCTGGGGATCTCCTCCAATGACGGCTGCGTGACCGATGCAGCTGCCTGGGCCAACCTCGATTTTGCCGCACAGCTGGGCATGAGCCGCGATCCTGCAGTCGGTGCCGATCCGGGTGGCTGCGGAGATAATCGCGTAGGCACCGATCTCAACACCCTCATCGAGCTCGGCACCTTTTTCAATGATGGCGGTGTCATGAATCATGGGGTTCGGCACTGGTTTTCAATGCAGTCCTTCGCATTGCCAGCGGCAGGCATTCTAGCTCAGGCAGGTGTCAAGAAGGGAGTCAAGGTATCGGGTAACCTGTATGAGGCCCGAGCAATATGGGGTTTCCGGGAGATCATCAAGGTGTTGGCGTGCCTGGGCCAAAATCTCCTTACCGGTTTCAGTTGCCTGGTCAATTGACCCGTCGTAATCGGCAATGCCGGCAAGGGTGGTAACGTCAATGGGCTCCATGAGAAGCAGGTGCTTGCTGAGTTTCTCACGCTGGGATTTGGTGGCCGAGGCAATGAGGTTGAGCACGGGCAGGGTAAGCTTACCCTTGGCAAGGTCGGTGCGCAGCGTTTTTCCGGCGAGTTCCTCCTTGCCGACAAGGTCAAGGCAGTCGTCGTAGATCTGGTAGGCAATACCGACTTTCATGCCGAAGTTTCGCAGGTTCTCCTGCGCCTGCTCATCCGCTCCCGCGATGCGTGCACCGAGCTCGGTGGCTGTGGCAAAGAGTGAACCGGTTTTCATCTCGATCATCCGGAAATATTCCTTGCGGGTGAGGTTGAGATCGAATCTTCTCTGGGTCTGCAGAATCTCGCCCTGGCAAACTGCTGAGGCCGCAGCCGATACGCGTTGGTTTATGGCGTTATCCTCGAATCCTGCTGCCATTTCAAGGGCCCTGGCAAACAGGCAGTCACCGAGCAATACGCTGAGCGCGGATCCCCACTTGGCACTGACGGTTGGCATGCCACGCCGCAACTCGGCACCGTCCATGATGTCGTCATGGACGAGGGTGGCAAGGTGCACAAGTTCGATCACGGTGCCGAGTGTAATCTGTCCCTGGGTGGCTTTCCCGCAGGCCCCGCCGGCAAGAATTGCCAGGGCGGGACGAATCCGCTTGCCGCTGATTTCACAGACATAGCTGATATAACCCTCCACGCCCGGGTCAAAGGCGCGTGCCTGTTGGCGAATGCACTCATCCACTTCGGATAACTTTCCGGCGATGAGCTCAAATGGCAGCAGGAGACCCTTTGGAAGAATCCCGGCATCGTTGCCTGTGGGTTTCGTATTGTCCTGGTTCACCGTTCTGTAAACGAGGATCAGCCTTGTGAAAGATTTCACAAGGATTTTTACAAGGAGATTTTTCTCTCAGGTCATTCCGGGCGGCAATCAATGATTGCCTGGTCCTGCCGGCGGAAGAAAAGCGTTTGTCAAATCCTGTAATTTCCGGGACGATAATGCGGTATGGGTTTTGATTCTGCCGCTGCAATGCTTCAGTCTATAGAGGAAGACAGTCTGCCTCCACCGGATATCTCCGGGGAATTACGATCACTCTGGCTGGCAAGGAAAGGTGACTGGCATGCTGCCCATGACATTGTCAGCAACATAAATACGGTGATGGGTTCTTGGA
This sequence comes from Verrucomicrobiales bacterium, assembly GCA_046581505.1. Lineage (GTDB taxonomy): Bacteria > Verrucomicrobiota > Verrucomicrobiia > Verrucomicrobiales > DEV007 > CACIUL01. The sequence goes on along the minus strand of JAYGGE010000204.1, from coordinate 17,381 downwards.
TCCATGCCCACCTGCATGTATTGGAAGGGGATCTCGGCAATGCCGCTTACTGGTATCGCAAGGCCGGGAAAGCGCCGGCGGCGCCGGAGAAATCCGGTGAGGAGTGGATTGAACTTGTGGAGGAAAACCTGTAAAGGGTTTCAGGGAATCAATTGTCCGGCGAAATTGTGACAGGGTGACAGCGAGAATATGGATAAGCTGCCAGTTATACTGAATCCCTCGGCAAACAGTGAGAAGGGAAAAAATTCAGCGGCAGAGATCCGCGCGATGTCCGAGCGCATCGAGCTCATCGAGACCAGTGATATCGGGGAAGTAAAAGAAATTGCCCGTGATATCGCGCGGCGTGGCGGCCCGGCGGTGGCGGCAGCAGGGGGCGATGGCACGATCAATGCCGTTATTTCCGGCCTGGCAGGTTCTGAAACCGCGCTTGGGATTTTCCCAACCGGCACGATGAACTTGTTTGCCCGTGAGTTGAAGCTTCCCAGGAAAAATCTGCACGGATGCTGGCAGGTGATTGAAGCCGGGGTGATAAAGAAGGTGGATTTATTTGGTTTCAGCGGCGGAATTTTTGTCCAGGTTGCAGGCATTGGGCTGGATGCCAGGATTATCGAGGAAACCACCTGGGAGAGTAAGAAAAAATACGGCAAGCTGAGTTACCTGATGACAGCACTCTCGGTTGCCGGCAGTCAGGCACCGCGGCTCCGTGTGATCCCGGAGGGGAGTGAACCGTTGGAGGGAGCCTTTGTCCTGATCGGTAACGGAGCGCTTTATGGCCCGGCTATCAAGGTGTTCCGCAACGCGTCAAATGATGACGGAATGCTTGAGATACTGGTGTTCGAGAAACAACGCCGTGTTGATATCATCCGTTACCTGTCGGCAGTCACCATGGGGCGCGTGGAGAAGGCCAAGGGGGTCTCCTATGTGCGGGCACCGTCTCTGCGGATTGAAAGCGACATCGAGGTGCCGGTGGAAGTGGACGGTGAATTTGCCGGTCATACCCCGGTTGAGTTCTTTGCGCTGGAGTATGGCCTTAATGTGTTTGTTCCTGCCGGGCAGACGGGGACAGAGGGACTGGAAGTTCGGCATAAAATACTCTAGCATTGGCAAATGGAAGGCGCTCCTTCTGTAAGCTTCGTTATACCCTGCCGGAATGATGCCGACTTGCTCGGCAGTTGCCTGGATTCGCTTGTCCGGCTTGATCCCGCGCCCCAGTTGGTGGTTGCTGATGCATCTGATGACAAGTCTCCGGTGCGGGAGTTGTGCGCGCATTATAATACGCAATTAGTGGAGGTGAATGCGCCCTGCCGTGGTGCCCAGCTGGATGCGGGGGCTGCTCTTGCAGGCGGGGAGTTGCTCGTTTTTCATCATGCGGACTCGGAATTCTCCCAGGCTCATTACAATTCCATGCGTGATCTTTTTGTGCGGGACCCAATGCTCGGTGGCGGAGCTTTCCTGAAGGACCTGGCTGCCGCCTATCCGCAACTGGTCCTGTTTCGCCCTCTGCACCGGCTTTTTACACGGCACATCGGGATAATGTATGGCGACCAGAGTGTTTTTGTGATGCGTGAGGTGTTCGAGATGATGGGCGGGTTCGGTGACCTGCCACTGATGGAGGATGTCAGTTTTTCAGCACGACTGCGCGATACTGTCCGGGTGCAGGTGATCGGCCCGCCGCTGCGCAGTTCCCGGCGAAAGTTTGCGCATGACGGGGTATGGCGGCGCAAACTTGAGAACATGTGGCTGGTTGCCCTGTTTCGGCTCGGGGTATCTCCTGAGAAACTGGCGCAGATTTATTATCGGACAGGGGCACGTTCCCCCGGTATTTGAGCAGGATACAGTTGGCAAGCGGGGGTTTTTCTAGAAAAGATCGGTAATCAGGATTATCATTTATCGATGGAAACGATTATTTATTATGCATTGTCCGGTGCCGCTGTCGGCTGGCTGTTTATCTGGATGGGTGATCGCAAGGGCATGCAGATCTTCAATACGATCCTGCTTGGCGCGGTTGGCGGTATCGCCGGAGGTTGGGTTGCCGAGGTGCTCATTGCCATGGCGAGTGTCCTGGCACCGTTGGCGGGAGGGGTACTGGGAGCCTTCGTGCTGCTGTTTTTTGTGCGGGAGACGCAGGCGGCGAAAAAGCGGCAGGGACAGTAGGACCAGCAGCCCGGGAACCTAGCGCGGCAGGAATACCTCGTCCTTGGCGAGGCCGGTGACTGCACAGATTTTCCGGATCAGGTAAAACAGGCCGGAGATCATGATGACCATCAGCGGGATGCCGATTACAAGGAATCCAACCCAGGTGAGTTTTCCGACGGCAGCGTTATAGCTTACGGGATTTGATTTCCCGGACAGGAAGTAGATGGCGAGGACAAAGTTAAGGACCGCACTCAGCAGCAGGCTGCCAGCGAGCATCCAGGTTCCCTGCCAGCGGATTTTCTCGTAAGCGTCCCTGCTGTTTTTCTCAGTTGCAGCGGCTTCAATGCGCGGGATATCCAGGATGTCAGGGTTGAGCAGGAAGACTCCAACCAGCGGTTTGCTTGTGCGGTGCGAATAGAGAATGGTGGTTCCAAAAAGCAGGGGGATGGCGGCTTCCTTGACTGCAAATAAAAGTGCCGCATTCTCCTTGATGGTGCCGTCTGCATTCCATGCATACCAGGTGATGGTGCCGGTAAGCGTGACTCCTGCCGCTCCCAGGATGGAATAGAAATTGATCTTGCGGGTTTTAACGAAGTGCCAGACAAAGTAAATCGTTGGCAATAATACGGCAATGATCATGCCGTTGATTGGTCCGACATGCCATACTTTTTCCCCGTCCTTGCTCAACCAGCTTAGCGCGACAACCGGGATCAGGATGTTGACCATGATGTTTGCCAGGGGATTTTCCTGATCAGCGGATACCGTATTCCGGGGTCCGGGATCGGCGGCATTCTCGTTGTCTTTCATGTAGTCTACGGATGTCTTGGAACACGGTATCTATAGCTTCTCTGAGCCGGCCGCAAGCAGCGACTTGTCAAGGGCGTGCATGGTTTTTCCGGGTTGATGTCCGGAGCGAGTAAATGCTGCCTGAATGTCAGGTGCTGGAGGAAGTTGGTGACCGGGTTGCAGTGCAGGGTTGCTTTACGCACTTATTTTTCAGGGACTTGCCGTTGCTTTAGAAGTGTCGGGCAGCTTCGGGGACAGAGGGGATTCCCTGTAGGCGGGAAATTTTTCCTTGAGCCTGACCCGCAGTTCTGCTGCTTTTTGCCCCTGCTCAAGCTGTTCGTGAGCGTGCGCGCTTTTAAGGAGCGCCTGGGGGGTGATCTGTTCATCTTCAATTGCGTAGGTGGGTTTGATCAGGCGTTGAATGGCCTGTTCATAGTGTTTTTGCCGAAGAGCTATATCACCCCACAACAGGCACAGCATGCCGTAAACACGGCTCTGCGGCTGCAGGGTCAGGCCATCCTCTGCAGCTTCGTCAGCCTCGGCATGGCGCCCGAGGGCGAGCAGCGCAACCCCCTTGTCATGCAACACCCGGGCCCGGTTGGTTGAGGGTTGGCGGGTGGCGAGGTAAAAGTCGAAGGCCTTGATGGCGTTCTTGTGATCTCCGGTATAGAGACAGGCCTGTCCCAGGTGTTTCCAGACTACGGCCTGCGTGGCTGCAGGGTGACTGGGAGTAGTGGCAAGGTTCAGGTAATCGACTGCAGATGGGTAATCCCCGGCATCAAAGAGCTTTACACCCAGCCAGAGGTAAACCTGTGGCGGCACCTTGACTTGGTGAGTTTTACCGGACAGGGCCTCGATTTCCTCCTTTACCTGATCAAGGTGTTGCAGGGAATATTCGGCAAGGATGATGCGCAGCGTTGCACGGGTGAAGTAGGCCTTGGCGTTGAGTTCGCGTGCCTTGCGCAATGCTGTCGAGGAGTCGGAGAATTTCCTGAGTTCAAATTGTCCCCACCCGATCCAGAAATGGGCTTCCGGAGTGGCTTTGCTGCCCGGGAACTTTTTCAGCAGGGCGGTGTAGTTTTCAACCATTGCCTTATATTCCCCCTGTTGCCCCTGAATGAGTGCGCTTTGCTGATAGGCAAGTTCAGCAGCCTCGCAATCAGGGTGGTTTGCTATGATTCGTTGCAGGTCGAGCAGTGCCGAGGCGTAATCCTCGGTTGCCTTGTAGCTGAGTGCGCGTTTGGCGAGGGCATTGGAGATGCGCGGGTCTTCCGGGTAACCGGTTAGAAAGTCACCGAAGGCCGTGATTGCCTGTGCGTGGTTCTTGCCTTCCGTGTGGGCCCAGCCTCTCTTGTAAAGGATGGAGGCACGCAGTTCCTCAGGCAGCTTCAAGGTGCGAATCCGGTCGTAAGACAGCCCGGCGTGGGCGAATACACCGTGATTAAACAGGTGTTCGGCCTGCAGGACGTATGCGAGGTCGATATTGCTGCTGGAAGCATCACGTTCCTGCTGCCAGAGGATAAAGTTATCAATTAATTCCGGTAGCTTGTTATTGCCCATGTTGAAGAAGCAAAGAAGCTTCCGGTATTCCGCTTCGCTGGCTTCCTCTGTCAGCGGATAGTGTTCATGCAGAATGGTGTAGATGCCGATGGCATCACGATAACGTTTCAGGTGACGGTGGGAGTTGCCTGCCATCAGCAGCATTTTCGGCCGGATGTCCTCGGACATCACAAAGGCACCCCTGGCGTATATCTCGGCAACTTTCCCGTGATTCTTCTCGGCGTAGTAGGTCTTGATCAGGTGGAACTGGGCATCAGGTTTCCATTCATCCCCGCCACGCAGCTTTAGTGTTGAGTTGAGGTGTCTTTTGGCGGCGTCGGTGTCGCCGAGAGCGTTGCTGATCAGGCCCGCCTTTACCAGGGCTTCCCCCTTGATGTCGTCCTCGGAGGTCAAACCGGCCAGTTCAAGGAATGCAGCAAGGGCTTTTTTCTGGTCACCGGTTTCAGCATGTACGCGGGAAATGATGAGCAGTGCCGTCTGGCGGTAGGGATTGTTCTTTTTAATGCCCGCGATGTCCTCGAAAGCGCGCAGCATTTCTTCGACCAGGCCCTGTTTCCTGAAGGAACTTGCCCGGTAATAAGCGGCGGAGAGACGGATCGCGTTCTTTTTGGATTCTTTCCTCGCTATGTCAAAGTATTGCGCGGATTCCCTGTAAAGTTCACGTGCAAAATAAAGCGAGCCCAGTCGATAGGCTGATGGTGCCCCGTAGTCACTGTCGCGGAAGTTACGGAGGACATCGAGATATGTCTGCTCGGCTTTTCTGATGTCGTCCTGTTTCAGCTGGCACTCGGCCATTCGGTAGCCTGCCGGGGCGGCTTCTTTTCCCTTCGGGTAGAGCTTCAGGTATTTGTCATACTGGACCTCTGCAAGCTGCCATTGATTTTGACTGTAGATGTAATGGGCATACTTGATCAGGCTTTCCTCGCGATCATTACGCAGGGTTTCTCCGGCAGGGTCAGCGGCTACGGCTGGCACTACCGGGCGGGCACGCGGGATCGGTTTGGTTTGGGCTGATGCAGTGCAATGCAGGATGCCGGCGCCCAGGACAGCCGCAGTTGCCTGTCGGTAACGGGTTGAAATCATTTGGCGGAGGGGGTGATGATCTCAGGGGGGGTCGTGGCAAAGGAGACATTCCAGATCCCGGCCTGCTGACAAACGTTCAGTACCCTGACGATGTGGTCAAATGCAGCTTCGCGATCACCGCGCAGGATGACCGCCTGATCGGGGTAGGCCGCGACAATATCCCGGAACATCCCGAGCAGTTCCGAGTCCGTCTTGGTCAACCCCTCAACCACGATTTGTCCGGTTTTGCGGACATTAACCACGATCTCCCCGATAGTCCGTTGCGGATTCTCGCCGGAGGATGCAGCCGGGACACTGATATCGATTTCGGTTTCGAAACGGGCGTAGTTCCAGAGGACGATGAAGAAAATCAGCAGCAGGAACACGATATCAATCATCGGTGCGAGTTGGATGCCCGTGCGCTCGGAGCCAAACTGAGATTGAAATTTCATGCTGCGCGTCTGCGGAGAGACGGCTCAGGTGTTGCGGAAATTTCCGGGTTTCTCTTCCGGGGAATTTCTTGATGGCCGCGATCTGCTTCCTGATGTGGCACGCGATGTTGCCTGCTTGTACTGGGCGGCGAGCAGGGCCATGATGTGGGTTGCCGCTGCCTCAAGTTCAGAGACGAGCCCCTGCACCCGGCCGCGAAACATGGAATAGAAGATCAGTGCCGGGATGCCGATGCATAATCCTCCGGCAGTGGTCAACAGGGCCTCCGATACCCCGCTGGCAAGTCCGGTCTGCTTTGAGCCGACGAAACTGTGCTGTGCTATTTCCCGGAATGCCTTGATCATTCCGATTACCGTGCCGAGCAGTCCCACCATTGGCGCGATAGCACCTATATCAGCAAGATACTGGATCCGTTGATGCAGGATGCTGGCCTGGCGGGATCCTTCTGCCTCGGTGACTTCACGAACTTCAGCAAAGCTGGCGGTAGGATTTTTGGTGGCGAAATTCAGTGTTTTTGCGGTAATGCGCGAGATGCATTCGTCCTGACGGTTGCAAACCTCCAGTAACCCTAAATAATCCTGTTTGCGGATGAGTGCATCAGCCGAGTTCATAAAACGGTCACTTACCACCGCGCCGCGCCGGACGGTCAGCAGATAGAAGATAATGAGGAATACCGCGGTGATTGAAAGTGCCGCCAGCGGCCAGATCAGGAAACCGGTCTCCTCGATAATTTCAAGCAGGGTGAGTTCGCCGGATTCGGCGTCGGGAGCTTTTGCCTGTGCGCTGGCTGCTCCCAGCAGGGTGGCATTGACCAGAAGGATGCGGGTAAGGAAGCTCATCGGCTGTAATGCCGGCGGTTAATGCCGGGATGCCTACAAGTATGCAACCGGTATCTCCGCTTTTCAAATTTCACTTATATTAACCATTGATCCTTGTTTCGGGCTGGAAGGGGCAGTGAGCCCGGCTAGAATACATCTGCTGTGCCGACTGAATTTCAACGTGAACCTGTCGATCTCCCGGTCAAGTTGAGGGAAGTGCCTCACAAGCCGGGTGTTTACCTGATGCGTGATCGCCTTAACCGGGTGATTTATGTTGGTAAGGCACGGGATCTGCGCAAACGCCTGGCAAGCTATTTTACCCCTTCGCGCAGGATGCGTTCCGACCTCAAGACGCGTGCACTTATTGAGAGTATCTGGGATTTTGAGACCCATGTCGTGCGCAGTGAATCTGAGGCACTGTTACTTGAGGTTAAGCTCATCAAGGAATTCAGGCCGAAATATAATGTTTCCTTCCGTGATGATAAGAGGTTTTTGCTTCTCAAGGTAAAGCTTGCGGACTTGCTGCCGCGTTTTCAGCTGGTGCGTATACGAAAGAATGACGGCAGCCGCTATTTTGGCCCTTTTGCGCACTCGGGTGCCCTCAGGGCAACACTTAACTGGATTAACAAGGAGTTCGGGTTGCGCACCTGCCGGCCCCGCATTCCCGGTGAATCCGACTACAGGCATTGCAATGACGATGTCATTGCCAATTGCTCGGCACCGTGTGTTGGAAAGGTGTCCGGAGAGGATTATCTCAAGCGCATTGAGAATGCATGCGCATTCCTTGAGGGAGGGTGGCGGGATCGTGTTGCGGATATTGAGGCCGGTATGCAGGAGGCGGTCTCAAGGCAGGATTTCGAGGTGGCGGCACAATATCGCGACATGCTCGAGAGCTTCAGGAAGACACTCCAACCGGCACGGCGCTTCACCCGGGGGCGTGGTTTACCGGGGATCGGTGAGGGGATTGAACCCCTTGCCGATGTTAAGGAATTGCGTGACGTGCTTGGCTTGGCATCGGCACCGATGCTGATGGAGTGCTTTGACATTTCCAATATTTCCTCAAGCCACATTGTGGCATCAATGGTTCGTTTCAAGGGAGGAGTTCCCGACAGTGCCAATTATCGCCGTTACCGGATCAAGGCGGTGAATGGCCAGGATGATTTTGCCAGCATGGCTGAAGTTGTAAGGAGGCGTTATTCCCGCATCCTGCAGGAGAAGGGGCAAAAGAAATCCCGTAATGTGTGCCTGCCTGACATGGTGGTTGTTGATGGAGGCAAGGGGCAACTCTCCAGTGCATTGAAGGAATTGAGGAGACTGGGACTGGGGGAACTTCCCGTTATCGGCTTGGCTAAAGAGAATGAGGAGATATTCCGCCCGGGTGCCAGGGCAGCGTTGTGCCTGCCTCATGATACCGGAGCTCTGCGCTTGCTGCAGCGGATCCGTGACGAGGCGCATCGCTTTGCCAACAGTTATCATCAATTGCTGATGAAACGCCGCATCGCGGAGAGCATTCTTGATGATTGTCCCGGGGTGAGTCATGCCCGCAAGGCTGCACTGTTGCGGAGATTTGGATCTGTTTCCCGGCTAAGGAAGGTTTCGGCAGAGCAGATTGCCGAGATTCGCGGAATCAGCCTGCGGGCGGCAAAAGATATATTGGATTTCCTCAATTAGAGGCACAGTTCCGGTGGCGCTTGATTTATTCATCTCATCCGCGAAACTTACAGGGTGACCCGCCTTTTCCTGTCGGCATTTTTTGTGGTGGCTGGCCTTTGCATTTGTGAAGTTCACGGCGCGCCTGTTCCCCGTGCACTTCCCGTTGATCCTGAGCCGCGGCGCCCGGAGACGGAAGTTGTTCCGCGTGCTCAACCCCTGATAACGGAAAAGGAGGATCCCGGGGTGAAGGTGCCCCGGGCATTGCCGGTTTTACCGGAGGATCCGGAAATATTGCCCAAAGAAGATTTGCCCACGCCACCCGGGACGGGAAAACCTGATCCAGGACAGCGGAATCAGGCTGGGAACGCTGCCGATCCGGTAAAAACAGAGAAGGAAGAGAAGCCGCAGGCAAAGAAAAAACCGGTATTTAAGTTGCCGCCACTGCCGCCGTTGTCAGGTTTTGATGAGCGCAGGAAAAATGTGGGTACCGGTGGATCAGGGAAACTTGGGGCTGCCTGGGAAACCCGTACTGAGGCGCGCACATTGATTCAGGCGATACCTGCCCCGCGCGGCCAGATTACCGACCGCAACGGGTTACCGCTTGCACAGAACGTGGTCGGATATTTTGTGTCGCTGAAACTGCCCTACCTTGCCGGGGCTGATGATGCAAAGGTGATTTCCTATGCCGGGGAGCGGATGAGATTTGCATCTGCCTTGTTGGGTGCAGACTGGTCGTTAAGCGACAGGAAGATCCTCAATCATTACAAGAACCGCCGTTGGCTGCCCTTGCCTTTTTCGTCAATGCTGACCCAGGCACAGAAAGAGGCGGTCGAGGAAGATCTCGGGCCCGGGTTGGAGCTTTTCCCAACATATCAGCGATATTATCCGGAAGGCGGCAGCGCATGTCATATTATCGGATATGTCGGCAAGAAGGCCAAATTGCCGACTGGACCGGTGGCTCCGGGAGAACCTCTCTGGCCGCTCACCGAGGGACGTGAAGGACTGGAGGGAACTTTTGACAGGCATCTTCAGGGAACCCCGGGCAGTATCAATTTCCTCTTTGACGCCAACGGACTGAAACTTGGTGAGGAAATTGTGCGCCAGCCGTTGCCCGGAAAGAACATCGTCACGGCAATTGATTCGCAGATGCAGCAGTTGGCGGAGAAGGCACTGGCTGACAATACTGACCGTGGTGCATTCGTGGTGATGGATGTGCACAGCGGCGACATCTATGCGATGGCCTCCCGTCCCACCTACGATATCAACATCTGGATCCCGGCGATCAGCAATGCGGAGTTCAAGGCATTGCAGGAGAACCCGGACCTGCCTCTTTTCCCGCGTGCTTTTCGCGGACAATACCCGCCTGCCTCGACTTTTAAGGTTTCTGTTGCGTTGGCGGCACTTGAGAGCGGGGTGGTTGATGCCACAACCCTGGTTGATTGCCCGACCTCACTGGAGATAGGCAACGCGGTTTTTCACAACTGGGCCAAGTTGCCGGAAGGTGAGCTTACCGTTGTAACTGCACTGATGCGTTCGTGTAATACCTGGTTCTATACTGTCGGTCGCGAAACCGGCGGGGAAAACCTTTCCGCGATGGCGTTGCGCCTCGGATTTAGCTCAAAGACCGGGATTCCCCTCAATGCCGAGGAGGACGGGTTTATGCCCACTGACGCCCTTGTAAGGAAAAAATTCGGTCATGCCTTCAATGGAGGCTATGTGGCTCATGCGGCAATCGGGCAGGGCTCGGTGCTGGCGACTCCCCTGCAGGTGGCCCAGATGATGGCTGGGATCGGGAACGGGTATGTTTTGCCGAAACCACGCCTTGTATTGCAGGTTCAGGATTTGAATAATAATATCATTGAGTCATTCCCCGTCAAAGAACGCAACCGCCTCAACCTGATGCCGGATAATGTTGCCCTGGTGCACCAGGGAATGATTGATGTTGTTAACTCCAGCGCTGGGACTGCCAAGAGTTCGCGCAATGACTACGTGACGATGGCGGGAAAAACAGGAACCGGCCAGTGGATCCAGAATGAGGAAAAATTTTATCTTTCCTGGTTTGCCGGCTTCATCCCCGCTGAAGATCCACAGTATGCCTTTGCCGCGGTTTGCGAGGGTAACCCGGGTGAATATATAACCGGCAGCGGCAAGGCGGCACCGATGGTCGGGAAGTTCTTCAATGCCCTTTATAAAGGCAAGAAAGAGCGGGGGGAACTCGAGGGCTATACCAGAACGGCAGTTGCATCCACTCATCAGTTGCCGGGTGAAGACGATGCCGATGAAAAGACCAGGAATGCAAGGCGATCCTTCCTGAACGCCTTGTCCGCGCGCTCAATATTCGGCAGGCGCAATCGTTAGCCAGAGAGCATTGGATTTGATAGATTTTTCCCATGGAAGTTCAAGTGGCCACCCTCTGTGACTCGGCGCATGATTATAATCATAAGCTTTGCATCATTGGCACTTTTGACACCATCTGCTCAACCCGTCTGCCGGTTGTTCACCCGCAATGTGCCATAGCACTGAGGATATGCTTCAAGCCGGGAGACGAAGGTGAACACGACATAGCGATTAATTTCATTGATGATGACGGCAGGCCGAAGATGCCGACACTGCGCTCCCGCATTGGGATCAAGCTTCCTGCTGATGCTTATTTCCTCACGCGCAACCTGGTGATCAATATCCAGCAGCTTCGTTTCGACAGCGTCGGTCAGTTTTCAATCGATGTCAGCGCGGACGGGGAAATGCTGACCCGCATTCCCCTGCGTGTGATGCTTGTTGAGAACGACAAGCCATAGTGCCTGCACTTGCAGCCCGGGTCGCGGGTATTTCCAGGACTGCGCCTGGATTCATTCAAAGAAAGTGTCCTCGTGTGAGTAGGGCGGGGCACAACAGCAAAGAAATTGCAGGGGGGCACCTTCCGAGGCACGGATTTGGTGCCACGCTCCGGCGGGGATGAGAATGCCGTCGCCCGGTAACACCTTGCGCAGTTCACCGTCAATTTCCATGGTTGCCTCTCCCTGGATAATGAAGTAAAGCTCCTCGCTTTGCCTGTGGTAGTGCCTTTGGGTTTCCCCTTTAGCCGGTAATTGTGCCTCGGCGAGGCTTTGCCTGACTACCGGCGCGTTGGTTGAGTCAAGGATGCTGCGGATGGCGGATCCGTCGGCAGTTGTGATGGGCTTTTGTTTAGCCAGTGGGTTAACAGTCATGGCAACAGTTTCAACCTGTTCCGGGCGGATATTCAAGTTCACCTTGCAGGGAGGCGCAGATCGCCTAGTTAAAATAGCGATGGCAGCGGATAAAGATTGTCAGCATTTTCACTTTATAGGCATCTGCGGCACTGCCATGGGGGCGGTTGCAGCGGCCATGAAGGATCGTGGCTGCAGTGTCACCGGTTCCGATGAGCATGTCTATGCGCCCATGTCCACCTTCCTTGGGGAGAAGGGAATAATCATTGAGGAGGGCTACCGGGCGGAAAATATCCCCCCGCAGGCTGATGTGGTGGTGATTGGCAATGCCATGAGCCGCGGCAACGCGGAAGTTGAGGCAGTCCTTGAGCGAAAACTGCCCTATACGTCGTTGCCTGAGTTGCTCAAGAACGAGTTCCTCAGGGGCCGGCGCAACATGGTGGTCACCGGGACACACGGCAAGACGACAACGTCATCGATGCTTACCCATATACTGGACTCAGGCGGGTGTGATCCCGGTTACATGATTGGCGGGATTGCCCGCGACCTGGGGAGGGGGTGCAGCTTCGGCGGTTCTGAATTCTTCGTGCTTGAGGGTGATGAGTATGACACGGCGTTTTTCGACAAGCGCTCAAAGTTCATCCACTACCTGCCCGAGGTGGTAATCATCAACAACATTGAGTTCGACCATGCGGATATCTTTGAGGACATTGATGCCATCAAGTACAGTTTCCGCTGTATGCTGAACATTGTTCCCCGCAATGGCGTGGTGTTCGTCAACGGTGATGATGCACACGCGCTTGACGCGGCATCCGGTTGCCATGCACAGGTGCTACGGGTGGGGTTTGATGAAAAGTGCGAGAGGCGCATCACCGATGTGGAATACAGCCCGGGAAGCTCGGCATTCACTGTCCACGGGATGCGTTGCGAGATTCCCATGGATGGGGAGTTTAACGTGCGCAATGCCGCGATGGCGGTTTGCGCTGCCTGCTTTGTTGGCCTGGATAAAGACGGGGTCGCTTCATCCCTTGCCAAATTCTCGGGTATTGTCCGGCGACAGGAACTGCGCGGAGAAGAGGGAGGCGTGAAGGTTATTGATGACTTCGGCCATCACCCGACGGCAATCCGTGCCACCCTGGGAGCCATCCGTCAGCGTCATCCGGGGAGCCGGATCTGGGCACTTTTCGAGCCGCGTTCAAATACCAGCAGGCGCAACCTGATGCAGGAAGAGCTGGTGGATTCCCTGTCGGTGGCAGACGGGATATTTGTTTGTGCGATTACTGACACAGAAAAGGTTCCCGAGGAGCAATTGCTGGACGTGGAAGCAGTGGTTGAAGCACTCGGCGCGCGTGGCAGAATGGCATTTAGCGAACCTGACGCAGGGGCAATCGCAGCGCGGCTGCAAACACTGGCGAAACCGGGCGACGTGGTGGTTGTCCTGAGCAATGGAGACTTTGAGGGGATTCACACAAAGCTGCTTGAGGCTTTGCGTGAAGGCGTGGGGAGTAAGCAATGACGAAAGGCAGCGCCACAATGACAGCATGATTGCTGATTCCCTGGATTACCCGAGGTGCATGGCCCGATGGACAATGGCATTGGCCATTTCGGCCTTCTTCATTGCATGGCCGCAATATCACGCGGTGGCCCAGAAGGCGACGCCGGTGGTCCCGGGCATTAAGCCGGAGACCTCGCAGCTGGTAGTGGCAGTGGCAGATTCATGGACAGCTTTCCGGGGGAAGATGCAGTGTTATGAACGCTCGGGAAAAGCGGCGTGGCGACCGGTTTTCACCAAGCCGATAGCGGTGCTTCTTGGGCGCAACGGCCTGGCATGGGGGAAGGGTGTTCTTTGCGGGTCAGGTTCGCGTATCAAGCGCGAGGGGGACGGATGCGCGCCGGCAGGGGTTTTCCGTATTGGCAGGGTTTACGGGGAAGCGGCTGAGTTGCTTGCCGGGGCACGTTATCCCTATCATCGGGTTACCAGCCGGGATGCGTGGGTGGATGACCCGGAGAACCCTCTCTATAATCGTCATGTGCGCATTGACCCGGGAGAACCCGTCCCTGCCTGGTTCGAGAAAGAGCGGATGCGCCTTGGTGACCCGGCCTACCACTGGCTGATTGAAATCCGTCACAACAGTGACCCGCCGACACCGGGGTTTGGAAGTGCAATCTTTTTTCACACCCGCCGGGGTCTGGATCGTCCCACGGCAGGATGCACGGCGATGGCTCGCGGCGACCTGGAACAGGTGATCAGGTTTCTGCGCACCTCGGCCGATCCGCACTACGTGTTGATGCCCGCCGGTGAGTATGCAAAATACAGGAAGCTTTGGGGGCTGCCTGCTTCCGGGGAATAGCAATGGAGTTGATGCCCGTGAGCTGCCCGGTTTGTTTTGAGACCTTCGAGGTGGCCCTCCCGCCCCCGGCCGAGTTGCCGGCGGAACTTGATTATGATTGCGAGATTTGCTGCCGGCCGATGATGATTGTTGTTTCCAGTGAGCATGGCGAGGTGCAGGCCGAGGCCCGCGGCATAGGCGATTAAAGCAATGCCGCGTGTTTCAATTGTCCTGCCGGTTCGTGATGCCGATGCCACCCTGCAGCGGGCGGTGCGCAGTTGCCTCGAACAGAGTTTTACCGACCTGGAGCTGATTATTGTCGATGATGCCTCGACTGACAGGTCACCGGAGATTGCCGATCAGTTCTGCAATGCCGACTCGAGAGTGTCCGTGATTCATCTCGGGAGGCACAGTGGCGTGGCCGTAGCGGCGGAGGCCGGGCGCCGGGCTGCCGCCGGGCAATTCGTGGCGCGGATGGATGCCGATGATGCCTGTCATCCTGAACGCATTGCCAGGCAGGTTGCATTAATGGACCGGGATGCCGGGCTCTCGGGGTGCGGCACGGCAGTAAGGCTCATCGGGGCTCCTGCATCCGGTCCCGGGCGTGGCTTTGCCGAGCATGTGCGATGGGTGAACAGCTTGAATTGTCCGGATCAGCTGGCAGCAGAGCGATTTATAGACAGCCCCGTTGTCAATCCCACGTCAATGGTCAGGGCGAGCGTGCTGGAGTCCGTTGGAGGATATGGTGACCCTCAATGGGCGGAGGATTATGACCTGTGGCTGCGCCTGCTGGAAGGGGGTAATCAGTTGCTTAACATCCAAGAAGAGTTGCTCGACTGGCATGATTCGCGCGAACGACTTACACGTTCATCGCCGCGTTACTCCGCTGACATGTTCTCGAAGGCCAAGGCGCATTACCTGTCACGGATTCCCAAGGTGAAGGCATCGGGGGTCGAGATTGCCGGAGCGGGGCCGGTCGGTAAGCGCCTGGCGCGTGATCTCGCTGCCGAGGGAGTGCAGACAGGCTGTTTTTACGAGGTGAACCCGCGACGCCTGGGTGAGAGGATTGGCGGGATCGAGGTCAGGGATCACTCCGCGATGAGGTGCGGGGTATCGCTTTTATTGGCAGCGGTGGGGGTTCCCGGCGCGCGTGCGCGCATCCGCGGTCTTGCCCTCGCAGCGGGTTACCGGGAGGGGATCGATTTCTTCTGTGTTGCCTGAAGGGCAGGCAAGGCTTCTGCGCGCGGATACCTCCGGGTTTCAGTCGATATCCTTCACACATCGAAATCCCGTGTGGTAGGAGGCGCTGATATCATCACTGAGCTGGCGTGCGGCGGTGCGGTAACCGGTACAGTAGCCTTCGTTGCAGAGGAAGGAGCCGCCACGGATTACCCGCTGGTGCACCGCCGGGCCGTCAGCCGGGTCGACAATGGACTCGCCCACGCCTCCCTTGGGCGCGTATTTCGGGCTCCTCTGGTAATAGCCCTGCTCATACTGGTCGGCAATGAGTTCCCAGACATTCCCGGAAATATCGTAGAGTCCGTAACCGTTGGGCTCGAAACTCTTTACCGGGGAGGAGGTCATGAACCCGTCCCTGCTGGTGTTCTCATTGGGAAAATCACCCTGCCAGCAGTTGGCCATGAATTTTCCTCCCGGTGTCAATTCGTCGCCCCATGGGTAGAGTTTGCCCTCAAGGCCGCCACGTGCGGCATATTCCCACTCGGCTTCGGTGGGCAGGCGTTTTCCGGCCCACTTGGCATAGGCTTCGGCGTCCTCGTAGGCGACATTGACCGCCGGGTGATCCCAGCGACCCTCGAGACTTGCTTTCGGTCCCTCCGGGTGCTGCCAGTCGGCACCCTGGGTCAGTTTCCACCATGTCCAGTGTGAAGCGGTCTGGATATTTACCTTGGTTGCCGGCGGGGCCATGACAAATGCAGCCGGAAGCAGGTCTTCAGGCTTGGCTTTCGGGTAATCCTCCTGTTTGAAGGGGCGCTCAGCCTGCGTCCTGTAGCCCGTGGCATCGATAAATTCCTTGAACTGCAGGTTGGTGACCTCGGTGGCATCCATGTAAAAGGCATCAAGGATGACCCGGTGCGGGGGCCATTCCTCGGCCCCGCTGCGCACGGGAATATTGCCCTGCGCAAATACCTGCTGGGCGGTTCCCATTGCAAAGGCACCGCTTGGTATCAGGACCATTCCCGCAGGTGCGGGGGCGGGTGCTTTTTTGAGTGTGCTCTCTGAGCTTGCTTGTCTTAGCCAGTCGCAGGAAGTGACTGTCAGCAGGCAGGTGATTGTGAGGTGGGCAAAAAGGCGCATGGCAGGGGAGAAGGTGCTGGCTTGTCGGGGTTTTGTCCACTCTCATTGATAATGCGTTGACACCTGCCCGTGAACAACGCATCGCTTAAAGGTCATGACCCGCTTCCGCCCATGTATTGACCTTCACGAGGGCGTGGTGAAGCAGGTGGTGGGGGGAAGCTTCGGCCGCGGTGATAACGCGGCAGTTAAGGAGAACTTTGTCAGTGAGCGGCCTGCGGCACATTATGCCGGGCTTTACCGCGATGATCAGCTTACCGGCGGGCACGTCATCATGCTCGGGGCGGGCAATGAGGAAGCTGCCCGCAGCGCGTTGGCCGCCTATCCCGGTGGGTTCCAGGTGGGCGGAGGAATTAACCCGGAGAATGCCGGGCAGTGGCTTGAGGCCGGTGCCAGCCACGTGATCGTGACTTCTTTTGTCTTCGAGGAAGCATCCTTTTGCCTTGACCGGCTGGCCGCCATGGTCAAGGCGGTCGGCAGCGAGCACCTGGTGCTTGACTTGAGCTGCCGGGTGGTTCCGGGCGGGGGCTGGAAGGTTACCAGGGACCGCTGGCGAACCCTGACCGATTTACCGGCAAGCCCGGATACCCTTGACCGGCTGGCCGGGAGCTGTGCCGAGTTTTTGGTGCACGCGGCTGACGTTGAGGGCAAGTGTGCGGGGATAGACGAGGATTTGGTCGAACTGCTCGGCAGCTGGCAGGGCTTGCCGGTGACTTATGCCGGTGGTGCACGTTCCATGAGTGACCTGCAGCGGGTTGATGAGCTCAGTTCGGGCAGGGTTGACCTCACTGTCGGCAGTGCCCTGGATATCTTTGGCGGTTCCGGCGTGTGTTATGCGGACTGCGTGGCATGGAACCGTCAGGCGGGGCAGGAGTGAGCCTGCAACAATTTCCTGCCCGCAAAAAAGCAGAGGCGCATCCTCAACGGGTGCGTCTCCCTTAATTCGTTTCGGCAGGTTGCAATCAACCCGCCTGTTGAACAGTTTTCCCTAGGGCTCAGGAGCAGGAGCAGGTTCGGGCTCGGGTATACCTTCGGGTTCTTCCCCTCCCGCCCCTGGAGGAGCCAATCCCTGGAAGAGCTTGGTGGGG
>JAYGGE010000200.1:0-2749 GCA_046581505.1 Verrucomicrobiales bacterium | reverse complement strand
TGTTGCGCCATATCGTCAAAGAAGCTGGTGTGATCATCCGAGCCGTCACTCACCGGTGGTGCCATATATGTTGTCTCTGATAGTGACGGTCGACGCCGGGCCTGATGTTTTCGTTGCCAGTTAACCAGCGGCGAGGCGTACACGTACCAGAAGTCGTGGCTCGCGTACTCGGATTTGTTCCCAAGAACCTTACCGGCGGCCTGTGTGTCGCTGTATTCCATTGCACTGGTGAACAGGTTGGTGAGTTGTGTCGCCATGAACTGGAAGTTTCGGTCGGGCGTCCCTGCATCGTCGGCCTTACTCTTGCGTTCCCCCATCTGCTTCTGCGTTGCGTACATGATTGGCAGCGCGTGGCGGGCGTCCGCCGGGAGCTTCGAACAATACTTGCATGTATACATCCCAGTCGACTTCGCCTGCTCCCTCGTCCCACAGAAACTAACACACGTGTTGCATCGCAGACAGCACGTTGTACACCGAAGTTCACCCTGACACGTGGGAAACGCAAATATACGCAATACAGACTACCGCTGCACACCACGCGTCGCATAAACTCCACTGTAATCTTGCTCGCCTCGATCTGACACTGCTGCGCGTATGTCTCCGGCGATGACAGATCCCCGTCCCTGCTTATGCGTCTTATGTCGAACGCGAGGACCCTGTCGTCTGGAAGCTCAAGCGGGTATGAATCTGGCGGCTTCCCAGGACCCCGGGAGACAGCTCGTGCCTTCACTCGCCCAGCCTCGTCAACCTCGAGTTGCGAGACCTTCGTGCTGGAGCTGGGGCGTGCTGGACGCGCGAGGCGGCACCTTGGGCACTTGGTGATTCTCTTTGGTTCGCACGTTGCAGTACACTTGCGATGGTGATTGAGTTTCGAGTTGATTTTGCTTGCGTCGGCTGGAATATCATCTGCATACGTTGGAATATCGCTGTTGTACCATACACGCTCCCTCCTTTGTGTATTGTCGTCACCGTCTATCGGGATATCCCCCTGATCCACCTCGCCGGTCACGACCGAGTTCACCCACCCGTACACTGCATCCATTACCCTCGGGTCCGTCGCGTGCCGCGTGATATCGTCGGCCGTGATCTTGCCCCAGCCGTTGCCATGCAGATGTAACCCGCCCTTACCTTGAGCTTCCGTCACACCCAGGAAACCGACCATCGATCCAAGCGCGCCCGGGTGTTGGCGACCGACGCGCAGGATTGTATCCATGTAGGTCTTCACCAGTTCGTCGTACACCCTCGCACTCTCCACCGGATTTTTCGCCGCGAGCATTGACCTGTCGGGAAGGCCCCGGTCTCGGTTCAAGCACCCCGGTTCGAACTCGTCGAAGTCTTCCTCTGTGTCATGTGTCATGTCGCACGTGTGCCGTTGCATCAGCTTCTGAGCCACCCGGTTGTCCATCATCCCGGGACTCACCGTGACAAACCAGTTCGCGGGACCGAAGACCTGCATCATCGCATACATCCTGGTCTTGATGGTCCCTCGCTCCTGTGCCGACCACCCGATCTTCTGGCCCGGAAACCGAACGAACGGGCGGAGCTTTTTATCCAGCGCCTTTGCCTTGTCCGACTCAGGATGGTCGATCGCGTACTG
This sequence comes from Verrucomicrobiales bacterium, assembly GCA_046581505.1. Lineage (GTDB taxonomy): Bacteria > Verrucomicrobiota > Verrucomicrobiia > Verrucomicrobiales > DEV007 > CACIUL01. Next base: position 1,152 of record JAYGGE010000200.1, on the reverse strand, counting down.
CAGCTGTTGGTCAAAGGACGGTGGACCTCGCTCGTTGATAATATCCTTGAAGCGCTGCATATGTCCGCAGTTCTTGAGTTTGGCCACCTGTTGGGTCGCCTCGTGCCGCATCGCCTGGCTAAACATCAGGAATAGGAAGTTGGTGTTCTGAGCGAACCGTGGGTCGTAGAATCGCAGCATCCGTCGCAACAACGATTTCCGGACTGTGCCGCTTCCACCGAATACCTTCTTGTCGAGGCCCAACGGAAACATGTAGTGGAAGCCGCCGTACATCCTCGGGAAGCCGTATCGAGAGTGCACACAGCATAGTCATGCGTACATTCGAAAACGTAATTTTACGTCTGCATGTAGATTTCGGTTTGAATCCCCACGGTGTCGGGTCTCAGTGTATCTGTATGCATACTCTCAAGGGGCTCCTCAAGGTTGAAGATGATCCTGTCGTTCTCCTCGAATTCGTTCATCAGTCTGTCCGGGATGTGAACCTTGATCTGTACCTCCCCCTCCACTTCCTTCTCGTCCGCCTCGGGATCATTCTGTTCCACTAGCCTCTTGATCCACTTGAGGCGCATAGCACGACCGACCGGCGTCGACTCCATCGGCGTCGTCAGCACGTAGTTTTCGAAACCACCAGTTGCCCCCTGTTGTGTCGCACTGTCATTCTCAAATATCTGTGGTGTCATCCTGGCGACGTCGGACGACGCCCTCTCGTTGAGTACTGAAAACGTCGCCGTGTCTCCGAAACATGTCATCGATTCCAGTTCCCTGCGCTCGTCCGCCCACACCTCTCTGTAGACTGCTTCATGTTTGGTGAAACGTCGTAGCTCCTCGTCCTGACCCATGAATAACATCCATCTCTTTAACCTGTCGACGTCGATCTCATAGATCTCGTGTTTCCATGTCAGCTCTCTCGCCGCCTGGTAAGCCTTGCCGTCTCCGATAAAACATATCCGTGCGGCGTATTTGGCAAAGCGTTTCCTCGGGAGCTCCCCGTTATTGAGCTCGTCATAGCTTTCATCCACCTGTGTTTTCGATAACGGGAGCGCCAGCATGTGTCCGAACAGCTTCGACACCCTCGATCCACTTTCCGTTTGCGTTGTCACACAACCCATCTTGTTGACCCTGCCGAACATGACGAACCTCGCCATCAGGATT
>JAYGGE010000169.1:0-3355 GCA_046581505.1 Verrucomicrobiales bacterium | reverse complement strand
TTAGCCAATTTGTGGCTCTCGCAAGCTCAGTTAATGGGTACATGTATGGAGCAATTTGCTGATAGTACTGGGCCTTTGAAAGGCTTGCTCGCCTAAGCGATAGGAGTTTCCTTTTTCAGGCTGGCTTTATTGGAGGTTGAGGGACCGGGGAAGGCCGGGGTGCAACGCGAGACATTTGGGATCGCTTTCGTGTGGACGCTGACTCTGTTAGGAACTTACGGCAGGTCTCTGACGAACATGCGACGATACTCGACGAAGTTCTTTTTCCCGGTTCTGGAGCTGTCTTCGATGGCAATCGCACCGCCGATGGGTAGCGACAGATCGTTTAGCCGGAACTGGAGCCACTGATCAGCGCTGGTGACTGGCAGGCGATGCCGTGCGAGCACCTTCCAGCCGTCTTTGCCATCGGGCGCCAGCAGTAAAACGCCGGTGTCGGCGGCTTTGGACGCTTGGTATTCAAAGCGCAGGTCGAAATGCCCCAGCGGTCGCTTCAAGCGCAGCCAGTTGCCCGATGCGATCTTTTGCGCATCGTGGCGGAGGGTACCGAAATCGTAGGACCACCCCCGGTTGTGTGAATCACCCTCCATGACCCACCCAGCAAAGCCGTTGGTAAACACCGGTTCAAATCCGGGCTCGACGCTGACCGGCGGAGTCTCATCCTCCGTCGCCAGTTGCCCCGGAATCTGGGTGAGAGTATACCACGCCTCGGAAGACCAGATCGGATCCCCGGCCAAGGATGTCGGACTGGTCGACAGATGGACTACTCCACCTGGCTCCCACTTTTCGATTCTCAAACGCACCTCAAGCCCGTCGGACGAGGCTTCGGCAGCCGTTACGCGTAGTGTCCTCATGCCTGACTTCCTTCCCCCATAACACGGTCCAGGTAGATACCGCCATCGCCTCAGGGAATAGCCGCGGGTGTATTCGAGCATGTTCTTGGAAACCGGTTTGGTGAACCGTACCACCAGGCCGTCTTCCTTAGCCCGGATCGAGTGCATCTCGAAAGTCACTTTTCCATTCCAGCGCAGCCTCTGCAGGCCAAAGCGGGTTTCATTCCAAGCCCAGTTTGCGGTCGCTCCGGTCCCGCCGACGTAGATTGACCCATCCGGTCCCCGGAGGAGGCGATGTACGCCGCATTCCAACCCTTGGGTGGCCCGGAACGTAGCACCCTGCCAGCGTCCGTTGACCTTTTCTAGGGCCACTCTACGGATGCCCCCCTGGGTTAGTTCCCCCAACCAGAGTTGCCCTTTGAAGATACCTTCCTCGATTAGAAGGGGGTCGGTAGGCGCCACCGCCGCCAGTCCGTATGGAAGGGTGATCACCGGGGGCGTGACGCGCTTTTCTGCAAACAGACTAGGATGTCCACGGTATCGATCCTTTCGGTATGGGGAGGTATGGTTGTAGTGTCCGTAGAATTCACCCCGTTGCACATGCACCAAAGAACTGCTCGGAACCCAGGCTCCCTGGCTGTTGCTGACGAACAAGTCGCCGTTCGGTCCCCAGCCGATGCCGCTAGGAGTGCGAAGTCCCCCAACTAGATACTCGATCTCTTCGGTCTTGATGTTGACGCGCAAGACGGTCCCGCGGGCTGGCGGGTTGGGAGCATTTTTCCCAATCGTATCGCTGCCTTGGTATTCTTTTTGTCCCCAGTCTATTGCAACTGTCAGCGCTGCGTATAGCCAGCCATCACGATGAAGTAGGCCATAAGTGAAGTGATGGTAGTTATCCGAGATCCATCCGGACGCCAACGTTTCATGGGTCTCCAGAAATCCGTCTCCGTCCTTGTCAAGTAGACGGGTGATCTCATGTTTTTGTGCTACATAAAGATTGCCGTCCACCACGCATAGTCCAAGTGGCTCGATTAGTCCGCTGGCGATCCGCCGCACCTGCACTTGGGAGGGATCGCCTTCGATACCGGTAAGCGCATGGATCTCATGGGCAGCCTCCGTCAAAACAGCTTTACTGAAGCCGGCCATGTTGGGCTCGAAAGTAGCAACCGCCAGACGGCCATCGGGAAGCATCGCCATCGCCCCCACCTGGGGCTCGAATCCCTGCGGGCGAATTGTCACCAAGTCGAAGGAGGGGTGCAACGCGTCTAAAGCGGCACCATGGCCGGGCAATAATTCGCCTTTCAGGCGCTTGTGTCCCGGAGACACCACTTGGGTGATTCCGGCTTCAGTGGAGAAGGATTTTTCAGGAATGGCAGTCCATCGCCTCTCTCCCGGCGGTTTCCATTGGAGATGCAGGTGGGCATCATTGCCACGACTACCAGTCCGCAACAGAAGCCGGTGACGGCCACGCTTCAATGAAATAACCCCTTCAGCGGGGTTGCTGGCGTATGATTGGGAACGAACCACTGATTTCTTTCCAACAAGAAGTTCGCGCGGACTGTTCGCGCGAACTTGAAATGCATATTCGCCCGCATTCTTCACTGATAGATCAGCGGATATCTCGACTAGAAAAGGTGCTTCCGCGTCACCGAAATCCGCTCCACCACGCAAATCGACATTCCCAATCAAAACATTCACGTTTGGCGTCTGTGCAGCCCCGACTTCCAGATTAGACTCGTCCAACTTGCGGATCTCAAAAATCCTCATCGCCAATCCTGTCTCCCGGGCGTAATCACCTCCGCTAGCTGACTGATTCTTTTTTCTCTCGCAGCCAGCTGCCAAGAAGAGCAAGCAGAACCATACATGGAATATCAACCCAGAGAGATCGCTGCTGAAGCTTATTGAGGCTCTATCAAATGCGCATGCTGAACGCAGATCGGTACCAGTCTGAATCAATCCACGGCATCTTCCCTCCGTCGCGAGACAGCTAAGAACCTTGCTCTTCATACTTGACTCTAGCTTATTCGTCGTCTTTGTCGAGGATGCGCGTTGACTGCCGAGAGGGAAAATGACGAGGCAACCGTGACGGCAATGAACGCGCAACTGCAGCAACTTGCCGCGCAGATCCCACAACTGCAGGCGGCCATCACCGAGAAGGACGAGCAGATCGTGGAGCTTTCCAAGCGCCCGACACTGGAGGAGGTGCAGGATGCGCGCCTTGGTTCAGCGGTCATCGTCAAGGACTGGAAAAGTGATGAGGTGACTCTGTGTTTTGACATGCAGAAGTCTGACGACCTGAAGACGTGGATCCCCTTTGCGGGTGGCACATGGACAGCCGTTGCCAACGGCGGGGTGAAGCTGACCCTGCCACTGAATGAGGCCAAGAAACTGCTGCGCGTTACGCTTAAGGGATAGCGATCCCCCCAATCAAGCGACTAAGCATCGTGGGAAGGGATGTTGCAGCAAGGGCACTGCTATGCGAATCTGGTTTTTGCTGATTAATACTGTTTAGCGAAAGAAGAATG
>JAYGGE010000144.1:0-25119 GCA_046581505.1 Verrucomicrobiales bacterium | reverse complement strand
GGTCCCGGTGGGCGAGCGGTCGACTTTTCCCGGGCGAATGGCAACGGCGTTGCGCCCGGTGAGGGTCCCGGTTTTCCCCCTGACCAGCGGCCCGGTGAACTGGCAGAAGGAGACATGGTCCCAGCCGGGATGATCCGGATGGCTGAACCCGAGCTGCTGGTTGGCCGCCGCGGTGATTTTTCATGCCGGCGCCGGCAATGTCCCGGGCCTCGTGCGGGGCGATCTCAAAGCCGAGCGCCTGCGCATCCACCAGCACAAAGCTGTCGCCCCCGTAGGCGGTGTCCGCCCTGAAGGTCCCGAGGCCGGCGACTTCAAGGGTGCAATCAAGCCGGTCGGCAAAGGAGGGGACATTGGTGATCTCGACCCGCTCGACCTTGCCCTCGCGGCATTTCGCGCGCGCCTCGACCAGTCCACCCGGGGCCTCGAGGGTAAGCAGCGTTTCAGGCTCTGTCATCGGCAGGATACCCCGCTCAAGCAGCACCGTGGCAACACAGATGGAATTCGAACCCGACATTGGCGGGGTGTCCTCCGGCTCCATGATGATGAAGCCCATCTGTGCCCGGGGATCCTTTGCGGGGACGATCAGGTTAACATGGCGGAACACCCCGCCCCGGGGCTCATTGAGCATCACCGCGCGCAGCGAGCCGTCGCGCTCGATAAACTCCCGTTGCTCCCAGAGTGTGTCACCCGGCGGCGGCGCAACGCCGCCGATGATGACATCGCCGACTTCACCCTCGGCGTGGCAGCTTACAACACGGATGGGGTGCGAGGTTTCCATGTCCGGGACCCGTGGCATTGGTGCCGCCGGGATTTTCCCTGAAGCGGCGGCAATGCAGGAACTTACGGCGTTTGCCCGGCCTTCGGTGCTTTCGGTTTGCTTATCGGCAGCGCCCAGAGCGGCTGGATCCAGGCCTGCTTTTGCTGTTTGGCAAAGGATGGCAGGGGGTGTGCCTTGTCGGAAGTGATGGTTGCTCGAAAATACAACTCGTTGTCCTTGAGCGAGTAACTGACCGAAGTTTCGGTAAAGGTGGCAAGCACTTCACCGATCCCCGCGGGGTCTGATTGCCGGCCCCGCCGGGTGCCAATGATCCGGGTGGTGTATTTTTCCTTTCCCTCGGCCCGGATCCTGAAGCTGAGGGTTCCCTTTTCCTGGTTTCTTTCCAGCTCCTCAAGGGTGACACCGCTCGAGCAGTAGAAGTCCCCCTCACGCATGGCCCTGACGATGTTGGTTGCACTGAGTGCCGGTGCCCTGACCATTACCCAGCCGCGCCCGGGCTTGACGTCACCACCGTGATACTGGTGGGAATCATCCGAGGCGATGCCGAACAGCGGCTCGGCCCCCAGCTCCGCCAGCCGGATGGTGTTGGCAAGGTCCCACATTTTTTCGATTCCCGGGTGCTTGGCGTCTCCAAGTTGCCGGACGCTGGGGTGGCCGTTATAGACCTCAAAGAACTGCTCCTCGATGACATGGGCAAGGTCCTCGGCGGTGATGCCCCACCCGAAATTGGGATGGTTAAGGTGAGCGAGGATCAGTTTACCGAGGCGTTTTTCCTGTTCCTTTGCAGCGACCAGGCAGCTGCGCATGGTAGCGCGCAGCGAGGCGCCTTTCTCCGGCTTGATGAGTTCGCCGAGGTTCATCGCGTTGGTATGCACCGGCAGCCCGCGGAAACTGTTGGTGATTTCCTCGCCCTCGACAAAGAGGAATTTTCCGGGTTCCTCAAACCTTGGCCGGATTTCCCCAAGGGTCCTGAGCCTGACCTGCTGCGCCTCTCCCTGCCCGCGCAGCTCGACCCATTTGTCGCCGAAAGTGGCCAGGTATTTTTTCAGTGTCGCGTGCCCGAGGGTCCTGCGGCGTTTTTCCACTGCCCCCACGCTCATCCATTTCTCGCCACGGCTCAATACATTGTGGTCTGAGAGCACGAGGAAGTGGTAGCCTTTACGCTTGTAGAAATCGGCAATCATCTCGGGAAAATCGTTGCCGTCACTCCACAGCGAATGGGTGTGCGTATTGCCCTTGTACCAGCGCGGTTCCTCGCCGGCGGCAATGCCCGTGGCGCAGGTGATTGCGAGGAAAAGCGCGGTAAACCGGGGAGGGCTCATGTTTGTCATGGGGCAATCCTAGTGGTCAGCCCGGGCTGAGACAATGACTAAGAATCATGCGCAGGTAAGGGGCAGGGGGGGATGCAACAATCGGCGGGCACGTTGATTTTCCGCGCTGGAATGTGCTTAATATCCTTGTTCAATGACTGTTGACAATGCAGTTTTGCCAAGTTGAGAACTTTGTAGCTTTAATCCTGAAATAAAAAAACATGCGTTACTTACTGCCACTCGCCGCCCTGGGCCTTATCAGCTTTGCCGGGGCGTTAATTGCCCGCCCTGATCATCCTGTCCCGCCGAAGGGATTCACTGCGCTTTTCAATGGCGAGAACCTTGACGGCTGGTTCGGCCACGGCACCAAGGACCCGCGCACCCTGTGGAAGATGTCGCCCGAGGAGCTGAAGGCCCACCAGCAGGAGACCTTGAAGGACATCGGCAAGCACTGGAGTGTTGAGAAAGGTGAACTGGTCAATGACGGGCACGGCCTTTACCTGACGACGCTGAAGAACTATGGCGATTTTGAACTGCTGCTCGAATACAAGACGGTGGCCAAGGCTGACAGCGGCATCTATCTTCGCGGTGTGCCGCAGGTGCAGATATGGGATACCACCGAGGCGGGCGGCAAGTGGAAAATCGGTGCGGACAAGGGTTCCGGCGGGTTGTGGAACAACAGCAAGGGCAAGCCGGGCAAGGATCCCTCCAAGCTTATGGACAAGCCTTTTGGCGAATGGAACAAGTTTCGAGTCATCATGATCGGGGAGCGCGTGACCGTTTATCTCAACGGCGAGAAGGTGGTCGACAAGGCGGTCATGGAGAATTATTTCGACCGCAAGATCCCGATTTTTGAGAAGGGGCCGATCCAGCTGCAGACCCACGGCGGCGAGATCCGCTGGCGCAATGTTTTTATCCGCGAGATCATCGCCAAAGGAGCCCCAAGTGGTGCAACAAAGCCCGGCAAGGCGGAAGCCGGTTTCACTTCACTCTTTAACGGCAAGGACCTCACCGGTTGGCAGGGCGCGGTTGGCAACTATGAGGTCGTCGACGGTGCCATCATGTGCAAGAAGGGCAAGGGGGGCACCCTTTACGCCAAGGATGAGTATGGCGACTTTGTTTTCCGCTTTGAGTTCAAGCTTCCCCCGGGAGGCAATAACGGCATCGCCGTGCGCTCCCCGGGCAAGGGGGATCCTGCCTGGGAGGCCTTCGAGATCCAGGTCCTCGACAACACCGCCGCCAAGTATGCCAAGCTGCAGCCTTACCAGTTTCACGGCTCAGTTTACGGCCTGGTCCCGGCCAAGCGCGGCGCGCTGCTGCCGGTCGGCGAGTGGAACAAGCAGGAGATCAGCTTCAAGGGCAGCCACGTGAAGGTGATCCTCAACGGCACGACAATCGTTGACCAGGACCTGGGCAAGATTGACTTGAGCAAGGTCAAGCGTGTGCCGAAAGGTATAAACCGCAAGTCCGGCTTTATTGGCTTTGCCGGCCACAGCGACCCGGTCCGGTTTCGCAACGTGCGCATCAAGAGCCTGTAAGGGCCGCAGTACCCCAGTCAGGTATTTTTCGGCCAGGCGACCGGGTTACAGGCGACATAGACGGTGCTTGTCGAGTCGCGTTCCTGCAGCGGGTTGAAAAAACTAACCACATGGGGCTCCGCGGTTTTGAATACCCTGCCCAGCAGTCCAATGAATGTTTCCTCAGGCGGATCATCCGACCACATGGCGAATACGCCGCCCGGCTTGAGGTGCCCGGCCAGTTTTTGCAGTCCTTCCACGGTGTAGAAATCCGCATGCGAGGCATCGAGGAGCTTGCTTGGCGTGTGGTCGATATCAAGCAGCACGGCGTCAAACCTGCGCCCCGGCTGATCGTGATCAAACCCTGTGGATGGTGAAGCGGCCATGGCGAAGAAATCACCGTGGACAAAGCGGCAGCGGGGGTCATCACACAGGGTTTTCCCAAGCGGGATTATTTTACTTTGATGCCACCCGATGACCTCCTCAAGTGCGTCGATAACCATCAGTTGCTGCACATCAGCATTGTTGAGCACCGCCTTGGCGGTGTAGCCAAGCCCGAGCCCGCCGACTACAACGTCAAGTTTTTGACGCGGGCCAAGTGCCGCAAGGCCAAGGTCTGCAAGCGCTGTCTCGACAACGGTAAACAGGCTCGACATCAGGAATGCGTCGCCAAGGATCACCTCGTAAACCTCCAGGTTGTCCAGCGAGGGCATACGCCGCCGGCGCAGGATGAGTTCCCCCATCCTGGTCTGGGCGTAATCGAGCTCCTCAAAGTCCAGCGCCATCATTTAGGGTATGTCAACGGGCTTGATGCTTCTAGGGCAAATTGCTGGATGTCGGCATTGTTTATATGCGGGATGCGGGGAAAAGCACACTGAAGCAGGCAACTAATCGTTGCATGGAGCTTTTCCCAGCGGTTAGCATTAACAAGGGTTAGAGAAATCCAAGTCATATAGCGCCGCTGCCCTGGCTTCTGCTTTTACCGCAGGGGTTCGCACAATCAAGCATTTGAATCCATGAAATCCTTATCCAGTCGTCGTTCTTTCTTAAGCCAATCTGCCGCCACCCTGGCCGGTGCCTCCATGGCGTGCGGGGCAGGGGAGCAGGAGGCAAATGCAACCCGGGGCCCAAGCCTGAAGGGCAGGATATACAAGGCCCTGAAGGGGGGCGGGCGCAAGAAGGGCGAGAGCGTGGAGGCTTTATTCGCTCGTCTCAAGGAGCTTGGCTTTGATGGTGTCGAGAGCGGCAGGGCCAACGAGGCCGAGGTATACCGTGCGGCCACGGCGAAGACCGGCTTCCGTGTGCACGGGCTCGTCAATGGCGGGCACTGGAGCACACGCCTCAGCGACCCGGACCCGGCAGTGCGCGGGAAGGGAAGGGCAAACCTTGAATACGCGCTGATGAACACGCACCTGCTGGGGGGGTCGTCGGTGCTGCTTGTCCCGGGCAAGGTAAACGGGGCAAACGAGACACATGACCATGTCTGGGAGCGCTCCATTGAACAGGTGCGCAAGGTGTTGCCGCTGGCATCCCGCATCGGGGTTCGCGTGCTCATAGAGACCGTATGGAACGGCTTTTGCGAGAGCCCGGAGAAGTTCCGCGACTACATCGATGCCTTCGGCAGCCCGTGGGTGGGGGCGTATTTCGACATCGGTAACATGCAGAAGTTTGCCCCGGCGCACGAGTGGATCCGCGTCCTCGGCAGCCGCACCGTCAAGCTTGACGTCAAGGACTGGGGTAAAAAGAACGGCTTCTGCCGCCTCGGGGAGGGGGATGTTGACTGGGACAGGGTGCGCGTTGAGCTCAAGGCACTGGATTTTTCCGGCTGGGCGACACGTGAGGGATCGGACCGCTCACTCGAGGATACCAGCCAGCTTATTGACGAGCTGCTGATCGGGGAGTGAGGGAGAGTCTTGGTTGAGCTGAGTTCCCCGTGATGCCGGACCGATCCACCTCAGCCGTTGACCCGTTGCCTGACAGGTGGGCAGCGCAGTGGAACTGTACCCTTGAGTGGATGGGCCTTGGCATGGTGTTTATCCCCGCCGGCGAGAGGCTTTTCAAGCGCTACAGCGAACCCGGGCGCCATTATCATGACGCCCGCCATGCGCTGGCATGCGTGAAGGCGCTCGGCAGTTATCCCGGGGCAGTAAAAAACCATGATGCCGTTGAACTTGCCCTCTGGTTTCATGATGCGGCATACAGTGCGCGGGCAACGCCGGGCGAAAACAAGGAGGGCAGTGCGGAGGTATTCCGCGGGGAATTCCAGCTGCTGGCAGGCGACCTTGTCGATATTAATGAGGTTGCTCGCCTGATCATTGCCACCCGGCATCACCGGGAGCCGGAAGACGCGGACGCCGCGCTGGCAATGGACATTGACCTGGGGATTTTCGGGGATGACCGGGTGCGATACGATGCATATGCCGGGGAGCTCCGCAGGGAATACGCACACGGTGATGATCAATCCTTCCGCCGCCAGAGGGCGGAGTTCCTGCGGACATTCCTGCGCCGCAGGTCCATCTACTGGACGCGACACTTCCGCAAATTGATTGAAACACGGGCGCGGGAGAATATCGAGCGTGAGCTTGCCGCGCTGGAAAGAGCCTAGCGCCGTTCGGGATCCTGGCCCGCGATGCGCTTTTGCCACAGCGGGTAATCCTCGCCGATGAGCTTTTGCGGAGAATTCACATACCAACTGTAGCCGTTGCGGCGCTCATCGGAGATTTCCGCCAGCGCGTAGTAGACCTTGCCGTCACGGTTGCCGAAGACTGGCCGGTTGCTGCCGATCTCGTAAAGCCTGGCCCAGAGTGGCGGCGCCTGCGCGTCATCAATGATCTGTTTGCCGGTTAAAGGGTCATTGATCTGCCGGATTCCCTCCAGTTTCGCGGGTCCTGACAGCCACGCGATGGCGGCATGGACGGCATTGATTATCCCGGTCCCGGGTGACTCAAGGCCCATCAGGAATTGCACCACGCCGACACTTTCAGATGAACAGAGGGAGACAGGCTCAAAGCTCCTTGCCGGGCGCGGGAGAAAGCTGACCTCGTCGTGCTGTTGTCCCCATGCGGTGAGGACACCGTTATCCTTCACCTGGCATGCAAGGATGCAGTCAATACCCCGGGCAACTGCCCCTGCCGCCTGCACACGCATGGCCTTGTCGACCCAGGTAAAAGGCCCGCTGCCTTCAGCGGCATCCCGCAACACGCCAAGGGCGCCAACCATGGCCCCGTCATTATAGGTAATGAACCTGGCATAGCCATCCCGGTGCGGATACCTCTGCGGCCATCCGCCATTTTCATATTGTGCGTCGAGCAGATATTCAATGCCCGCGATGGCACCATGCTTGAAGCGGGGCAGGCCGCTCATGGCGCGGGCTTCCGCGAGCAGCCGTATCTGTGAGTGGGTGGTGCCGTTGTCGAGTGTTGTGTCTTCGCGTTGCCGGGCAAAGAGAAGTTCCAGTTCACCATGATCCCTTGTGCCCTTTGCCCATCCACCGTTTGCACGCTGGCCGGCGAGCACCCGGTCTGCGGCGGCTATTGCCTGGCGCTGTTTATTTGAAATGTGCGTTGAGTCCTGCGCAATTGCCAGATCTGCCATGTAAATTGCAGTGATGGTTTCGCCTGCATCTGTTTTTTCATGCGATGAATACCATGAGACCACTGCCCTGGAAGGAGTGATGGGGATGAATCCCGGGTATGAGTTGTCACCGCTGCTTGGCAGCTGCGCGAATTCATTGAGGGTTTTGCCGTTGAGCCAGCAGAGTGATGTCCTCGGCCCGTTTTTTGCTGAGCGTCTGCCGCCGACCACCATGCGTCCGCCCCACTGCATGATAAGCGGGCCGCCGATATAGCGGTCGAGAGCGTGCCTGTGCCATTCCTTGTAGGGTGGCGTGGAGCGCAGCAGCTGGGCTTTTGCGCGTCCCCGGCGGCCAATCGCGAGGATGTTGCCGTTGCGCTCGAAGAGGAATGCTGTCTCATCGCCCCGGGTTTCCTGAAACGTTGCGCCCTTGCGCCATATCAACCCGTCGTCGCTCTCCAGCATGATGGATTCGACCTGGTCGTGTTCCCCGTGGGGCCCCACCGCAAAGCCAACCTTGCGCCTGCCGCAGAGATAGGCTTTTTCTCCAAATGAGGCTGCCCGCCAGATATAATGCCCGAAGGTCCCCTCCAGGATCTTTGGCTTGGACCAGGCCTGCCCGTCTTCTGAGGAAGCCGTGTAGCCGAGGTGCAGGTTGAGGTCGAGATCCGCATTGTCCCGGATGGCGGTTTCCCCGCTGAACCATGTTCCCGTGTAGACAAACAATTTTTCCCTGAAGACGAGGAAATGGGGATCACGCGTGTCGCGGCCGGGAACGCTGAAGCGATGAACCTCCCTCCATGCCTTTGTGTCCCTGCTGGAAAGGATGATGATCGAGGCATTCGGGCTGACACCATGACCATCGGGACAGTTGCGGAAGGCCAGGTAGAAGGCATCCTTGAACACGACCAGGTCAGTAAATGCGTTATGCTCGCCGTTGTCGAAGACACGCCTGACATTGCTGAGCTCGACCTTCGGGGTGTCTGCCAGGATGACAACGGGCATGGCGATTGCAGCGAGGATCGCCGGGCAAACTGACTTGGCCTTGGCTCTCATGATACTGGATGTGTACAGCTTTGAGGTCGACGCCGGGGAGGCGACAAGTGTTGCGAAACTTTGCAGCGGTTCTTCAGTAATCCAGGCCGGTTGTCACGCGCAGGAAGTAAGTGCGGCCACCCTGGGTGTCTGGCAGTGCGACCTCGGCGTCTGGACCGGTGGCAAGGACATTGACGCCGGGGAGCGGTGCCCAGTTGACAAGGTCACCGGAAGTGAGCACACGATAACGTTTCCCGGCCACTGATTTCCAGCTCAGCAGGAGTTGCCCGGCAACCGGGCTGCGGCTGAAGGGCTTGATCCTGAAAAGGGAGCCCGGATCCTGCGGATCGGTGCCGGCAAGGAATTCCCCCAGGTTTGAGAGCGTGTCACGATCGTTATCAAGTGCCGCGTCTTCGCTTGTCACGGGGTTCAGGCCATTGACCAGTTCCCAAATGTCCGGCATGCCGTCGCCATCGCCGTCGGCCAGCACGTCAATGTTCAGTGCAAGTGTGCCGGAACCCCCGGCGTTGGTCGCGCTGAGTGTTACCCCGGAGTTGCCGGAAGCCGCCGGGGTCCCGGAGATCAGGCCGCTGGCTGCATCGATCAACAAGCCTGCCGGAAGGTTTGCCGCGCCATGGGTTGTGGCCGAATTGGTGACCGTAACCTGGTAGGAGAATGGTTTTCCTGCCACGGCGATCACGGTGGAGGGTGAAGTAATTACCGGCGCGGGCAATGCTGTGATGTTAAAGCGTTCGCTCAGCGTGACATGGCCGGCACCGTCATCAAGCAGGAGGATTGCATCCGTGCCCGTGTTGTTGAAGGTGACCGAGCCGGTCCATGCGCCGTTGACAAATGATGCGGTATTCAGGGATGTGGGGATTGCTTCAAATCCCCCCGGGAACGGGGTGTTGAGGCCGCTATTCTCATTACCGGGACTTCTCGCAACCCAGGACCAGTCGTCGGTGATGTTGCGGTCCTCGTTGCCCCTGCGGGTGAGTGAACGGTTGCGGGAATCGGCCCACGGCACTCCTCCCCCGCTCCACGCATCCCCCACTCTCAAGTTAAAGCCACCGGCGTTAACGTTGATTGAGCCAAGCTCATTGGCCGAGTAACCCCAGGCGACGAAATCAACCAGATTGCCGAAGTTATCAACAAGCATTACCCAGCCGCGCCGCCCGACATTGCCGAAACCCCCTCCATGATACCAGGGAATGTCGCCGCCGAGATAGTCGGCTGCCTGCCACTCTTGGGAGTTACCGTCTTCATCGTGCCGGAAAACCACCTCGCCGGCGGCCATTGTCGCGGGAAGGTTCAGGAGGGTTGGTGCAACTAGGTTGATACCACTGCCCGCCTGCGATGCCGACTGGTTAAGGGCCACGAACCAGCCGGCGGTGTTGACCGGGCCGGCGCTGACATTTTCAATCTCGAAATAATCGGGTGATCGGTCCCAGCACTCGGTGATGAGGACCGAGGACCCGTTGTTGGCCCCGACGAAAGCCCCGACCGGGACATTCTGGTTATAATTAACAACCGTGCGACCGGCCGCGTCAGTTGCCCTTGCCGTGATCTCCGCCGGCGTGCCAATCGAATATGTTGCCGCAATTCCTGACCACTGGTAACCGGCAAAAGGACCCGATGCCGCAATGTTGATTGACAGCGTGGTGACGCCTTCACCGCCACCGTTGGTTGCGCTGAGGGACACCTCAAAAATTCCGTATTCGGAACTGTTACCGGAAATGACACCGGTTTGTGTGTTGATCGCCAACCAGGACGGCAGGCCTGAGGCGGAGTAGGACGACGGGATATTGGTTGCCCTTACCTGGTAGAAGAAAGAGTCGTTGAGGGTGGAGATTGCGCTCTCCGGGCTGGTGATCACCGGCGGGGAGGTCTTGGCGGGGGTGCCGCCCAGGATGATGCTTGCCCGCCAGTTTTCCGCCGTATCCCAAGCCTTTCGGGGTGCTGCCGAATCAAGGATCTCCAGTGAATAACCACTGCCGTCAGAATCCTGATACCAGGAATCGTTATACTCAAATCGCAAGATGGCTGCGGCAAAAGGCTCAGGCAGCTGCAGCACGATATCCTCGCCGTCGTTGTTCAATTTCCCCGAGTATTGCCCGGCGACGCTGATTGCCGCTCCATATTCAGCCTCAAAGGTTGCGGGATCGGCCACCAGGATCACGTAAGAGCCGACATCGAGCGTCATTTCAGGGAACACAAAGCTGATACCGCCGGTAAAGCGCACGCCCCCCAGTTCCAGTGGCACGCCGCCGATATTCTGCAACTCGATGTATTCAAGTGCCTCGGTAGACGCGGGGTGATACATGATCTCCGTGATACGCAACCCGGCAAGCAGGGCGAGGGCCTGGGTGTAGCCTTCGTCCTCCTCGGATGTTTCCGTCACCGCTGAGCGCAACTCGAGGCCGAACACGACGTCGCCGCTGGTGCCATCGTCCTGGTGCACGGAGGCGGCGATAACGTTTTCACCGGGACGCATCAATCCATCGGGGACATCAAAGGATCCCTCGCGCACGGCATTATCCCACCCGCTTGCGGCAAAGGTGGCGTGTGTGATCTCGCCGCCGGGCATCCGCAAGCGGTATAGCTCAATACCGTTGAGGTAGATCACCGCGCCGTCGTCGGCGAAGATGTCGAAATTGAATGCAGGGACGAGCGGGTCGCCGTCCAAAGTAAAGGTGTGGCGAAAGTAGTGGGTGGTCGGAGGGTTGAGGTTGAGCAGTGTTCCCGCAGGGCCGTTGACCGGGTCATTGTCCCTGTATAGCAGGCCCGGGCCCCGCGGCCACGAGGAATCGTCAAATTCGCGGTTGCGCCATGCCGTTCCGAGGTCGGTATTGCTTTGCTCGTAAGCCCACTGCGCATTGGGGGCAATCAGCGTGGTGGTGGTGACGGTGGCGTTGTCACCGACATTGGACAGGCCGGGTGTCGGCATGATGAAATACTCGTAAGTGGGGGCGCCATCAGGCAGCCGCCCGCGTGCAACGTCCACTCCTTCTGCCTGCAGGTGCACGCTGTCGATTTGTGTGAGATCCTCTGCAAGGAGATAAAGCCACTCATAACTGGAAGAGAGCTTGAAGTCGAGTTGCCTGATGCCCTCCTCACCATCGCCGGTGGCCCGGAATACGCTGAATCCCCTTGCCGCGATGAAGCTCAGTGGAGCAATTGCCTCCTGACCCGGCCGTGGCAAGTAATCCTGACTGAGGAAGAGCCCGGCGAGCGGCACAGGCAGGCTGTCCGGGTTGTGGATCTCAACAAAATCATCGGCAAACAGGGTTTCGGTTGCTGCCAGCCATTCGTTGATGCGCAACCCGCGCGGGGAACCGTATGGCTGTGCGTGATTGGCGGCACCGGGGGTGACCCTGGTAAGGGCCCAGGCAGCCCCGGCATGGCCAATGCGCCCGATACTGGAACCGGGAATTTGTAAACCGTATTCAATCGAGTCGATCAGGCCGCCTCCGTCTGCCACTGATTCGTAGAGGTAGATCCCCTCGCCATCGTTATCGAGCGAGAAGCCCAGGTGAATGCCTGGGGTTTGTTCGGCGTCAGCGTTCAGGATCAGGTAGCCGCCCGCCGGGATAGTGGTGTTTTCCGGGAAAACGAACTTGGCGGGAAGTGCCGGGTTATCGGTGATGCTTTTTTGGGTCAGGCTGATCTCCGTTGCCCCGGCATTGTGCAATTCGATCATGTCGGGGAAGCTGCCACTGTTGTCATAACTGCCGCCGTTTGCGGCCAGCACTTCATTGATGACCAGACGCGACAGGGAAGGGTCGACCCTCCAGGTTTTTGAGACTGTTGGCGTTGCCTGCAGGTTCCCGGCAAAGTCTGTCCCCAGGACCTCGACTGTATAGCTGCCTGCCTCCAGCCCGGCCATGGCAATTGTCGCCGTGCGTATTGTCCGGGCAACCGGGTCGAAACCGTTGCCGATGGGGCTGTCCTCACTCCACGGTGCGCCGTTGACCCGGTACCGGTAAGCGAACATCCCCGGGCCACCAACACTCAGGGCCGCCCCTGTTGATGCGGTAACCGCCGCCGGCTCGCCGGTGATGGCGATTGCATCCGGCACCTCGGCACCGAGATCCTGCCCGGCAAGCCCCATATTTTTAGCCGGTGAGCCCGGCAGCAAACGGAAATTATCATTTGCGCTGCCCGCGAAGTGCGGACTGCCAGTGAGGTTGCCGGTCCCGAGCGCGAGGATTGTGCCGGGACGGGCGGCAACGGAAGTTTCCGCCAGCTGGGGGGAGAGCAGGTTGTTGTACAGCTGGAGCGGTGTCGTGGTTTCCCCCGGCACATCCGCGTTGCCGAATACGCGCGGCACGTCCCAAAAGATATTATTGGCGGCGTATGCGCCGTCTCCCGGGGCGGCGTCCGGCTCATCGACAAAAAGGTTGATTGCCGACCCGACATTAGAGTTGCCGAAATCATCTTCAAAGTCGGGGTGAATCCCCACCACCGTGTTGTTCTCAAAGATTGCTGATGTGCCGTGCTTTAAATTAACGGCGTGGTCTATGTCCCAGAAGATGTTGCGTGTCACAACAATAGCCGTGTTGTTTCCGGCATCACCGGTGGATATTGAATTTGCGTATCCACGATCGTTGTTTGCGCTGTCCTTGTTGACGTTCATGAACAGGTTGCCGGCCACATAAACATCGCCGCCAAGGTCAAGTTGCTCATCGCCGGATCCAAGAAAGACATTGTTCAGGATTTGCAGGATTGGGTCGGGGCGTGTGCCGCTGTCGACATCGATGATGTCATTATGCCCGGAATTGCTTCCAAAGGTGTTGCCGCGAATAATAAAATGCCCGTTTTCCGGATAGGCGCCCTCGCCCTTGACGTGTTCACTGATGTTGTCGAGATCAAGGTCAATGGGGCTTTCGCCCGGTGCAAACATGTCAGGGAAGATTGAGTTTTGCAGGGTTAGTGACGAGGAATCAGCATAGATCATGCGCAGGTGCGAGCCCGCAAAAGTCATGTTGTCGAGCATGACCTCTGAGCGGTGGATGCCGACACTGCCGTCTTCGCTTTGTGCGTGCAGGATGTCGGCGAAGGAGAGGATGTTCTGGCTGGAGAGCGTGTCGACAAACTGGATGCCGCCCGATTTTGGAGGGCCATTGGGCAGGTTGCCGTTTCCTGCCGGGTCGGGGACCAGGGAGGCGGCCGGGTCGGGCCCGAAACGGATGCGGGAAAATTCCGACCCGATGGCGCGCAACACCCCGTTGACAGTGAGTTTGGCCCCGTCGGCAAGATAAACATTTGTCCCGGGCTCAATGGTCAGCGTTGTGCCGGCTGCAATGACCACGTCGTCGGATATCATGTAAGGACCCGCCGTTGCGTTGAGTGTCTGATCCCCGCTGATCGTGCCCGCCAGCGGCCGGGTGTCGCCGTCGTCATGCCAGATATCGATTTGTCGTGAGGCAACCCTGTTTCCGTCCGGGTCAAGTGCCTCCACGGTGACCCGGTTAACACCGGGGACCAGGTCAATGCCGGTGATGGACCATGTCCCGGCGATGGGATTAAGCGTGGCATTGTTGCCCGCGACAATAACCGCTGAGGTACTGGTCAGGTTATAGTCGCCACTGAGGTTCAAGGCTGCCTGCGTGGTGCGCGGCAAGCCCGAAACGACCGGCAGCGAGCTCGATGCGCTGAGTTCAGGATCGATTTCGTTGAGGATAAAGTTCCGCCGCGCATCCATGTAGGAGATGATGTTGCTGCGGTCTGCCGGTGTTGACCAGTCAGCGAGGAAATTCTGCACCCGCGCGTCGAATTTAGCCTTGGAGAACTCGTCGGCGAGGAGGTTCTTCAGCTCGGTAAAATACTGCTTCCTGATGGACGGCTGCTGGAAAAAAGTCACCAGCTGGGGGATGCGGCCATCCTCATTTTGTCGCGGGATATTCGCTGTCAGCATCGGGAAGATCGAGCTGCTTGGACTTGAGTTTGTGTCACCCTCGCCGAAGATTGTGTCCAGGTCATGGGGGAGAAGGATAAAGCGCGAGTCGGCGCTGCCGCTGTATATGCAGTAGTCATCATCGATGCCGTTACTGAGGTTTGTCTCGTAGCTGTTGAGGATCGTCATCACGGCGAACCAGCGCAGCCACTGGCCTATGTTGATTAACGGGCTGACTTCCTCCAGGTAATCGGCGCCGCTTGCCTGGTGCATGACCTCAACGAATTGCTGCAGGTCGCTCCAGTCACCCTTGCTTTCGTTGGTCAGTTTTGTCCAGTCATCGGTGAGATACCAGTTTGGCTCATCATAACGGACATTGTTCTCGGAATGGACCCCCCAGCGCTTCTCATCGCGGTTTGGATTGGCGCTGCGTTTCTTGTAGAGGTTGCCGCCGTCATTGTCTGGGAATTTATCTTCAATCAACTCGTCGCCGATGGGTTCCAGGTGAACATATGATCCCCGCATTGTTTCATCATTACGCGCTTCATTCTCGCCGTTAATGCGAAACTGCACGCGTTTTGCGTCCGGGACGGGCAGGCCGGTTGAACCAAAAAGATTCATGCCAATGAACTGCAGAGCCGAGTAACGCGAATTGACGTTCAGCTTGGTGTCGCCGTTCCACGGGTCCTCGCGCGGGATATTGATGCGCATTGGCGGCGGGGTGAAGCCCCTGCTGCCGTTGCCGCGCACACGCATTCCGGAGCGGTAGCGGACAGTGTCCTTGCCGCCTTCGCTGGCGATGAAGGTTATGTTCATCTGTGCATCACTGCCGCGGTTGATCGAGTTCCACTGATTGCGGTCGGCAACGGTCATCACCACGCGATATAAAGCTTCACCGGGCTCCTGTGGGGTGCTGTCCACCAGGTAATGGGCATTGGCAACCTGCCCCTGGTCGGTCGCGGCCGGCCAGGTGCGGGTATTGATGCCGTCTGAAACCTCGGCGTAGAACTCAACAACCGTCCCCTCTGACTGCGCCGGGAGCATGGCGGTATACAATCCATCCTCATCCGGGCCGGGCATTGGCGAGGAATTAAACGCACCCGGGTTGCCGGCGGATACCCGCCAGCGCACAACGGCGTCAATTAGCGCGGCGTCTTCATTATTGAGCTTTGCCGAGATTGCCACTTCATCAGAAGAGTCGGGAACAATTGGTGAATGTTCTACGAAGCGAATCAATGGCGCGATGTTGGCATTTACAATCGAGTTGGGCTCACCAGGTGTCCCTTGCGCAGCGGAGCTTGAACCCCAGTTCTGGCCATTGCCGTTCAAGAGGCCGGGGTTGCGGAGTTCAAGGGAATGACTCGCGTCGTCGGCGGGCGATGCCCACGCCCAGCCGTTCTCGCGGCCTGAGGTTTCTTCAACCCGCTGTGCCCAGTCCCCCTGGTCGGAATACCTGACCTCATCGATCTGGTTGTTCCCGGCATCGACAAGCTTGATTCTCTCGCCGGAATTGCTCAACTGCCCCTCCCAGTTACCGAAGGAGGTGGCAGCGTCCGGGTACTTGGCATTGAATGCGTTCAGGTCTGCGGCTACAACGAGGTAACCATCCGCCGGGATGCCGGCAGTCGGGGCGAACAGGTAATTGATCCCCTTGGTGAAGCGCCATCCTGCCAGGCTGACCGGATTATCGGGGTCGGTATTGTGCAACTCGATAAACTCTTGCGCAGGATTCTCCAGTGAGCCGGTTGCCGCCGGCCGATACATGATTTCATTGATTACGACCTCAGCTGACAGCGGAGCCGCAAGCGCGGGAAAGAGAAGACAAGCAGCGCTGATGCGCGCGCAGGGGATAGCAGTGGAATTGCGAGCCATTACTTTGGGGGCCAGTAGGCGGAAGTTCTATTATAGGTGAAATAAGCCCCCTTGAACAATCCAAACTGCCCGGCAATTGATCCTTGGGCCCGTTTTAGAGAGGGAGGGCATATTGCCAATCCGCACAAAGGATCAATATTCACGGGGTTTGTCGGCAGAATCAGCAACAGCCCATTAGATGGGGGATGACCCGGCAGGAATTGTCAAACAATCTTAAAGTTTCTTTTGAGCGGGATCCTATCCCGGGAATCATGATGTGATGATGACGCTGTTTTTTGCCCTGCAGGCAGGATCCGTGGACGAAGTCGGGAACAGGCAGCCAAAGCAGATAGCGCTAAAATCCGGCAACCTGCCATCCACTGCGGTAGTCGCGCTTAAGGAGCTTGTGAGCTGCGGGATTACCGGTGATTGCCAGGTTTTTTGCGTCCCATTCGAGTTTCTCGCCCGGGTTACGGATGGCGACTGTGCCAAGCAGGATGGTTTCAGTCATCGGGCCGGTCTGCTCGAAATAGGACTCGTTCCTGGCGGTGCCGATGATGGCGTCGAGGAAGTGATGGTAGTGGTTACGGGCTTCAAGCCTGGGCTGTGCGGTTCCCTTATACTTGTCGCGCGGCAAGAGCATTGCACCGCCACCGTTGGGGATCAGGACCGCACCCTCGGTGCCGACCATCAGTGCCGACTCAGGCGGGTAGGTTTTGCCGGGATACCACTTTTGTGCCTCTTGCGGCGGGTAGATTAGCCCGTCGAACCACTCGACGGTGATTTCATCTTTCTCGGTGATGGATGTTCCCGGGAAGGTCCAGGTGATGTGGTCGCTTTGCGGCCAGGTATCAGCACGGCGTTGCGGCGATTCCCGCCATGATTCCTGCACGGTGGCGTGCACGGTCTTTGGAGCGGTCAGGCCGACCGCCTTCCAGCTGGCGTCGAAAACATGACAGCCAATGTCACCGGACCAGCCGGTGCCGAAGTCCTGCCATGCCCGCCATTTGCTCGGGTGATAAATGCCCGGGGCGAATGATCTCACGGGTGCAGTACCCAGCCACAGGTCCCAGTTAAGCTGGTCCGGAGCGGCATGTTGCTCTTTTGGCCGGGGACCCATGAGTCGATAAGAATCGATGGCGCCCGGCCGGTTGGAACACAGGTAGACGTGTTTTACTTTGCCGATCAACCCCTGCTTGACATAGTGCACGCCCATACGGTCACCGAACCCGGATGCGGCCTGCGTTCCGAGCTGGGTTTTAACACCCGCCTTGCGCGTCGCTTCGGTCAGGGCCCGCACCTCTGCGACATCGTGGCAGAGGGGTTTCTGGCAGTATACGTGCTTGCCCGCGCGCACTGCCGCTATCGCGATCGGGAAGTGCATGTGGTCAGGGACGGTGACGTTAACTGAATCAATTTTGTCGCCCTCCTTTGCAATCAGTTCACGCCAGTCGGTGTATGTGCGTGCATCAGGAACCTCCTTGGCGACACGGGCCAGGTGGTTGCGATCGACATCGCAGATTGCGACCACTTTGGTCTTGGCGTGAGAACTGAAATTCTTGAAGTCGTTATAGCCCATCATTCCCCCGACTCCGATACAGGCATGCTGAATCCTGCCGTTGCTGTCCACGGCCCGGGTGATGGCGGGTGCTGCAGCGAGGGCCGCGGCACCGGTCTTGATAAATGATCGGCGGGTTTGGTTGGGCGAAGTCATGAGGGAAGCTTGAGCATTTGTTGAATTACCGATAGTTTTCACGGAAGTGATGATGAGCGAAAGTTAAATCAGCCGGTTAGTGTAAAATTATCAGCTTGAGCCCCGGGCAATGTTAGCTGCTTGTCACGGCAACGCTGAGCTGACATATTACCGGAGATAGTGATGAACCGGATCAACAGGACGGGAGTTTTATTGTTCAGCATGTGGCTGTATTCTCCTGCCGCGCTGTCTGCGGTCGATTTTCCGGGCGATATTAAACCTATTTTTGCCCGGCACTGCCACAAGTGTCACGGGGCGGACAAGCAGAAGAGTGCCCTCAGGCTTGATTCCAGCGCGGGTATCCTCAGCGGCGGGGATTCCGGTGAACCGTTGTTTGTTGCCGGCAAGGCGGCGGAAAGCCACCTTTACAGGCTGGTCAGCGGTGCCGATCCCGAGGAGACAATGCCGCCAAAGGGCAAGAATCCGCTCAGCGCGGCAGAGCTCGAACTGATCAAGATCTGGATCAATGAGGGCGCGCAGCTGCCAGGCGGCAACACCAGAGTTGCCGTCATTACCGACCACTGGTCGTTCCAGGACGTGGTGAAGGGATCGCCACCGCGCAATGAAGGGAAGTGGGGCCGGGGTGCCATTGACTCCTTCATGCTTGCCGCCATGGCCGACAAGGGATTGTCGCCATCACCACCAGCTCTCCGCCGTGTCCTGATCCGCCGGCTCTACCTGATCATGCACGGGTTGCCGCCAACCCCCGGGGAAGTCGAGGCATTTGTTGAAGACTCCGCTCCTGATGCCTGGGAACAGCTGGTTGAGCGTGCCCTTGCCAGCCCGCGCTTTGGCGAGCGCTGGGCACGGCACTGGCTGGACATCGTCCGCTTCGCGGAAAGCAACGGCTTTGAGACCAACCGTGAGCGTCCCAATGCCTACCACTACCGGGACTATATTATCAATTCGTTTAATAACGACAAGCCATATGACCGGTTCATCAAGGAACAGGTTGCCGGCGATGCAATGGGTGTAGACATTGCAACCGGCTTTCTGGTCGCCGGGGCATTTGACATTGTAAAGAGCAAGGATATCAACCTGACCCTGATGCAGCGCCAGGACGAGCTGGCTGACATGGTGAACACCACCGGCACCACCTTTCTGGGACTGACCCTTGGTTGTGCCCGGTGTCACAATCACAAGTTCGACCCGATCACGCAGAGGGACTACTATTCGCTCCAGGCAGTGTTTGCCGGCGTGACCCATGGAGACCGCGTGATTGGCAAAGAACTCACGGATGAAGCCAAACAACAGGTTGTGACCCTGGGTAAAGAGGTGGCATCGGGCGAAGCCGCCCTGGGGGAACTCAGGAAAATTGCATCCGGCAGTGCGGGCGATCCTGTGGCATTAAGGCCGCCGGTGAACGTGAAATTGAATATTGAGGGATTTGACCCTCTTGAAGTGAAGTTCGTGCGTTTCACGGTCCACAAATCCAACACGGGCTCGCAACCGTGTATTGACGAGCTCATGGTGTTCAGCCCGGGAAACGTCAATGTGGCTCCCGGTGCCGTTCCCACGTCATCAGGCAACCTGCCCGGTTACCCGATCCACAAGCTTGAGCATATCAATGACGGAAAGGGAGGCAATTCCCGCAGCTGGATCTCGAATAAACGCGGTACAGGCTGGGTGCAGCTTGAGTTCAAGCAACCCACGAAAATCTCCAGGATAGAGTGGGCACGTGACCGTGAGGGGAAATTCAGCGACCGGCTTGCCACCGATTATGTGATTGAGGGTTCAATGAACGGTTCCGGCTGGCAACTGCTCGCCGGCTCTGCCAGTCGGCAGCCCTTTGGCGGCAATGCCGATCCCAACGCTTTCCTGGCCAGGTTGCAGCCTGCTGACGCCGCGCGCGCACACACAATCATCCGTTCCATTGCCGGCAAAAAGGAACAGATATCCAGATTGAGCAAGGGCCATACTGCATGGGTTGCCAATTTCAGGCAACCCGGCAAGACACACCGCCTGCATCGTGGCGACCCGATGGCCAGGCGCGAGGTCGTTGCACCCGGCGCACTCGAGGTTTTTGGCTCCCTTGCCATGCAGCATGATGAGGCCGAGCAGCAGCGCCGGGTCAAGCTTGCCGGGTGGATTGCGAGCAAGGACAATCCGCTCACCGCACGGGTCATGGTCAATCGTCTCTGGCAGTTCATTTTCGGTACCGGCATTGTTGACACGCCGAGCGATTTCGGTGGCAACGGCACGATGCCGACTCACCCCGCGCTGCTTGACTGGATGGCTGCGAAGTTCATGGGGAATGGCTGGTCGATGAAGTACATGCTCCGGCATATGCTCACCTCCGAAACCTTCAGGCAGTCCAGCCAGCCGCGTGCTGCCGCCTTGCGCATTGATGCCGACAGTCGTTACCTTTGGCGTTTTCCACCCCGTCGTCTCGAGGCTGAGGCAATTCGTGATTCGATCCTCGCCGTTTCCGGCACCCTTGACCTGCGCGTGGGAGGCCCGGGCTTTTACCTCCTTGATGTGGATCGTGAGAATGTCGTGCACTATCATGCCAAGGAAGAAACAGGCCCGGCCGAGTGGCGGCGCATGATCTACCTGTTCAAGGTTCGCGTGGAGCAGGATGCCATTTTCGGTGCCTTTGACTGTCCTGACGGCAATCAGGTGATCCCGAGCCGCAGTTCATCCACCACGCCGCTACAGGCGTTGAATCTCTTCAACAGCCGCTTCATTCTGCAGCAGGCCGGTAAACTTGCCGCGCGCCTGGAAAGGGAATCCGGCGAGGACCATGCCGCCCAGGTGAAACGGGCATTTAATTTATTCTACAATCGCCCTGCCGCACCGGCTGAAGAGCGGGACGCTGTTGATTTCATTACCGCCCACTCGTTGAGCGATTTCTGCCGGGCAATGTTCAACACCAACGAATTTTTGTTCACCTTCTGATGCTCGACAAACGCCAACTGCTTGACCGCAGGAACTTCCTCTCGCATTCCGCGGGCGGGTTTGGCGCCGTTGCGCTCGCGCAGTTGCTGGATTCCGATGGCTTGTTGGCCGCGGCAGGAGACCGTGAGAGCGCGCCGGGCAAGGTACCGGTTCGCCCGGAGATTAACCCGGCCAACCCGAATGCCGCACGCAAGCCGCATTTCACCCCGCGCGCGACCCAGGTGCTGCAGATCTTCTGCTCCGGGGCGATTAGCCAGGTGGACACCTTCGATTACAAGCCGGAGCTCGTTCGCCTGCATGGGAAACCAATGCCCGGCGGCGACCAGTTGATCACTTTTCAGGGAGCACAAGGTAACCTCACCAGGAGTCCGTGGGAATTCAAGCCGCGTGGGCAGTCCGGCAAGATGGTTTCCGAACTGGTGCCGCGGCTTGGCGAGCTGGCCGACGAGATGTGCTTTATTCATTCGTTAACCGGTAAAACCAACACGCACGGGCCGGGGGAAAACTTCATGTGCACCGGTTTTACGCTTGATGGATTTCCCAGTGCCGGGGCGTGGATGACCTATGCGCTCGGCAGCGAAGCAGAGGATTTGCCCGCCTACGTTGCGATCCCCGATGTGCGCGGCACTCCGCAGTCGAGTGTCAACTGCTGGGGACCGGGGTTTCTTCCCGCTGCTTTTCAGGGGACCGATTTTAATGCCGCAAAGCCGTTGCGAAATCTGGCACCTCCAAAGGGCATCAGTTCCGGGACTGACGCCGCCACCCGCATGTTTCTTGAGCGCCAGAATCGCCGACATCTTGAAAGCCACCCCGGCGACAGTGAGCTCGCCGCACGCATCGCAAGCTATGAGCTTGCTGCAAAGATGCAGCTGAGTATTCCCGGGGTCACGGATTTATCCTCCGAGCCGGCGCACATCCTGCGTGACTACGGAGCTGACGAATCCGGTAGCCGGATCAAGGACATGCGCGCTTCCTACGCGAAGAACTGCATTCTCGCGCGCCGCCTCATCGAGAAAGGCGTCCGCTTTGTACAGTTGTTTAACGGTGCTTACCAGACCGGGGGCGAAGGGGTCAGCAACTGGGACGGGCACAAGAAGATTCAGGCGCAGTATTCCATTCACGGCCCGGTCCTTGACCAGCCGACAGCGGCTTTGCTGAAGGACCTCAAGGCCCGGGGGCTGCTTACAAATACGCTGGTGATATTTAATTCCGAGTTTGGCCGCATGCCGACTTTCCAGAAGGGCGCCAGCGGACGCGACCACAATCCTTCCGGGTTTACCTCCTGGCTCGCCGGGGCCGGCGTCAAGGCTCCCTTCAGTTATGGGGCGACAGATGATTTCAGCTACAAGGCGGTTGAGAATGTCGCGACGGTTTATGACTTTTATGCGACGGTCCTGCATATTCTCGGCCTCGACCATGAACGCCTGAGTTTCTACCACAACGGCATCGAGCGTCGCTTGACTGATGTACATGGGCATGCCATCAAGAGCATACTGTCATAAAGACTCAATCCTGTTTTAGGCTTTGACTAGGATGCCCGGTTTTTCTAGGGTTTAGCAGAGGTAAGCATGAGGCCACGAAACATTATACCGGTTTTCAGCATGCTTTTTGCGGGCATGACGGCAGGGGAGGTCAGAAAGGGTGCTGTTTTGCCTGAAATTGTTGATGCAGCGGAGGATGACCCCCAGTGGGCTTTTCAACCCCTGCTCACTCCCGATATCCCCCCGGTGGAAAAACCCGGGTGGCCACGTGATGCCATTGATCACTTTGTGATCGCCCGCATGGGAAGCCAAGAACTTCACCCGGTTGACGATGCCAAGCCGGTGGTATTGATTCGGCGCCTCTATTACGACCTTATTGGACTGCCGCCCACAGTCGAGCAAGTGGAGGCATTCCAGCGGGCGGTCACCAGTGACTCCCGGGGTGCAGTTGAAGAATTAGTCGATCATCTGCTTGCTTCTCCGCATTTTGGAGAACGATGGGGCCGACACTGGCTGGATGTGGCGCGTTTTGGCGAATCCAATGGTGACGATGGACTGGGCCGCAATGCCTCTTTTCCGCATGCGTGGCGGTATCGTGACTATGTCATAGGAGCCTTCAATCGTGATGTCCCCTATGATCGTTTTATAACCGAGCAAATTGCCGGGGACCTGTTGCCTTATGAAGATGATACACAGCGTGACCGGCAACTGGTGGCCACCGGTTTCTTGGCTATAGGTTCCAAGCCGGCAAAGGCGATGAATGAAAACTTTGCCATGGATGTCGTGGCCGACCAGATCAACGTGGTGTGCACTGCCGTGATGGGGCTGAGCGTGGCTTGTGCCCGTTGTCACGACCATGAACATGATCCTGTGCCCACAAGGGATTATTATGCATTGGCAGGCATTTTTTCCAGCACCGAGACACTTTGGGGCAGGGCGGCCAATGAGAAACTGACTGCCCCGGCGACGTCCCTGCATGAATTAAAAACGATGACCCGAAAGGATGAGCAGCCCGATCCGTCGCTGGGGGCAACTTCCGGGGTGCCGGAATTTGCTCCGGATTATGAAAAGGCCATCCTTGCTCTGAAGCCGGAGCTCCACCTTAATTTCCAAAAGCTTCCCGATTCACTTGTGGTGAAAAAAGACGTGCAGGCCTCCATAGAAAATGCCGGAGCCTTTAATGGCGGCTGGCTGGAGGGCAGCTTCAATGAGAACATTGATTCCTATACGGTTTCGTTCTGGTTTCGCAATGATATTGAAAATCAAGCGCGTGCGGTGACGGGATATCTTTTTTCGCGTGGACCCGGGGGAGCAAAGGGTGCGCCGGGGGATCATATCGGAATTGGCGGCAACCATAAAAACAGCCCGCATTACGGGAAGCTTTTTTTCTTCAACGGCAATGACGGGGGCGTGTCATTACCCGGCAAGGGGGTTGTGCCTCCGCGTACCTGGAACCATGTGGTCTTTGTACGCAATGGCGTACGCGCGACACTATACCTCAATGGCAACACGGAACCGGAGTTTGATGATGATGTGCCCGTGACCACCCGGGGTGCGCAGGATATCTTCATTGGCGGACGCAATGATCATTTCAATCTTACGTTGAATGGCAACATGGCGCAATTTGCGCTTTTCTCCCGTGCGTTGAGTGCCGGGGAAGCGCAGCAACTGCACAGCGCCTCCAACAGGCCTAAAGGCAGCGGCAAAGTTTTGCCACCGCAAAAAGCCCCGAAAGTTGCCCCCGGAAACCTTGCCATGGGGGTGCGTGAGGGCAAAAAGCCTGCTGATGCGAAGATCAACAAGAACGGCGCATCCAAGCAACTTGGTGATGTGGTTGAGCGTGGTTTCCTCACAGCAATCAAGATGACTGACCCGGTGAAGGTGAATCCCGCTCAAAGCGGCCGACTGGAGCTGGCTCAATGGCTTACGCACCCGGAGCATCCATTAACCGCCCGGGTAATGGTGAATCGCATCTGGTTGCATCTTTTTGGACGCTCGATCGTCGCCACACCCGATGATTTCGGAGTATATGGGGCACGCCCAAGTCACCCGGAATTACTCGATTATCTTGCCCGCCGATTTATTGAGGAGAAATGGTCTGTAAAGAGAATGATCCGTAATATCGTGTTGAGTCGAACCTATCAGCTGGGCAGCGACCCCGGCCCCGGCCTGGCAAATATCGATCCGGAAAACATCTGGCTTACCCGCCACAATCGCCGCAGGCTTGATGTCGAGTCAGTGCGCGACAGCATTCTCCAGGCCAGCGGTCAGCTTGACCCGAATCCGGCTACCGGTTCGGATGTCAGTCAGCTTGATATACTCATTAACTGGCCGCCCGGTGAAGCCGCCAGCCTGCATCGCCCCAGCAATCACCGCAGTATTTACCTGTGCTTCCTGCGGCATGCTCCCCCCCCTGAACTTTCAGCATTTGATTTGCCTGATGGTGTCAAGGTAATGGGGCGGCGTCATGTGACCACACAGCCGGCGCATGCACTCTACCTGTTGAATAACCCGATGGTGGTGAATCAGGCGGGTTTCCTCGGCGCCAAGTTAATCGCCGAAGCCGGCGGTACTGATGCTGATCGCGTGCGCTGGGCATATCGCCGGGTCCTGCAGCGCAACCCCAGCGGGAAGGAACTCAGTCGCAGTATTGCGTTTGTGAAAAAAACCCGGAGTTCCTTAAATCCCGGGGAATCGAAATCAGATGCCCAAACCCTTTCATGGGTTACCTTATGCCAGGCATTGCTGGCCTCCAATGAGTTCCGATATATTGATTAAATGGATTTAAACAAGGATCATTGTTCGCGGCGCGAGATGCTTCGCAGGGCATCGTGCGGCTTTGGGCATCTTGCGTTATCAGCGATGCTTGCGAAATCCGCCCTCGCCGAGAGGCGCTATGGGCTGGAATCCAGGACTCCACCGCTGCGTGCGCGTGCCAAGCGCGTGATTTTTCTCTGCATGGCCGGCGGCCCGGCGCATCTCGATACCTTTGATTACAAGCCGCAGTGCACGCAGGCTGCCCATGCC
>JAYGGE010000134.1:0-6303 GCA_046581505.1 Verrucomicrobiales bacterium | reverse complement strand
CGACGCTCTTCCGATCTTGCCTCCGAGAGCCGCACCTCGATGCTGCCGACTCCGTCAATTGTAAGCGCGGTGACATCCCCGATATCATTGTCAATGGAGAGGGTGATTGCCGGGTCGGGATTGACCTGCCAGGACAGGGTTGCTGTTGGCGAGAGGCTCGAAGCCACCTCCTTATTGCTGGTAAAGGTCTGGATGATGGAAGGCTCGGCGGCGGGATTGGAATCCAGCGCTATATAATCGAACTGGATCCAGCCGGCATTGCCGCCATCACCCTTGCTGTCGCCGCCGGTGCGGGTGATCTCGATGATATTCTCTCCTGCGACTGCATTTACCGATACGGGACTGAAGGTCAAGACCGACAGCGTGTCTGCCACGATTCCGGATTGGGTCAGGATGTTGTTGCCGTTGAAATTAATACTGACGTCGTGGGTTCCGTAAGTCCCGCCACCGGCACCGGCGACGGCATCCCACCAGCCACCGGCATAGAGGTCAACGGTGAGGGTCAGCTCCTGATTGGTAATGTTTGCTTCAGCAAGATTAAAGTGGAGGCGGTTGGTCGGGTCATTGTTGGCGATGGCCCGGTCAAAGTTTTTCCAGTTCTCGTCAGCGACCACAGTGCCTATCGCATAAGTGCCGGCGAAGTAGTAATCATCGTCAAACACATCAGCTGCACCGGGAGCTGCCTGTGGTCCGTTCTCCTGGGAGAACTCCGCCTGACTTCCGTCATCGATCCCGAGGGTAAAGATATTGGCAGCCCTTGATGAGTGCGGAGTCAGAATTGCAACAGCCAGCAGAATCGCAAGGGTATGGGTGAGGTAAGGGGTAATTTTCATTTTAAATAAAGGGTAAATTCTTTTCAATTTTGAGAAATCTGGCCGGTCATGACAAGGTTTATTCATAATTTTTAGGACAAGAATCCCGGGGAAACGGGGTTTGTCCGGTAAAAATGCCTTCAGGAGCCTTGTTTGAGCAGAATCCTGGCGATTTGTGAAACGGTTGGCAGTCCCCTGGTGACCAGCAGGACCTTCCCGGAGCGGCTGGTCACAATGGAGGCGGGCAGGACACCTGCGGATTTCCCGAGGGCATTGTGCATTGCTTTGCGTTCGCCGGCCGTGATCCCGGTCAGCATCCGGTAGCTCGGCCGGTATTCCTCGGCATATGCCTTCAGCTGCCCCGGAGTTTCGTTCTCATCCCCGGGAAGGCCGAACATTGCGAGTCGCCCGGGTGGGAAGTGGCTGCGTATCCCGGCAAGCTGCGGCAGTTCGCTCTTGCAGGCTGCGCACCAGGTTGCGGTGAGTGTAAAGAGCCGCAGGGGGGCATCCGAGATTGCATCGGCGGGAGCGAAGACCGGCATGGTGCCGATGGCGGGTGAAGGCTCCGTGTGCGGGGAACCCTGGTCCGGGATGTAGGGGGAAATGGTGAAAGGTTTACCTTCAGCAGTGGTGTTGTTCTCGTGGACGGTGATCAGTTTGCCGGCGGGCAGCCCGGGCAGTTTTTGCATTTTTCCTCCCGGCCAGCGAATGATTGCCGAGTCGATTACGGTTGCCTTCCCGACGCCAATCAGCAGGGTGTTGCTGTTCTGGGCGCTGTAGCCCTCGCCACAGCGGTGCTCCTCAACAAAGGAGCGGGTTCCGCAGTTCAGGGTGACGCGTGCGCCAAAGCCGTCCCGGTTGGAATATCCGCTGTTTGCCCGGCTTGTCCGGTTGCCGCCGACAAAGCGCAGGGCAATGAAGTTGTTCTTTTCCGCCGGGGCGGTTTGATTGCGAAAAAGGACGAGTTTCGGTGCGTTGGTGTTGATGGAGGCAATGTCGGTTTTACCGTCGCGGTTGTAGTCCCAGAGCACCACGCTCCTGCCGTCACCGACATGGTCGGCACCCGAGAGCAGGGTGATGTCGGTGAATTGCCTGCCCTCCTGGTTAAGGAAGAGCCTGTTGCGCTCGTTGCCGCTGAGTGAGTCCTTTCCCCAGCGATCGCCGTCGAGTGCCCTTGCCGCCCTGCGGGTGGTTTCCTCGAAGGCCTGTGATTGCCGCAGGGATCCGCCCTTGCCGGGATCGGAGCGCACGACCGCGCGCCAGAAGATGCTTCACAAGTCCCTGTTGTTGGCGATCTGCTCCGGGGCAGTGTAGAAACCGCTGGCCGAGTAAATGTCCAGCCATCCGTCGTTGTCGACATCAACGAACTGGGCACCGTAGGCCCAGCCGACTTTCGCCACGTGCATGGTCCCGGGCGCGGTGCCGGCCAATTGTGTGAAGGTGCTGTCTTTGTTGTGAAACAGCAGGTTTCCCCGCGCTGAATGAGGAAGCCGCGGGTCAAGCCCCTCGATGCTGCCGGTAATGCGGCGACCGGCCTTGCTGAACATGTTTGAAACGTAAAGATCGAGTCTTCCGTCCCGGTCAAAGTCCCCCCAGGAGGCACCCATGCCGAAGCCCTGCATGGCGCTACCGGCAAGTTCATTGGAAACATCAACAAAGCGCGGTTTGCCGGGGGCAGAGCCGGGACCGTTGTTGCGATAGAGGTGGTCGGGCGCGAAGTCATTGCAGACATAGACGTCCGGGTCGCCGTCACCGTCAAAGTCACTCCACACGCTCTGGTAGGTATTGTGCCACTCGGCGAGTTCCGTGGTCTCGGCCGCGACCGAGAAACGACCGTTGCCGCGGTTGGCAAGGAGCAGGTTTGGCGGCCCGAGCCGGTTGATGTAGCGGTGTGAAGCGGGGAAGCGCCTGAGAATCTCCTGTGCCATCTTCTCAGGGAAGAAGCGCTTTGCCCACTTGTCGGGGCCACCGCTTTTCTGCGGCGGGGCATAGAGGCCGAGATACACGTCGAGCAGGCCGTCCTGGTTGTAGTCGACGGCGGAAATCGTCGAGACCAGGAAAGGCAGCAGCATGTTGCCGCAGGCTTCCTTGGTGCGTTCAACATAGCGGCCATTTTCGTTTACCAGGTAGATTGAGCGTTCAAGGCTGCGGCCGATGAAGGCATCAGCATCTCCATCATTGTCAAAGTCGGCAAAGACGGCGCAGTTGCACAGGCCGTTGATATCGAGGCCGATTTTCCGGGCAACGTCGGTGAATGTGCCATCCGCGTTGTTGTGCAGCATCTGGTTGGCTCCCCAGCGGCCCATCACGTAGAGGTCATCCCAGCCGTCGTTGTCAAAGTCGACGACCGCGAGGCCGGGGTGCTGGAAGGTGGAGTCCAGGTCGAGGAAATCGGCGTGGATCTGTTTGGTGACGGTGAATTTGTCCCTGGTGAACAGCTCAATGATGTTCTGCTCGTGCAGCGATTGGCGTGCCTTTCCATATGCCACGGGATCGGGGAGGGCCTGCTCAAGGACCTCGCGGAAGAGCGGGCGCACCGCATGGCGCATGGTTAGCGGGTGCTGTTGCCATGCGCAGATTTTCCAGGAGTTTCCCTCCCGGCACCAGCTGATATCCTGCTTTGCACTGATGGCCACCGTCCTGCCGTCGCGATCCGTTCCGCCGGCCTCAAAGCCGACCCGGGAATCAAACCGGCCGGGGTTTCCCGCCGTGAAGTGGCCGCCGGTGAAATAGAAGCGGGCATGCTCAAAATAGGCGATTTTCCCGAGCAGATCGCCCCAGAGAACGGTGGAGTTACCCCCGGATGGTTGCCATTGGATCGATTCAAAGAGGTGATTGGACTCAGGGCCCTGCGCGGAGAGGGACCCACCGCTGATCTCAATGTTTTCGGCGAAGAGTGCTGCCCGGGTCCTGGCGGTCGGCAGGGCCAGGTTGAGCACACTGCCTGAGAGCCGCTCAAGTTGCGGGGTCAGTTCAAGGATCAACTCCTCGACTGCCACCATGCGGTCGATTATCCCGGCTGCGCTTTTCGGCTGGACGGCAGGCTCGGGTTTCTTGCTGCAGGCCAATACCCCGAAGAGTGCAACAAAAACCGTTGCGCCAAGCAGGCTCTTTTTCTCTATTTTCTGCAAGGGGATAATGTTCCCTCCCCGTGCTCATCACGGCAGGAGATGTGCCCGCACAAAGAACGGATCAACTTCATTTCCTGTCAGCTGGATGATGTAGGTTGTGGCATTACCGATTTCTTCAGCCTCGACGCTGTCGTCATACTCGTCCCATTCGTTCTTTTTCAGGCTGGAGGATGTCTCAATGAGGAAGAACTGGCCTGCGGTCGACGGGAAGGTCAGCGAGAGCTGGTTGAGGGTCCGGTCATACTGGACGTCGGTAATCAGGAAGGGTCCGGAGCCGCCGGTGGCCTCGGAAATTTCCGCGGAGATGTAATCGAACTGGATCCAGCCGGCTTCACCGCCATCGCCCTTGCTGTCACCGCCGGTGCGAGTGATCTCGATGATATTCTCGCCGGCCACCGCATTTACATCAGATGCGCTGAAGGTCATTACTTCCACCGTGTCGGCTACAATCCCGGTCTTGGTGAGGATGTTGCTGCCGTTGAAGTTAATGCTGACGTCATGGGTTCCGGGACCCGCACCAGCGGCCCCGGCCCCGGCGTCCCACCATCCGGCGGAAATGAGGTCAACGGTGAGGCGGATGCCCGATGCCGGTAGGGCCTGCTGGGCATCAAGGTTGAAGTGGATGCGGTTGGTGGGATCGTTGTTGGCAATGGCCCGGTCGAGATTTGTCCAGATTTCATCTGTGGCCACATCACCCACCGGATCCGGGTAAGTGCCTGCCAGGTAGAAGTCGTCATCAAACACGGTGGGTGAACCGGGAGCGGGCTGCGGCCCGTTTTCCTGGCTGAATTCCGCCTGGCTGCCGTCATCATTGCCGATGATCCACAGCGGTGAATAGATAAGGGAGAACTCTACGGCGACTGTGATTGTCTCGGTGTCGTTGGCCGGTGCGTTCGGGCGTGTGGCGGTAAGGCTATAGGTTGTCGTTGCCGTTGGGTTGACATCGATGAAGCCCGAGCCTTCTGCAGTGAGGGCGGTCACGTCACCGATATTGTTGTCAATGGAGACGGTTACCCCGGGGGCGGGGTCAACAGACCAGGTCAGGCGGGCGGTTGGCGACTCAGAGGTCACGACCGCCACATCGCTGGCGAATGACAGCGCGAGGTCCACAGTGACGGTGACCGCTGCGGTTTCGGTCTCCGCGCCACGCACCGAGGTCAGGGTGTAGGTGGTGTTTGCCGTTGGGGAGATCTGCAGGCTGCCGACACCATCAATGGTCTGCGCGTCCACGTTGCCGATCCCCTGGTCAATGCTCACCTGGGCACTCGGGTCAACCCGCCAGTCGAGACTGATTGCCTGACCGGGCTGGATAAGCTCCTTGCTGGCGGTGAATGAGGAGATCGGGTCTGTCAGCGGGACTGCACTGATGTCGACCCCGAGGCTTAGGTAGTCGAACTGGATCCAGCCGGCATTGCCGCCATCGCCCTTGCTGTCACCACCGGTGCGGGTGATCTCGATGATATTTTCGCCTTCGGTAGCGCTGACGTCATCAGCGGAAAATTCCAGTTCCACCGTTGTATCGACAACGATGCCCGCCTGGTTATAGATATTGATGCCGTTGAAATCGACAGTGACGTCATGGGTTCCGTAACCAGCACCACCGACCTCGGCCACGGCATCCCACCAGCCACCATGATCGAGGTCAACGGTGAGGCGCAACTGGCTTTCCGGGGCTGCCTGCAAGGCGCCAAGGTTGAAGTGAATCCGGTTGGCCGGGTCATTATTGGCGATCGCCCGGTCAAGATTTTTCCAGATTTCATCCGCTTGAACATCATTCACCGGGGCCGGGTAGCTGCCTGCCAGGTAGAAGTCGTCATCAAACACGACGGGTGAACCCGGGGCGGCTTGCGGGCCGTTTTCCTGGCTGAATTCCGACTGGCTATTATCGTCGGTTCCAATACGCCAAAGTTCGGCGTAATCTTGGAAAGCGATGCTTACCGTGGCTGTTTCCGTGTCATTGGCATTGGTTGCCGTCAGTGTGTAGGTGGTTGTTTCGGAGAGCCGGACCTCGATGCTGCCACTGCCGTCGTTCGTCAGCGCGGTGACATCCCCGATATCATTGTCAATGGAGACAGTAATTCCCGGGTCGGCATCCACCTGCCAGGACAGGGTTGCCGTTGGCGAGACACTCGAGGTCTCCGCCTTATTACTGGTAAAGGTCTGGATGAGTGTGGGATTGGCTGCAGGATTGGAATCGAGGGCTATATAATCGAACTGGATCCATCCGGCATTGCCGCCATCACCCTTGCTGTCGCCGCCGGTGCGGGTGATCTCGATGATATTCTCTCCTGCGACTGCATTTACCGATACGGGACTGAAGGTCAAGACCGACAGCGTGTCTGCCACGATTCCGGATTGGG
>JAYGGE010000084.1:0-109779 GCA_046581505.1 Verrucomicrobiales bacterium | reverse complement strand
CTTTGCCAAGAAGTTCTTCGCCATGGCACGCAACTCACACCAGCCGTTTTTCCTCATGGCCAACTCACATGACCCGCACAGCCCGTTTGGCGGCGGCAGGGCGACCAAGCCGCCTAACGAGCGGGCACCCGCCACGCGGACTTTCAGCGCCAACGAGGTAAAACTCCCGGCGTTCCTGCCGGATTTGCCGGGCGTACGCAGGGAACTGGCGACTTACTGCACCTCAGTGCGCCGCCTCGATGACATGGTTCGCGAGGTTCTTGAGGTGCTGAAACTGGCTGAGTTCGAGGAGGAGACAATCGTGATATTCCTGGCAGACCACGGCATGCCCTTTCCGGGAGCGAAGTTCAACTGCTACGTCGACAGCATGCGCTCGCCGTTCATCGTCCGCTGGCCGGGCAAGGTGAAACCCGGTTCCATCGACACCGGGCACATGGTGACAACCCTTGACCTCATGCCGACCATCCTTGAAATCGCCGGGTTGCCAGCCCCGCCATCAGACGGGCGCTCCTTCGTGCCACTGCTGCTCGGGGACAAGCAGGCGGGACGCGACGCGGTGTTCACCCAGTTCTTCCATGTCCATGGCCGGGATGCCATGCCGATGCGCTCGGTGCTGACCAGGGAGGCGGCGTATGTCTTCAATCCCTGGAGCAACGGCGAGCGACTCTTTAATCGACTCAACGGTCAAGCCTTCAGCGCAATGCAGCAGGCGGCCAAGACAGACCCCGGGATGGCCGCCCGCGTTCGTCACCTTGAGCTGCGCACGGTCGAGGAGTTCTTCGACCTGCGCAGTGACCCGGGCTGCCTGAAGAACCTGCTGGGCACGGATGCCGTGGAGCAGTCCTCAGTAAACGAGCTGCGCGCAAGGTTGCGCAAGTGGATGGTGCAGGTAAACGACCCTGCCCTCACCGCCTTCGATCATCGCGATGACCCGGCCTCACTGGAGGCGTTCATCGAGTCCTATCGTGCCCGGGCCCAGGAAGAGGTCGACGCACTCAAGCCATACGAGAAAGCCCAGGGCTACCGCTTCTAGAGGCGCAACAGAAAACGCCCCGTCACTGCCGCCTGGCAAAGACAACACAGACAAAGCGGCGCGCCCCCGGGCTGGCGACCCGGTAACTCTCAAGCGCAATACCGCCGCCCCGGTAATCGGACTGCGTGAGCTGCAATTCCACGCTTAAATCATCCCAGGCTGCCAGGTCGGCCGATGCCTGAACGGTGAACTGCATGTCCTCTGCGGCGAGGTTTCTCTGCAGGCTGATCTCGAGGAGATTGCCTGCCACCAGTGAAACCGACAACAGATCCTCCATCCTGTCAGCTACAGCGTCGCTTGTCCCCATTGCATGCTCAAGCAGCGCATTAAGCCCATCATGGTCACTGTCAGCCCCTGTATCACAGTCAGTGATAGTGACGGTAGCGCCACTGGCATCGTAGGTCAGGTCGTTAATGTCCGCTGCGCGAAGAGAAACTGACACGCAAAGGGAAAGCAGAAATGCGAAGCTTGTTAGCTGTTTCATGCCCCCATTCTAAAACTAACCGCCCGTAGGGGACAAGGGGCGCTTGGGCAAATGCAAGCCTTATAAACCCTTGGGGCACAGGTATTATTCTTATTTTGTAATGTCCATGAGATTGAATCCGATGGATTACTTCACGAATTCCACGAGGTAGCCGGCTTCAGCATCCCCGGCCTTAACACTTACCCAATAGCGTTTGCCCGGGGCCACCTCGGCTGCCGGTTCAAAGTTGATGCAGGGCATGACCCACCGGGAGGTTGCAAGGTATTTGATTTCCACCTCAGTGGAGTGTGGCGGGGGAGATGTCCCGGATGGCGCCTCTTCGAGTGCCTTGCCCAGTTCGTAGACCTTAAGCTCGATCTGCTCCTTTGGTGGCAGTTTGCCGCCGGGGAAGTAGACGCTCCATGCGGTCTTGGCTTTGAAATACTTTACGGGGAAGAAGCCGCGCGAAGGATAGGCGAAGAAATCATCGGTGTAGCGCGGCTGCGGCCCGGACTTGTCCATGGTCCACATTGCGCTGAACTTCCCTTCCTTGCCGATGCCAAGCCTTCCAAGCCTGGGGCTTAAGCACCATTGGCGGTGAGCGC
Source organism: Verrucomicrobiales bacterium (assembly GCA_046581505.1). GTDB lineage: Bacteria > Verrucomicrobiota > Verrucomicrobiia > Verrucomicrobiales > DEV007 > CACIUL01. The sequence continues at coordinate 107,678 of JAYGGE010000084.1, read as the reverse complement.
GGTCTGCACGGTTACTTGCGCCGTTGTCATTCATGTATCCATGGATGGAATCAGCCAGGGCAATCCCGCTGTGCAGGTTGCACTTGCCGGCCTCGGCATTCACCTCATGGGAAAGTCTGCCGATCCCCGCGCAGCCCGCGGCTGCCCTGCGGGCGGCTTCACACAGTCCCTGGTCAAGGGTGACCTGGTGCGGGAGCCCGCACAGGTAGCGGTAGGCGTTGAGTGAGGCGACAGCCTGTCGGTGCTCCACGGGGAACTGTGCCTGTGATTGGGCCGCGCCCTCGATAGCGGCGATGGCTCCCGCGATCGCATCCCTGTTCCGGGGGTAGAGTTTGCGGTTGGTCGGGTTGCCGACATCATCGGTGGTGAACACTTCACCGCTCTCCAGCAGTGCGCGTGTTTTTGTGTCAAACCTTTCCAGGGGGACGGTGAATTTCCGGCCATCCTTCTTGCGTATCAGCGCAACCTTGCCCCCCTTGACCTGCAATACCCTGGCCTGAATGAGGTTGCCCTCTGAGCTGTATAGGTCCTTGAACTGCCCCTGCGCTGTGCCCTGGCGGGCGGGCAAGTGCAGGCACAGAAGTGCCAATAGAAAAATCTGCAGCGTCCTCATCTCCACCACTCTAACACCAAGCCCCCGCAGGGGACAAGGGCACTGGGGAGGCGAGGGCGGGAATCGAACCCGCGAATACCGGTTTTGCAGACCAGCGCATTACCACTTTGCTACCTCGCCGTTTAACCGCAGGGCCATCGGCTCCGCCTCAAGAAGGCGGGCGTCCTAGATATCCCCTGCACGGCCTGATGTCAATATCGATGCACATTTTGAGCTTAACACCGCGCCGGCAGGGGCATAATATATGACGCTATGCAACGCTTGCGGTGTGGAGTCATCCTCCTGGACGGGTTTATCGACCACCTCGCTGAATGCGCAGTTTCACGTGCAGGAGGCGACGGGACCCATGTTGCCGCCCTGGAATACATCCGCTGTATTGAGGGAGAACAGGACGGGAAAGAGTGGACGAGACTTGGATCAATAAGCCGGGGCAATCTCTCTGAAGAATGTATCTTTGAAGTTGATGGCGTGGCACTTTTCATGTCGCTGCAGACACAGAAGGGGCTGCGCGACAAATGGCTTGATTACCGCGAAGGGGAAATCGTTGTCGGCTGAAACAACATGCGCGCCCTGATACAAAGAGTCTCCAGTGCATCTGTTATGGTCAGCGACCGGGTGCACAGCCAAATTGGGCGCGGGCTGCTGGTTCTCCTCGGCATAGAAAGCACCGATTGCGCTGAAGACAGTGAGTGGCTCGCCGGGAAGATCTCCCGGATGCGCATCTTTGATGACAGTGAGGGCAACATGAACCTTGCCCTCGCGGACATCGTGGGAGAAATCCTGGTCATCAGCCAGTTCACGCTTCACGCCAGCACTAAAAAAGGAAACCGGCCGTCCTTTGTCCGTGCCGCCCGGCCGGAACAGGCGCTGCCTCTCTACGAGATGTTCATCGGGCAGGTCCAGGGCATTACCGGGAAACCTGTGGCAAGCGGCCAGTTCGGGGCCTCAATGCAGGTCTCCCTCATCAACGATGGCCCGGTCACGATATCGATCGATTCAAGAGACCGGCAATGAAATGGCCTGCAGCGCTTAACAACGCTGCACGCATTCTCCTGTGCGCGACGCCGATTACACACTCCTAGTATTCATCGTCCGCGGCCACGGCTGCCTGTGGACTGGACCCCGGGGAGCTTCGCCTTCTAAGCCGGATGGCGGTGCCGCAATACATGCACCGCATCCACTTGAAAAACAGCAAATGAAACGCTGTGCTACAGGCAACCCCGACTAATGGCAAATAATGAGCTGCCCGGTGTTTGCGGCAAAGCCGCACAAAAAACAAGGGACAACTGCAAAGCCGGCAGCGTGCCCTGTTGGCAATAAGTAAAAATGCGGTTCCAAAAGGAATAAATACAAATGCAAATGGCAATAACTCCGGGACCAGTCTGGAGTTGCCCGTGGCAATGAGCACGCAGAATGCAATGATTAAACTCAGCAGGAAAACCTTGTTCAGCAGTAACAGGATGGACGTGACCACAAGCCTCACCGGCAGCGGATGAACCACGCCGCGTTCCACCAGCCGGGATAAGTGACCCTCACGGAACTTTCTCTTTTCTGGCTCCCGACCGCCGGTTGTCACCCTGCCCCTGCTAAGCGGCGACGCGTGGGTCCTGCCCTTGTTGTAGTCAAGTGATGAAACAATTCGTGAAACATCCAGAGGTTTGCTGGTCAATGGTTCCGGGGCTGCCAATCCCTCCGGCTCTTCGCGCTTGGGAGGTAATTGCGCCAGTGCTGGTCGACTCGAGCCTGAATCAGATGCCAGTTGTGAGCGCATCTTGTCGGTCATTGCAAGTGCCTCGGGGATACTGAATATATCGTGTTGCCCGGGCAACTTTCCCCGCTCGCTTGCCGCCGGTGTCACCGGTTCCTGCGAAACCGGTTCAGGATTCGCGCGCTGAGCCGATTTGCCCCCGGCTGATATTGCGCTTGCCCCGTCATCCTGGGAACGCTCCCCCTCTCCGGCCAGCTGATCCTGCAAGGTATCGGCCACCGCATCAGGTTCTGTGTCGGCTCCGGGATCAGTCCGTTCCGGGAAACACTCGCCATCCTGCTGCCCGGTCGGAGAAACTGGCGGGCTATTTTTCTTGAAAGAAGACATCACTTAGCCAAAAGGGCGATCATTCAACACGGACTCCACGATGCCGCTTATTAAATAAATGGGGTCGAGGGGATTAGGATTTACCTGCAAGCTGAAAGGCAATCTAAGCCAGTAACCGACAAGTTTCAAAAGCAAATCAACCTCCACCCCATGATCGACACGTTCACAAAAGGTTATCGAGCATTTCATCAAGCTGCTCAATAGTCACTTTCAACGATTCCCTGCGCTGCCGATTCTCCTCAACAACTTCCTTCGGTGCTCGCTCGATAAACTGGGCATTGGCCAGCTTGGTGACAATTTGTTCCAGATCTTTCTTCGCCCTGGTGGTTTCCCTGGTAATCCTGGCCTTCTCCGCCTCAATGTCCACCAATCCCTCAAGGGGCATATACATCTTCCCCAGAGGCGTCAGGAATGCCGGGGTTCCGGGTGCCGCGCTATATCCGCCGGCAACATTAATTTCACCAGCTCCACAGAGAAGTTCAAGCGTATCGAGTTGCTCTGCCACCCAGTCAACAGCCGGCTCAAGATAAAACTTCACGTTGCGGTTGGCGGCAAGATTATACTGCGCCTTGATATGACGTGCCCGACCTGTGGACTCATGGATCGCTGCCGTCCGCTGCTGCGCCGCAGCCAGTACCTCCGGGCCGATCCCCGCAAGCAATGTGTCCTCAGGCAGCACCGTGCGCATTAAAAGCTCCCCGTCTCCGGCAAACCCGAGCTTTTCCCAAAGCTCCTCTGTAATATGGGGCATAAAAGGATGTAACAGCGGCAGGTAGCGTGCCAGCACCGTGTCAAAAACCAATAAAGTCCGGGAGCGGATCTGTGGATCAACACCATCACGGAAATGGAGCTTTATCGACTCCAGGTACCAGTCACAAAATTCACTCCAGAAGAAATCGTAAAGCCTGGTGGCTATTTCCTGGAACTTGTAGCCTTCGTAAGCCCTATTTAAATCAGCGGAAAGTGAATCAAGCTTGGCAAGGATATCAATGTCATAAATTGAAAGGTTTTCCAACTGGTCACTGATCGGTCCCGCCTGCTCCCTGTTTTCCCCCTGCAGTTGCCGGAAACGACAGGCATTCCAGAGTTTATTGGCAAAATTACGCCCCTCCTCAACCTGCGGGCATTCACTGTAATCAATCCCGGATTCTTTTTCCTTCCTCCTGTTTTCAATGAACCGCACATCCGTGCCCGACGGCGCAATACGCATGATCGAGAAACGCAGCGCATCAGCCCCATATTTGTCAATCAAGTCGAGCGGATCCGGTGAGTTGCCAAGGCTCTTCGACATTTTCCTGCCCTCCTTGTCGCGGATGATGCTGGTAAAAAATACATTGGAGAACGGCTTCTGGCCGGTGAATTCGTAGCCGGCCATGATCATCCGCGCGACCCAGAAGAAAATGATATCGGGACCGGTCACAAGGTCGGTAGTCGGGTAAAACTTGGCCTTGGTTGCCCCATCCATGGTGGCAAAGGGCCACAGCCAGGAACTAAACCAGGTATCCAGCACATCCTCGTCCTGCACCCAGTTTTCGGGATCAGCCGGAGGATCCAGGCTGACATGCAGGTCTTCGCCGGCAGTTTCCCTGTCAAGCGACTCGGCATTCTGCAATGCCTCGGCACAGTCCCTGCGATACCAGACAGGGATACGGTGCCCCCACCACAACTGACGGCTGATGCACCAGTCCTTAATATTCTCCATCCAGTGGGCGTAGGTCTTGGCCCAGCGTTCGGGGCGAAACTTAATTTCACGCTCTACCACAGCGGCAGTGGACTCCTTCACCCTGGGATACTTCAGGAACCACTGCATTGAAATGCGCGGCTCGACCGGCACATCCGCCCGCTCACTGTAGCCCACGCTGTTCTCATAGTCCTCCACGCGAACCAGCAGGCCCATCTCTTCGAGTTTCCCCGCCGCCAGCTTACGTGCCTTGAAGCGGTCCATGCCTGCAAACTCCTCGCCCGCGAGTGCATTAAGCGTGCCGTCGGGATTAAACACATCGATGATTTCCAGGCCGTTCCTGACACCTATCTCGAAATCCGCCTTGTCATGGGCAGGCGTTACCTTAAGCACCCCGGTACCAAACTCGGGATCAATATGTTCATCGGCAATGATGGGAATCTCAGCACGGGGAAAAGGGCGAACCGCGTGTTTGCCGACAAGGTCGCGATAGCGTTCGTCCCGGGGATTAACCGCAACGGCGCTGTCCCCCATGAGGGTTTCAGGCCTAGTGGTGGCAATCTCCAGGAACTCACCTTCCTCCCCGGCAATCTCGTAGCGCATGAAATAGAGCTTGCTGCGCTGCGATTTCATGATGACCTCTTCATCAGAAAGTGCCGTCAGCGAAACCGGGCACCAGTTTACCATGCGCTTGCCGCGGTAAATGTGCCCGCTCTTGAAAAAATGGACAAAGCAATCCTGCACCTGCCGGGAATATTCCTCATCCATGGTGAAACGCTCGCGCTCCCAGTCACAGGAGCATCCCAGTTTCTTGAGTTGCCTGATAATGATGCCGCCGTGTTTTTCCTTCCATTCCCAGGAGCGCTCCAGAAATACATCCCGCCCGAGATCACGCCGCGTCTTGCCCTCAGTATCACGCAGGTGCCTCTCCACCTTGGACTGCGTCGCGATCCCGGCATGGTCAGTCCCGGGCAGCCACATGACCTCTTTGCCCTCCGCACGTGCGCGCCGCGCCAGGATATCCTGAATGGTATTGTTAAGCACATGGCCCAGGGTCAGGACTCCCGTTACGTTTGGCGGGGGGATTACAATGCTGTAATGCTTTTTGCCGGAAGATGAGTTGCCATGGAACGCACTTTCGCCGATCCAGCGGGAAAACCACTTATCTTCCACCTCACTGGGTTCGTAGGCCTTGGGTATCTCGGCAGACATGTGAGCGGAAATAACTTGAACGACCCCCTGTTTGCAAAATCTAATTGAGTCTCCGGGAAACAATAATATCGACTATAACGCTTGCCAACCCCGGTAAAGGCCAAACTGTCTACCGGAAAACCAATGATTAAGGTTCATAATGCACAAACTTCACGCCCGTTGCTGGCAGCACTTACCGCGATCCTGGGCTGCGGGTTCTGGTGTAATTGTGCTGACGGGGCGGCATGGACAGTGATTAAACACAACGATCGCGACTACGTCACGGCAAAGAACATCACGAACTTCTATCACTTCGCCTCACTTGACATCAAGAACGGCACTCTCAAATTTCGCTCACCTAAAGTCGAAATGGAAATCCGCAGCGGTTCTGACAATCTCTACATCAACCGTATCCTGTTCCGCCTGAGTTACCCGGTGATGTATAAGGATCGCAAATATCTCTTTTCGCGCATCGACCTCGCCAAACTCATCGACCCCGTGTTGCGGCCAAGTTATATCAAGAGTGCCAAGCGCTTCCGTTCGGTGGTTATTGACCCGGGTCATGGTGGCAGTGACCCAGGCAGCAAGAGTATCTACGGTCATGAAAAGGACTTTAACCTGAAGCTCGCGAACCTGCTCAAGCGCGATCTTGAACGGCGCGGGTTCCGCGTGCGCATGACGCGCTCCGGGGATACCTTCCCGACCCTCCGGGAAAGGGTGGAATTTACCAATCGTATTTCTGAGGCGATATTCATTTCGCTGCACTTCAATGCGTTTACAAACAGCACGGCAAAAGGCATTGAAACCTATGCCTTGAGCCCAATGGGTTCAGGCACTCACAATGAAAGAGGCATTAAGGAAAATACCCTCACGGGCAACGCACGTGACTCGGAGAACATCGCGCTGGCTACGGCCATCCATGCGTCCCTTTTAAAGAAAACCCATGCCGAGGACAGGGGCATCAAACGTGATCGCTTTACCGTTCTCGCCGGGATTAACAAACCCGCTGTCCTCGTTGAAGGCGGCTTCCTCAGTAACCCTGAAGAGGCTCGCAAAATTGCCAGCCCTTCCTACCTGGCCCTCCTGTCAACAGGCATCGCCGATGCGGTGGTGACTTACCGCAACGCATTGCGTAAATAACGGCAGGCTGCTTAACGCGATGCCCGGGAAAGATGATGGAGGTTGTTCACCCCGAATTAAAGAAACCTCGCCACCCGCAACCGCTCAGCCCGCAGAATATTGACAAATGATTCGTAATCCGCTTCGCGGCTGCTGCTGAGAATGCGGTAGGTATAATGACGCCAATGCTTTAGTTCGGCGAGGGCGTTCTTCATTCGCAACCGGAAAGTTTCCTCGTCCTCACTGCCGCGTGCACGCAAACGCCGTTCCAGTTCCGCAGTGTCCGCCGGCATCATGAAAATATCAACGTGTGTGCGCGAAATCAATGGCTCGCTGCAGGCCCGGATCTGTTCAGCCCCTTGAACATCAATGTCCATGATCACGTCGATGCCCTCTTCTATAAGGTCTACCACCGACGCACGCAGTGTCCCGTAGCGCCACTTGTGGACACCTGCATGCTCCAGGAACTCCTCCGCCTCCAGCTTGCCGGCGAACTCGTCATCAGAGAGGAAATGATAATCGATTCCGTCAACTTCATCTTCACGCGCCGGGCGTGTCGTGCATGAAACGGAAAAGCGAAGAGCGGGATCACTCTCGACGGCCGTGCGTAAAACAGTCGACTTCCCGGCACCCGCCGGGCCGGAAAGCACCAGCAACAACCCCTGCCGCAAACCCGCGGCTTTGTTCCCGGCAGCCTCACTCATTATTCAATGTTCTGGACCTGTTCACGGATTTTTTCCAGCTCTGTTTTTGCCTCGACAATATACTGGGCAATCCCGGCATCATTGGCTTTGCTGCCAATGGTGTTTAACTCACGATTCATTTCCTGCGCAAGGAAATCAAGTGGCCTGCCAACGGGCTCTGGACTGCCAAAATATTTTGAGCACTGCAGGAAATGGCTCTGCAGGCGGGTAATCTCCTCGCTGATGTCACTGCGCTCGGCAAACAAGCCGATCTCTTTCATGACGCGCTCGTCGCCACTGTCTATATCCAGCCCGGCGCCATCCAGCCTCTTGTGCAGATTTTCCCGATACCGATCCACAACCCCTGGCGCACAGGTGGAGATATTCTCAACGAGCCCCTGAAGTATGGACAGCCTGTCGCGCAAGTCACGGCACAGATGCTCCCCCTCCAGTGAACGCATTTCCACCAATCCCCCCAGTGCCTGATCAAGTGCCTGCCTGATCAGCAACCATGCATCATCAGGCCCGGGGAGAATTTCACCGAGAGATACAACACCGGGGGCACGCATCGGGTCAAAGCCGGCAAGGATATCATCAAGTCCCAGTTTCTCGCCAAGTCCCCTTAAAGCATCAACATATTGCTGCGCGAGCTGTTCATTGACCTGCAGCTGGCTTGTCGATCCCTCCACCGCGGAAACATTGATGCTGACATTCACCCTGCCGCGTGAAACCGACTCACCAATCCTCTCACGCACCTGCGCTTCAAGCTGGGCAAGTTCACGTGGCAGGCTGACAACAATATCCGCCTGCTTGCGGTTCACCGATGAAACCTCGGCACGATAAACCAGGCCGTCTACCGACGCCTCTCCGTGCCCGAACCCTGTCATGCTCTTCATTGGCTGGAAATCAATAGCCCATACGGCCTTATGACAAACCGAAACTGACCGGTATACTGCCGACGAACAGCGCCCGGAGCAAAAAATATTAAATGCCCGGCCCGGGGCACTGCCCGCCCCGGGCACAATTTACACATGAATCGCCGAGGTAAAAATACATCAAAGAATCCCATTACCGCGGAAATATCATCCGAATTTCCAGTCAGCCCCCGTCTCGAAATTGCGGCGATGTCCGCTCTTGGAGCCGATACCCGCGCCGGCAAGGGTCCCGACAAACGCAACGAAACTCCCTCTTTGCCCTTCAACGTGGAGATCCTTGAGATCAGCGGCGGCAATCCACAGGAACCGCCTTGCTGATGACCCCGCCTCCATGAGTACGCGGACACAGTAAGCGCGATTGAGAATCAGCTCACCCATCAATCAAGGCAATTTGGTCCATGTATCTTGAAAAACATAGCCCTTTCGCCAGTTGTAATTCTGCATAATGTTGCCGCCTGCACAATGATTATGCTGTTATGGCAGGATCATCCAATTGATCGCGAGTAAAGTCGCTCACCAAGCCCAAGTAATTCTCTAATTTCTTTAAACTCCACTGATTTAAACTCCGCTGCTGCCAGCTGGAGGGGATACCCCCCTCTTGATGAATCTATTAAAATTCCATTCATTGATACTCGCTACCTTCTTTCCTATCGCGGTATTGGCTGAGACTATCGACGTCGGCCCCCTGGCAGCACCCGCCGCACCTGAGGAACCCCCTGTCGAGTTTGACCCCGCCTCTGACGCCGGCGGGACGCTCCCCTCGCCTGTTACCGAGCCGAGGACACCTTCGCCGGTACCGCAGTCGGGTATTTTCTATATACTTCCGATCCTCGGCCTGTGGATGATCCTGCGCCGCCGCAGCAATCGGAGCCCAAACAGGTAATCTCTCCCGGGGTAAATTGACTTTGCAACGCCAGGCCTTATCTTAAGTGGTTCGACTATATCGGCATCCCATGATTGCGGCTCACACACAGCAAATCACTCATAACGGGCTTTTCCTGCCCGGCAAGCTGCTGCGCCCCCTTCTTTTGCTCGGCCTGTAGGTCGAGCAAGTATTTCTTTCCCAGTGCCCGCACCTGTTACCTGAGGGTGCACTGCGTTCACAAGACAATCCCCGTTGCCCTTTCCCAACACAGAAAACCATGAAACCGCAAAGCCTTAAAAAATACCGCCCGTTTCCGCCAGTCGACCTTCCGGAACGACAATGGCCGGAGAAGAGCATCACGCGCTCACCAATCTGGTGCAGTGTTGATCTGCGCGATGGCAATCAGGCACTAGCCGTGCCGATGAACATCACGCAAAAACTTGAGCTGTTTGAATTACTGGTGAAAATCGGCTTCAAACAGATCGAGGTCGGCTTCCCGTCAGCTTCGGAAACCGAGTTCGCTTTTGTCCGCAAGCTTGTCGATGACGGGCTGATCCCGGAAAATATTGAGCTGCAGTGCCTGGTGCAGGCGCGCGAACACCTGATTAAGCGCACTTTTGAAGCAATCGAAGGTGTTCCAAAGGCCATTGTCCACCTCTACAATTCAACCTCCCCGCTACAGCGACGCATCACTTTTGGCGGCGCAAGCCGTGAACAAATCAAAGGCTTGGCAGTTGAGGGGACAGCACTGGTAAAAGAACTGGTTGCCGGCCTTCCTGACTCGGATATTAATCTGGAATATTCTCCGGAGAGTTTCTCGGATACCGAGCTTGAGTTCGCCCTTGAGGTTTGCCACGGGGTCATGGATGTCTGGCGGCCCGAGGAAAAAAAACCCATTATACTGAACCTGCCGGCCACCGTCGAATGGACTACTGCTAATATTCATGCTGACCAAATCGAGTGGTTCTGCCGCAATATCAAACAGCGCGAATGTGTTCATATCAGCCTGCACACGCATAATGACCGGGGCACGGGAACCGCCGCCACAGAATTGGGTCTGCTCGCCGGCGCTGACCGCATAGAAGGCACCCTTTTCGGCAACGGCGAGCGCACCGGCAACCTGGACATCGCCACCGTGGCCCTCAATATGAACAGCCACGGTATTGATACCGGCCTCGATTTTTCCGATCTCCCGGGTGCTCGTGATGTCTACGAGCGCTGCACACAAATGTCCGTTCCCGACCGGCATCCATATGCCGGTGACCTCGTATTCACCGCTTTTTCCGGCAGTCACCAGGATGCCATTAAGAAGGGAATGGATTTACGGCAAGGCGGCAATGAGCCCTGGGGGGTGCCTTACCTGACTATCGACCCGGAAGATATCGGCAGAACCTATGAAGCCATCATCCGTATCAACAGCCAGAGCGGAAAAGGCGGCGTAGCCTACATCCTTGACCGCGAATACGGGTTTGACTTGCCCAAGGCGATGCAGCCTCAGGTCGGCGGGCGGATCTACTCCCTTGCCGACAAACTCGGGCGCGAATTATCCAATGAGGAAATCCGCCAGGCGTTCTTTGACCAATTCGTTAATATTGAGCACAAACTTGTCCTCTCCAACTACGAACTTGACCACCACGATGTCGACGCGGGGCATGTCCGGTGCCGGGCACAAATCCAGTATGAGGGGAAGCTTCGGGATGCAACTGGAGTCGGCAATGGGCCGATAAACGCCTTTGTGAATGCACTTGAAGATCTTGAACTGAAAGACTTTAAATTGAGCGACTACCGATCACACGCCATTCGCCACGGTTCAGATGCGGATTCCGCTGCCTACATCCTGCTTGAGCAAGTAAATGGTCCCGGCATCTGGGGCTGTGGTGTCGACCCGTCTATTGAACTTGCCGGCGTGAAGGCGCTGGTGAGCGCCTGGAACCTTTTGCGGCAAAAGGATTAGGATCACTGCTCTCCCTGCGGGTATTCGACCTTTTCCAGATAGAGTCCCTCCGCAGGCGCGCAATATTGGCATTTGCGCCCTCCGGGATGCTCCAAGAGCTCGCGGATCCAAGACAAAGTCTCGCGGCCCTCTGACACCCGAACCGCTCCGCCAACGAGCAACCGCATCATCTTGTAAAGGAAACCGTTGCCGGAAAAAGTAATCAACACCTTCCCGGAATCTTCATCTATATCTGCAGCGGTTATAACCCGGGTCATGTTCAGCTGATCACTATCACCGGGACGATTTGCCGCAAAAGCACCGAACTCATGTTCACCGCGATAAAGGGCACATACCTCGCGCAGGCAAGCCAGATCCAGCTGGCCGGGATGGTGCCATACCCGGCCGCAGCGCAATGGGTGCAATACCTCGCTGAGATCAATCTCATAGCGATACGTTTTCCGTAGAGCGCTAAAACGCGCATGAAAATCCCCGCCAACCATTCCTGCGCTCAGTATACGCACCGTGGCAGGTAAACAGGAGTTAAGCGCACGCAGCCAGTCATCTGCACTCATGCGGTTGCCCACGGGCAGATCAAAGTGCGCCACTTGCCCGAGGGCATGCACCCCGGTATCAGTGCGCCCCGACCCGTGAATGCGCAACACTTCCCCGGTAATTCCAGAAATCGCCTTCTCAACGTGATCCTGCACGGTGTTGCCGCACGCCTGGCTCTGCCAACCCTTAAAGGATGCGCCATCGTAAGCGAGTATCAGTCGTATACGATTTATCACGGCCGGTACTGCTCGAGCTCCTTTGGCAGCCGCGAGGGACGGCCTTCAGGCATTTGAACCATCGCCAGTTCCTGCCGCGAGGTTACCAGCTTTGCCCCATCCGGATCGCGGGTCACTTCGAACGCACAGCAGAAGCGCACTTTCCCCACCTCCTCCAGCCAACCGTGCACCGTAAGGTGGTCGCCAAGCAATGCCGCCTTGAGGTAATCAATCTCTGTTCGTATCACCACCGCATAAAGTCCGCTCTCTTTCATGCGCTTGAGGCTCAACCCGAGCTTGGCGCCAAGCAGGGTCCGCGTCTTCTCAATAAAGCGCAAATAGGCGATATTGTGCACTACACCCCCGGCATCAGTGTCATAAAACATCACCTCCTCACGAGTCTTGCAATCCGGACGCTTCGCCATATTGGCAGTGAACTTACAACCGTGCAACCAAACCCGCCACTCCCTATGCGCGCAGCAGCCAAAGTAAAATAAGCCAAGCGTTTTCTCTTTGCCGACAAAGGCGTTATAGTAACCGAGTATGTTTGAAGTCCGGGAGAAGCCGCAAATGGTTGAAACCGCCCTGCTTATCGGGGTGTTTCTCAACAAGGCTGATGTTGATGAAGCGACCAGTCTGCTGGAGGAATTGCGTGAACTCGTTGGCACCCTCGATATCGCAATAGCTGAAACCCGGCTCATTAAAGTGCGGGGCAATTATCCCTCGCACCTGATGGGCAAGGGCAAAATGGCCGAGGTTATTGGCGAAGCCAAGGCACTGGGTTGTGATTGCATTATTTTCGACAACGAGCTTACGCCGCGCCAGCAGCGGAACTGGGAAGAGGAAGCAAACATCCTTGTTATTGACCGGCAGGAAGTAATCCTTGATATTTTCACCATGCGCGCACAAACCAAGGAGGCGCGGTTACAGGTTCAGTTGGCACGCATGCAGTACGCGCTGCCGCGCATGGTGCGAATGTGGAGCCACCTCGACCGGCAGGGTGGAGGTTCCGGAGGAGGCAAGGGAGGTGCGGGCGCTGCGCGCGGCGAAGGCGAAAAACAAATTGAGGTGGATCGCCGGCTGGCACACAAACGCATCGACAGGGTTAAGGCGGAACTGGCAACCGTGAAAAAACAACGGGCGACCCAGCGCAAGGACCGGCTGCGCACGCCGCTTCCACATGCGGCAATCGTCGGTTATACCAATGCCGGGAAGTCCTCATTGTTGAATAAACTGACTCACAGTGAAGTGCTGACGGAGGACAAACTCTTTGCTACCCTGGACACAACCACAAGAAAACTCGAACTGGCAGACGGGCAGACTTTATTGATGACCGACACTGTGGGTTTCGTGCGGCGCCTGCCGCACGGGCTGGTCGAAAGCTTCAAGGCCACCCTTGAGGAAGCGGTATTGGCGGATTTTCTCGTTCATGTCGTCGATGCCAGCTCGCCGGATATCCACGAACATTATCAAACCACCCTTGATGTCCTCAAGGAACTGGGTGCTGATGAAAAACGCATTATTCTGGCAATCAACAAAATAGACCTGATCGACAATGACCGTATGCACGAGCTGGAAACGCACTTCGGCGGGAGTGTTCTTATTTCCACCAAGAACGGCGCTGGCATGGAGACCCTGGTGGCAAAAATGGGAGATATGCTGTTGGAAAATATAGTCCGCAACAACCTCCAAATCCCCCAAATCCGGCAGGATCTGGTGGCTCTTTTGCACCGTGAGGGCAAGATTCTCTCCCGGGACTACAAAGGCAACAATGTGATCCTTAATGCCACCTATCCAAAACGCTTCCTTGCGAACTTTGCAGAATTCGTTATGGCTGAGCAAAATCATAACACAATCAAGGACAACTGAAGCAACGTTAATCCACCCTGATGAAGAAGATCTGGTCCAAGCTCGAAGGTGAACTCACTGCCAAGGCACGTGCTATAATCGAGTCATTGAATCCCGGCACTGAAGAAGCCGAGGTAGAAGCACTTGAAGAAAATATTGGTCAGGAACTGCCCACCGATTACCGTGATTTCCTGCTCACTTGCAATGGGCAGAGTCAGGAGAGTAACCCCGGGTTCTTTGACATGTTCAGTCTAATGCCCCTTGAGCTCGTACAGGAATCGTGGAATGAACTTGAAACGCTGCGGGATGATGCAGGGGAAGAAAAAATCTGCCCGGGTGACTGGTTGCCCTTCGCGGAAGATGGCACTGGTGACCTCCTCTGCGTTGAGCTGGAAAGCGGGGCAATAAGTAAATTCGTCAATGACGACAGTAATGAGGAGGTAGCCGATTCCTTTGAGGGCTGGCTTGCGGACATCTATACCGCCCTGATGAACGCCGAGTTCACATTTGATCCATCAAGCGGTTGCGGGATTGAACCGAAACGTCAGGTGGAAGACGAGGATGAAGATAATGCGGGCGCGGCAAATGATGAGGACGATGTCGTTATGGATGGCAATGATGGAGACGATGCAGGAAGTTCCCTGACTTACAAATTCACTGCCAAGCTGATCGATATTTTTGAAGATGATGAAAAAATAGGAACCGTCCCATGGGGGGACGTGATGCGCGTGCGGGTGTCATCCTATGCAGGTGAGCCGCTCATCTCGCTCAATCTCCCCGAGGGCAATGACCCGGAAGAAATCGAGCTTTCCACCAATACCCCGAACGCAAAGGATCTCTTTAAATGCCTTGGAAAACTGAAAGGCTGGGATGCCGCCGCTTTTCAGGAGGCCCTGGCCGGTACCGGGAAGGGCGATGAGGCCGTCATCTGGCAGCGTTAAGCCTGCCAGGCCTAAAGGAAAAATCCTCTGAGCCCGGGGACGCCATTTTCATTCACTTGGGTTTTTTCCGCGCAGCACTGCGGGCATCATTGTAGGCTTTCTTGGCTGCATCGTACTGTTGTTGTATGCGTTCCGGGATTTCCCCTTTCCGGCCAACCTTGCGCCTGGACGCGGCATGATCCTCAATCTCTTCAAGGTAGTCCTTTGCCGTTCCCAGCAATATTTTTGCTTCCGGGTGGATTTTTTCCTCGATCCTCCTCATTTCTGCAACCAGATCACGTATATATTTGCGCAAATCTCTCTCCGTGAACTTGTCGAGGTGGCCGCTGCTGGCAAATTCAATCTGGTTGTGCGTGTGGGAAATGCAACGTTCAAGGGAATAGGTCTTGGCCACCTTCTTGGTGCGCATCCGTGCATAGGCAAAGGCGGTATTATTACCCTTGCTTGCCCGTCCTGCCGCTACTATCCGGGCCCAGACCTTGTCGTTGGTGAGCATGCCATAAATGTTCGAACGCTCGCGCAACACTTTCTGCGCAGCAGCAAGGTCAATAATTGGCTTCCCCTTCCCGGTGCCTGCGGCAATGGAACGGATTAATTCCACCGCTTCCACAAAGGTTGAGCAGGACAAAACCTGAACACTGTTAAGGGTCATCCAGTCCTCATCCAGAATGAAATCATCCAGAGTATCAGCCGGCACCTGGCCGGTAATCAGGTATAGGCTGTTCTTGACTATCGTTTTCGGCGCACCCAAAGCACTGCGGCGGCGGGATTTGTCCTCTCGCTCCGGCACCGGCGGTATTGCAGCCTTCGCGACCAATGCAACGGCTTCCACATAGGATGCATCGGCCCGGGCCCTGTCACCCGAGCGGGTTATCTTTCCCGCGCTGTTCATGCCCCCGAATAACACCACGCTTTCGGGTATCTCAATACCGGAAAGAAGGCACTCGATAAGAACTGCCGCCGCAAAATTGGGAGGCGCGCTGTCTGCCTGCACTTCATCAATGATAAAATGCACAGCCTTGTCACGGGGCCATCCAAGGGATTTATATTTTTCCGGTAGGTAAGTCATGACGGCAATCATCGGCTTGTTATCAAGCTTTGGCTTAAGTTCAAAGCTCGCCTGCATCGGCCCCGAGTCTTTCTTGTCTATAATCTCGGCAGTTACCTCGCTGACCACCATTGTCGGTGGCCCGCCTGCAAACATCGGCAATACCACCTTCACTGAAAGCGCATCCCCTTCGGGCTGCAGATCTTCCTCGCCTGGCTTTACCGGAAGGATTGCGCCCGGCGACACCGGCTCAAATACTTTTTTTTCTTCTGTCCCGGCTGTATTACTGACAGGTGGGGCTTTAGCTAACTTGTCGGGGCTGGCCGCCATCTGGTTCGGCTTGGTCAGGCTGATCTGCAAAAACCCGTCAGCCTTAACCACCTTGCCGCGCGCATAAATCACCTTGCCGATCTTCTCCTCGATCCCCCATCCTTCAGAAGCATCAAAATGATCCGGTTCGATAAGCAGCCGGAACCCGCTCCCTGCAAAATAAATACGCACAGTAGCCGTGGCCGGCGAGAGATTGGAATCGCGCACCTTGCCGGTGACAACCACATTTTTCCCAATTGCAGCCGTTAATGCCGCTTCATCGGTGGCTGTAATGGGATCTTGCTGCTGCGCCGCGGGTTTTGCCTCCACTGCCTGCGGTTTCTGGGCTGCTGCCTGCGGTTTCGGGTTATCCTGGGCGACACCAGGTCCGCAGACAATATGGAAGCTTAAAAAACTGATTATAAGGGATTTCATGGAGTTCTAGGGGAAACAGGGAAAATACCATATCCCGATAACGGCCTGCTAGCCAAATACATCTTCACCAAAAATCAGCTTTGCAGCTTGCGCAACATCCTTGTCTCCGCGGCCGGAGCAATTGCAAATGATGAGGCCCTCTTTGCCAAGCTCAGGGGCAAGTTTGCGCACCCCTGCAAGGCCATGGGCAGTCTCCAGAGCCGGAATAATTCCCTCAATTAATGACACTTCCTGAAAAGCCTCAAGAGCCTCGGCATCCGTGGCGTAAGAATACTCGGTGCGGCCAATGTCTTTAAGGTAGGCGTGTTCCGGCCCAACCGCGGCGTAATCCAGACCGGCAGAAACAGAATGCGTCAACTCAATCTGGCCATCGTCATTCGCCAACACCCAGGTTTTCGTGCCCTGTAGAACACCGAGCGTGCCACCCTCGAAGCGTGCGGCGTGCTCGCCGCGCCGGATGCCGCGACCACCGGCTTCGACACCCAGCATCTTCACTGACTCATCATCGAGAAAAGGATGGAAAAGGCCAATAGCGTTGCTGCCGCCACCGACACAGGCCACCAGGTAATCAGGCAATCTTTGTTCACGTTCAAGAATCTGACGACGGGCTTCCTCACCGATCACCCGGTGGAAATCACGCACCATCATTGGATATGGATGTGAACCCAGGGCGCTTCCCAGAATGTAGTGGGTAGTTGCCACGTTGGTCACCCAGTCCCGCATTGCTTCGTTAACCGCCTCCTTGAGTGTGCGCTGCCCGGCAGTTACTGCGCATACCTCGGCACCCAAAAACCGCATGCGTGCAACATTCAATGCCTGCCGTTCCATGTCCACTTCCCCCATATAAATCACGCACTTAAATCCAAAACGCGCGCATACTGTCGCAGTGGCAACTCCGTGCTGACCGGCACCGGTCTCGGCGATAATGCGATCCTTGCCGAGCCGTTTTGCCAGGAGAATCTGGCCCATGGCATTATTAATCTTGTGCGCGCCGGTATGCAGCAAGTCTTCACGCTTAAGATAAATCCTCGCACCGCCGAGTTCCTCGCTCCAGCGCTCAGCAAATGTCAATGGTGTTGGTCGTCCCACATATTCACGCAGCAGAAAATCAAGCTCCTCGTTAAACAGGGGATCCTCCTTGGCTCTCTCATACTCCACAGTCAGCTCCGTGAGAGCCGCCATAAGCGTTTCCGGGACAAACATTCCGCCGTAAGTACCAAAATGACCTAAGGCATCAGGCAGTGGATGAGATGCGATATCACTCATTTTGCGAGGGCAATTGTAAGCGATTTAAGCCCTAGTATCAAATCCGAGAACATTTGTTTATGATCGTGACGATGGGCGCCTTGGGCGATAGGGTAGAAAATATGAATCGTCAGTTTTTTTCTTCTTTGGTGGTAATCATTACACTACTGGGCATCAGGGGGGCAGCCTGCGCCCAGGAATGGACACAATTCCGCGGCCCTGGAGCCTCAGGTTTGTCCGAAGCCAAGGGGATCCCCGCGAAAATCAGCGAGGAGAACATCAAGTGGTCAAAAGAGCTGCCTGGCACCGGACATTCCTCGCCGGTTCTCTGGGGTGAGACCATTTTCCTGACCGCCACTGATGATCAAGCCGGAGGCATCCGCTATATCATGGCATTGGATGCCAGGAACGGTGATGAAAAATGGCGCAATAAACAGGCCTTTGCCATCTATAGGCAGCACCGCTTTAACGACTATGCCTCATCCACCCCATGCTGTGACAGTGAACGGGTGTATGTCACATGGACTTCTCCAAAAGGGACGGAAGTCCTTGCCCTTGATCATTCAGGTAAGGAATTATGGGGGAAAAACATCGGTAAATTTTATGCCAAGCATGGCAGTTCCGCTTCACCGGTGCTCGCAGGGGGGGTATTGGTAATAGGTAGCCATGGAGAAACCGGCACCAGCTTTATCGCCGGCCTTGATCCTGCAAACGGCAATGAAAAATGGCGGGTCAAAAGGGATTCAAATGACAAAGGCGCCTACAGCACCCCCGTGGTCCGCCTTGCCCATGACGATGTCAATGAACTTGTTTTCAGCAGCACTTCGCACGGCATCACTGCACTGAACCCCTCGACTGGCAAGATCCGCTGGGAACACGATGCCGGGTTCTCGCAACGCTGTGTTGGCGGCCCGGTGATTTCCGGAGACACAATTTTTGCCGCCGCGGGTTCCGGGTCCGGCGGCAAGGAGTCCGCCGTGATCAACGTCCGTGACGGCCAGCCGAGGATTGCCTGGCAAGCCGGGCTCAAAGGCCTGCCCTACGTCCCCACCGGGCTCTCTTTCAAGGGCCTGATGTTCCTGCTTAATGATGGCGGAATCATGACCTGCCGGCGCGCCAATGACGGTGAAATCCTGTGGCAGGAACGGGTGATTGGCCCGCCTTACAGCTCACCGATCTGTGTCAACGACAAGATCTACTGCTGCAGCAAAGAAGGTGAGCTTAATGTCCTCCTTGCCAGCGATAAACTGCAGCCCATCAGCAATTACAGGTTCCCTGAGGGGATTTATGCCACGCCCGCGGTAGTTGGAGGAAAGATGTATCTGCGCACCTTCTCAAGGCTCTATTGCATTAGCCAATAGCCGGAAATACAATCAGCTGATGGATCGCCGGGGAACAATAAAAACACTCGTTGCCGGCGCGGGCGGAAAGCCCCCGCCGTCCGGGACGGCTTAATATCGCCGGCGCAATATAATGCTGCCGTGCGCTCAAAAGTGCAGGCCCAACTCTGCCCGACGGTTGTAGCTGCGCCCTTTCGGGTCATCGCTGCCGTCATTGCGCCGGTTGGACTTCCAGGGCTGCGCCTCGCCCAGTCCCTTGGTAATGACCTGGCTTGCAGGAACTCCATAGACACTGATTTGCTGTTTTACTGCCGCCGCCCGGGCAGAAGATAAACGCACATTATAATTTTCCGTGCCCAGCGCATCCGCATGGCCCACTATGCTTAAGGTCTTGCTCCTGTCGGTCTTGAGGATCCCGGAAAGAATCTCGATCTGGCGCTTGGCCCGCGGCAGCAGCTCAACTTTATCATATTCAAAATAGAGAACCAGAATATCCCCTGATCCGGGTCGTGACTTGATCGGCGTGTAAGGCACCCTACCCGCCTCTGAGGCGGCAATGTAGGTGTCCAGCAGCTTGCCAAAGTTGATCTCAGTGATTTGCCATTGGGCATCTTTGTCCCCGGCATTGCGTTTCATGACCAACCCGAATTCAGAAGGTTGCTCAAACTTCTTGGACTCAACGTGCGCTATCACCCATGCCTTCTCCTCACTTAAAGCCGTAGCCACCAGTGGTTTCTTCTGGCGCAACCTGATCTCGCCCTCCTCAAAGAGAATACACAAACCGGCTATTTTTTCTTCAGGGACTGTCTCCGGGGCACACCCTCCCAGGGCAGTTGCATAATCCAGGTGTTTAATGGCGGTTATAAACCCGTCCGCCATCATCAGCGCATCCTCTTCAGTCCTGACATGCTCAGAAATTGCATTCGGGAAAGCTGTGCCATCCGCAATAAGGACATCAATTGCGGGAGGATAGAGAATCCTTTTTACAGACCACTCGATTTCCCCTTTCTCATTAACTTTTTTCGCCAAATCAATGAATATACGCTCAGCAGCAATCCCCGGTTGTGGCCCAGTGCCGCGTTTACGCACCGGTATCACCCAGCGCACAACATCCCCGATGGTGCCGACTTCTAACGGCTTCTGACCTTTATCCGGTTCATAACCCGCATCCCCGAAGATCACCTCAAGGGCAGCCGCACTGCCCGCAGCATCCTTGCCAAGCAGCTCTTCGGCGCCGGTAAAATCTCCCGCAGCAAACCGCCTGGCAATTTCCCCGACAAGTTGCTCCGGGCTTGCGCCCGGACCTGTAACCGAAGGAACAACGGGTTGCGGAACATTGGAAATTTCAGGCGTGTCGGCAGGCACAGGAAGAGAAACAGTGCTTGCGGGTTGCGGAGCAACACTCTCGCCCGGGGTGGCCGGCGCATCTACAGCCTCCCGTTGAGTGGAAGACACCTGTCCCGCGCCGGATTCCTCCTTGCCTGCCGGAGGCTCAGTCAGCGTCCACGGACGCGTTATCAAGAAAAAAATAACCGCGCTAACCGTCACGGCTGCCATGACTGCCATGACTGCCAGAGCAGCTGCAACTTCGGAACCCCTCTGTAATCCACGAGTATTCATGGTGGCAAAGCTTAAACAAACTGTGCGCCTTTTCAGCTATAAAACGCAAGAAACTTGAAATTTAGTCCCCGATGCCCGGTTTCCACCCATTAGTATCAGCCATGCCACCACTGAAAAAAACTGCATGAAACGGATAATTCACGCAGATCCAACCGGTTTTCACCCACCCGGCTCAAATAACCCGGGGGGAAATCCCGCACAGCCAACCAGGCGTCCGCTTACAGGATTATCCTGTTTTCCCCAGCAGGTGCCGCTACACCACGGTCATTAAATATGAACTGCCTTTCCGTGTATTGCACCGGCAGCCTCGTTCACCATTTCACTGAGCGTTGGATGCGCATGAATCGTGTTCTCGATGTCCTCAAAGGTCAGCTCCGCGGCAATCGCCAAGCCAAGCTCAGCGATTAACTCTGTCGCCTCGACCCCAATAATATGGGCCCCGAGAATCTCACCGTATGGCTCGGCAACGATTAACTTGATAAATCCCTCGGTCTCGCCAATTGCCTGTGCCTTGCCGCTGGCCTGGTAAGGAAACTGTCCTATCTTAAACTCAAGGCCTTTATCCTCAGCCATTTGCTCGGTAAGTCCCACGCTGGCCACCTGCGGCTGGCAATAGGTGCACCCGGGAAAACTATCCACTTTGCGCGGGGAATGCGCCGTGAACAAACCTTCGACACATTGAGTTGCCTCAAAGCTGGCAACATGCGCCAGCCATGGCGGGCCAATGATATCACCTGCGGCAAACACGCCGGGAACACTGGTCTGGTAACGTTCATCCGTGACGATATATCCGCGCTCAAGCTGTGGCTCGATTCCTGCCGGCAACACCGGGGCCACTCCAATCGCCACCAGGGCAGCCTCGGCATTGAGAACCCCAGGCACTCCGGGTTCCGTCTCGACCGTTATCTCCACGCCGTTCCCGGAAACCTGCGTCGAGGTCACCTTGGTTGAAGTCATGACGTTGATTCCCTGCTTCTTGAAGTTGCGCTCCAGCAGGTTGCTTATATCCCTGTCCTCGACCGGCAGGATATTCGGCATCACCTCGACCAATGTCACTTTGGTGCCGAAAGCATTGAAAAAATAAGCAAACTCGGCACCGATAGCACCCGCCCCTATGACAATGATATCTTTCGGCTGGCGCTCCATTACCATCGCATCACTGCTGCCAATCACCGAGTGCCCGTTCATCGGCAGGTCGGGGAATTCCCTGGTCTTGCAGCCGGTTGCGACCATAACATGCTCCGCTTCCAGAACCTGGCTGCCGCCGTTTGAATCTGTAACCTCCACCCTGCCGGCCTCCGGTATCGAGCCGGTACCAAGCACATAGTCCACCTTGTTCTTCTTGAACAGGAACTCAATCCCGCCCGCCAAACGGTCTGCCACCTTGCGACTGCGGCCAACCACCTTGCTCCAGTCGAAGGAAAGATTGTCAAAGGCAAAGCCAAACTCATCCGCATGATGCTGCATTAAGCGATACAACTCGGCGTTGCGCAGCAATGCCTTGGTCGGGATGCAACCCCAGTTCAGGCAGGTGCCGCCAGCACGTTCTCTCTCGACGCAGGCAACAGTTTTGCCGAGTTGCGCGGCGCGGAGGGCTCCAACGTATCCCGCCGGCCCGCCGCCGATAACAATTAGATCGTATTTCGACATGATATGCTATGGCTGTGCTTCGGTAGCTTCCTAAACCGTTATTTCAACCCGGAACTGCGAAGATTCGCATCACTTTTGCCAACAACAGGTAATTCCTTGCAAATCCTGCCTGCCGCGGCTTTAAACGCCAATTCAAGGGGCTGAAGGTGATTTTAATTGGCATCAGATCGGACAACCCGCTAGATTGGCTTTTCTTCTCAATACAATCTTGCTGACACCCTCACGGTGTCAGGCAAGCCTATATAATACATCCGCCAATGGCCAACGAAACACAAAATCCCGAATCCATTGCAACCTCGGAAGCAGGAAAACACACTGCTAGCCCAAAATACCCGGGTATTGCCATTACCTGTAACGGCAACCAGCTGGTTGCCGAGCATGTGGAGGTGCGCGTTACAGAAGGCGGGGTTTTCTATCCCATCACCCCCTCGACCGAGGGCGGGGAGATTTATCAGGCCGCCTACGCCGAGGGCAAGCTCGATGTCTGGGGCAACCAGAAAATCGCTATTGAAACCGAGGGTGAGCACTCTGCCCAGGGTGGCGCCACGGCTCTTGCCGTCACCGGTCGCCGGGTGGTGAACTTCACTTCGGGACAGGGACTGGCCTACGCGATGGAACAGTATTACCACGCACCGGGAAAATGCTCAACCATGGTGCTTGAAGTCGGTGCCCGTGCCCTCACCAAACACGCCCTGAATGTGCACTGCGGACATGATGACGTTTATTCCGCACTCGACACCGGCTGGACAATCCTCTTTGCAAAAGACGCGCAACAGGCCGCTGACCAGGGAATAATCCTGCGCAAGGTCAATGAACTCGCCCTCAACCCCGGGATGAACGTCCAGGACGGCATGCTCACCACCCATTCCGAGCGTATGTATCTCAAGCCGGAAAGCGAATTACTGCGCGAGTATCTCGGGGCCACGAACGACACTATCGACTGCCCGACCGAAGCGCAGAGAGAACTCTTCGGGCCAACCCGGCGGCGTGTCCCGGCGATGATGGACCTTAAGGCACCTATCCTTCTCGGCCCGGTGCAGAACCAGGAACACTACATGAACGGCGTGGTCGCCCGCCGCAACAACTTTAATGAGCCCATCCTGGGCTTCCTCGAGCAGGCTTTTCAGGAGTTCGGCGACCTCACAGGACGCCGTTACGGCCTGATCGACGCATACCGGTGCGGGGACGCTGATACCGTGTTCGTGTCTCTCGGCTGTGCTGCCGAAAATATTGAGGAGGCATGTGACTACCTGCGCGATCAGCGCAACGCCAAGGTTGGCTCCCTCCACATCAATGTCATCCGCCCCTTTCCCGAGGCCGCAGTAATCGAAGCACTGCGCGGCAAGAAGAACGTTATTGTCCTTGAGCGCACCGACGAGGGCATGGCCGGCGACAACCCGCTTGGACGCGACATCCGCACTGCTCTTAACAAGGCACTGGAGGCACACAAGGCAGGTGTAGGGACTGTCCCGCCGCTTTCGCTTGAGGAAACCCCGCGCCTGTTTAACGGCTCCTATGGCATCGGTTCGCGCGACTTCCGTCCCGAGCACACCCTCGGGGCCTATGAATTTACAACCGGGGCACTCACCCGCAGCGACGGCAGGAGCGCGGCCGATGGCACCAGCTACTTCACATTGGGAATCGACCACCCTTACGCGGTTATTTCCAAGGACACGCCCTCGCTGCTGCCAGCCGGTGCCATCGCGGTACGCTTCCACTCCATAGGTGGCTGGGGCATGATCACCACCGGCAAGAACATGGGCGAGATTATCGGTTCATTCGGCCACCACATTGCCGAGGCCAACCCCGACTATGATGAGGAGGGCCGGTTGATGGAAAAGCTCTTCATTATGGCCAATCCTAAATACGGGTCGGAGAAAAAAGGATCTCCGACAAACTACTATCTCACCGTTGCGCCCGAGCGCATCCGTGTAAACTGCGAGCTTAACCATGTCGACGTGGTGCTCTGCTGCGACCCAAAGGCCTTTACCCACACCAACCCCCTCGCCGGGGTCAATCGCGGCGGATGCCTTGTCTGGGAATCCTCCGACACGCCGGAGACTGCCTGGGAACGTATCCCGGCACATTATCGCGAATTTGTTCAGGAAAATAATATCCGGATATTTATTCTGCCCGGGTTTGAAATCGCCAAGGCGGCGACCGACAGGCCGGACCTGCAACTGCGCATGCAGGGCAATTCCTTCCTTGGGGCATTCTTCCGTGTGTCAACCTTTTTGCAGGATCACGGTATCGAGAATGAGCAATACGAGAAAGACATACGCAAGCAATACGAGAAGAAGTTCGGCCGCTTTGGTGAAGCGGTTGTGGAATCGAACATGACGGTGATGAAGGAGGGCTTCAGCCGTGTCACTGAAATCAAATACGGTGAAATCGATGCGCAGGATCGCTCCAGTATGCGCCTCGACCCGCTTGCTCCGATTGGTGAAAGCTACACGCTTTTGCCGACTGCAGGACTTGGCATGGACAATGTCTCCACCCATGAAGCTCCTGCGGAGCAGGCCGCCAAAGCACCTGTCCAGCAACTCGGCAAATTCGATTCCGAGTTCCGTGCCGACAAAGGCTACCACCAGCCGGCAGGCGCACTCGCCTCGGTCGGCGTGATGGCCGCAGGCACAGGAGCCACCTCCTCGAAATACGTCGCCCGTCGCGAGACGCCACTCTATATCCCGGAGAACTGCACCCAGTGCATGGAGTGCATTACCGCATGCCCCGACACTGCGCTGCCGAATACCGCGCAGGATGTCGAGACCGTGCTCAAGACAGCAATTACCAACTATGTCTCCGACTCCGCGGCCCGCGAGGCGTTAATCGGCCACGTCCCCGCCATTGAGGAGGCAGCCCGTGCCAGGATGGTCGAAACCACCGATGCCAAGGAAAAACTGCCATTCAAGGAAATCATAAAGGAACAGGTCAGTGCCCTCAACGGTGCCGTTACCGACGAGGCCAAGGCCCAGCTGGATGCCATCCTGGATGTCGTCCCGATTGCCTACAACAAAGTCCCGGCCATCTTCCGCAACATTGAGAAGAAGAACCCCGGCGGTGGTGGCATATTCTCAATTTTTGTCTCCGACCTCTGCAAGGGATGCGGTGAATGCGTTGAGGAATGCGGCGACCATGGCGCACTGGTCATGGTTCCGGACACCGAGGAACTCAACCAGACCCTGACAGGTGCCCAGATTTTCAGCCGCCTGTTGCCTGACACGCCGCAAAAATACCTCGGCCTCTACAATGATGATGCCCCCGAGGATTCACGCCCGGCCGCGTTGCGCAACCACCTCATGGTGCGCCGCAATTACGAGGCACTGGTGTCAGGCGATGGTGCCTGCGCCGGCTGTGGGGAAAAGTCCATCCTGCGTGCCGCCGCCTCGATCACCGAGGCCTACATGCGCCCACTTTACCACAGCAAGGCCGACCGCCTCTACAAGAAAGCCGGGGAATTGCAGAAAAACGGCCTTGCCGTACTGGAAAAAATGAAGGCCGGGGACGAGGAATCCTACCTGCTCTTCAAGCGCGCATTTGCCCATATCGTCACCGGGCTCGGTGGTGAGAGCAGCGAGGATACCGACGAGCGGCTTGAAGCACACGGTGAAATTTCCGATCAGGACGTGATTGAAGGCATGAGCGCAGTCATGAATCAGGATGCCTTTAACCATAAGCGCCTGCAGGCCACCGACGGGCGGCTTGCCAACGGCATGTCCACCATGTTCATGGGCGCAAGCACCGGCTGTAACACTGTTTACGGTTCAACCCCGCCGTCCAACCCGCACCCCTATCCCTGGATGAACTCCCTGTTTCAGGATGGTCCCACGATCAGCTGGCTGTTGGGTGAAAGCCTGATGCTTCAGCATGCCCGCCGCTCGGTTGCGCCGGAGCGCCTGGCAAATTTCCTCGTTAGTGAAAATCCCGCGCCGTTTACAGAGCAATCCTATTGGGACCTGACTCACCTCACCGAGAACATCATGACCGACCTTGAGATCAAGGAGCTGCCGAAGGTCTGGTTGATCGGCGGAGACGGTGCGCTTGGCGATATCGGGTTCCAGAACCTCAGTAAAGTGATCCTGCAAAACCGCCCGAACGTGAAAGCCCTGATGCTTGACACGCAGGTCTATTCCAACACCGGCGGACAAAACTCCGACAGTTCAAACATGCTCGGCGGTTACGACATGAACCAGTTCGGCCGTGCCTCGCAGGGCAAGCTCACTGAGAAAAAAAGTGTCGCCGAGATCATGACCATCGGTCACGGCAGCCCCTACATCGCGCAGATCTCGATGGCAAATTCCGCAAAACTCTACAAGTCAATGATTGACGGCCTGGAATACCGCGGCACGGCTTTCTTCCAGTGTTACACCACATGCCAACCCGAGCACGGTGTCGCTGATGACAAGTCCGCTCTGCAGGCCAAGCTCTCCCGTGACAGTCGCGGGATGCCGGAGTTCGTCTTTGACCCCCAGCAGGGCGAGCTTTCCCAGGAATGCCTGGATCTAAAAGGCAACCCCAACGTCAAGAATGACTGGGGGCAGGCTACCTATGCGGAAGACAAGGAGAAATACAACTACACCGTGGCCCACTGGGCCACGACAGAGGCACGTTTCCGCAAGCACTTGAAGGCAATCAAGCCCGATGACGCGGAAGGCATGTTTTTTCTCGATGACATACTGCTCTGCGTGACACAGGCCGATGTTGTAAACCGCCGTGTCTTCGACGAGTCCCACCGTTCCTATATCCCCGACTTCGGCGTCTATATGATCGCCGACATCGGCGGCAAGAAGAAGCATATCGCAGTCAGCCGCCAGGTTGTCCTGTTCTGCGTCGAGCGACGCAAGGCATGGCGTATGCTGCAAAGCAGGGCAGGGGTGGAAAATGCCGATTACCAGGCTCAAATCCAACTGCTTAAGGAAACCGATGACGGCAAGATCAGCATCGAGGACCTGCGTGCCAGGCCACGGGAGATAATCGCTGCCGCTGCCGAGGAGGCCACTGAAGCATAACGTTGCAGCCAAAGGCCGTACTCCCGCAGCACGTAGCTCATCCTTTTCACATTGAAATCGGAATTTCTCCTGGCTCCCGGGATAGCTTACCTCAACCACGGTTCATTCGGCGCCTGCCCGCGCCCGGTATTTGCAGCATACCAGCGCCACCAGCGTGAGCTCGAGCTCGAGCCGGTGGACGCCCTGCAGCGGCATTTCCCGGAAAAGATACACTTGGCAAGGATCGGCCTTGCCCGGTTCCTGGACTGTGATGCCGACGAAATCGCCTTTGTCCGCAACGCAACTTACGGCATGAACCTTGTCGCACGCTCGCTGCCAATTGGCGCCGGAGACACCGTGCTGACAACAGATCACGAATATGGCGCCATCGACCGGATGTGGCAGGCAATCTGTTCGGAAACCGGTGCCACACTCAAGCACGTCCAGATATCCCTGCCGGTCTCCTCCGGGCAAGATCTCCTCGATGCCGTATCTGAACAGATGGATTCTTCTGTTCGCGTTTTGACCTTCTCCCACATCACCTCGGGTTCTTCGCTATGCTTCCCGGTTGAACAACTGGTAAGTCTAGCTGCCGATGCCGGGGCAATCTCTGTCATTGACGGTGCCCATGCCCCGGGTCAATTGCCTCTTGAGATCGGCAAGTTGAATGCCGACTTCTATGTTGGCAACTGTCACAAATGGCTGCTCTCACCGAAAGGCGCCGCTTTTGTCCATGCCGCCGGCAGGTGGACCGATCATATACGGCCGCCAATCGTGAGCTGGGGAAATATCTCGAAAGGATCCACGGCCTTGCTTCTTGAGAATGAATGGCAGGGCACTTCCGACATCTCGGCCACTCTTGCCGTGGCCGATGCCATTGCGTTCCTCAACCAGCACAACTGGTTTAAGGAGATCATTCCCGGCTGCAGCCGATTACTCAATAAAGCATCCTCCACCCTGCTCAAGATCACCGGCCAGCCGGATATCTACGGGTCTGACGGGCTCCGGGCCCCGCAAATGGCCTCTTTCCTCCTGCCGGAGGGAGACTACTCCACCCTGCATTCCCGCCTGTTTAATGAATATCAGGTCGAGTTACCTGTTTTTACTGCCCCGCAGGGAACTTTATTCCGGGTATCACTGCAGGCATACAATACTGAGGACGATATCAATCGCCTCGCGACCGCCTTGACGGAGCTTCTCTAGCCCCCTAGGCAGTTCTCAAGATAGTCCACCAACAGGCGAACGCCGACGCCCGTTCCAACGCTGCCGCCCTGATAATCACGATCCCCGGCACCCCATGCACTCCCCGCAATGTCGATATGCGCCCACGGGATATCGTCCACAAAATAAGAGAGAAACGCGCCTCCCGTGCAGGAACCCGCCCCCGTTTCAGGACTGCTTATATTGCGCAGGTCAGCCACGGATCCTTTCATGTCCTGCTTGTGGTATTGCAGGATCGGCAGCGGCCACACCTGTTCGCCGGTTGCTTCACCGGAAGCAACCAGCTCATCGAGGAGTGCCCGGCTGTTGCCCATCACCCCGCTCAGCTCATGTCCCAGCGCAACAACCACGGCTCCGGTAAGCGTTGCCAAGTCAATCATCGCGTCAGGCTTGATTTTCCTCGCTGCATAGGCAAGTGCATCTGCAAGGATCAGCCGTCCCTCCGCATCAGTATTGAGAACCTCGATAGTCAACCCGTTACAGGCCTTGACCACGTCACCGGGTTTATTGGCCAGCCCGTCGGGAAGATTTTCCGAAGTGGGAACCAGCCCGTGAACCTCGACATCCGGGCGCAATGCCGCCAATGCCTGGAAAACACCCAGCACAGCGGCGCCCCCGGACATGTCATATTTCATCTCGTGCATCTTCGCGGAAGGCTTGATGCTGATGCCCCCGGAATCAAAAGTCAGGCCCTTGCCCACCAGGCAGATTTTCCCCCGCGCCTTCTTTGACGGTTTGTAGAGCAGGTGAATCAGGTAGGCGGACTCCGCGGAACCCCGGGACACCGACAATAGCGATCCCATCTTCAAGCGCGCCATGGCTTTCTCGTCATGCACCCGAATAGAGATCCGCGCAGAGGTCCCTGCCAACTTGCGCGCCTCGCGCACGAGATCACGTGGCCGCATCCTGTTAGCAGGCGTGTCCTGCAGGCGCCGCGCCAGAATATTGGCGGCACCAATGGCCTCCCCGCGGCGGGCGGCAGCATTGAACTCCCTGTCTCCATACACGGAAATACGCTTTAATACTGCCGGCTTCGCCCTGCTTTTAAAGTCAGAGAGCCGATATGACCCCATTACCACCCCCTCGGCGAGCGCCTGCCCGAACCCCGCAGCCCGTCGACCAAGTGCCAGGTCAACCCAAACCGACGCTGACCGGCTCCCTGTCTCCTCCGCCTTCTTTACCGCAATGGCCGCAGTGCGCCGAACCAATTCCCCGCTAATACCCCTGCCTTCGCCAAGGCCGAGCAGCAAGACGCGTTTAGCCGCCCCCTTCAGGGCATCGGTAATCCGCACTTCACGCTCGTGGCCGGCAAAGGACTCAATGGCATTGGCCGGGATCCTGACACCCTTGGGTAATTTGAGCTTACTGCCTTGCTTGCCAAGAATGATCAGTAAATCGGTCTTGGTGAAGGGAGAACTGGACGTCTTGAAGGTGATTTTGATCGGCATTTTGACAGGTATCATGACCAACCCCCGGGAAAAAGGAAGGTTTCGTTCTGTCCGGTTGCAGGCTGTCCGCCTGAAAGCCGCGGGCTTGCGGCTGTCCACCACCTGAAAAAAGGCGGATCTGGATTGATCCAGTAATCAGCAAGCCGGAAAAACATTGCTGATGGTACCGGGAAGTGTTCTACTCGCCATCTGTCCACCACTGAAATCCCGTATGCATATTCGCTCACTTGCCCATCTCGTCTGCCTCCTCCTCCTCCTCCCTTCCGCCGCGTTTGCGCAATCGACCTTCACCGGTTCCGGCAACTGGCTTGATGACGGGTTCTGGGACTTGGGCATTCCCGGTGACGGGTCAACAGCCACGGTAAACGGTGAATGCATTATTAATGAAAATATCGTTGCCGCACAGGCATTAAACCCCAGCAGGGTAAACATTGGCGATACAACGGGCGGAAAATTAACCGTATCCGGGGGAACGCTTTCCGGTGCACACGGCGGTGCTGCCGGCATCTGGGTCGGTCTCAACGGCGGTATCGGCACGCTGGAGGTAAACCGGGGAGCGACATACCGGTCGCAGGGCGCCAACATGCGCCTTGCCGTGGGGGACAACTTCGGAGGCAGAGGCACAGTCATCGTGTCCGGGGAACTGCAGATCTACAAATTCATGGAGATCATCAACGGAACCCTGCAAATGATGCCTGAAGGCATTTGCAACAAGTTCAACAGCAACAACCCCTCCGTAATCGGGGCAAACGGCACACTGTCCTACGTGATCGACGGGCCGGAGGTCGGCACTATCTCACGCTCCAACACAACCGGGTTGCAACTCACCCTCGATCCCTTGGCCAACCTTGAAATCACCCTCACCGGCGACTTTGCCATTAATGACTCCTGGGTAATACTCAACTACACGGTGTTCTCCGGGCAGTTCGCCCAGGGTATCTCATTCGTGAACCAGCAGGGTTATTCACTCGATATTGATTACGGTTCAGGTTTCAGCGACGTGGTACGCGTGACCCTCGTCTCCGATGAGGACCGCCCAAGAATTGACACCTTCACCGCCAATCCGGACTCCCTCTCAAAGGACCAGACCAGCAGCCTGTCGTGGACGGCAGGTAACTTTGAGACATTAACGCTGAACCCGGGTGAAATGGATGTAAGCACCCTGACCACAATCGATGTCGCGCCAGGCCAGACGACAACCTATACACTGAGTGCTGAACTTGACGGGGTCGTGGTAACCCGGGAGGCAACAGTGGTGGTCGACGAGTTACCGGTAATCAACAGCTTCACTGTCTCCGATGAGTTGATCGCGCCGGCTGAAAACACGACGCTGGCATGGGACGTCTCCGGGGCTGACACGGTAAGCATTGCCCCGCTGCCCGGGGTCGCTGCTGCCACCGGAACCACCGTGCTGTCGCCGACTGAAACAACCCAATATACGCTCACCGCTGCCAATGGCAGTGGTTCTGTTGAAGCCAGCCTTGTCGTCACCGTTGATGCCATTGACTCGGCGCTTGTCAACCGCTTTGACCCGGCCCTTCCCGGACAAACCAGCGGTGCCCTGCTCGATAGCGTTGGTTCCACCAATATCGACATGACCGGTGGTAGGCTGGTCACCGCAATTACCACGCCTAACACGGTGTTCACCGCAGCCATTGACCGCGTAAACCAGGATGCCAACACCGGCGGTGATGCGGGCGATGGTTTCCCGGTGATGCCCGCCAGTTTCGAGGTGTGGGTCAGCATCTCACTGCTCGACGAACGCCCGCAGGTGATTTTCGAGACCGGTTCCCCCGGGAACGGCACCAGCCTGCTGATCAGCCAAAGAGATATCCGCCTGCTGCACAGCACCGGTGGTAGCACCACCATTGATATCTCGCTGTCAACCTCACAGCTGAACGCCACGGCAGACGCGGTGCAGATTACTGCAACGCTCGATGCGGTAAATGGACGTGCGGAGCTATACGCCAAGGGGGCCGGCGGCGGCGATACTAGCACTGGGACGGACGGTGCCCTGGGCCCCTCGGATGCGCGTGCCAGCCTCTTTGTGTGGTCAGGCTTCGGCGGCGCAGCCGCAGGCACGCTTGGGGGAATGGCCGCAGGCATCCCCGGGGATGTAACCTCATTCAAGGGCAGCGTCCACCTGCTGAACATCTATAATCGTGCACTGAGTGCCGCCGAAGTGCAGGCAGCCTTCGAGCGCAAGGTAGTGGAAGTCCCGCAAGGAGATACCGACCTCGACGGGCTGCCTGATTTCTGGGAACTGGCGTTCTTCCCGGACATAGCGGGTCAGGGCTCAGCCGACAATGGCGACGGGGACGGGCTGGATAACGCCGCGGAACTCATTGCCGGCACCGACCCCACCAAAGCCGACACTGATGGTGACACCCTTTCTGATGATGCGGAACTGAACGCCGTGCCCGCAACTGACCCTAATAAAGCAGACACTGACGGGGATTTATTGACGGACGGCGAAGAGGTCAATGGCAACCCTGCCAGTAATCCCACCCTGGCTGATTCCGATCAAGATGGCTTTTGGGACGTGTTTGAAATCGTGGCCGGCTCCGACCCAAACAATGCCGCCAGCCTGCCCGCGGCCGATGCCGTGGCCGTGCCCACCGGTTCCCGCCATGTTGCAGAGAGCTTTAACTCCATGGAATCCCTGTTCCCGGGTGCGGATACCGAGGACGCAAGTTTCCGCCTTTGGGCCGACTTCTCGGAGAAACCCGACGGTCAGCGTGAAGTGATCTTTGAAACCGGGGGCGCAACAGTTGGTCTTTCCCTGGTCTATGAAGCAGGCAGTGAACTTGTCCTTCGTGCCGCCGGTGATGGTGGAAACACCGTTGCCACGATCCGTTATGCCCTCTCGGCCACAGACCTTGCTGCCGGGCCACTGGACATCATCTTCAGTTACCAAGTGGAAGATGAAAATCTTCTGTCCAAAATTTTCCTCTTCATTGATGGTGTTGAAGCGGGCAGCGAGTCCGCTGCGCTCGGTGGGGACTGGACCGGCAGCAACGGTGCAACCTTCGGGGCTGCCAGCGGCAACCTGGCTGCTGCCGGTGGAAATGTAACGCTAACAGGCATTGCCCCGGTAAATGTTGCGATCGACTTCCGCAGGGGCCTGGCGTTCTACCGTGGCGCACTCTTCAAGGGTGACGGCCCGGGCAGTGTGCCTTTTGAAATTATCTCCATAACACGCAATGCGGACACCAATATCGAGATTGTCTGGGATGCCCGGCCCGGGTCCACATACGCAGTCGACCGCTCTTTAAGCCAAAACACCTTCAGTTGGCAGGAACTGGACGATGGCACAATCGGCACCGGCGCAACTGCCAGCTTCAGCGACAGCAATGTGCCGCCCGGGGCAAGAACTGTCTTTTACCGGGTGCGCATCCTCGAGTAACAGCCGGGACTCGACCCCGGCAGCCCAGCAACCTGCCTGGAGGCCGCACGATTTTACCCGTGCCTCAGGGCTTGCTTCAATTTCCGGGCATGGGTATCGCTAAAAAACACGGGCCGTCACACGCCATTGCATTCAACCCCAAGTTCCTCAAGGATCGCGTGCAGGTTTTCGCCGCGGGCAATGCGGGTACGTTTGCCGTCGTCGCTGATGCGCAAGGCCCGAAAATACCCGGGCCGCATATTATGTTGCTCGATCTCAAAAACTGCGGGGCCCTTATCCAGCAACACGCGGACATTCAATATCTTGTTCCACCACATGCTGCCCTCACCCACGCGCATGACTACGTTAAACTTTGTCGTGCCGGGGATTCGAATTCCCCTCTTGTATAGCTCTATAGAGGCAATTGCTCCGGCGAGCCCCGAGTAATCAATGTGCACGCCAACCCCTTTATGCGCGTGGGCACAGGATACGCGGCGGTTTTCAAACACTGTAACGTCATCAAAGCCCACTTGGCCGCCTGCCGGGATTGCACTGATGAAGTTAAAGGCCGCACTGTGGACTGTGTCGCGCAACGGCGAGTGATAGTTGATGATCTTCATGCCCTCCGGCAATGCTGTGCTGTCGGCCAGAGTGGTGTCCCTGGTCATCGCGGATCCCAGGAAATAGATCCCGGCAAGATGATTGAGAGGATAGTCGATATCCTCCAGTGCCCTCAGGATAACCCGCGATCCGACACTGAACCCGACGAGGACATAGGGTGACTGCCCGCGTTCCAGGTTGTCGATAATTTC
This sequence comes from Verrucomicrobiales bacterium, assembly GCA_046581505.1. Classification (GTDB taxonomy): domain Bacteria; phylum Verrucomicrobiota; class Verrucomicrobiia; order Verrucomicrobiales; family DEV007; genus CACIUL01. The sequence continues at coordinate 73,503 of JAYGGE010000084.1, read as the reverse complement.
TTTTCTGAACCGCGGCGCTTCCTGGTCAGCACGCTTCTGTGAACTCTTCCATGATGCCCCGGCACGCAGCGGGTCAACCTTCACCGAGTTCCAGCGGTAATTCACCACCCGGGATTCATCACCGGCTGCATTGAGAAATTCACGCATATTCTTGCAAAACTGCGGCGATTTCTTCTCTCCTCCAAAGCCATGGATGTATACAAAGGTAAGCGCTTGTTTATTGTGCTTTGCCGGCTCGGCAGCCGCCAAGTTAATGGCGGAAGTACACAGTGCCAACAATGCGGCTATAAAGCCGTAGCCCGGGAAAAATGCTTTCATGCCGAGAGTATAGCCTGTTACCTGTATGCTAAGGAAATCAATAATATGAATTTAATTATTGTTTGAATTGATGTTATTGTTCCCGGCATGAAGATCCAATTTATCCCGGGAGTGTCAGCGATCTGCTCTTTATCTTCTCCCCGTACCCTTAGCGGCAAGGATTTTCATCCACACCGGAAGCGGGCTTCAACCTGGGATAACCGGTGATCAGGAACAGGCTTGGCAACAGCGTCAACGTGGCGAGTTGACTGATCACCATCGCCAGCGCGGTAAACAGGCCAAACCAGACAGAGGGGAAAAATTCCGATAAAACCAGGATCGAGAAGCCTGCCACGATAATCGAGGTGGCAATCCAGATTGCCTTCCCGATGGATCCGTGTGCCCGCCGTAGGGCATCGCGATGATCCCCACAACTTTCCAGTTCGGCGCGGAAACGCACGGTGTATTGAATGGCGGCATCAATTCCCACACCTATCGCTATCGATGCAATCATCACCGTGACCAGGTCCAGCGGGATCCCAAACCAGCCCATCATGCCAAGCAATACGGTTACCGGCAGGGCTTGCGGGATCAATACCAGTAAAGACAGCACCGGCGAGCGAAAAAGCAGCAGCAGCATCAGGTAAACGGCGAGGGGTACTATAAATAACGAGCGTTTCTGCCCTTCGAGCAGCGTGTTAAGCAGGTCAGCGTAAATCGGAAACACGCCGGTGACCTTGACATCAAGATCGCCTAGGGCGGCAGCGTTGCTGTCGATATGCCTGTGCAGGCCGTCAATTATGCGATTGCGCTCAAGGGACGGTGAAGTCTCCTTCATGCGCACAGTGGAGCGCACGGTTGCAAAACCCGGCCTGGAAACCTGCAGCAGAACCTCGGGCGCAACGAGGCCGATAATGCGAAAGATGGCGGAATCCGAAAGCAAAGGAAACCATTGCTGGGAGAAAGTCTTGCGCACTTCATCACGCAGGACTTGCAAGGAAAGTATATTGCCGGTCTCGGGAATTGTTTTGAAATAGGATTCAATGAGCGCCAGTGCCTCCAGCCCCTCCTGTTTGCGGAAGAAGTTCTTTTCCCCGGAGCTCAGGATGACCTCGATCCAGGTAGTGCCCCCCATTTCCTGGTCAATAAACTCCAGCCCCCTGTAAACCTCGCTCTCCGGCCAGAAGTAGCTGGTGAACTTGGCGTCAGCGCTGATTTGCCGCGCCCCTAAACCCGATACCACCAGCACGGCAATGCTCAGGACAACGACGAGTGCCGGGCGCGCAAGGGCAATCCTTTGAAAAATCCGCACCAGTCCCCGGGCAGGACGAATCCCGTCATCTTCATCCGCATTGCGCTCATAATTGAGGGCGCGCAGTTTGCGCATCGCCGCGGGAATGAACAAAAATACCACGCAAACCCCGATGGCCATCCCGATGGCCATGAGGCGCCCGAAGTCGCGGATCGGCAGGATCTTGCTTGTGCCAAGTGCCGCGAAACCCGCCAGCGTTGTCGCGCAGGAAAACAGGCACGGTACCATGATCGTTTGCAGGGCGGACAATGTGCTGGTCAGCCCATCCTCACCGGGACGGCGGCGGCGGCGTTCACGATACCGCTCAACAAAATAGATGTTGTAGGGAAGTATCAACACGAAAAGCAGGACCGGCATATTGGAAGTCACCAGCGCAATCGGGACATTAAAGAGTGCCATCGCGCCAAGCATTAAGCCCACCGGCATGAGGCAGCAGAGAATCGGTATAACCACGAAACGCACGCGGCGGAAGAAAAACAGCAGCGCAAGGGAAAACAGCACCAGTGAAGCTCCTCCAAACACGACAAGGTCATGGCGCACGTTCTCAAAGAGCGTGACATTGATCAGGGGTATGCCGGAAAGATGTACCGGTTCATCAAGGATTTTCTGCCACTTCCCCGCAACCTCACGGATGCCTCGCACCATCGCGTGGCGGCGTTTTATGAAGATCGTGTCGTAGACGCCGTCGAATTGGTCATCACTCAAATAAACCAGGAAATTAAGGCTGCGCCCATCTCCGGAAATGAGGTTTCCCGTCGCCAGCCCGTGTGCCATCAGCTCCGTGCGCGCGGCTTCAAGGTCGGCATCGTCATCGCCCAGGTATTTAATTGCCCGCCTGACAAACAGCAGGTTCGGCTTCTTCCCGGGGTGCTGGCGCAGCAGGGGAACTTCAAAGACCGACATCGTCGAGCTCACTCCGGGCACGGCTTTAAGGTCGGCCTCAATGTCCCTGAGGCGACGGATTCCATCCCCGGTAAACCAGTTGTCCGCGGTGACACAAACCACCACATATTCGTCCCAACCCCATTCATCACGCGTCTCGTAATAAACCGCCAGCCCGGGATCGTCGGCCTCCATGAAGGCATCCGTCTCGGCATTAATCTCAAGGCGCGCTATCCACGCACCAAAGTACACGGTGCCGGTAAACAACACGAGGATAATCAGCCACCATGCCCGCGCAATGAATGTCCGGTAAAAAGTGATGCCGGTATAATGTCACAAAATCAGCACCAAGTCCCGTCTTCGTATGTCACTCCCCGCGCAGCATGATTGCCCGGGGAGATGCCCTTGAGACCCACGGCCCTGCACTCAAGCGCAGCTGTGTGCGCCTTACCCGCTTTTACGCACCCCGATGGCAACCAGCCTGCCCCTTGCATTACGGGTATAGATCGCGCCGTTTGCGAGGATCGGCACCGTCCAGCAGCGGCCACTGTTAACCTGTGCGCGGGAGAGCGCACTGAACCCGGAGGCGGAGGCTTTTGATATCACAAGTTCACCGCGCTCCGCCAACACCATCAGCCTGTCTCCCGCCACACTAACCGTGCCGCAGCCAAATCCCTGCCGCTTCCATTTGACCTTCCCGGTGTTAAACTCCATGCACACCAGTTCCTTTTTCCCGATGCCATGGGTATTGCCGGTGATCCCGTACAGGTGACCGTCAATCACCACGCAATTGGCCATGTGATTGCTGATCGCCTTGTTGCTGTATATTTCCTTGAAAGAATCGCCATTGAACTGAAAAAGACCGCAGCCACGCCCGTACCCCGTTGAGATAAAAACCTTGTCGCCCATTACGATTGGAGTGGTCGCACCGGTGCTGAAACGTGTCTTCCATTCCTGTGTTGCAATCGTCTTTCCGGTTGCTGTATCAAGCACAACCAGGCCCTCGGACTTCAATGTCACGAGAAGTTTGCGCCCCCCGTGTTTGAAAACAACCGGGGTTGCGTAGGCCGGCTTGAAGCGTTCGCTCTTCCAGATAATTTCCCCGGTATCCCGGTGATAGGCAATGGTGTGAGCCGCCTCAATAACGACAGCTGCCCCGACAATCACGGGTGAACCGGCAAATCCCCACTCGGCGGGTTTCGACATTGCGGAATCAACGAGCACATCCCGGCCCCACAGTTTCTTGCCTGTCTCTGCCCTGTAGCAATTCAATTTGCCGTCCTTGCCCAGGGTGTAAACACTCTCTGCGTGTACTGCAGGTGTTGCCGCCGGGCCCCCCTCGTGAAGTTTGGGCAGCAGGCGCGCCGGATAGCTGTCGGTCCATATTTTCTTGCCGCTCTGCACATCAAGGCAATAGACAGTCTCGTCTCCGCCGGATTTCCTGCCATCGTGCCCGAGCGTGTAAATCCGCCCGCCGGCGACCGCAACCGCTGCAAATCCTGTCCCGACCTCCGTTTTCCAGAGAATATTGTCAATTTTATCAGGATCCCAGTCCGTTTCCGCCGAGATGCCGTTAAAGTCCGGCCCCCTCCAGTTCGGCCAGTCAGCGGCCTGAAGCGGGACAGTGCAGAACAAAAAAGCCGGAAGCAACAGGCGTCTCATGAATCTACATTAGCGCGTTAGGCGCACTTGACCACCGATGATCACGCCCTTCCCCCCTGCGCCATCAAATGCAAATCGCCCGTTGCAAAGGCGTATGTTAACCTGGAACAACCGTGGCGATTGAGGAACTAGCAATCAACTTCGAAAACAAACCCCTGCCGGAAAAGGCTTCCGCCTATCTGGCCGAGGCCAACCTGCGCATTGACCGCCTGTTTGAAACCGAGCGCAACAAGCACATGCCCCGGTTTATTCCCAGCGATGCAATAGCAATCTATAACGCACTGGATTTCATCACGCGCGAGGATTTCCCCCTCGGCCGGGTCTACTGTGAATGGGGCAGCGGCTACGGCATCGGTTCATGCTTTGCCGCGATGCTTGGTTACGAGGCCTACGGCATCGAGATTGAGGCCGATCTGGCCAAGGCCTCACAGGAACTGGCGGATGATTTCGGCATCGACATACGAATCATCCATGATGACTACATGCCTGAGGGCTTCGAGTCTTACAGCGGCATGGGCGGCACGGAACTGGTGAAGCCGGAACACTACACCTTCGGCCGTGACGACATTGACGAGGTGGCCCGCTATGGGGGAATGGACCGCGGCCTTGACGAGGTTGACCTGTTCTTTATCTACCCCTGGCCGAGAGAACAGGAATTCGTTCAGGAATTCTTCCATGCCGTCGCGGCTGACGGCGCGATCCTTCTCGCCTACTACGGCGAAAACGACCTCTGCGCCTACCGTAAAACCGCGGCAAGCTTCGACTAGGCAGCCGGTCGCGCGGTAAATACCACCTTGTATTCACGTGCCGCATCATATTTGCGCGGGCTGGGCACAAGAATAAAATCGTCAGTCAAGACCGGGTTCAATTCACTCCCCTCGATAATCCTGATGTTCTTAAGCCGTGTGGGAAAATACTCGACCATCGGTCGGCCTCCACGCTGACTTCCGTTGGTGTTGACCGGTTCAAAGGACTTTGCCCCCCACCGCGGCGTGATCAGGAAGGTGTATTTGCCGTCTTTCCCGGAAAACTCCTGCCCGTATGCACAGTCACCCCCGGCAAGCCGCGCATCCCACGCCGGATCGCCGTAGAAAACAACAGCATCCCGGTCAAAGAGCAACCCGACAGCATCCTGGGCTCCCAGCCCCGCCGCCCTTGAGGCCGGCGTGCCTTTGATCTTCGCCCGCAGTTTACCGGCATCGTTTGGATCATCGAGCACCACGCCCGCAATTTCCGGGAAGTAGGTTTCAAGGCGATGGATCAGGGCATGCTGATTGGCAAAATAAGCTTCAGAGAAACTGAACCTTCCCGGTTGCTCAACAAAGTAATCAAGGCAGCCCCAGCCCGCATAGCCATACCAGGTTGGCACGGTATAGCCAAGCATCTGGCGCACGCCGGCACTCTTCAGCCAGGCAAGTGCCATGGCATCCTGCCCGTCAATGTGTCCCATCAGGCAATTGCCAATTGGCATATAGACCTTCGGGTTCGGTGAATTGATATCAATGCGCTTGCCGGCGGTATCAACACCGAAAAGCCGGCCATCAGCAGACTTGAAGGCCCCGTTGCGATAGGTAAAGCCGATCTGCCAGCCCCGTTCCGTGGCATGTCCGGAGGTGACGAACAGTTGTGCCTTGTAGTCAGTTAACGTTGCCGCCAGGGCACTGGTCGTGTCGGCCGGCCCGACCTCTTCGACCGGATTTGCCCCCGGTTTCTTCCTTACCATCCGCCCCTGCTTCAATTCACAGTACCAGACCCCTTCCCGACACTGCTCCAGGGCCACCTCTGTCCCTGAAGCCACCCGTTCAATAATCAACGGTTTCTCAGTCCCTGCAATCTCCTCTGCATTGGCTGCGTCATAACCGGTAAGAATGCCCCAGATTGTGTCAGCGTAAGGGTCATCATCAAGGATGCGGGACATCTGGTGAATTTGGGCGACAAACTCCCGGGTGACCTCCTCATGCCGGGCAACAAAGCAAGTGTAGCGCGGGTGGGCAGCGCGTAACTTCTCGAGCGCGGCCCGCGGTTGGCCGGCCGGGAAGGAAATCCTGGTGGCGGTGTCATGCCGGGCGGAAAGCTTGGCAATTACCTTTCCCCACTGCGGATCAGCAGCAGTGGATTGTGAGCTGAGAATCGCGTATGATCCTGACTCGGCGATTGCCGAAGCAATCACGCTGAGAAAGAAAAATAAACACCACTTCATGGTCACTATCCTCGTCCGGTTTATGGATCTGTTCAATGATTTCCCCAGGAACACAGAGTCCTGGGAGCAACTTTAACGAACGATCTCCAGGTCAATCGCCGCTTCCCGTGAATCAAGCAACAAATGCCGGTCTGTGGAGCGGGCGGCGGCACGAATGCGGAGTTTCCCGGGGCTTTTCCCGGACAGGACCGAGAGCGGCAGCCTTGCCCCCCTCCCGTAGCCGTCTTTGAATATCGCCGGGAAAGCCGTCTCACTGCGCAGCGGGTCAGAACCGTCAATGGTCCAGACAACCTCAAAGAACTCTTTGCAGCGAACGCTGCCAGGCACTGTTTCAATGTTGGCAATGATAACAACAGGGAACAATACGCCCCGCTCTTTACCAAGGACCAGGGCATCCGCCGGAAGTTGCCTGGCTGGAGCACGCAAAGCGAGCTCTATCTTCAGGGATCCAAGCACGTAGCGGGCGGCAACAGGCTCGCTGTCACGCCAGCGGTTCAGGTTGGTGCTGCCGCAGTAGGCGAGAAGTTCCGATCCCGGCATCACTGTGAGCGGTGTGCCGCTATACTCCCTCCAGAGAGAGCCATCAATGCAATAGTACATCTTGCGCTCACCGGCAGGATTGGGATCCCGCAGGTGTATGCTTAAGGTTTCAAATGCGGCTGCGCTAAATTTTCCCGCCGGGGGATCGAACCTCGGGGCAAGCAAGGTGACTGCTCCCGCCTGCGGGGTTGCAGCCTTCAGTCCGCCGGATACATACCCGGTTTTTATAATTGTTTTCAAGGGATGGCCGGCCACCTGCCCGGGCGGGACGGCTTTTCGAATGCCTGAGGTCCGGTGCGCAAAATCTTTTGCAGTGAGCGGAGCGGCATCCTGCCGGCGTTCAAAGCGGGTCACGATCTGAACCTTATAGGGGGCGACTCCTCGCCAAACCTGAAACCGCTTGCTGCCCACGTTCCAGTAAGCCCATTTAGCCCTCTCCGGAGCCCTGTTGGCTATGACCGGCACCATTCTGTGTCCGGAATTCCTGCCCAGCAGCGTGATCCCAAAATCACCCTGCGCAATCGCCAGCCGCGCCATCACCCGTTGGGCATTGTCCCGTTCGCTGAACCATCCGCCTGCCCGTTTGTAACGCCCTACAATTTCATTGAGCATATCCACATCAGCCACCAGTCGCCGGTCATCAGTTTGCACCAGGCCAAAGGCATGCTGTCCGCCGGATATCTGCAACCCGGCGACAACCACCAAGGCACACATCCACCTTAAACGTTTCAACGAAAGGCTTCGGCTGAGCGTAAACCTTTCGTTTGTCCCACAAGAAATCACCATGAGCAGGCTCTTAATTAGAATGTGGTAATTATGAACTGCAACTTTTATTATTAAATTTGCACTTCATTTGCGTGTGTTTTCTCAAATTTGAGGTCCACGGCCGCTGATACGCTCACCTCTCGCATCATTCTCCAGCATGAACCGCATCCCTCTCTTGCCTCGGCAAAGCGGTTGCCAATCAAGAATTCCCCCCTGCCCAAGCCGCCGCCGGCGGTCGGAAAGACCTTCCGCCAGCACGCGCTATGCCCGTCGCGGTGATTTGCGCCCCGCAACCCTGCCACCGGATTTCTTCATGCCGGCGCGCTTGAGCTTTGCCGTACGTTTACGCGCAGTAGTCCATTTCGGCTTGCCTTTGCGGGGCTTCGTCCTGCTCTCTGCGGAAGTTGATGACACCTTTTGGGGACGCGTTGGCACAGCAGAACTCTTATCATCCTCCACTGCGCCGCCCCGTATCCTGGCCGTGTCCTTGCCGCCCCGTGTCCTCGCTGTGTTGCCGTCCCGTGTCCTCGCTGTGTCCTTGCCGTCCCGTGTCCTGGCTGTGTTGCCGTCCCGCGTCCTGGCTGTGTTGCCGTCCCGTGTCCTGGCTGGTTTGCCGTCCCGTGTCCTGGCTGTGTTGCCGTCCCGTGTCCTAGATGTGCTCTTGGTGGTGGATGAGGGTCTCGAACTCCTGCTGCCGGCACCGCGGTTGCGCCCTCTTGCTGAACCGCCCTTACGGCTGCCGCCACTGCTTGGCTTGCCGGAAAACTCGATATTTTCACCCTCAAATCCCTCGATTTCCCGGCGCGGAATCTTCTTGCGCAATAAAGACTCCACCGCGGCAAGTTTTTCGCGTTCAGCCCTGCAGACCAGCGAATGCGCATCCCCTTCCTCGCCCGCGCGTCCGGTGCGTCCTATGCGGTGTATATAATCCTCTGCCACATCCGGCATCTCGAAATTCACCACGTGTGGCAACTGCCTTATATCAAGGCCCCGCGAAGCAACATCTGTCGCCACCAGCACACGCACCGCCCCGCGTTTAAAGCGCTCAAGGGCACGCGTGCGTTGCCCTTGGGATTTATCGCCGTGGATGGCCACTGCATCCACCCCGTTCTTAGTAAGTTGCTGGGCTAATTTCTCAGCACCGTGCCGGGTACGTGCAAAAACCAAGACTTGTTCCCAGTCGCGATCTGCAATCAAGCCGGAAAGAAGTTCACGCTTTCGTGCCCGCTCGACTGGATGCACCACCTGCCGCACCCTCTCAGCCGCGGCATTGCGATCGGCCACCTCAATACTCATCGGCTTGTCCAAAAACTCATGGGCCAGGGAGCGGATCTCGTTTGAATAAGTGGCGGAAAACATCAGGTTCTGCCGCTGTTTGGGCATCAGGTCAATAATCTTGCGAATATCAGGCATAAACCCCATGTCCAGCATGCGGTCAGCCTCGTCGAGAACCAACACCTCAATACATGAGAGATCGATCGTCCCGCCAGAAGCATGATCAAGCAATCGTCCGGGCGTGGCGACCACCACTCCCACACCACGACGCAGCTTGGCAACCTGCGGTGGCATTTTCACCCCGCCATAAATAGCGCAGGAGTAAATTCCCAGACCCTTGCTGTAACGAAAAATACTCTCCTCTACCTGGGCTGCAAGTTCGCGCGTTGGTGTTAAAACAAGTGCCCGGGGTTCTCTGCCCTTTGCTCGCTTTTGGAAAAGATGCTGCAGGATAGGTAAAGCAAAGGCTGCCGTTTTGCCGGTCCCGGTTTGCGCTCCTCCCATCACGTCACGCCCTTCCAGGATCGCCGGGATGGCCTTGGCCTGAATAGGAGTCGGCTCGGTATAGCCTTTATCGTCCACCCCCTGCACAAGTTTGGGGATTAGGCCGAGTGATTGAAAAGATGGCATCTGGCGCCCCCTCTACGCCAATAATCACCATTACGACAACCAAATTGGCGGCAGGACGATCAAAGGGTGAAATTTTTAAACTTAGCCCTTGCCAGGGTGCTGTTCATGTACATACTGTTCAAATGAACATGTTAGCAAACATCCATTATACTGCCATTATGGCCATTGCCATTGCCGGATTCCCCGTAAACAGCGATGCCGCTGCAAAGAAAACGACAATCCCCGTATCTGTAAAGCCCAAGTCTGCAAAACAAGCACCTCCGCCAGGCGATCATCAACTTGTGGCCAAGAAAGCGGCCGCCAAGCTTACACCCACCCAAAAGGCTAAAATGCTCACCCTGCTTAACGAGGGCAGTGTCCGTGACCTAGTCGAAATTCGCGGCATCGGCAAAAGTCGCGCTGCGGCACTTGCCAAGGCCAGGCCCTTCAAATCAGTTGATCAACTCGCCAATGTGAAAGGCGTTGGCAAAGCTGTTTATACTGACCTGCTTTCCCACGCCAAGTCTCTGACAATGCGCCGTAGCACCCGGCAGCCCGCCAGGAATTCGACTCCCGGGAAATCTCCGGCGACTTCTACTTCGAAAACAAAATCCTCCAAATCCAAGGGGAAGTAGCAGTCGGGCAATTACACAACCAGTCTTAATTCAAACAACACTCGGTAGTTAGCCTCAACCCGATAACCTCAACCCAATACAAGCCGTCGTCTGGTCCCCGGACGACGGCTTTTCTCTACCCGGGTCTTTGCCGCGGGCGGCAGGACAGGAAAGTTAAGCTTGCACACTCGTTCCGGGAACATCCGCATGCTTTACCCGGCATTCATCAAATCCTCAATCTCCTCGGGCTCAACCGGAATTGTCACCATGAGGTCGATATTGCCATCCTTGCCGATCAGGTAATTGTTCTCAAGCCTGCAGCCAAGATTCTCCTCCCGGATGTAGATGCCCGGTTCTATCGTGAAAACCATGCCTTCCTCAACAGGTCGCCAGGTGTCACCCAAGTCGTGCACATCGAGTCCAAGATGATGACTGGTGCCGTGCATGAAATACTTTTTGTAAGCCGGTTTGTCGGGATCCTGGTCTTCTATGTCCTTTTTAGTGATAAGCTCAAGACCAAGGAGTTCCGACTCGATCAGCTTGCCTGCTTCTTCCTGGTAATCCTTCAGGATCACCCCGGGACGCAACATTTCGCTGCAGGCACGTATAGTACGTAATACTGCGCGGTAAACCGCTCGCTGACGCTCGCTGAAGCGGCCGTTCACGGGCACCGTGCGGGTAAGGTCAGAGTTATAATTCGCGTAGCGCGCCGCAACATCCATCAACAGCATCTCGCCATCCTCACAAATGCCATCGTTTTCCAGATAATGCAGCACACAGGCATTCACGCCTGAGCCAATGATGGGATCATAGGCAAAGCCGTCCGAACCGTGCCGCAGGTATTCATGGATCAACTCCGCTTCAACCTCAAATTCCTTCACTCCCGGCTTTATGAACCCCAGAACCCGGCGAAACCCGGCCTCGGTAATCGCGCAGGCCTTACTGATAAGCTCAATTTCAAGGTCGCTCTTGATAGCGCGGAGTTCTGTCATCAACGGTGCAAGCCTTTTGAAATCATGCAGCGGATAATTCCTCTGTATCTCACGAATGAAGCGAAGATCCCGTGTCTCAACCCGGTCGGTCGCCCGGGCATGCTCATTGGTATTGAGAAACACCTGCTCGGCCTGAGTCATCAGCATGCGGAAAATCCCCGGAAAGGCGGCAAGCCAATGGACATTATCAATGCCGGAGGTCTCTGAAGCTGACTGCTTGGTATGCTTGGTTCCCTCCCAAATGGCAATCACCTCTGAGGTCTCCTTGGCAAAAAGCATTTCGCGCTGCTTCTCATCCGGAGCATCAGGAAAAATAACAAGTATCGTCTCCTCTTGGTGAATACCGGTGTGGTAAAAAATGTCAGAATTCTGGCGTAGCAACATCGTGCCATCAGCATTGGTGGGCAGGATGTCATTGGAATTGAATACAGCCAGTGACTTCGGCGGCAGTAACGCTCGCAACCGGTCACGATTCTCAATGAAAAGCTTTGGGTCAATTTTCTGATAACGCATTTGGTTTCCCTTGATACTTTAAAGTGATGCCATCGTCGAGTGCTGAAAGCGATTCCCGTTTTCATTCTCCAGCCAGTAAAATGAACCCCTTCCGCTGATTTTCACTGAGAGCTCCGCATTAATTTTGTGAGATTGGGTCATAATAGTTACTTATGATACAAATTATGGAGCTTAGTCAGTTCACAGATTACTCATTGCGGGTGCTGATCCGGGAGGCGGCTTGTAAACACCGTGAGCGAACTTCAGCCGGGGGAATAGCGCAAATCTACGCAATTTCATGCAACCACGTTGCAAAAGTCGCTCACCACCTTTCAAAACCCGGCTATCTGGACGCCGTCCGGGGCAGGGGTGGGGGGTTGGTTCTTTCGCACCCGCAATTCTCGGGTTCGATCAAGGAGCTGTCACTGCCCGTAAAGGCGAATTTCAGCGACTTTAAAATCACGAAGGTGCCGGGTGGATTCCACTGCAACGGCCAGGTGAACTCGACAATCCCGGTATATGCCCTTGTCGCCTATGTCGATCCGGAAGGCGGCAGTGACTATGACGCAACAACCGTAACAGCGACCCCGGACGACGGTGGTAGATTCCTGCTGAAATGTACCACCCATGCCGCCGGCAAAAACGCCCAGCTACGCATAATTGCCTGCCACGTTAATGGCGCAACCTCAAAAAAGGCCTTCAGCTACTCTGTTGCTGGTGATGGATCCGTTGATATCAGTGCCGCCAGGGCAAAATAACCGTGTAGCCGGTGCCCCTGACTTGGTTCACGCATGCCTGTACGACTTGATTCTAGCCTTAAGATATCCAGGATTTTGATCTTCTGAGCCAAGCGCAGAACCGGTTAGGCCGGGTTACCGTCGTATTTTTTCTTCTCCCGGCAGGCCTGCATCAATCCCCGCAGGTAACCGGCGGCAAAAAGACGGCCTTTCATCTCATAGCCCGGCGTGGCATTGCTTTCCCCAAGCATTGAAGGCGCGTGATCGGGCCTGATCGTTCCCCGGTAGCCAATATCATGCAGGGCACGCATGGCTGCAGGCAGGTCGCTTGCGCCATTATCGGGCCATGTCTCCTTAAAGTTGTCTGCATGCCCACGTGTATTGCGCAGATGAACAAAATGAATCCTGTCAGCAAGCCGGCCAATACCCGCAGTGAGGTCCTCACCCGCCGGGCCAAGTGACCCGGTGCAAAGACAAATTCCGTTGCTCGGACTTGGTGCCAGCTGAGTGACACGCTCAAGGGCATCAATGCTGCAGAGAATTTGTTCCTGCCCCCAGAAATTCTTGAGCGGCGGATCATCCGGATGTATCGCCAGCTTAATCCCTGCGTCTTCGGCAACCGGTAATACCTCATCAAGGAAATTCTCCAGGTTTTTCCACAGGCGGGACGCGGACGTCGCTTCCTGCGGAGGCCCGTCCGCATCGGTTACATCCTCACGAGCGTCATTGACATTAAAGGCCGTGCTGTATGACCCGCCACGCTCAGGATTAAGGCTTGTTGTACGGCACCAATCCTCACTGGGCATCCAGTTATAACATAAAACCTCAAGCCCGCCCTCCGCCATATCGCGGATAAGATTCTTGATCATTTCAACCTGTCCATTGCGCCCGGGAAGGCCATGAACAATCTGCTCATGCGGCAACTTGCGCTCAATGTGAGTCAACCTCATGCCGTGCTTCTCAACCTTTCGCTTTACCTTGAGCAAAGGCTCCAGCCCGGCCCCGGGGTAGACAGCGACAATCTCCTCAACCCCCACTTGAGCGGCGAGTTGCAGGTTCTCCCCGCAGAAGGGAGTGACAATCATAGACAGACGCATGATGTATGACTTACGCTCATCACAAAGCCGGAACAATGCGCCTTTTAATTCCAACCCTTATTTCTCTCACCCTGGCTTGCGCCGCTGCCAGAAAACCCAATGTCATCCTTATCTTCACCGATGACCAGGGAACCTTGGATGCCGGTTGCTATGGATCCAAGGACTTGATCACGCCCAATATCGACAAACTGGCGGAGACGGGCGTGCGTTTTACCCAAGCCTATGCCCATACCGTATGTTGCCCGGCCCGGGCCGCCCTGCTCACAGGACGTCACCCTCAGCGTAGCGGAGTCAACCGGTGGACGCAGGGGGACATGAACGGGTCCAGGGGAATCAACATGGCCCTGCAGGAAGTCACGATTGCGGAGTCCCTGAAACAAGCCGGATATCGAACCGCGCTGTTCGGAAAGTGGCACCTCGGGGCGCACCAGGACTATGGGCCAAAGACGCAGGGATTCGACGAATTCTTTGGTATCCGGGACGGTTTTATTGACAACTACAATCACTATTTTTTGCACCAAGAGGGATTTCACGATCTGTACGAGGGAACCACGTCGGTAAAGGCCGATGGCCAATACTTCCCGGAACTGATGACCAGGCGCTGCTTGACATTCATCGAGGAAAACAAGGAGCTTCCCTTTTTTCTCTACGTTCCCTTCAACATCCCGCATTACCCCGAACAGGCGCCGAAGAAATTTGCCGAGCCGTTCAAAGACATGAAGGACCCGGCGAGGAAGTCCTACGCCACCGTCATGCATGCGACCGATCACTACATCGGAGAGATCGTACGCAAACTGGAATCCCTCAACCTCCGTCAAAACACGATCATAATCTACATGAGCGACAACGGACACTCCGAGGAAACGGGCAACCGCATACGCGTAGACAACCACAAGAGCGGTTATCCCAAGGGGCACTTCTATGGAGCCAGTGGTGGTGGATACACTGGAAAATGGAAAGGGAACAAGGGATCCTTCTTCGAGGGTGGAATTCGCGTGCCGGCAATAATCTCCTACCCGGGGGTATTGCCTGCGGGTGAATCACGCAATCAGGCCATCACGGCAATGGACTGGTTTCCAACTGTCTTGGAGCTTTGCGCAATTAAGATTGATCCGGGGAACCCAAAACTCGATGGCTCCAGCCTCTTGAAAATCATTGCATCAGGAGAGATGCAAACCCCCAACAAAGTCATGCACTGGGGATGGTTTAGCGGCTGGGCCGTCCGCATAGGCGAGTGGAAATTAATTTCCCGGGGCACATGGGACTGGAAACCCGGGCAGCCCCTGCCCAAGTCCACCCATCTCGGCAATTTAAATGACCCGGCCCCGGAAAAGAAAAATTATGCCGCCACCATGGCGCCTGTTTTATTACAGTTGAAAAAAGCACACGATCAATGGGCTGAAAAAGTCGGCTTCACCGGAAAATGAACCCGTTTCATTGCCGGCAGAAGAACGCCAGCCATCTTCCAGGGAAGATGGCATACCCGACTTCAACAGGCCCTGAATCTAAAGACTACACTTGGATCGCCCTGCGGACGATGCGTCTGCCCGTCTTCACCCTGCTTGCTGCTTGGTCATTATTCCCCTCCTGCAGGGAACCCGCCGCACATGAAAACGCAATGCCCGGGACGGGAAAGGATAAAAGTAAACCGCCGGTACAACGCCCGATCACGACTCTTGAAGAAAGTGAGCAAAGGGTCGCGATGGCAGAAAGCACACTGGAAGAAATCGTGGCCGGCATGGTGGCCGGCATGGTTCTGCTGGCCGGCGACAACATACCGGAGTCTGTATTAAGCACTTCCGAAAAATTTACCGGGTCAAATCCCGACAGCCGCCACAGCGCGGCACATGTCTTTAAAATC
Source organism: Verrucomicrobiales bacterium (assembly GCA_046581505.1). Taxonomy (GTDB): domain Bacteria; phylum Verrucomicrobiota; class Verrucomicrobiia; order Verrucomicrobiales; family DEV007; genus CACIUL01. The sequence goes on along the minus strand of JAYGGE010000084.1, from coordinate 58,168 downwards.
GACAATGGCGAAAACAACTTTACCACCTTTGCCAGGATTGAACTGAGCGCACAGCTCAACAATGGTGGATTATTCTCCGTTGTCGGCCAAATGACCGCGGCATGGATTGTCGAAAAGAATGGATCTGTTCGCCTTCAGGCTCTCAAAGAAGCCGCTTTTTTGCCGCCGACAGAAAGTCCTGTTGCCTGGTTTGATGACCAAACCAAAGAGGTGATAGGAAAGGAGCCTGCCTTCCGGCATCATCTTTCCCACGGCATCGATCATTGGCTCAACCACATTGAGGCAGCACACGGAATTGATGCCTTCATTCGCAATGGCATGGCACTCGGGGATGTCGACGGGGACAACCGTGACGATGTCTATATCTGTCAACCGGGCGGGCTGCCAAACCGGCTCTTTATTCATCAGGAGGATGGAACGGTAAAAGAAGCCGATGCCGGGGTTGGAGTGCTGGACCATACAAGTGCGGCTCTTTTTGTTGATATCGACAATGACAATGATCAGGATCTTGTCCTCGCCACACCCGCAGGCATTGCCCTGCTGGAAAATGAGGGAAAATTAAAATTCACTTTCCGGGGAGTGCTGCATACCAATAGCGCTGACTGCCACGCCTTGGCAGCCGCTGATTACAACCTCGATGGGAACCTTGACCTCTATGTCACCTTCGCGCTGGGTGATCGCATCGCCGATGCTGCCAATGACAGTTTTCTCTTCCATGATGCCCGTGACGGCGGCGAAAATCAGCTGTTCAGTGGCAGCGGCGACTGGTCATTTACGGAGGTAACCGGCCTGACCGGCCTGAACAAAGACAATAACAGGCACAGCCTTGCCGCGATTTGGCATGATTTTGACCTTGATGGCGATCCCGATCTCTACGTGGCCAATGACTACGGGCCCAACCAGCTTTACCGCAACGACCCTGCCCAGGATGGCAACCGCATCTTCAGTGAGATTGCCGCCAAGCTGGGAGTGCAGGACCAAGGAGCCGGAATGTCAGCAAGCTGGGGTGACTACAATCGCGATGGCCGCCCGGACTTGTATGTTGGCAATATGTATTCAAATGCCGGTGCGCGCATTACTTCACAGCCGGAATTCCTCGCAGGAGGCAATGCCGGACTGCTGCCGGTCTACCAGCGCTTTGCAAAAGGCAATACCTTGCTAAGCCAAATAAAGCCAAACCAGTTCGTGGAATACAACGGCGCGGCTGAGATGGGACGGTGGGCATGGAGCAGTGTATTTGCCGATCTGGACAACGACGGCTGGCAGGATCTTTTTGTTGCCAACGGTTACATTACCGCTCCGCAACCGGATGACTTGTGAAGTTTCTTCTGGCGGCAGGTCGTGCCGCTCGGAAATTCCGGGGCAAGCCCGGGCCTGGGGCGCTCCAATCCCGCACAGGCTTTAATTGAAGCTGTGCAACGCGGTAAGTCATTTTCCGGCAACGAGCGCCATGTGGTATTCCAAAATATCGCCGGCAAAAAGTTCGCCGATGTCTCTGGAATCACCGGGCTTGACCTCGCCGATGACGGGCGCGCGGCCTGCTTCACGGATTGGGACGATGACGGCGACCTTGATCTCTGGATCAACAACCGCAATTCCCCGCAAATCCGCTTTTTCCGCAACAACAACCCCGGCGGCATGCGCGGGTTGACGGTGAAACTCATTGGTTCCACCTGCACACGCGATGCCATCGGAGCCCGTGTTATCCTTTACGCCAGTGGTCAGCCGCCACAAACACGCTCGGTCACTGCTGGTTCCGGATTCCTCGCGCAGTCAGCCAAAACACTGCATTTTGGACTTAATCAAGATTCCAAAATCGATAAACTCGTGGTGCACTGGCCCGGTGCAGAGACTCAAAGCTACCCCGGGCTTGCTGCCGGAAGTCATGTCATCAGGCAGGGTGACGAACCGCGCGCCATGAATTTCAAGGCTCCCGCCCAGCGCGGCATCCCAATTGCAGCCACCCCGCCATCCGGGCACACATTTCTCGCCCAGCGCCTGCCGGTAGCCACGGTATTCCCGCGCACTGCCGGCGATCCTGAAAAACCATTGCTTGTGGTGCTCGCCAGTGAGAGTTGCCCGCACTGCGAGATCCAGCTTGCCCAATGGCGGACAAACCCGCCGGCAGGTATTACTCTTGAGATCCTCAATATTGAAACACTGAACAAGGATAATCCACTCCAGCTGCAGCTTATCCAGCTCGTTCATGACCACTTTTTCTATATCACGCAGCGCCCTCTGCAAACGCCGCTGTCATTCCTGATAGACCCTGAAGAGCGGTTGTGTGCAATCTATCGCGGCCAGATTGATCCTGCCGTCCTCGAAAATGACAAAGCCAGATTGCCGGTTGATGGCACGGCCTTGCGCCTTGCCTCACTGCCCTTCCCGGGACACTGGCAAAGCGGCACTGTGCCGCAGGCACAACCGCTCAGCTTCGCGGAGGAACTCCTCGATGCCGGGCTTGTTGACTCTGCCGGGCTTTTTATTAAAGCCCACCATGATTTACTGCAACGCGATGTATCTTTTCCGCAACTGCTGGACCGGTTGAAAGCCCTGCAGAATAAATAAGCTTCATCAATCCCGTGCGATCCTATTATCACGGCCCAATAATAAAGCGGGCAGCCTGACAGGCCGCCCGCTTTATGTTGGTAGGATACGGGGTTGAATGGATCAGCCTGATTTACCGTTATTTCTTGGCGGCCTCCCGTTCGGCCACCTCGGCAATCACTTTTTCTGAAATATTTTTCGGGCAGGGAGAATAATGATCAAATTCCATTGAGAATTGCCCGCGTCCCGAGGTCATGGTCCGCAGGTCACCAATATAGCCGAACATCTCACTTAGAGGCGCTTCACCCTTAACACGGATTCCCGTTGGAGTGGTATCCTGAGCGGCGATCATGCCGCGACGACGATTGAGATCCCCGATCACATCGCCCACATTGTCCTCAGGTGTAAAGACATCAAGCTTCATGATTGGCTCCAGCAACTGCGCACCGGCTTTGGGCATGGACTGCCGGTAGGCAGCCTTGGCGGCGATTTCAAACGCAATAGCTGAAGAATCCACCGCATGAAATCCGCCGTCGACCAGTGTAATTTTAAAGTCTAGACAAGGGAACCCTGCGAGCACGCCTTTTTCCGTGGATCTTTTCCAACCCTTTTCCACTGCGGAAATAAACTCCTTCGGGACGTTGCCGCCCACAATCTTGGACTCAAACTCAAAACCGGTGCCGGGCTCCTGGGGCTCGATAACATAATCAATCTTCGCATACTGCCCGGAACCACCTGACTGTTTCTTGTGGATGTAGGAATCCTCGAGGCGCTGGGTAACGGTTTCGCGATAGGCCACCTGAGGCGCGCCAGCATCAACCTCAACCCCATGGGTGCGCTTGAGGATGTCAATCTTGATGTCCAGATGCAACTCACCCATTCCCTTGAGGATCGTCTCCCCGGAATCCTGATCAGTCTCGACGTGGAACGAAGGGTCTTCCTTGACCATCTTGCCAATGGCAATACTAAGCTTCTCAGATGCCGCGGTGTCCTTGGGCGCAACGGCAATCGATATAACCGGGTCGGGAAATACCATGGGTTCCAAGGTGGCCGGATTTTTTGGATCACACAGTGTGTGCCCCGTCTGAACATTCTTGAGCCCAACAAGGGCAATAATGTCACCTGCCTGGGCAGACTCCAGGTCCTCCCTTGAATCTGCATGCATCTCAACAATGCGCCCCACGCGTTCTTCCTTCCCGGTAAAGGTGTTCAGGATGGCGGTTCCCTTCTTGAGCATGCCTGAATAAATCCGGGTGAAGGTCAATGCCCCGTATTGGTCGTCCATGATCTTGAACGCCAGTGCGCGCAGCGGCTTGTCCTTATCGACGATGGCAAACTCACCGGTCGCGTTGCCCTCAAGATCCACCTCTGGCTGCGGCTTGACCTCGGTCGGGCTCGGAAGATAATCGATAACTGCGTCGAGTATCAGCTGGATCCCCTTGTTCTTGAACGCGGAGCCGCAATATGTGGGGAAAAAATCAAGATTGATGGTGCCCTTGCGAATGCACTTCTTGATGGTCTCGATATCAGGCTCTTCCCCGTCGAGATATTTTTCCATCGCCGCGTCATCCTGTTCAATAGCGGTCTCGATTAACTCGGTGCGGTATTGCGCGGCCTTGTCCTTTAAATCCTCGGGTATGTCCGTGATTGCAAAGTTCTCCGGCTGGCCGGATTCATCCCAGACGTAAGCCTTCTGGCTCAGGATATCGACAACGCCCACAAAGCTGTCCTCAAAGCCAATCGGGATGGTCATCACCAGGGGGCTCGCGGCAAGGATGTTTTTTATCTGCTGGGTCACCCGGTAGAAATCTGCGCCCAGACGGTCAAGCTTGTTGACGAAAATAAGCCTGGCAACACCGGAGTCATTAGCGTAGCGCCAGTTGGTTTCTGATTGCGGTTCGACACCGCCGGAACCGCAGAACACGCCAATGCCGCCATCGAGAACCTTGAGTGAACGATAGACCTCAATTGTAAAATCAACGTGCCCGGGAGTGTCTATAATATTGAAACGGTGGTCATTCCAGAAACAGGTGGTAGCAGCGGACTGAATTGTAATGCCCCGCTCCTGCTCCTGATCCATAAAGTCAGTCGTCGCTTCCCCATCATGGACTTCACCAATTTTGTGGATTTTGCCGGTCAACTTGAGGATGCGCTCAGTGGTAGTGGTTTTACCCGCATCCACGTGCGCAAAGATTCCAAAGTTCCGGTATTTGGAGAGATTAGACATAAGTTTTAAAAAGAAGCGCCCCCGATAGACCAGAAATCACCAAAATTCAACGAATAATGCGCTTATGCTTCTTTTCTCCATGCTTAATTGTGGAAATTTTTACCCCCAGCGGTTCCCGGGCTCATAACGATGTGCCATATCCTGCTGGCGGGAGTTATTTGACAAGGCCTTTACTGCAAGCCCAACTCGTGATTGAGAAATGCCAGCAGATCGGCGATATCCGCAGGCACTAAGCCTGCTTCAAGCCCGGTCGGCATGGCAGATCTGCCGGTGCTGGCAATAGCCTTGAGATCCGACCGGGCTATGATCCGCTCGGAGCCATCAAGCAGGTGCATCACGATACTGTTGGCTGTCTCAGCAGCAATAAGACCATAGATACTTTCACCGTCCTTTAGCGAAGCGGTATATGCCAGGTAGCGGGGTTCGACCGAACGACTTGGATCGAGAAGGGCGATCAGGAGCGCGCCGGGTGAACGGTTGGTGAGGCCTTTTAAATCTGGACCGACCGGACGGCCAAGGTCACCAAGCTGGTGGCAGGCTGAACAGCGGGAGATAAAATGTTCGCGACCTTTCTCTTGATCGCCATCTATCGAAAGCGCCGGCTTGAATTCATCCAAGACCTGCCTGCGATCACTGCCAGCGGTTTCGCTGAGTAATTTTTTTGCGCGCCTACTTAAAACAACGGACTTGTGACTCAGCAGGCGCTGGCGTGCACTGGCGCTAAACTCTATAGGATTCATTTCCCCGGCCTCCAGCTTGTCGAGCAACAAGCCCACTGAGGCAGTGCCTGAGAGCAATGCGCCCTCCGCCTTCTCGCGCCCTGCCGGGCCAAGCGATTTCCATGCGTTAAGCAGCCGGTCCCCTTCGCCGAGCTTCCCGAGCGCGGAAATTGCCGCCGTCTGCAGCTTCGTTGAGTTGCCGGCACCAAGTAATTCCGCCAACAACTCAGCGTCATTTTCCCCGAGTAATCCGGTCACGGCGATACGCTCCTCGTCATCACGCCCCTTATCCGCTATCACACCAAGGGCAAGTTCCCGAACCTTAGTGCGATAACCGGCCGGTACCGCGGCAAGCAGGCGCCATTTTTCCGCTCCGCTACGGCGAGCGAGTAACCCTTCGGCGATCTCCCCGGCAGACTCGGGATCATGCCTGCTCATCTTCAACAAACCTAAAACCATAACTTCACTTAAATCTTCCGCTGTCTCCGCAAGCTCGCGGTAATGCGGGATTGCCGAGCTCAGAACCGCTGCTGCAATATAAGGGTTCGCGCCGTCCCGGCGGGCGATTGCGGCAAGTGCCTTGCCCGCTGTGTCACCCTTGAACTCGCCGAGCGTAAATGCCGCCTGCAGGCGTACTTTTGGATCAGGATCGCCAGCCGCATCAATCAGCCCCGACGGCATTTTTGGTAAGCTCTCCGCCATCCGCAGGCCCAGACGCCGTACCCCGGGCTCATCCGCCTTTAATGCAATTTCAACACGCTGCCCGTCCCATGGCTGGACTTCACCGACCCGGAAGGCCTCGCGTGCTGCTAAATCCCTGGCAATGCCATTGCTCGAATCACTTTCCGGGGAGCGCCAGCAATGTTCTGCCCCCGCCCTGATCACCCGGTAAATACGGCCCTTTCCCTGCCCGGAGTAATAATTGGGGTCAAGTTCCTCTTTGCCGGCGGGCGGCAGCCACTGCGGATGCTCAATCATGTAGCGATATATATCAACCACCCACAGGGAACCATCAGGTGCGGTGCGTGACATCACCGGGCGACACCAGCGATCCTCGGAAGCAAAAAAATCGTGTGCGCCGTCGGCGGCGCGCACGGCACTGAAACTCACTCCGTCAGTGGTCAGGACATGGCGTTGCACGAGATTGGAAAAAGGCTCGCAGGTGAAAGCCGTCAATTGCCCGGTGTTATTCGCAAATAAAATATTGTCCCGGTAGATTGAGATACCGCAGGCGGAGGTATAACGGCCGACGTGATCGAAGCCGTGGAAACGTTTCTGCGCTTTACTGGCAGCAAATACTTCCGGTTGTCTCCCGCGCAACATCTTGCGCGGGTCCGGTGCTGGAACATCCGGGTTACGCCCAAGGTAATAGTCATCAAGAACATAATGCCAAAGCGGATGCGCATTCTGCACGCCGAACCAGTTGCCATCATTGTCCCTGACTCGACCAAATTGTGAAGGGCCGGAAACCGGCGCAAAAGCCCCGTCAGGGCGAAACCGAAAATCCCGTGCTCCAAGTCTCACTTCCTTTCCGGTTTTAGCACATTTAATGACCGTATTGACGCCAAACCCGGCGTGATGACCGCCACTGGCACAATAGATCCAGTCATCAAGCCCCCAGCGCAACCCATTAACCCTCAGCTGCTGATTGCCCTCCATAAAACCGCTAAACCAGGTTTCACGACGATCCGCCCTGCCGTCGTCATCAAGGTCTTCCGCATAGAAAATCTCCCCGCCCGCCGTGACGATCACGCCCTTGCCCCAGGCCATTACTCCGGTGGGGAAATTCACCCTGTCAATGAATACCTGCCGTTCATCAGGCTGGTGATCCCCGTCGTTATCAACCAGGCGCACAACTCTTCCGGGATGACCATTTTCGCCCGAGGGATAGTCGGCCATTTCCGCCACCCAAACTGATCCGTCCGCCGCCCAGTCAATCGCCACCGGATCCATGACCATTGGCTCACCGGCCACCAGTTCCACTTTAAATCCCGCCGGCACGTGTACCTTTTTCAGGCTTTCAATAGGGGTTAGTGGCGGCGCAACCGGTGGCGGCGCAATCCCGGCCGCGTCAAAAAGTGCACCTGCTTCCACAGCGCTCAATGCCCTGTCAAAAAGGGCAACTTCATCCAGCCTGCCTTCAAAATTTGCAAAGTTATCGCTGCGCCCGCCGATAAAAATGTCCTTGGCCCCAAGGTGCGTTGGCTTTAACTCGCCGGCGATTTCACGCTTGCCATTGATGTAAGCCTCAACAGTCATCCCGCGACGAACAAATACCAGGTGATACCAGCGGTCTTTCTTGAGCACCTGTTGCCCCTCAAGCAGTCCATTGACCTCATTGCCATTGAAAATGATTAATTTGCCGCGTGCAACTGCTGTTCCTCCAATCCCCACGTGATCACCGGGAGCGGCCGGGTTATCCGCCTCTCCCCGGGAAAACAAATAACCTGTCACCGGGCGCGCCCCTGTGCGCAATCCGTTCCAGAACCATAAAGAAACCGAGTATTCATCCCCGGGAGCAGCTTTCGTCACCACCCTGCCTCCGGCAAAGTGAGCTGCCCGGCTTCGGTGTTGGTCCGGAAAACCCGCCCCCACAACACCCGGCAGATGGCAGACGACACCACTCTCAAAACCTTCTCCCGGCACAAGGCCACCCATCACCCAACGCCTCAAAGGTCGCATCCGTTCAACCGCTTGTGCAAAAGAACCCTGTGGTTCCCGGTATTTCCTGCGCGGCAGGCCGGTCACCCGTTCAAGCAGGCTGATCAGGGTCTCGGTAATCTTGTGCTCAGCCCCCACTTCCAGACCCGCGGTCACCGAGGGCCAGGTGGTGTATCCGCCAAGAAAATGCTGTTCGGCCGGGGGGATATAACCCTCTGCCCCGTTTGCCAGCTCAATGTTCATGGTCGTGCCGAGCGGGCTAAGCTCCTTTAGCTTTAATCCGGTCAACGCGTAAACCTCATTGGGCATGGCAGTAATGCAAAAATCTCCTGCCCGCAGCGCCTGCAGTACAATTTCAGTCTCGGGATTCTCATGCAGGTGGATGGCCTGCTTTGCATAGACTTCCGGCCGGTTACGCGGGCGCCCGTCATGTATTTTCCCGGCGACTTCCCGTGCCCATGCCAGTCGCTCCTTGTCCGGTACACGCCTCCGCATAACCACACGCACTTCCTCCATGTTGAGCGGCAAATCATCATGGTATTTAATTTTGGAGATAGCCCCCTCTGAAAGATCCGCCAAGGCCTCTACATACTGCTTAATGCCAATCTCGCTTTGCTGACGTGTCCCCCGGTAATCAGCACGCCAGACATCACCACTTGTCCCTTGCGAAAGCGCTACGACAAAAGCATTACCTTTGGAGCCGCTTCGCTCAGCCATCTCCCTGCAATATCTGCCGAAATAATCTGCCGAAATACCAGCGTGCCCGCCGAAATAGTGCATTGAAAAGTTTGCCAGAAGTGCCAGGGGACTGCCGTCCTGAGCAACAACGGAAAACAATGTAAACCATGGATCAGTAGGCCCGGATTCACCCGTTGCAGCGGGATTCTGGTAACCGGGATGCATATTGGCACGCACGGTTCGACCTCCAAAAGGATCAGGACCAGTTCCGGGCCACAGCACCCAGCGCCTGGGCTTGGTGTAATTGGATCCGTCAAAAACCGCCCAGCCGGCCCTGGCCGGTCGCATCGCGGCGTGTGCCTTGATGATGGACTCAGCGATCTTGCCAGGTAGAAAATCCGTATATTTCCTGTCCAGATCCGTGCCGAGGCATAAATCCATCACGCTCGGCGCACTGTGCGTATGGGTCGCGCAAATAAGGATTTTCTCAGGGTCAATGCCGGTTTTTTCAGAAGCTATCAACTTGGCCCTGTCACATAGCCCGGTGGGTAGCATACAATTATCGACAACGACTATCACGATCAGCTGACTCTTGCTGGCAAGTGCAATGGCACGTGCATGCAGACGGTCAGCGACAATACGCACTTCACGGCTTAAGAACCCGCCATTTACAATTACAGGCAATTCACGCGGCGTTATATCAACCACAGCGGCACCGGCGCGCAAACCGGCAGCAAGCCCCATTGGCGCACTCAGGAAGAAAATCAAAAAAATCCAATGGCTTAGCCGAATTAACATCAGCAGCAAGCTTAGCCGCTATACCTCCGGGGGGAAAAGGATCTTGATGCAATAGATCAAGTTTTATCAGGTAAACAATAGCAATCCCCCTCTCTTGTCTGCCCCGTGTTTCTCCGTAGTTTTTACAACATGCGCACCTTGGCAGTCACCGGGCTTATACTTATGCTGGCTCTTGTCGTTTTTGATGCGGCTCCAATAGCCCCGACCCCGCGCAGGATTCCGCCACAGGGTTTGCGCCTGTCTATTGCGCAGGAACAGGAGGTGCGAACGGTGCTTGCTCATCTGGCCGGGTCGCAGGTCACGACAAAAAAGCGTAAAGCCGACCTGAGAGTCATTCACAAGGCCATTCGCTTCGCCCTTGAAAATGACGAATTCTTCGAGCCCGAAAAAGATCTGAAAAAGATAGCAGCCCTTGTCCGTGCGGCGACAACTCCGGAAAAAGCCAGATATGGCCTCAAGATACGCGGCTACCGCTCAATCATCGACGGTTCACTGCAGCCCTACGGCATCGACATTCCCGAAGGACTTAACCTTGACGAGCCGGTGCCTGTCTGGATTTGGTTACACGGCCGCGGTGATAAAGAAACCGACCTGCACTTCCTGCACAGGCGACTCACACGGGGAGGTCCCTTCCGCCCACAAGATGCCATTGTCCTGCACCCCTTTGGCCGGCAGTGCATCGGCTGGAAGCATGCCGGTGAACTCGACGTTTTTGATGCACTAGACGACCTTGAAACGCAATACCGCATAGATCGAAACAAAGTCGCGCTGTGCGGCTTTTCAATGGGCGGGGCAGGCGCATGGCATATAGGTGCCCACTACACGGACCGCTTCGCCGCCGTCCATGCAGGGGCGGGATTCGCCGAAACTGCCCGCTACAATAAACTCAAGCCGGCAGACTATCCCCATGGCAGCGAGCAGATCCTGTGGGGCCTTTATGACGTTCCCAATTATGCCCGCAACCTGATCAATGTGCCTCTCATGGCCTATTCCGGTGAGAATGATAAACAGATCCAGGCTGCCAGGGTCATGGCCGAGGCGCTGACTGGACATGGCTACACCCTGAAGCACGTCATCGGTATCGGCATGGGCCATAAATACCACCCTGATTCAGCAAGTCTTATCGAGGACTTCATTCGTGCTTCTTTAACAAAAGGTCGCAACCCCGGACCTTCCGAGGTTCATCTCCAAACCCGCACCCTGCGCTATAACCGCATGCATTGGCTGGAAATCCTGGGCTTGGAGAAACACTGGCAAAACAGCACGGCGGACGCCAAAATCACAGGCAATCTGGTTGCCCTGCGCACTGGTAATCTTACAGAACTTCAATTGAACGCACCTATAGCCCTGGAAAAGGTGCAAATCGATGGCCAGCATTTCAACATTCCGGCCGCTGCCAGGGTTCATCTTCACAAGCGCGCAGGCAAATGGACCCTGGGTAAACCCGAAAACTTGCCGCTACGTAAAATACCCGGGCTTCAAGGCCCGATTGACGATGCTTTTATGGCTCCCTTTCTTGCTGTCTTCCCCACGAAAATGCCACAATCCGCGCCACATCGACGCTGGCTCGAGTTTGAAATCGCCCACTTTAAGAAACGCTGGAAAGAACTCTTTCGGGGAGAATTGCGCTGGAAACACGAACATCAACTGACCGCAGATGACCACGCTAAATACAATATCATAGCATGGGGAATTCCGGAGAACAGTGGACTGGTCAAGTCAGTGATCGGCCATGCGCCGGCTCACAACGCCGCCCTGCAAATAGTCTCCATGATTCGTCCCAACCCTGCAAATCAGAAAAAGTACCTTGTTATCAACAGCGGGCCAACTTTTCGCGAAAACCACGACCGCACCAACTCCCTGCAGAACCCCAAGCTCGGTGACTGGGCCATTATTGATCTTAATAAAGATCCAGACGGAGAAACACCCGGGAACATTACAGCTTCCGGATTTTTTGATGAAGCCTGGCGCTAGATTGCCGCTTAACCGCCAATCACCACCAGACGAATCGAATCCAGCCTTAACCTGGCATTTGTAAGATGCTCCCGCAATGCCTCGCGTTCTTTTTGCGCGGCTTCAAGCTCACCATCCCTAACCGGGTGTCCCAGTGCCATCAGGCGATCAAGACGATCAAGCTGGTCGGTGATCACGGATTCCATCTCCTTTGTCGCTTTCCTGCGCAGCTTACCCGCGCTCTTTTCTGCAATCTTTTCTGCATTGGCAACCATGGGGGGAACCATTTTACCGAGAATTTCAAGCTTGGAGCGCAACCACTTGCGGGCACCATCCTTTACCCCTGCAGAATCAAAGGTGCTGGTCAGGTCATTACCGGCATGATCCACCACTGCCTTGAGCGGCATTGGGGCGAGGAACCGGTCCGCACCGAGGCCCGGCGGACAAATTGGCTCCAGCAGGAAAACGCACTCTACAATCAGCCCCGCCTGCGCTGCAGTTCCCGGAATTTGCCCGAAGGCAGTGGATCCTTTCTCGTCGTTAACAAAAAGATCAAGACTGGTTGAGACAATCGGGTGATCCCAAGTAACAAAGCCCATGGGCTCATTAATCAGCGCGGTGGCACGATCAAAGGTAACTGACATTCCGATCTCACGCATGCCGGGGAAGGCATCAGCCGCAAACACGGTGTCCGGTTTCACGTAGTAACAATAATCGCCAAGCTCTTCAACTCCCACCCCTAGCGTACCGAAAAGGTCAATCATAAGCTCCTCAAGGGTATTGTCTTCATCGATGCCTGCCAGTGCCGCCGTTACCTTCTTTGCGGCTTTGGCATTGAATGAACTCATCTCAAGCAGCCGGTCGCGACCTGCCTCAAGTTCCACATCAAGCTGTTCTTTGGCCTTCCTTGTATCGGCAATGATTGCATCCCACCCCGCGTGGTCATCAGGCTTGGTTTGTTGCATCCCGGAGTCGAATTTCTCCATTAATCTTGTGCCGCCTTCCAGTGGTGCCGCAAAGGCATTCATGCCCTCGTGGTACCAGCGGGCCAGTGCTCCATGAGCGGAATTGGCTTCGAATGGCACGTGTATGCACACCGTCTCGCGCTGCCCGATGCGGTCGAGCCGGCCGATGCGCTGTTCAAGTAGCGCGGGCGTATCAGGAAGGTCATAAAGAACCAAATGGTGAGCAAACTGGAAATTGCGGCCCTCACTGCCAATCTCCGAGCAAAGCAACAGGCGGGCGCCATCCTCCTCACTGAAATAAGCGGCATTACGATCGCGTTTGATCAACTCCAATCCCTCATGAAACAAGGCGGTCTTGATGCGAATTTTCTCGGCTATGGCAGCATCCAGCTCTTCGACAATTTCGCGGGTGCGGCAAATCACGAGAACCTTGGCATCGTCAAGTTTACTCACCAGCTGAATTAACCAGTCAACACGGGGATCCGCCAAGGATTCAACTGCGGAATCAAGGGCATAAAGGGTCACCTCACGCTGCGGGAATCCACCAAGATTTGCGCGGCGGTTGCGAAACATGACGCGCCCGGTGCCGTGTAAATCGAGAAGCTTGCCCAACAGTTGTTGGGCATCCTGCGGCACCTCACCTCCAATCCACCTTGAAACCTGCTGCTGCTCGGCAGTCTCCAGCGGGGATCCGGATTGAACCTTGCCCGCAATGGCGGAAACCTCTGCGATGTCTTTCGATTCGTTCAGGAATGTTTCGAGGTTTGAGAACCGCTCCGGATCAAGCAGGCGCAATCTTGCGAAATGCCCCTCGAGCCTGAGTTGTCCGGGTGTGCCGGTAAGCAGTAATAAATCTTCGGTTACCGAGGCGAGTTGCTCAACCATCGCATATTCCCTGCTGGGCTTATCCGGAGCCCATTCCAAATGATGCGCCTCGTCAACAATCAGCATATCCCATCCCGCATCAATCGCCTGTGTAACACGCTTGGGATTATCGGCAAGGAGTTCAATGCCGGCCAACACCAGCTGATCATCAAGGAAAGGGTTTACCGGCTGGGAGTCAGTTAATTCTTCGCTCTGCCCATCGTCGCCGCCCGTTTCAATCGCCACACACCGTTCTTCGTCAAAAATTGCAAATTGCAGAGTAAAGCGCCGCAACAGCTCAACAAACCATTGATGAACCAGTGGCTCCGGCACTAAAATCAATACCCGGGAAACGCTTCCTGTTATCAGCTTGCGGTGCATGATAAGACAGGCCTCGATTGTCTTTCCAAGCCCCACCTCATCAGCAAGCAATACCCGGGGGCAATGACGCCGGCCAACTTCATCAGCGATAAAGAGCTGATGTTCAATGAGGTCAACGCGGGCCCCCATTAAACCACGCTCCCGGCGACCGCGCATTTGTGCGCGCGCCTGCAGTGCGCGTTCCCGCAACCGGAACTTGCGCGATGAATTCACCCTGCCGCCGAGCAGGCGGGCATCCGGTTGATGAAATCCCATTAAATCAGCCAGCTCACTTTCCCTGATCTCCCGGCCACTGGCGCAATAAGTGACGAGACCATCCGCCTCGACGGTGCTCTCCACCACCAGGCTGGTCCTGTCCTGCAATTCAATAATATCCCCTGCGGCAAACACCACGCGCCGCAACGGAGCCGAATTGGTGGCGTAGGTGCGTGTTTCCTCTGCCGCCGGAAACTGCAAAGTGACGGTCGCAAAATCTATTCGCAGTACAATGCCAAGGCCCATTTCGGGCTGTGATTCGCTGATCCAACGTTGGCCGGGGACGTATTCCATAAGGATAGTAGTGGGCGGCGACTTTGGATCAAACTGCGCAGATTACAAGTTGAAGCTCGCATTCCTTGCCCTCCTGCGTCTTAATGCGCAACCGCGCACGGATCATCAAGCCGTAAGGCTCCGCTGGCAGCGGACAGAACATATACCGCGATGTTTAAATCCAAACTCTTCCTGATAGCAAATACCGTTCTGGGAATCTTCTCGTTGATCGCAAGATCTGCCGATTTACCCCCGGAGCTGAAATCCACCATTCTCTCCGGCCCCAAGATTACCCCCTGCCCGGCATGCCTGTGTGCAGCGCCAACCGGTGAGGTGTTTGTTGGTGTCGATTTGCTTGGTTCTCTGGGCAAGGGTCCAGGTAAAGGAAAAATCGTGCGGGTCATCGATAATGACCACGATGGTATCGCGGATACACACACTGTTTTCGCCGAGCTCGATAATCCGCGCGGGCTCATTAGTGTCGGCACAAAACTTTTTGTCCTGCACACTGTCATCCCGAAGAAAACCGGCAAACTGGAGGCCATGCACCTTTCCTTGCTCGAAGACAAGGACTGGGATGGAAAGGCGGATGCCCCGCCCAAGATACTCATCTCGGATATCAGTCCTCCAAAGCACAATCAAGATCGTGGTGCCGACCACACCACCAACGGTATACGAATGGGTATCGATGGCTGGATATATATCGCGGTAGGCGATTTTGGCATCCACGGCGCCAAGGGCACGGATGGAACCGAGTTAACCATGCTTGGAGGCGGCGTGGTCCGCGTGCGCCCTGACGGTAGCGAAATGGAAGTCTACACACATGGGTTGCGCAATATTTACGATATTGCCATCGATCCCTACATGAACATCTTCACCCGCGGCAACACAAACGATGGCGGCGGATGGAATGTGCGTTTCATCCATCATGTGCAAAGCGGCGAATACGGTTACCCGGTCCTGTTCAAGAACTTTACCGCGGAAATCATCCCGGCCCTGGCCGACCTTGGAGGGGGATCCGGAACCGGCTCAATGTTCTTTCAGGAACCCGGTTGGCCGGAGAAATACAATAATGTGGCAATGATGTGCGACTGGGGACGAAGCCAGTTAATCATCCACCGTGTTACTGCTGATGGGCCAAGCTTCACGCAAACGCCGGAGAATTTCATAAAGCTCCACCAGATTACCGACGTCGACAGCGATGCCTCCGGGCGACTCTACGCCGGGGCCTGGGCCGGAGCCGGTTATAAAGGCAGTCCCAACAAGGGCTGGGTGGAGCGCATTGTACCAAAAACCTGGACTTACAAGCCCTTTGCCAACCCGGCGAAACTCAGCGAGAAGGCACTCGTCGCACTGCTTCGCTCGCAAAGCGCCTCTGCCAGGCTTGCTGCCTCGCAGGAACTTCTCACCCGCCCCGCCGCCGCCGCCGCAGTGGCGGCAGTCGCGCTGGACAAAGCAGCCCCTCTCTATTCCCGCGTTGCGGCTATCTTTACTTACAAGCAATTGGCCGGTAATAAGGCCGCAAGAGGCCTGACAAAGCTGGCGGTAGATCCCGCCGTCAGGGAATGGGCGCTGCGGGCGCTAACCGATCGCAGAAGCCAGCTTGAGGGTATCACCAAAAACTTGCTCGCCGCTGCCCTTGGGGATGAAAACCCGCGCGTGCGGGTAGCAGCCGCAGTCGGCCTCGGCCGCCTCGGCGATAAAACCGCCGCCGCAGACCTGCTTGCCATCGCAAACCCTCCCGGTAAAGAACAATTGGCAGAAACTCCCGCCGCTCCCCCGGCCTTTCAAACCAAGGCCTTCAGGGGACATAAAACCCACCCTGTTGAAGTGGACGTGGGCAAATTCAAGGAACTCTATCTTGTCGTTAACGATGCCGGGGACGGCAGCGGTGAGGATCACGGCGCCTGGTTTAACCCGGTATTTGAAAATGCTGCCGGCAAGCAGGTGAAGCTCTCGACCCTTAAATGGAAATCTGCCAAGAGCGGCTGGGGCAAGATCGGCTACGGCATCAGTGCCGCCGGTCATCCTCTGAAGACTGGCGATGGCAAGGCCCAGCCGGACGGACTCGGAACACACGCCAACTCGGTTATTGTTTACGCTGTACCTAAGGGTGCAGTGAAATTTAAAGCCCGGGCTGGACTCGCCAGCACATCCAAGGCGCGGGGAAAAATTCAGTTTATCGTGTCCGGGTCGATGCCCGCGGTTCGTAGCACCGCAAGTTCCAGGGAGGGACCCCACGCCACGCCGAATTCTCCGGTCATCCTTCCGCATGTCGCAGTGAAGTCGTTAATAGACCTGAACGCCATCGATGGTTGCGTTGATGCAATTGGCGGGCCGAACAGTCGCGGTGCATTGTGGGCTTTAAGCAAAATACACGACCCCAAGGCAATCGATGGATTAATCGCAAAGTACGGATCATCCTCCGCGGCAAATGTTCGGGCCGGTATCCTTGCCGCCCTGATCCGGCTATACAAGATTGAAGCACCTTATGACGGCTCGTGGTGGTGGAGCACCCGCCCTGACACCCGTGGACCCTACTACAAGGCGATTCAATGGCCGGGTTCTGAAAAAATTGCCGCCTTTGTGAAGGCTCGCTGGAATAACGGCGAGCATCGCAGTGTCATTGCCAGCAATAATTCCAGGACACGATCCGGCATTGATGGCATCAATGCCTCACAAATAGCCAGTGCCCCGACCGGGCCGACCGAACCCAAGGTTGACCTCACCGCCATTGCCCGGACGAAAGGCCAGGTGGGCAAGATGTCCATTGAAGATGTCATCCTTGCCATTGGGGACATCAAGGGTAATGCCAAGAAAGGCGAGCTGTTGTTTGCCAGGCAGGGTTGCATCGCCTGTCATACCACCAGTTCCGATCAAGCACCAAAGGGTCCCTATATGGGCCAGGTCGGCTCCATCCTCTCGCGGGATCAAATCGCGGAATCAATCCTTAAGCCGAACGCTTCAATCTCACAGGGTTTTGCCACTGTCTCGCTAAGCGCCAAGGGTGGAAAAACAATGGTTGGCTTCATCACTGCTGAATCAGCCGATGCGCTCGAGGTGCGGGATATCGCGGGGCAGGTGCATCGCTTCAAGAAAAGCGATGTCACCGGGCGCAAGGAACTGCCAATATCCATGATGCCCCCAGGATTGGCAAACGCCCTGAGTATCGAGGAATTTGCTGCCCTGCTTTCTTATCTGCAGGGCATGAAGGGTAAATAGCAGGTTAAAGCCCCTTGTAGTCAGACTCCTTTGCCTCCGTCATCGTGAATCCATTACTCATGGATGCAATCTTGGCGGGAACGTAAATACGATCATATTCACGCTGAACAACCCGCAGAAAATCGTTCCATTTTCTGCCCGGACGGCCATTAGTCATCAGGTAATGGGGGCAGTTTTTGTGTTCCGGTCTCATGCCCTTGCGCACCCAGTGATAATGGGGCACCACGTTGCGCAGCGGGAGATTGTATTGACGCATTAACGAAGCACAAAGCTTGGCCGTCCGCTCAAGGGTGTGGCTGCGGCTGTTGCCGTGGTGCTCGCACATCTCAATTCCGATCGAGTAGTTATTGCCGGTGCCGTCAAAATCAGCATGCTCGCCCTGCTCGTTGGTCGGCAGGTGTTGCATCACCACGTCCTCCTGCACGGTAAAATGCCAGGTTAGGTATCCTATCCTGTTGCCGCCCCGGCGTTTTGGCGCTCGCAGTTTTCCCCGTTCCAGTGCCCGGGCATGATCCCATGCATCGCCTTTATAGTTTTGTGTTGAGTGGACAGTGATATAACGCGGCTTCATTGGCCGGTGGATCTTGCGCCCGTGCCGCCCTTTCGGAATGAATTTCTTTACCACCCCAATCTCGCCAAACATCTGCATCTGCGTTAGCGCACCCTGCCGCAACTTGGAACCCGCCTTTACCCGCTCGAGATTAGCTGCAGACTCCACCCCGCTGGTCGCACAACTCACCATGATGACTGTTGCCAGCAATGCCCCTGTTGCCGCAGACAACGCGATCAAATCCCTCCCCGGTTTTGGAATCGTCAAGATATATGCTTAACCCCGCTTCGCCGTGTGTCGTCTTAACTTTTAGTAATGTTCGCGTCCTGCTGCCCTGTGCACAGACACGATTTACCCCTGCTTGATTATTCCCGCTTTCTCTTTCCATGGCAATTCTCGGTCAAACAATTTTGTGTAAACGCGATGTTGGTTCACTGCATTTTCTTTGAGGTCGCCAACCGCACGGTCATAACGCCGCCGCATATTTTTAAGCGCCAGGCTCTGCGCCGGATCTTTAGCAGCGTTGCTCAACTCCAGCCTGTCTTTCTGCATATTAAAGAGTTCCTCCGTTGGAATCATCTCTCCGCCACCGTAATACCAGTAAACATACTTCCACTTTGTGGTAACAACGGCAAAGCTCTGTGCCGCCATTGGTCCCCAGCAATTCATCAGGCTGAGCTGCTGGTGTATTTCCCCCCCGGGATTGTCAAGAAGCGGTAAAAGGCTCTGCCCCTGGACGCCGGCCGGGGACCGAAGGCCGGCAAAAGCCAGAATGGTCGGGGCAATGTCGATATTGCCGGTAAGCGCTGTGCTGCGCAGTTTCCTCCCGGCTGAAACGTGACGCGGGTCGTGAATGATCATTGGTACACGCACCGATTCCTCATACGGTAAAACCTTGGAACCATAACCGTGGGCACCACACAAAAACCCATTGTCTGAAGTATATACCACCACCGTATTCTCTGCGACGCCGTTCTCCTCAAGCGCCTCTATAATCATGCCAACAGCTCTGTCGATACCGTGTACCAGCTGATGATATTTCCTCATAACGCCATCATAATCGCTGCTGTATTTCCAACCTGACCACCTCTCCCACTGCCGCCCCTGTTTGCTCTGCTGGCTTAAATGCCCGGAATATTCCCTGCCAAAATTTGCCGGACGCTTGAATACTTTCCCCTTATACACCCCGTCAAAGCGCGAATCCGGGGTGTCCGGCATATGCGGTGCCTTGAAACTGATCGACAGACAGAACGGTTTGCGGGACTTGCTCGCGGTATTGATGAAATCACGACCAAAGGCGCCGTAAGAAAGCGTCGAGTGCGGAAACTCATCCTCATAAGCTTTCATTGATGGATTCTTGGCGGTCGCATAGCTGGTCTGGCCTGGCCCGCCACCCCAACGGTCAAATTCAGTCGACGGCAGATCCCTGCCTTCCAGGCTGACGCCAAACTTGCCTGCAAACGCCGTGAGGTAGCCTGCCCTGCGCAACAGTAGCGGGTAACTGTTGTTGAAATCCTTTTTGCCCAGTCTGCCCTTCGAAAAGTTGCAGCCATGTGCATATTCATACTTCCCGGTCAGTATGGTCGCCCGGCTGGCCATGCATATAGCAGTGGTGTCGTAATGGTTATCAAAGGTCACCCCCCTTGCCGACAGCCCGTCAAGGTTCGGTGTCAGTGCATCCTTGTTGCCATAGCACCCCATGGAAATAGTTGCCTGGTCATCAGCAAGTAAAAAGACGATATTGGGCGGCCTGGTAGCAGATTGAACTGTCGTGCAGAAAAAAACAGAGCAGCAAAAAAGGCGATATAACAGTTTCATCGGCGGCAGGAGTAATTCACGTTTTTGCACAAGGGCAGGGTAAATTTGCACCGTCTTGGGAAAATTGACGGTAAATTCCGCAAAAATACATCAATTTTGAGTAACAGTGCCGCCCATTTGGTAGTATAACCGCACCATGCGAAAAATTCATTTCGCGGCTCTTGCCGCCCTCTCACTGTTTGCTGCTTCCACTCCAGCCCACTCTGCCTTTAAATTTGAAAAAGGTGATACCGTTTGCCTGATCGGCAACAGTCTGCCTGACCGGATGCAACATGACGGTTGGTTTGAAACCGTCCTGCAAAGTGAACTCAAGGGGCTTAATATCTCTTTCCGCAACCTTGGTTTCAGTGGAGATATGGTCAACAACCGTCCCCGTAATTCAGGCTTTCCCAAGCCCGAGGACTACCTTAAAACCTGTGGCGCCGACGTAATCTTCGCTTTTTTCGGCTACAACGAGTCATTCTCCGGTGACAAGGGAATTGAGGGTTTCATGAAAGACCTGTCGGCAATGATCGACAATTACTCAAAGCTGAAACCCAACGGCAAGTCCGCCCCGCGCTTTGTCCTGTTCTCGCCGATCGCGCATGAAGACCTCAATGATCCCAACCTCCCGGATGGCAGGGCCAACAACAAGAATCTCGAGCAATACACGAAAGCCATCAAGGATGTTGCGGCCAACAAGGGGGTCGCTTTTGTCGACCTTTTCACCCCTACCGGGGCAACCTATGCAAAATCCAAGGAGCCCTTGACCATCAACGGAATTCATCTCAGCCCCTTCGGCAATGGTCACCTGGCAGTCATTGCGGCAAAAGCCCTGCTGGGAAAAAGCCCCAAGGCACTCAACAGCCTGAAAAAACTGCGGGCGACTGTTCTCGATAAAAACTGGCACTGGTTCAACCGTTATCGTGCCACTGACGGCAACGATGTCTGGGGCGGACGATCAGGCCTGAAGTTCGTCGACAACCAGTCCAACGCCGATGTTTTGCGCCACGAGTTGAAGATGCTCGATGTCATGACTGCCAATCGCGACCCGAAGATTTGGGCCACGGCGCTGGGTTCCAACTATACGGTCAACGACAACAATGTTCCTAAATCTGTCGCGGTAAAGTCCAACATTGGCGGCAAGAGCAAGAGCTCAAATGCTCAAAAGGAAGGGAACGCGAGCTACCTCAGCCCCGAGGAAACACTCAAGAAACTCCGTGTCCCGGACGGCTTCAAGCTGAACCTGTTTGCCTCCGAGACAATGTTCCCGGAAATGGTCAACCCGGTACAGATGTCAGTTGATACCAAGGGGCGACTCTGGGTCGCAGCCTGGAAAACCTACCCTAAATGGGAGCCCCTTAAGGAAATGGAGGATCGTCTCCTCATTCTCCCTGATGAAAACCGCGACGGAGTGGCCGACAAGGTGATCATCTTTGCCAAGGTGCATAACCCCACCGGGTTTGAGTTCTGGAACGGCGGTGTCTTGGTTGGCTCCGCTCCCAACATCTGGTTCTTGAAGGATACCGACGGGGATGACGTGGCTGATGTGCGCATCAACATGCTCGGTGGGATCGACTCTGCCGACACCCACCATGCAATGAATAACTTCCAGTACGGCCCTGACGGTGGACTCTACTATCAGCGCGGGGTTTTCCATGTCAGCAATATCGAGACCCCCTGGACCGCGCCGCGCAAGGATGGTGCCTCAGCCATGTATCGCTTTAACCCGCGCACACACACCTTTAACATACACGCCGGCAACAGCCCGAACCCGCACGGCATCAGTTTCGACCGCTGGGGCTACCACTACGCCACCGATGGCACCGGAGGCCGCGCCTACCAGGTTGTACCCAATGGCAATGGCTTCAAGATGCGCGGACTCCTCAAGAAAGAGGTTCGGCCGGTCGCCTCCAGCGGCATCATCTCCAGTGCCAACTTCCCCGATGACAAACAGCAGTGTTTTATGCTCTGTAATACGATCGGCTTCCTCGGGCTGAAACATTACAAACTTGATCGCAACGCCGACAACGGGGAGGTCAATGGCACACCTCTCGGTGACCTGTTTGTCTCGGATGACCGCAATGTCCGCCCCTCGGATGCGGATTTCGGCTCTGACGGTGCGCTTTACATCTCCGACTGGCACAATGTCATCATCGGCCACATGCAGCACAATGTCCGTGACCCGAACCGGGACCACGCACACGGCCGTGTCTACCGCATCGTCTACACCAAGAAACCGCTGCAGAAGCCCGTTGCCATTGACGGCCAACCGATCACAAAGTTACTCGACAATCTCAAGCACCCCATCGACGGGGTGCGCTCACGCACCCGCATTGAGCTGAGCGAGCATCCCACTGATCAGGTGGTAGCCGCGGCGAAGAACTGGGTAAAGCAGTTTGATGCCGGCCAGGCGGACGAAGCCCACCATATGCTGGAAGCTCTCTGGGTAATGCAGGCACACAATGTCATGGACGATGCCCTGTTGGGCGCACTGCTTGTAAGTGGTGATCCGCATGTCGTGCGCGCGGCAAAGACAGTGCAGCACTACTGGTATAAAGTCGACTTTACCCGGGGCGGCAGTGCACTGGCTACCGTGGATAAGCAAAAGGTGCCGCCGGCACGCGTGGAGGTAAAAGGCGGTACCACTGAAGTTGAACTCTCCACCATTCCCGAGCAGCTCAAATACAACCTCACGGAATTCAAGGTCAAGGCCGGCGGCAGGGTAAAGCTTACCTTCCATAACGCCGAGGTTATTCCGCATAATTTCCTGATCGTCCAGCCGGGAGCCAAGGCCGAGGTTGGCAACCAGGCGATCGCCATGGGACAGGCCGCCCTCAAGCAGGCACCCAAGAACGACAAGATTCTAATCGGCACCAAGATGCTTGAACTCGGGCAAGCCGAAACACTCAATTTCACTGCCCCGGCCAATCCCGGAAACTATGAATTCCTTTGCACCTTCCCCGGCCACTGGCAGGTGATGAATGGCATAATGCGGGTCTCAAAATAAAATCACGCCCTGCTCAATTTGCCGCCCCCTTGCCGGCCGTAGTCAGCAGCCCCCCGCCATGCGTATTCATATCCTTGTCCTGGCTCTCTTCCCGCTATTGGCTGCCCATGCAGCTGAACGACCCAATATTGTCTATATCATCTCCGACGATCATGATTATGAGCATCTCGGGTTCATGGGCAATGCGTTCGTAAAGACGCCCACCCTCGACTCTCTGGCCGGCAATGGTACGATTTTCACAACCGCACACCTGCCAATGTCGCGCTGTCACCCGACGCTGGCATCATTTCTATCCGGACGCAACCCCCACCAGTCGGGCATCTACTACAACTTCGGAAGTGCCAGGCTTAACCCGGAAAGCTCACTTCCAAGCCTGCTTCAGGCAGCAGGCTATGCAACTTACTGTGAGGGAAAATTCTGGGAAGGTGATCCGCGGGCCATGGGATTCACTCATGGCGCAGGTAAAACGGCGAAGAGTTTCGTGCGCAAGGGACAAAGCGACCTTTTCAAGTTTATTGACGAGAACAGCGGCAACAAGCCGATGATGATCTGGTGGGCACCGCTGCTCCCGCACACGCCACATAACCCGCCACAGAAATATCTCGATGCTTACGACTGGCAAAAGATGCCGATGCCCGACTACATGAAAGGTGCCGGAAAAGAAACAATTCAATCCTGGAAAAAGAAGGAGAGACTGAGCTACGCCATGGAAGCATGGCTTGACGACGGTCTTGCGCAACTCGTTAAAAAACTCAAGGCAAAGGATGAATTTGGAAGCACCCTCTTTGTGTTCGTAATCGATAACGGCTGGTGCAACGGTTTGCCATCGAAAGGGTCGCCTTTTGAAAAAGGGGTGCGCACGCCGGTATTTTTCTCATGGCCGGGAAAGATTAAAAGCAATCAACGCCTTGATAATCTGATCAGCACAAATGACATCTACCCGACAATCCTTGATTATCTCGACATTCCCGTGCCCAACAGTGCCGCCGGCAAAAGCCTGATGCCGGCAATTTTCGGAGACGCCAAATATCCGTTCCGCGAAATATTGTTCGGTGCGAGTTACCCCGCCTTTGCCACACGGGACGATGAACGACCGGCGCGTGACATTTACGCCCTCTACGCACGCAGTGATAAATGGAAATACATTTATTACCTGCAGGATGTCAGGCAGGTCCGGAACAGCAAATACTTCCGCATTCAATCAATCTGCACTGATTACCCTGAACGCGAAGCCGGCGAGGAGGATTTATTCGCCATTGATAATGATCCTTATGAACTAAAAGACCTCGCAAACAAAGAGGTTCATGCCGAGCTTAAAACCAGGCTTAAAGCACAGGTTCTCAGTTGGTGGACCCGCACCGGCGGGGAACCCTTAACTTTAAAATAATGGCAGGTACGTGGTTACTCTGGCCTTTACGGTTAACTTTACAGTTGCCGACAGCGCTTAACGAGTAACTGCAACCCGCGGATATAATCCCATGCAGGGATATTCGACTGCATATCGCTAATGATAAATGACAGTCCGCTTGCCCTTGCCCGGACAGATTCATAATCAGCGCTTTCCAATGCCGCAACCAAATCCCCAAGCTGCTGGGCAAAAACAGTACCGGTATCATTAAGGTTGCGACCGTGGATATTATTAAGGCTGTTGAGAACGCATTCATAATCCGCCTCTAGTTCCCTTGCCATGTGAGCGAGCAGGACGATTTCCTGATCAGCAGAGAATACACTCTCAACCTGAAGCGGTTCCGCGACGGGGGCTGCCTGTGTATTGCCTTTTGCTAAAGGAGTCGAAACGCGGCGCAACTGCTTAAGCAACCATGCGTGCACCAAGTCAGGTGAAAATCTGAGAATTCCGGTAGCCATGGGTCTAGTTTGGTTAACCAGTTAGGGACAAGGAATCGCCATGCGAAACCTGCATAGATGACAGAACATCAATAAAACCTATTTTTCTTAAAATTCAAGGTTGTCTAAGGAAAACCGTGAATTTTCCTTTAAAAACAGGCAATCCCCTGTCAATTTTTTCTATTCAATTTGATGAATCCGGCATCTTTTGCCACTCAAAACGGCTAATGCCCTGTCCCGGAATCTGCGGTTAAGCAAGCACCTCCCTGAGAAATGGTGCCGTTCGGCTGACTTTTGAAGTGGCCACCTGCTCGGGTGTGCCGGTAGCAACGATCTCACCGCCTTCATCTCCGGCCTCAGGGCCAATGTCGATCAGGTAATCCGCTTCAGCTATGATTTCATTGCTGTGTTCAATAACCACAACCGTGTGTCCCTCGTCAACCAGGGCATGAAGAATGCCGATAAGGTTTTTCACATCGGCATGATGCAAGCCAATGGTCGGCTCCTCGATAAGGTAAAGGTTCGATGCCCCTCTTTTAATGCCCTTCAGTCGTGCATTGCGGGCGCGGGTCTGGCCCTTGCGAATCTCAGCAATTAGCTTAATTCGCTGTGCCTCGCCGCCGCTTAACGTGGGACTCGGTTGCCCCAGGCTGAGATAACCAAGACCTGAATCGCAAAGCAACTGGAGGGTAATGTAAATCTTCGGGTGGGCGGCAAAAAAATCACGTGCTTCACTGATCCCCATTGCCATTACCCCGGCAATGTTCTTGCCGTTGTAATGAACCTCAAGCGTTGCGGGATTGTAACGCGCACCGCGGCAATCATCACAGTCAATCCAGGCTGACGGCAGAAAATTCATCTCCAATTTGATTCGGCCGTTGCCGCGGCAGGCCTCACAGCGTCCACCGGCAGTATTGAAAGAAAATCGCGAGGCATCGAAGCCGCGCACGCGTGCTTCCGGAACCGCGGCGAACAATTTGCGAATCTCGTCAAAAATTTTGACGTAGGTGGCAGGCGTTGAACGGCTGGTCTTCCCGATCGGCGCCTGATCAACCTCGTAAACGGCTGCAATCGTTTCCGTGCCACTGATCGATTGCCATTTTTTCTTTGCCCCTCTGGCCGGCGGGCGGGAAAATCCCGCGCTTTTCTTCTTTACCTCCAGATCAACCGCCGGCTTGAGCACCCCCCTCATTAAAGAGCTTTTCCCGCTTCCGGAAACGCCTGTAAGCACGGTAAGCCTGCCGAGAGGCACATTTACATTGAGGTTTTTAAGGTTGTTGGCACTGGCTCCTTTCACGCGAAGCCATCCGTCCCTGGCATTTTTTACGGGAAGTTTCCGCCGGGCGCCACGCAAAGGATGCACAAGCGGTTTGCTCAGCGCACGCAGGGTCGGGGATTTCATCAAGGCTCTGCTGCCGGTGCCGTTTTCAATCTTGCCTTTATAAACCACCTCGCCCCCTGCTTTCCCCGCGCCTGGACCAAGGTCAATCAAATAATCGGCACGTTTAATGGTCGCTTCATCATGTTCAACAACAACAAGGCTGTTACCCTTGTCACGCAATGCGGCAAGAGTGTCCAAAAGGGTGTTCTTGTCTCGCGAGTGCAGCCCGATGGTGGGTTCATCAAGGACATAAAGAACCCCGCGCAGATTGGATCCAAGCTGGGCCGCCAGCCGAATCCGCTGACTTTCTCCACCACTTAAGGTCGTCGCACTGCGGTCAAGGCCAAGGTAGCCGAGGCCGACTTCCTCGAGAAAGCGTAACCGCTGGTCTATCTCCTTTATGATATCCCGCGCAATAATTGCCCTCGCCCCCTTGAAAGTGAACCCGATAATTACCGCGCGTGCCTCGCTGGCCGACAAAAGGCCCATGGAATCAATGGTGAACTTCTCAATCCATACGCTGCGTGCAATTGGATTAAGGCGAGCACCATTACAGGCGGGACAGGGCTTTTTTTCCTCATGTCCCAGACGGGTTCTGCGGATCTCTTCCTCAATCTCAGCCGCTGAAATCGAATCATATTGTTTATGATCACGACCTGCCCCGGGAACAATATAGCCGTACCCCCGGCAGGTGGAACACCGCCCGTGGGGGCTATTGTACGAAAACAGGCGGGGGTCAAGTTCATCAAAGGCCCGTGCGCACTGGGGACACGACATTTCCGAGCTGAGAACAGTTATAGTATTGGCATCATCAAGCAGACGGGCAGTGCCGCGGCCGTATTGCAGGGCCCTGGCAACACCTGCAGTAATATCGGCCAGTCTGCTGGCAGCGGTAAAATCGGATATTACCGCATCGATAGTGTGTTCCTTGAAGCGCTCAAGCTTGGCGAAATTGTCACTGGATTTGAATTTTCCGTCAACGAAGAGCTTGGTTATGCCCTGTCGGTTTGCCCGCGCTGCGATATCGGTGTGGAACCCTTTACGGGCCCTGATAATCGGGGCCATGAGATGCAGCGGACCCTTCTTGAGCAAATCACGAATCCCCGCTACAATGGCGGTGCTGCTTTGTTTCTCAACAGCAATCCCGCACTCCGGGCAATACTGAATCCCTGTCTTGGCAAACAGCAGGCGCAAAAAATGATAGACCTCGGTAACTGTGGCTACTGTTGATTTGCCCCCGCCACGGCTAACCCGTTGTTCAATAGCAACTGTCGGGGGCAAGCCGGACACTGCATCGACATCCGGCTTTTCCAGTTGCTGCACAAACTGGCGCGCATATGCCGACATGCTGTCAAGAAAACGGCGCTGCCCCTCGGCAAACACAACATTAAAAGCCAGCGT
This sequence comes from Verrucomicrobiales bacterium, assembly GCA_046581505.1. GTDB lineage: Bacteria > Verrucomicrobiota > Verrucomicrobiia > Verrucomicrobiales > DEV007 > CACIUL01. Next base: position 30,641 of record JAYGGE010000084.1, on the reverse strand, counting down.
GGACTTCCCGGAACCCGACAAGCCGGTAATCACCGTCATGGCATCACGGGGAATGGCGACGTTTACATCCTTGAGGTTGTGTGCGCGCGCGCCATGAACCTCAATCGCCAAGCCGGAATGACGGCGGGATGAGCGCGATTTGAAAGAGTGCGGGCCCCCACGGCAATGACCGGCTTTCCGCTGTTTCAGCCTTGCGCCTCGGGCTGCCCCTTCGAGAGCCGTCTTTAGCCATGCTCCGGTGTGACTTGAACTGAGTAACGCTATTTCCTCCGGAGTTCCTTCGCCGACGATTTCCCCGCCCAGTTCTCCCGCTTCAGGCCCAAGGTCAATCACATGGTCAGCACATTTTATGACATCGGTGTTATGCTCGATAACAATGACACTTTTGCCGGCATCAACCAGACGCTGAAAGACGGCAATTAACATTCTAATATCATCGAAGTGCAGGCCGGTTGTCGGTTCATCAAAAAGCAGAAGATCCGAATGCCCACGGGGTTCCTGTTTTTTTCTTTTGGGCCGCAGCAGGTGTGCCACCAGCTTTAAGCGCTGACTCTCCCCGCCGCTGAGGGTATTAAGCGGTTGTCCAAGCTTTAAATAACCAAGGCCAACCTCTGCCAGAGGTTCCAGGGCACTGACAACCTTGGCGGATTTTTTGTCATCCCGTGACTCAAAAAAAACAAGGGCTGATGCCACGGTGAATTCAAGAATGTCATGGATTGATTTATCCTCGAGGAGAATTTCCAAGGTGGTGCGGGTGTAGCGTTTCCCCTCACATTCCGGACACCGGACATAAAGATCGGAAAGAAACTGCATTTCAATCTTCTCAAAGCCATTCCCGGAACAGCGACCGCAGCGACCAGAACCTGAATTAAAACTGAAATGCCCGGGTTTGTGCCCTGCTGCCTGGGCATCCGGCGTCGCGGCAAACAATGCTCGCACATGCTCAAAAGCACCAATATAGACAACCGGCGTTGATCGTGGTGTCCGGGAAAGGGGAGATTGATCGACCAGCACAATTTCGCCAATTTGTCCCGCCCCCCTTATTGCCTTTACCTGCCCGGGCGGCTCGTCGATAACTTCTCCCCGGTCACAGACTAGATTTCTATAAACGACATCGTGCAATAACGTTGACTTCCCCGATCCTGAAACGCCAGAAATACAAACAAACCGGGCGAGTGGAATATCGATGTTAATTTTTTTAAGGTTGTTGTGCGTTGCACCGAGGATGCGCAGCATTTGTCCGCGTTTCGGCTTTCGCCGCTTAAGGGGAACCTTGATTTCGAGTCGCCCGGTCAGGTATTGAGAAGTCAGGGACCCCTCAACGGGGGTTTTCATCGGCGGTCCCTCATAGACCAATTCTCCACCGTTCTCCCCTCTCCCCGGCCCGATATCCACAAGATGATCAGCCGCCCTGATAACACTTTCCTCATGCTCGACAACAAGCACCGTGTTGCCGGCATCACGCAAGTTCTCCATAATCTCGATCAGCCGTCCCGTATCGCGGGGATGCAAGCCAATGCTCGGCTCATCAAGCACAAAAAGGGTATTTACCAGAGCGGCTCCAAGGCAGGTGGTCAGGTGGACTCTCTGCAGTTCCCCTCCGGAAAGCGATCGTGCCGTGCGATCAAGGTTGAGGTAGGAAAGGCCAACGCGGATAAGATAGGAAAGTCGGTTTTGAATTTCACCGAGAATCAGGCTTGTGGTTGGATCAAGCAGTGATTTGCCGCCGCTGATCTGCAGCACCTCAGCCGAGAGGCGCGCAATCGGCATGGCCCACAAATCCGGCAGAGTCTTGCCGTTGACCCGATAGTTCAATGCCTCGGGTTGCAGCCGGGTGCCACGGCAGGCCTTGCAAGTGGAGTAGCACCTGTAGCGACTAAGGAAAACACGGACATGCATCTTGTATGATTTGGTTTCCAGCCAATCAAAAAAACCCTGCACCCCGTACCAGAGCCCGCGTTGCCAGTTGTCCTCAGCATTGCCTTTCTCACCGTAAAGAATCCACTTTTGATCAGCCTTCGATAGATCTCCAAAAGGAGTTGAGGCATTCACACCGCGTATGCCGGCACACCGCAGCAAATCTTCCTGGCATTCTCTGCCGCGTTCGCCCTGGAAAGCCCTGACGACACCTTCCTTAATCGACAATGAATAATCAGGTAACGCGCGGGCAAGATCAATCCCCAGCGTTCTCCCGAACCCACGACAACCAGGACAGGCCCCAAGTGGATTATTAAAGGAAAAAAGACCGGGTGAAGGGTCACGAAGCACATGGCCGCAGGATGCACAATGCCACCCGCGTGAAAAGACATGTTCCTCGCCGTTGTCCCTGTCGATCAGGATCACTTTCCCTTTGCCGAGGGTAAAGGCCATCTCAACGGCTTCAGCAATTCGTGCGCGAATTTTAATCCCCCGGCTGATTTTGATTCGATCCTGCACCACGCACACCATCGCGGGCAGTATCCTGCGGGAATAAGTCCCCGGTTCATCTGTGCGGTAAAGTGTGCCGGCGACAAACACGCGCAGATACCCCTGTGAGTGCAGGAACGCAAAAAACTCTGCCGGGAATGTGCCCGGAGGTGCCGCGATACTGAATGCAACCAGAAGTGATTTGCCGGCAAGTCGCTCAACTGCATAACGAACCGCATCTTCAGCTGTGGCCGGGCTGATCACAGCGGAACACTCGGGACACTGCGCCGTGGCCAGGCGCGGAAAAACAAGCTTCAGGTAATCGTTTATTTCGGTAAGTGTGCCAACTGTCGAGCGCGTTGTGCGTACAGCATTGCCCTGCTCGATGGCGATGGCAGGAGGAATCCCCGTGACCTCATCCACGCGGGGTTTATCCATGCGCTCAAAAAACTGACGCGTATATGGTGAAAAGGTCTCGATGTAGCGCCGCTGACCCTCGGCATAGACCGTCTGAAAAGCGAGGGAGGACTTGCCGCTGCCACTCGGTCCTGTAACAACAATGAGCTTGCCGATCGGCAAGCAAAGATCAAAGCCCTTGAGATTGTTCTGCCGCACCCCGCGCAGGATAATGTCGCGGCTGCCATTCGCTCCCGCTGTATTCTTGGTACCCTTGCCGGTTGCCCGGGTTTTTCTGATGGCGATTTTGCGTCTCGGCATGTTTTCTTAGCTAGGACGAAAACTGCAGCCTTTCCAATACAAATAGATTCAACCGACAACGCTGTTTGCGTTTCGACCCCGGTGCGGATAGGTCTTAGCTACCGCCATGAGTAACGGAAACGGAAATTCGGCACCTGCCTTTGTCCGCCTGGATAATTTAAGCAAGGCCATCGGGACACAAAAGATCCTGTGTGGCATCACCCTTGAAATACGCCGGGGCGAGACAATGGTTCTGATCGGTGCCAGTGGCGGTGGTAAAAGCGTTGTTCTTAAACACATTACCGGTCTCATGCGACCCGACAATGGCCGGGTATTGATCAACGGGCAGGACATCGCGATGCTCTCGAAACGGAAATTGGCAACGGTCAGGCAGCGCATTGGTCTTTTATTCCAAAACGGCGCACTATTTGACTCAATGAGTGTTGGGCAAAACGTCGCCTTCCCTCTACGCGAGCGCAGTGAAGGCACTCCTGACAAATTGACCGAAAAAGTAACCGAGGCACTTGAGCTCGTGGATCTGGCAGAACATATCAATAAAATGCCAATCGATCTGAGCGGCGGTATGCGTAAACGCGTGGCCCTGGCCCGGGCAATGATTACCCGCCCGGAATTAATACTTTACGATGAGCCAACGGCGGGGCTTGACCCGGTTGCAACCGGCGTCATCGACAAATTGATTTTACAGATGCAGAAACACTATGGAGTGACATCAGTGGTCGTCACCCATGACATGAAAAGTGCAGAGACAATCGCCGATCGTATCGCATTCCTGCGCGGGGGAGTTGTTTATTTCTGTGGAACACCCTCGGAGCTTCGTGATTGCAAGGATCCGGTGGTGCTAAATTTCGTTTCCGGGCATTCCGGTGTCCCGTCCTAGAAAAAGCGTGATTGTGGGTTATTCTTCCGCATTCCCGGCGCTTCATGCGGCATTGCCCATAACCTCTAAAACACAAAAATGAAGGAAAAACGCACAGAACTTCTGGTGGGATTTTTCCTGCTCATCAGTCTCGTTGTGCTTGGCGGGCTCATTGTCCAGTTTGGAGACTTTAGCGAGAAATTCAAAAAAACCTACCCGCTAACGTTGATGTTTCCTGATGGCGGCGGCCTTGTAAAAGACACAGAAATCCGCCTTAGCGGGGTAAGGATTGGCAGGGTGGCCAACCCGCCGCGGGTCAATACCGAAGATTACGCCGGTGCAATTGTAGACCTCGAGATTTTCGAGGATTTTCAAATCCCGGAAAACGCCAAGTTTACGGTTGGCAGCAGCGGCCTGCTCGGTGATGCCCTGATTGAAATCACAGTTCCACAGGAACGCACCGGACAATTCATAAAGTCGGGAAGTGCTTTGCAGGGTGAACGCAGCACCGGCTTCAGCGCACTGGCTTCATCCGCTGAAAATCTTTCAGCCAAGGGGCAGGTGGTTCTGGAGGACGTGAGAGTCGCACTGGTGGACCTCGGCAGCGCTGTCGGGAAACTTAATCAGAAAATTTTACACGAGGAAAACCTGAAGAACTTTAATATAGCGTTACGCGAAATGACCGAGGCGGTGGGATCCATCAATAATCGTGTTCTGGCCGAAGATAACACCGACAACATCCGCGAACTTCTGGCCAATCTTAAAAACGCCAGTGTCAATCTTGATGCCGCATCTGAAAAGGTGAAGCCACTGCTAGACCGCGGCAGTGATGCAATTGCCGCCTTGGAACTCGGGATCAACAAGCTCTCCAGAGCCGCCGAGGGTATCAGCGCTGTTACTGACAAGATCAACAACGGCAACGGATTGCTGACGGCATTGCTGGAAGATACAGAGCTAAAGAAGGAACTGCAGGCCTTTCTGGTAAATCTCAGGCGTAGCGGCATCCTGCGTTACCGTGACAGCAGTAAGGTTGACAATCCCGCAGAGGGCAAGGTCACCCCTAAGCGCAAGGGGTTTTTCGGCGGCCGGTAGGGAAATCATGCCTGGTAGAGACACTCCCCCCGGGACGCATCGTAGTTGCATGTAAGCCGCCTTCGTGATAAATCGACTCGATCCATGGGCAGCAGTATTTCAATCAATATCATACGCGGGATGGTTCTTGCGATTTGTATCGCCATTGGAATCATCATTGCCAAGAGCTTCGAGGCCGGCGCGCACCTCGGTGCCATAGCCGGTGCCTGCTACGGAACACTGTTAATTGTTCTCGACCACCTGCTGCGTTATTTTACTTTCCGGGGTTTTTCACATGGCACGATGGGCCTGATGGTCGGCCTGTTTTGTGCCTGGCTGATTTTACGCGTCAATTTTTTCGACAATATCTGGTTCCGCGGGATAGAAAACCATGAAACTATCGAAAACGTTATCAAGCTGACGGTTTATACAGGCCTCGGTTTTCTGGGAACGATGCTGGCACTGCATTCAAACCGCGAAGAATTTTCATTCATTATTCCCTACGTGCGTTTCCGTCAGGACTCACTGATGGAACAACCGCTGCTTGTCGATACCAATGTTATTATTGATGGCCGGTTGCCTAAAGTCTGCAAGACGGGCTTTCTCGGAGGAACCATCATCATCCCGCGTTTTGTGCTCGACGAGTTGCACGTCCTGGCCGACGCACCCGACGTGATTAAATCCGAGCGAGGCAAGCGCGGACTCGAGTCAATTGAGCAGTTAAAGCAAACCTCCGGATTGCAGGTTAGCATTCACGAATCCCGAATGGAGTCAGAAGACCTGGTGGATACCAAGCTGATCCAGTTGGCCCGGCGGCTTTATGCGCACATTGCCACCAACGATGCCAACCTCGGCAAGGTGGCACGGCTGCAGGGGGTAAAAGTGCTTAATTTCAACGACCTCGCACGCGCCCTTCGGCCAACGGTCGCTCCCGGAGATCATCTTGAATTAACACTGATGAAAGAAGGCCGGGACGAAAACCAGGCGGTTGGCTATTTGCCTGACGGCACAATGATTGTCGTCAACCGGGCTGCGCAACTGCTTGGTAAAACCGTCGAAGTGGTTGTCTCCGGTACCCTGCCGACAAGTGCCGGGCGGCTGATTTTTGCTGATCTTCGACAAAACTCCCTATTGGCAGAAGAACCCGAGAATCAGGCGCAAAAAGCTGAAGAACCTCCTCCGGCAATCTAGCCGGCACGATTTTTTGTCGTCACTCCCCTGAGCGGTGTTATATTACCGCCCGTTATCTGCTCAATAACCCGTAGACGGTAATTTTTTATGTTCGAATTTCTGCTCGTCATCGGCACCCTGTTTCTTGCTCTTGCCTGCCGCTCATTCAGCCTTCCGCTAATCCGTAAATGCGGTGTCCTTACCATAATTGTTGCGACTTTTCTTGCCGGCTACTTCCTCGGAAATAACAACATAATCTGGGGCTTCATAGCAATAAGCAGCTGGTTTTTCCTGCCCTGGCTGGATTTACTAACACGCATCCGGGCACTTCGTTTACCGCTCGACAAAAAAATGCGCCACCGGTATCCGCCGCCGGACACATCCCGGTTACTCAAACAATTCACCAGTGATGTTGAGGAGGCAGGATTTGAATATGTTCAGGACTCGGGATGGGAGTGGGACGGGGCGGAACAGTTTATCCGCTTTTTTTATGATCCTGAGTTAAAGGCTCAAGCCACAATCAATCTCAATCAGCAAAGCCGCATCGCTTTTGCATATATGAGTGTCTCATCCCGCACCTCGGACGGAAAAACATGGACTACCTGGAACTACCCGTTCAGCTATTCAATGAAGATCACCCCGGACATTGAAATCAAGCGCGCGCCTGCAAGCCAATCCTTCGCGGAAATGCTTAATTCACACCGCGCTTTTCTGGCTCATCGCGGCATAGCAAAGGATCATTTGCAGAAAGACCACCCGGATGACCTGAAACAGATCGCCGAACGCGAAATGCGTAACCAGATCGATCACAACCTTGACCGCGGGCTCATCCGACTGTCAGGCAACGGAACCTTTCGCTATTCCTGGCGCGGCTTGCTTTTCCTCTGGCTGCAGTCGATAAAGGACATGGTGAGATTGTCCTGAAAATATCGAAAGGCCGGCAGAGCCCCTGGCGGCCAATCCAATATTGCCCGCGTTCTTGATGAAATTTCCCCCCTCCAGCGTCGATCAGGTTGGCGTTAAAGAGCGGGCCGCAAAATTTGCCGGGCGCAGTATTAAAGCCGAGGCCAAATCCGCCGGCCTTAAGCTCGCGGTTTCGATGATGGATCTGACCACACTTGAAGGTGCGGATACCGATGGAAAATTGCAATATCTTTGTCATAAGGCACTTACGCCTATGCCAATGCAATATGTTTGCCCGCCCTGTGCGGCGGTTTGTGTCTATCCAAACCTTGTACACAAGGCGAAAAAACTGCTCGAAGGATCAAGCGTCGGCGTTGCCTCCGTGGCCACTTCTTTCCCGTCAGGACAGGTGCCGCTTGAAATACGGCTTGACGAGGTTCGCTTCGCGGTGGCCGAAGGAGCCACGGAAATCGACATGGTAATTGCGCGCAGTGCTTTTTTGAGCGGCAACCTAAAGCGTGTCGGCAAGGAAATCCGCGCTGTGCGCAGGGCATGCGGCAAAGCACACCTCAAGGTGATTTTTGAGACCGGTGAAATTGGAGCCTATGACAAGGTCCGCCTCGCCAGTGATATAGCCATGCGCAGTGGTGCGCATTTTATCAAAACATCCACCGGCAAGATTGCGAGTGCCGCAACACTTCCGGTCAGCCTCGTCATGCTTGAGGCAATTCGGGATTATTACTATCAAACCGGCAACAAAATCGGCATGAAGCCCGCCGGGGGAATCCGCAGTGCCAAGGAGGCCCTGCAGTATCTGGTAATGGTTAAGGAAACGCTCGGGGATGCCTGGCTTACGCCGAAGTTGTTTCGTTTCGGGGCCAGTTCATTGCTTACTGATGTAACCCTGCAGATTGCCAAAATGGCAGACGGCAATTACCAGAGCGCTGATTATTTCCCAATGGGGTAAAATGGCCGCGTAACCCGATCAGCAGTGTTTACCGGCAAATTATACAAACGCAATCAACTCTTCTGCCTGGCTTCAAGTATCGCATTGTCTTTGTGTGCAGTGCCCGAGCTCAAGGGTGAAGTTCTAAACGGCATTGATTCACTGGTGCAATCCTCTTTCAAACCGCTCGCAGGGTTGAAGGTGGGCTTAATCACCAACCATTCCGGGCAGGCACGCAACGGGAAGGCAACGATCGACCTGCTCCACGCCGCCCCGAATTTGAAGCTGCTGAAGCTATTTAGTCCCGAGCACGGCATTCGCGGAACCGCTGAAGGAAAAATTGACGATGGCATTGACAGCAAAACCGGGCTGAAAATCCACAGCCTTTATGGCGCCACCCGCAAGCCTGCTCCCGGATTTCTCAAGGACATCGATGCGCTGGTATTCGATATCCAGGACATCGGTTGCCGCTTCTACACCTATATCTCCACCATGGGTAACTGCATGGAGGCAGCGCAAGCGGCCAAGTGCAAGTTTTTCGTCCTCGACAGGGTAAACCCGATTGGCGGAAAAATAGTTGAAGGCCCATTGCTTGACGGTAAGCAAACCTTCACCGGGTATCATGAAATTCCAGTTCGTCACGGAATGACTGTCGGCGAATTGGCAAAACTTTTCCGTCAGGAACGTTTTACTGACCTTGACCTGACTGTTATCCCTGTCCGTAACTGGAAACGCCAGCAACTCTTTGATGACACCGGCCTTCGGTGGGTAAACCCCTCGCCTAATATTCGAAATCTTCCGGCAGCAATACTCTACCCGGGCGTTGGTCTCCTTGAATTCACCAACCTGTCTGTCGGGCGGGGCACCAGAGAGCCCTTTGAGCTGGTCGGGGCCCCCTTTATCAACGCGCAGGACTTTGCCGCCGAGCTGAAGCGGGCACATTTGCCGGGCATTGATTTTGTGCCGGCTACCTTTACACCGATGACCAGTAAATTCGCAGGCAAGCACTGCGGAGGAGTTCGCATTCTGCTAACAGACCACACTGTCCCCACTGTTGACCTCGGAATTGCGATGGCGCTTGCCCTGCGCAGGCTTTATCCCAAAAAATGGTCGGTGGCCAACCTCGACAAACTGCTCGTTCATCCAGAAAGTGCCAACGCGATCCTTGCAGGACACCCGCTAAAAAAAATCCATGCCTCATGGCAGGATGACCTTGCCGCCTTTGCCATACGGCGGGCAAAGGTACTGATTTATTGAGAAGCATGTGGACGTTGCTGCTGTGTCATACCGCCAAGGTTTATGTGCCTGCCGCCCGTCCTGCGGCAACATTTTTAATGCCCTTTAAATCGAGTTTTCCGCTGCCGAGGTAGGGAAGTTCTGCCACCTGAAAAAACTGATCCTTCTTCGGTATCCATAAATTTGGAATGTCCGCGTCTGCCAGGCCGGCAATCACTTTTTCCAGCACTTGCTCTTCCAGCGTGTGCAGAACCGTGATGCGCTCCCCTTTTTTCTCGTCCGGCAGCCCGGTAACTGCAAAAGACTGCTCGGTCAGCCCGGCAACGCTGTGCAGAACCTCCTCTATCTTGATATGTGGCACCATTTCGCCGCCGATCTTGCTGAACCGGCTCAAGCGGTCGGTGATGGTGATAAACCCGTCCTCATCAATGGCGGCAATGTCACCCGTGTTGTACCACCCGTCATCAAGAACCTCGGCTGTCAGGTCATCCTTTCCAAGGTAGCCCTGCATGATGTTCGGACCCTTCACCCACATCAGGCCGGCCTTATCAAAACCACAGTGTTCCCCGGATTCCGGATCCACAATCCTGACACTCATGCCCGGCAATGCGCGGCCAATGGTTCCCGGACGATTGCCACTCTGGTCAATTTCACCATCGATAAGGCTTGGTGTGTTGACGGCAACCCCGGGTGAACATTCCGTGCACCCGTAAGCCTCAAGCGGCTGAATGCCGAACTTTTCCTCGAAGGCATCAGCCAGACGCTGTGGCAGTTTCTCCGCCCCGACAACGACCAGGTTAATGGTCTCCATCTGCTCCGGCTTACAGCCCCGCAGATAAAGCTGCAGGAAAGTCGGGGTGGCCAAAAGAAGTGTCAATTTGTAATGCGGAATCAGCTTTGATATGGATCGTGTGTCTGTCGGCAGGGGATGGTAAGCGGCACCAACACCCAGGATCGCGGGCCCAATCAGGGTGGCGGTGAAGCCAAGCGAATGAAAGAATGGCAGCACGCCAAGGAAACGGTCATCGTGCTTGAAATCAAAAACCTGGTTAAGCTGCATCATGTTTGAAACGATGTTGTAATGGCTGAGCATTGCGCCTTTCGGCTCCCCGGTGCTGCCGCTGCTGAAAATAATGGTCGCCATGTCGTCCAGGGTTATCGTGCGTCCCCCGGCAAGCCGTCTCAGCAACAACTTCCGGGGACACAGGAAAGCCATTGCCGCTGCTGCCGTCTTTTCAAGTCCGCTTGTATCAGCCGCGATTCCCTCCAAGGCAATCATCGGCACCCCGGGGTCTATCTTTAATTTGCGGATGACCTTCTCTGAGGTAATCACGCAACTGATTTTGCATTGCTCAACACAGGATCGAATCCCCTCCTCGGAAAGCGTGTAGTTCAGGTTTACCACCGTCTTGCCCATCAGAATGCCCGCAAGGTTAGCCAGGGCGCCGCCCACGGATGGAGGGATCAGGAGCCCGACATTCTGCTCTCCGTCCCAGTGCCTGCGAAGCTTCTTGGCCAAGACCAGTGCCCCGATAAGGGCTTTCATGTAACTTAATTCCTTGCCGCTGCTATCCGCAAAAGCCATCCGGCCGCGTGCCCGGCGTGCCGTGCGCACAAAGGCCTGCCCGATCGTCGGGAGACGCCCCTTGCGCTGATCCCATGCCCCGGCACTCAATGCAACAACCTCGCGACGCACCTCGTGCGGCAGGGATCCGGAGGGCATCGGCTCACCATAGCTCACGGTGATTGGATAGGGAATCTGCCGTGGGATCTTCCAGTAAACCCGGCCGCGCTGAAAACTGAAAATACTGCCCCAAACGTTGTCGAGATGCACCGGGATAACCGGCGCATCAAGCTTTCTCATGATCAACTCCATGCCTTTGCGGAAAGGCAGTGTCTGGCCGCCTATGCGGCTGATCTCACCTTCTGCAAAAATGCAAACCACTTCGCCGTTTTTTACGCAATCACTTGCCTGCTTGAGCGACTTGATCAGCTCCTTGGGGCCGAAATCTGCAGATATGGTGATTACCTTGAGCATTTTTGCTATCGGCTTCACCCACCACTTGTTGAACTGGTCTTGGTGCATGATGAAGCGAATCCGCCGGCCGGTGGAGGCAATGACAAAGAGGGCGTCAGCCATAGACAGGTGATTGGAAACCAGCAACGCACCGCCTCGCTCGGGAAGATTTTCACGGCCGAGGACGCGCACCCTGTAAAAAGTGTGGGTAAGTGCCCATAACACGAACCGTGCGAGAGAGTCCGAAACCAGACAAACCGCATATATTGTTCCCGCAACGGTAATCACTCCAATAATCCAAAACATTACTTTTGCGTCGACCCCAACCCCCCCTTTCAGAAGGTAAAAAAACAGGGCCGCCAAGAAAACCCCTGCAGATGACAGCCACCCGTTCGCTGCCAGAACCGGGCCTTTATCTTTACGCTCGGGTAAATGCTGAATGAGTGCGTTGATCGGGACGATGAAGAAACCGCCGGATATACCCAGAATGGTCAACACAACGCTTGCCCCAAAATAGCTAAATTCAAAAACCCCTAAAACAATTGAACATGCCGCAAGCCCAAAAGCACCTAGAGGAATCAGGCCGTATTCCACCTTATTGCCTGATAAATAACCAGCCAGGCCACAGCCTGCACCTATGCCTATCGCAAGGAAGGCTTGCATATAACCCATTTGGTCCGCACTGAGTGATGGATTAAAATTATTCCCGTAAACAATCAGCGTGGACTGGTACAGTGCCCCAAGCAGCCAAAAGTAAACACTGCCCGCCATCGCGAGCCCGAGCACTCTGTTCTTTCCGACAAGTTTAAGATTGCTAATAAGATCCCTAATAAAATTAATCTGGATCCGTTTGCCCGGACTCGCCGCCGGGTGACGGGTTATGGAACGTGAAATCCACGCCCCGGCCGCAGCAAGGAATATTAAAAAGACCCCTCCCATCCACACCCTGGGTTCACCAAGTACTTTTGCATAAAGAACGCCGGCCGCTGTTACGCCCGCGATAATACCGCCAAAGGTACCCAGCCCTATTATCCCGTTCCCCCAGCTCAACTTCTTGCTCGGCAAAAGCTCTGGAATAGAGGCGTATTTGGCGGGACTGAAAATCGCACTCTGAACGCTCATCAAGAGGATCACCACCAGCATGAAGCGAAAATCCAAGGTCTTGAGCGCTAAAACTCCTAGGATCATGATGCCTATTTCCAGGATCTTGGTCCACGTGATAACCCGCCCTTTGGAAAAGCGGCTCGCTAAACAGCCCGACATCATCGAAAAAAGGATGAATGGAAGGGCGGCAACAGCAGCCACCAAAAACACGCGAAATGCTTGTTCCTCGTCGGGTCTGCCTTTGATACTCGTGAAAACCACGAGAAACTTAAAAAGGTTGTCACTAAAGGCGCCCTGGAGCTGAACAATGAAGAGCGCCCAAAATCCCTTCAATGAAGATATCGGCCCGTCTTGGCTGCCGGGCTTCTTTTTCTCTTCCGCAATGGCATGCTCGGGCATGCCCTCAGTTATCTGCATGCGTTATCCTCACTTGGATCTACTTGTGTCTCAATATGATATTTTATTACAACAACATTGAGAAAATCGAATGGCGTTGACGCTTGGCTGGCTGCGCTTTTAATCAGTTGCTTGCCAGCAACAACAATGCTGATCTATATTTGCAGATGCTCAGTATCGGGGGAATTGCCGCTGGAAAGCTGTGTGATGGGATCTCAAGGCGCGATGTGTTGCGCATCGGCGGCCTTGGCATGGGAGGCTTGAGCCTGCCGGGCCTTTTGCGGGCGGAGTCACAGGCGGGCATCAAAAGCTCTCACAAGGCAATCATCATGGTCTACATGGCCGGCGCTCCACCACATCAGGATCTCTGGGATCCCAAGCCGGAGGCGCCGTCCGAATACCGTGGTGATTTGGGCTCCATTGCAACCAGCGTCAACGGCATCCGTATCGGTGAATTATTGCCCGGGATGGCAAAGATCATGGACAAGTGCGTTGCGGTGCGATCGGTAATCGGGGCCCCGAGCGGCAGTCATGATTCATTCATGTGTTACACCGGGCGTACAGGATCCACCTTTAACAATAACGGCCAGCCGCCCGGCGGGTGGCCCTCAATAGGGGCAACACTCTCCAGGCTGATGGGCTCCGGCAATGTCCAGACGCCCGCCTTTGTCGGCCTTGCCCCGAAGGCGGGGCATCCGCCCTACGGGGCATCGGGCAAATCAGGTTATCTTGGCATTGAACACGACCCTTTCAAGCCCTCCGGCCAGGGCATGGACGACATGGTGCTCAACGGCATCACCTCGGCACGACTGGATGAACGCGAGGGATTGCTCAACTCCTTTGACCGTATGCGACGCGACATGGATGCCAATGGGAAAATGGAGGGATTTGACGGATTTACCCGGCAGGCATTTGATCTGCTTACCTCCAGCAGGCTCGCCGACGCGCTCAACCTGGAAAAAGAAGCTCCGCGAGTTCGTGAACGTTACGGCAAGGGAGATGTGAAAAATGTGGGTGACGGCGCGCCGCGCAACAACGAGCATTTTCTGCTTGCCCGACGACTGGTTGAGGCCGGTGCGCGGTGTGTGACCCTTAATTATGGCCGCTGGGATTTTCATTCCAACAACGCCGGCGGAATGCGTTCCCACGCACCAATGTTTGACCAGGGCCTCAGTGCGCTGATTGAGGATCTGCACGAGCGCGGCATGGCCAATGATGTGAGTGTCTGTGCCTGGGGCGAATTCGGCCGCACGCCTAAAATCAACTCCAAGGGCGGTCGCGACCACTGGCCGAAGGTATCCTGTGCATTGCTTGCAGGAGGAGGCATGAAGACCGGGCAGGTCATCGGTGCCACCGACGGCACCGCTGCCGAGGCAACCGAGCGTCCGGTGCACATGGGTGAAATCATGGCCACCCTTTACCGCAACATGGGCATTGATCCCAACACGACCGCCTTGCCGGACCTGACCGGGCGGCCGCATTATCTGGTCGACGGCCACAGGCCAATGCCCGAGCTTATTTGATCATTAATGTCAAAGCCTTCCTTCCCGGGAAAACGTGGAAATGACCCCGGTTTGTCCACGGAGTGGTTTGCATGGGAGGCTGCATACAAACCGTAGCCATGACTGACCCAAATCCTGATGGCAAAATAACCGCCTCAAAGATCGGCTGGCCGGTGGCAACGACCCTGGTGGTCGGCAACATGGTGGGTGTCGGCGTGTTCACCAGCCTTGGCTGGCAACTTGCCGGAATTAACAGCGGGTTTGCCATCCTGCTTTTGTGGATAATTGGCGGAGTCTATGCCTTGTGCGGTGCCCTCTGCTACGGAGAGCTGGCATCGGCGTTGCCGCGTTGCGGCGGTGAATATCACCTCCTCTCGAGGGTTTATCACCCAGCGGCGGGCTTTCTCTCCGGATGGATATCATTGACCGTTGGCTTCGCCGCTCCAGTGGCATTCGGCGCTTTGCTGTTCGGGATTTATCTGCCGCCTGCCTTTGGGATGAGCGCTGATGACCTGCTGCATGTTGTCCAAATAGGAAATGCCGCGATAGAATTCAAACTCGGGATAACCTTATCGGTGCTGGTATTGCTGGCAATCACCGCCTGCCACCTGTGGAAACTGCCGATCGGTGGTGCCTTCCAGCTGCTGTTCACCACGCTTAAGTTCGTCCTGGTGCTGGGTCTTGCCGTCGCGGGGCTGACGCATGCTGGCGGAGGCTCGGTTTCCTTCACGCCGGCACCCGGGGACTGGGCCGTCATTACGGGTGCCCCCTTCGCCATATCACTGTTCTACGTCAACTATTCCTTCGCCGGCTGGAACGCCGCTGCCTACGTGGCAGGCGAAGTGCATAATCCCGAACGCAACGTGCCGCGCGCGCTTTTCCTCGGCACGCTGGCGGTTCTGCTCCTCTACCTGCTGGTGAATGCGGGATTTCTCGCCAGCACACCTGCGGACAAAATGGCCGGCAAGGAAGAAGTCGGCCTCATTGTCGCGCAACACCTCTTCGGTCAGCGCGGCGGTGCGCTGGTGAGCATGCTCATTGCCTTCGGCCTGATATCCGCGATCAGCGCCATGACCTGGGCCGGGCCGAGGGTCGGCCAGATGCTGGGGCAGGATTATTCCCGTTTAAGGATGCTGGCCCAAACAAACCGTCACTCCATTCCGGTTGTTGCCATCGGGCTGCAAGCCCTGCTTGCGCTCTGTCTGCTGTGGGTGAAACCCGAGCAAATCATACTTTACCTGGAATTTGTGCTCAACCTGTCGCTGGCGGCAACGGTGTGTGGGGTAATCGTTTTACGGTGGCGGCAGCCTAATCTGCCCCGCCCGTTCCGCTGTCCGCTCTATCCTTTGCCGCCGCTGCTGTTCCTTGCCATGGCCCTCTACCTGGAGTTGCGCCTGTTATGGGAAAAACCCAAGGAATCGCTGTGGGGCCTGGCCACGATCGGGGCTGGTGCAGCCATATACCTCTGGGCGCGGCGCAAGGGCGGCAAATCCTCAGTATAATGCTTTGGATGAAACCCGGGATTTGGGCAATTCCGCTCTGGAATCCGTACGGCCTGCCTCTTATGGTATGACTCCTTCAGCTGTCATGAAACCAAGTTTTTGTTCTATTGTAGCCGCCACGCTCCTTACCGGCATGGCGGACGCCCAGGAAGACCTCGCGCTGCCACAGTTACCCCGCCCTGTCATTGTCGCGGAATCCCTGGCAGAAAAACTCGTCAAGCTTCAAGACGGGAAACTTGCTGCACACGCGCTCAACCCCGAAAAAGCAATTGATTATTTCCTGCTTTATTTCTCGGCAGGCTGGAGTCCCAACTGTAAAAAATTCACTCCTGCGCTGGTTAAATTTTACAGTGATGCCAAGGCGGCAGGGGCGAATTTCGAGATTGTGTTTGTGAGTTTCGATGACAGTGAACAGGAAATGAAGCAATATATGGTCGATCAGAAAATGCCCTGGCCGGCATTGCGCTTTCATTCTCTTAAGGAGCTCGACTTTATAAATCAGGCGGCGGGGCGGGGCGTCCCCTGTCTCGCTGCGCTTGATTCCCGCGGGCTTATCCTGGCGCACAGCTACAGGCAACGAAAAAACTACATTGGTGTCGAGATGCCGCTCAGGGAATTTGCCAAGCTCATTGGTGTCGCAGAGCTGGTACTATCCGGTCCCGGTGCTGCAAAAACCCAGGACGAAAAGGTGCTGCCCAAGTGAGTGTGCAGGCCGGCAGTGAAACCGCCCAGGCCCGCTGGATCATTAAAACACCGGCAATTGCGGGGGCCGGCGACTCCGGTTCTGATTTTTCACCGGTTATTGAAGCCATCCTGGCCAACCGGAATATTGTTTCCACCGCAAAGCGTGATGCCTTTCTTGACCCCAGGCTCTCAGATCTCGCGGATCCATTTGAAATGCCGGATATGGCCGCAGCTGTCGAGCGGGTTTTTGCTGCAGTGGACCGGTGCGAAAAAATTGCACTTTACGGCGATTACGATGTTGATGGGGTCACTTCATTAACCCTGCTCAAAACTGTTCTCGATGCATATAATGTAGCTTCCGGCACTTTCCTGCCGCATCGAATTGACGAGGGATACGGACTTTCTATCGAGGGGCTTGAGCGCTGCCTTGCCGAGCAGTCACCTGACCTCCTGATTGCCGTCGATTGCGGCACCACATCAATTGACGAAATTGCATGGCTGCGTGAGCGCGGAATCGAAGCGGTTATTCTCGACCATCACGAGCCCTCCCCGCAAGGACGACCAGACTGCTGCGCACTGGTCAACCCAAAGGCACCCGGAGTGGGATTATCTTGCCAATTTGATTACCTTTGCAGTGTCGGGGTGGTGTTTAAACTTGCGCACGCCATGCTCAAAAAGCGGCCGGTGTCCGGCTTTAACCTGCGTGACTACCTCGATATTGTGGCAATTGGCACGGTGGCTGACATCGTGCCTTTGGAGAAAGAAAACCGCACGCTGGTGCGCCGGGGATTGCATGAGTTGGCCCGCACCCGCAATACAGGGCTGGCGGCACTTGCCGAAATCGCCGGAATTGACCCGCCCTACGGGGCGCAGGATATCGGGTTTCGTATCAGCCCGCGGCTAAACGCCGCCGGCCGGCTTGATACCGCGACTGCCGCGCTTGACCTCTTGCTCTGTGAAAATCCAAAGCAGGCGCAGATTCTCGCTGTCGGACTGGACACACAAAACCGACAACGCCAGGAACTTGAGGGCACGGCTTCAGAAGAAGCCCTCAAAGCAATAGAAAGCGGCAAAATCGGGGAATGTAGCCATGGTATCGTTATCGCTGACCACGATTGGCATCCCGGCGTGGTTGGCATTGTTGCTTCACGAATCTCAAGAAAATTTCACCGCCCAACCTTCGTTATTGCAATCGACAACAACGGTATCGGAAAGGGCAGCGGCAGAAGTATTGAGGGCATCTCCCTTGTTGATGCCATTAACTCGGGACGCTCGCACCTGATCACCGGCGGCGGTCACGGCATGGCTGCCGGCATCTCTATCCATGAAGATAACATCGATGCCTTTCGCAATCACCTTAACGCCCATGTGCGCAGCACCGCCGCGCCTGGGGACCTGGTGCCGCAGCTGCACATCGATACCGAATGTACACTTAAGCAGCTGCACCTGCAAATTCTCGATCGTTACCTGCAGCTTGAGCCTTTCGGCGCCGCAAACCCGGAACCGGTGCTGCTTGCCCGCAATGTCAATCCCACCTCCGAACCGCGTATCCTGAAAGACAAGCACTACCGCTTCACCCTGCAGCAAGACAACGCGGTATGTGATGCAATCTACTTTAATGGTGTCGAAAACGAGCTGCCGCCGCAGCCCTGGGACGTTGCCTTTGCCGTCATGCGCAACGATTTTCGCGGCCGGGTCAGCCTGCAAATGAATATTCGGGCTGTCCGTTCGACGGAAAAATAAATTTCGGCGTCATGCCCATTGTCCGACCTGAAACCCCGATTTCTGAACTGCAGGCTGTCGATATCAAGCTGCGCGTAAAGCTTGAAAAGATAGGATACCGTACCGCCGCCGATCTCCTGGCACACTACCCGCGGCGTTATGAGGACCGAGGTCAGTTCAACGCCTTTCCCACAAGCGAAACAGGCAGTGCTGTCTGCCTGCGTGGTGATGTTATTGATACGGCAAAGCGTTTCTTCGGGAGGCGGCGTTTTTTTGAGGCGGCAGTTGAAGATGCGGACAGCGGTGGCTTGAACCGTATCACGCTGCGCTGGTTCAACATGACATTTATTCACAAGCTGATCGCTGTCGGCCAACAAATCATTGTCTACGGAAAAGTTAAGCAAAGCGGCAAGCGATTGGTCATCGATCATCCCGAATTTGAAACCATTGACCCGGGAGGTGAGGAATCAAGTATCCACCTTGGCCGTATCACCCCTGTCTACCCGCTCAAGGAGGGTATAAGCCAACGGTTGCTGCGCAGGGCACTCTTTGAAATTTGCGCTGCACTTGGAGCGGGTAATTTTCCTGAAATTTTGCCCTGCCCCGACAGCCGGCCAAAAAAGCAGGCGCTGCCTCGTGAGGAAGCCCTGAAGGCAATTCACTTCCCGGAAACAGAAGAGCAGCTCGCTGAAGCCCGACGCACCCTCGCACTCGAGGAATTTTTTATCCTGCAGCTCAAGGTTGCGCGGCGCAAGGCCCGGCATGCCTCCTTGCCCGGGGCAATGCACTGCGGCCCGGGGCAGCTTTTAAATCAATTGACCGCTTCCCTGCCCTTCGAAATGACCGGAGCTCAATCTCGCTGTATCGCTGAGATCCGGGCCGATCTCGCCGCTGCGCGCCCAATGAACCGGTTGCTGCAGGGTGATGTTGGCTCCGGCAAGACACTGGTTGCCGTGGCAGCCGTTTTACTTGCCGTTGAATCCGGTTGCCAGGCTGCACTGATGGCCCCAACACAAATCCTCGCCGAGCAACATTACCTGGTATTGAGCCAGTGGCTTGAGCCGCTTGGAATCCGTATTGGCCTGCGCACAGCAAACAGAAAAGAAGGAGAGGAAATGCCACTTTTTGAGGATGCCCCGCCACAGGTTCTGGTGGGCACGCATGCACTGCTCTACGGCTCCGGCGAATTTCAAAATCTGGGCCTGGTGGTCATTGACGAGCAGCATAAATTCGGTGTCACGCAGCGCGAGCGACTGATTGGACAAGGAGTTTGTCCGGATGTGCTGGTGATGACTGCCACGCCGATCCCCCGCACCCTGACGCTGACCGTTTATGGCGACCTTGATGTTTCTGTCCTCGATGAGCTGCCTGCGGGTCGCGGCAAAATTATCACTGCCGTGCGTGCCGCAGGAAAGGATGTGCAAAAAGCCGTCTGTTTTCTCAAGGAGAAACTCGACAAAGGAAGACAGGCCTACATCGTTTATCCGCTAGTGGAAGATTCCGAAAGGCTGAAAGCTCAATCAGTTGAGGGGGAATTCCAGACCTGGGTAAAGCGGCTGGCTCCCTTCAAGTGCAGCCTGCTTCACGGCCGTCTCACCGCGGAAGAAAAAGAAGTGATTATGCGTGATTTTCGCGAAGCCAAAACAGATGTTTTGGTTGCCACCACCGTTATTGAGGTCGGCGTCGATGTTGCCAACGCCAACATTATGTATATCTACAACGCCGAACGCTTCGGCCTGGCACAATTGCACCAGCTGCGGGGGCGAATCGGCCGGGGAGCGCACAAGAGTTACTGCATTCTGATGGCCGATAAGCCAACTGCCGAGGCAAGCGAGAAACTGCAGGTCCTTGAGAATAGTGCGGACGGTTTTGAAATCGCCGAGGCTGATCTTAAACTGCGCGGACCCGGAGAGTTACTTGGCACGGCACAAAGCGGAATTAGCGGATTGAAACTGGGAGATTTGGTAACAGAATCCGCGCTCGTGCAGCAGGCGCGCGATCTTGCCCGCCAGATAATTCGTGATGATGCGGATCTTGTAAAGGCCGAACACGCTCACCTTCAATGTCTTATTGATGAAGATGAAGATGCCGGCGGAGTGGTGGCATGAGCTGAAGACGAAATTACTGATTCCCTGCGCTGCCGAAAAATCCGGGATTTCCTGGCGCAACAATTCAGCAGCACGGCAGCAAAAATTCCAAATCAAAAGGAGCTTGTGGCGTGTTTCCCCCGACTAAACAAGAATGCTCGCCGGATTCTCTATGCGTTTTTTGAATTCCGCTAGATATTCTGCCGCCACGACTCCGTCAACCACCCGGTGATCACAACTGATGCCCACATTCATGCGCATCCCCGGTACAATTTGGCCGTCGTTGCTGACTGTCGGCTTGTTGACAATGCCGCCAATCGACAAGATGACGGCCTGCGGCGGATTGATGATTGCATCGAAGCTGTCCACCCCGTATGCACCCAGGTTCGAAACCGTTATCGTTCCGCCGCTGAACTCGTCGGGGGAAAGTTTTTTTGCCCGCGCCCTGTGAGCCAAATCCTTCACCGCAAGACTGATTTCAAGAAGGCTCTTTTGCTGTGCGGACCGAATCACCGGGGTGACCAGGCCATCATCAACGGCAATGGCCACTGACAGGTCTACCGAGGCATATTGAATAATTGCATCGCCATCAAAAGAAGCGTTAACCCGGGGTTGGGCGGCGGCGGCATTAGCCGCAGCCTTAAGAACGAAATCATTGATTGTAAGCTTGTTGGAGCTTTCTACGGCGGTTATATTCGCCTGCTTGAGAAGAATCATGAGGGGCTCAGCATCCAGTTCCACATGGAGATAAAAATGCGGAATCTGGGTTTTCGACGCAAGCAGCCGCTCGGCAATGATCGTGCGCATTGAACTCAGTGTCACGCGCTGATCGCCACTGCCCGAAGGGTTTGAGCTCACCGCCCCCGGCCGTGTTGCCTCTGCTCCAGGAGCAGCCATGACGGCACCCTCTGCAGTGCCATCGGCGGCTTTCTCGAGGTCACGCTTCACGATGCGGCCGCCGGGACCGCTGCCGGCAATTGTCGACAAGTCAATGCTTTCCGCGGCTGCAATCTTACGCGCCAGAGGCGATGCCTTGATTCTCTCTTCCCCGACAACCGGTGCCGCAACGGGTTCTGCGGCCCCGGCAGTACTGATGTCAGTGGATTGGGCCTGGCCGCTGTCATCGGGCGCAACGACACTGGAGGTTGGTTGATCCGGCAAATCCTCATCCTCATCGAGTAAAACCGCCAGGGGTTCCCCAAGTGCCCTTCTGGTTCCCTCCTTCACATAGAGTTCCCCGACAGTTCCCTCATCAAAAGCTACCATTTCCATGGTGGCCTTGTCTGTTTCAACCTCAGCAAGTGGATCTCCGACGCCCACCTTGTCGCCAACTTTTACCAGCCATTTCAAAAGGGTTCCCTCCGTCATGGTGTCGCTCAACTTTGGCATTTGCACGAAATTTGGCATCTCTTGGAACTCTCAGTGGTATCAATTCAGCCGGGGTGGCCGGGTTAATTTAACCCAATTGCATGACTTTCTCGACAACTCGCCGGGCATTGGGTAGCTGCTCTTTTTCCAGCGGCGGACTGTAGATGGCGGGTGCATCGATTGAAGTAACACGCAATACCGGGGCGTCAAGGTCATCAAAGACTTGCTGCTGGATAGTGGCGGCAATTTGAGAACTGACTCCACAGAACGGCTTGGTCTCGTCAATTAAAACCGCGCGATGGGTTTTTGCCACTGACTGGAGAATGGTTTCCTCATCCAGCGGCCGGATTGAACGAAGATCCACCACTTCGGCATTAATGCCCTTGTCTTCCTGCAACTGCTTCGCAGCCTCAAGGGCGACGTGCACCGAGCGTCCATGGGCGATCAGGCTTACATCCGTGCCGCTGCGCTTAACCTCGGCACTCCCGATTGGCAGGGTGAATTCCCCGGCGGGCAGATCGGAGGCTGCGGCCGGGTCACCGTAAAGCAGGGTATTTTCCATGAAATACACCGGGTCATTGTCACGGATGGCGCTCTTCATGAGGCCATACGCATCCCGGGCGGTGGCAGGCACAACAACCTTGAGCCCGGGCATGTTGGCAAAAAGATTCTCCGGGGCATGGGAATGGGTGGCGCCGACATTGGTCCCGCCGTTGGCCGGGCCACGCACAACGATCGGGCAATGAATCAATCCCCCCGACATGTAACGCACGCACGCCGCGTTGTTGATCAATTGATCAAATGCAACATAGGCAAAGCTGAAGAACATCAGTTCCATCACCGGGCGCACCCCGAGCATCGATGCGCCGATTCCCATGCCGATAAAGCCCGCCTCGGAGATTGGGGCATCCACCACCCGCTTGTCCCCCCACTTTTTCCACAGGCCCTCGGTTACCTTGTAGGCACCGTCATACTCGGCCACCTCCTCGCCGATAATCACGACATTCTCGTCATTGGCGAGTTCCTCATCAAGTGCCCTGTTGAGGGCGTGGCGATAAAGCGTCATGGACATGGGAGGCGTAAAGTAAATTTAGGTTAATCGTGAAAAAAATGCCGCCCGGTCTTGCCGGCAGTACTGCCTTTGTCGACTTCAAAGTAAACATCCTCGGTAATGCCGGTAATCTCGGGATAGGGGCTTTGCTCTGCAAATTCGACCGCCGCCTTTACCTCTGCTTTGGCTTCGCCATCAATTTGGCGGTGGTTTTCCTCGTTCAGGATGCCCTCTTTCAGCAATTGATTTTTCCATACGCTTAAGGGGTCAAAATTTTCCTTGTGGTGTCCGATCTCCTCCGGCGTGCGGTATTTCTTGGCATTGGCATCCGCCACGGAATGACCCTGGTGACGATAGGTTGCCAACTCAAGAATTGTCGGCCGGCTTTCGCTGTGTGCGCGGTTGAGTGCCTCCTGGGTTTTCGCCCGCACTTCATAGAGGTCGTGGCCCCTGGCACTTTCCCATGCGATGCCATAAGCATCGCCGCGCTGTGCAAGGCTGCCCTTGAATGCCGACGAGCGCTTCTGGCTGGTGCCCATTGAATAGCCGTTGTTTTCGATAATATAGATGACCGGCAGATCCCACAGTTCAGCCAGGTTCAGGGATTCGTGGAAGGTGCCCTGGTTAACCGCGCCATCACCAAGAAAGCACAGTGCGGCTCCATTAAGTCCCTTATACTTAATGCCGTAAGCAAGACCCAACCCGAGTGGGGTTTGCCCGGCGACAATGCCATGCCCACCCCAGTAGTTCTTGTCGGGCGCGAAAAAATGCATGGAGCCGCCCTTGCCCTTGGAGCAGCCGGTGCTTTTGCCGAACAGCTCCGCCATGCATTCGTTCATGTTCATGCCAACTGCCAGCGCATGCCCGTGGTCGCGATATGCGGTTATGATATGGTCATTTTCCCCGCACAGCGAAACGGTGCCAACGGCGATGGATTCCTGCCCGATATAAAGATGCAGGAACCCCCCCATTTTGCCGGCATTGTAATATTTAAGGGCGGCTTCCTCAAAGCGGCGGATGCGGATCATGTCACGCATCAGGTTTATCTTTTGAGCGGCATCAAGCTGAAGGTTAACTTCCGCCTGGGCGTAATGTGATGGATCGGCGAGCTGATTGGTCATGCAATGGGGTGCTCCTTTACGCTGCGCGAACCGCGGCGCAAACCGCGGCAACTTCACGCCGCGGACGCAGGGCCAAATAGAAAGCCAGCGCGAATACCAGGTTACCTGCAAGCGAGCGCAACCCGAATACCCACGACGGCGGATACCCGGGCACGCCAAGGGTATTGGCCTGAACCCATCCTGAAAAAATCTTCGGATAAGCCGGGTCATAAAAAAACGCCGCCGTGTTGGTTGCCAAATAAAACAGCACTGTCCCGCCAACACCGGCCCCCAGCAGCACCATTAGCCCTCTGTTCTTGCGTAAAAAATGACCGCCCATAAAAAGGACGGCAAAAACAAACAGCAGGATAATGGAATAAGGATTCAGCAGGGGCTGGTGATAATGAAGATTGAGCAGGATGTCACTTGTTATAAACGCGCCAAAGGTGAGCCCGGCACCAAGGCGCCGGGGCAGAAACATTCCACCGCACAGGGCAAGTGCCGCCATTGGTGAGATGTTGGCCAGGCCTTCCTGCACCTCGCCACCCGCGTAGGCCGGCAGGGTGCGAATGGCAACAAACACTAAAACAAGAAATATACCGCTGATTAATCGCTTGGACATTATCCGTGTAAGGTATCCTATTTCTGCAATGATTCTAGGTTGTGATTTTAGTTTGGTGCAATGGCTCAGGCTTTTCCTTCGCTCTCTTTCCTTCTGTTTTTTGTGCATCCAGGCTTTAATGCAGTGCCTGATACCCTCCGGCGTCAACAATTCTATAGATTCATCAGCTCTTTGAAATCCCTAATATGCTGTTTTTCTGTTTAAGGCTCATGGTTAATTTTACTACTTAAAAAAGTTCCGCGGGGTTAGCTGTCAGTAAATGTTCCACGTGGAACACATTCCTTTCGGCGGGTTGCTCCACCAAGGGAATGTCGTAAGTTTCCTTTTGCCCCCGCCGTAAGCGCGCATGCAAAACGCTTCATATACCTTTCCAAAATCCTACGATGTGATCGTGATCGGTGCCGGCCATGCCGGTATTGAGGCGGCACTGGCTGCTGCCCGGCTCAACTGTGAGGTGGCGCTGCTTACACAAAACCTCGACACCATTGGACAAATGTCCTGTAACCCCGCCATAGGCGGCCTGGCCAAGGGACACATGGTGCGAGAAATTGACGCGCTTGGTGGAGCGATGGGCTTAAACACCGATGCAACCGGCATACAATTCCGCATGCTCAACGCCGCCAAGGGACCCAGCGTCCGGGCCCCGCGCGCACAATGTGATAAAAAGGCCTACCAATTCCGGATGAAGCATCTCCTGGAAACCCAGGACGGACTTGACTTGCATCAGGGAAATGTCGCCGGGTTGCAGGTTTCCGGGGAGCGCATCACCGGCGTATCCACCAATCTTGGAATATCCTTTCGCGCCAAGGCAGTCATCATCAGTTCCGGGACCTTTATGCGCGGGCTGATGCATGTGGGTAAACAAAACCAGCGGGGGGGGCGAATGGGTGATGCCGGTTCCACCCTTTCTGAGGCACTGTTGGATCTCGGGTTTCGTGTTGAACGTTTCAAGACCGGGACGCCCTGCCGTTTAAATGGCCGATCCATCGATTATTCAGCCTGTGAAAGGCAGGATGGCGACAAGTCTCCCCCATTGTTCAGCTTCATGGCTGATACCATTGGTACAGATGGCGACATTGCCGCGACAAATGCCACCTTTACTCTCAATCAATGGGGAAATCCGTTGTTCCACGTGGAACAATTGCCGTGCTGGATTACTTACACCAATCGATCCACACATGATTTAATTCGATCCAATTTGGATCAGTCACCGATGTATTCTGGGACAATTGAAGGCATCGGCCCGCGATATTGTCCATCGATCGAAGACAAGGTGGTCAAATTTGCAGACCGGGACCGCCACCAGATATTCCTGGAACCCGAAGGCAGGCATACCAATGAGTATTATGTCAACGGCGTTTCCACCTCGCTGCCTTATTCCGTTCAACATGAATTCATCCGTTCCATTGCCGGCCTGGAAAAAGCGGAAATCATACGACCCGGGTACGCAGTTGAATATGATTACTGTCCCCCCAGCCAACTTTTCTCGACGCTGGAAACCAAAACGGTGGAGGGTCTGTACTTCGCAGGGCAAATCAATGGCACTTCGGGTTATGAGGAGGCCGCCGGGCAGGGTCTCGTTGCCGGTGCCAACGCGGCATTGAAAATTCTTGCGCGTCCTGCTTTTACTCTATCGCGGGCTGATTCCTATATCGGCGTAATGATTGATGACTTGGTGACCTCGGGCGTTACTGAGCCCTATCGCATGTTTACCAGCCGGGCGGAATATCGATTGTTGTTGCGCCAGGATAATGCCGACTTGCGCCTCACGCCGATCGCTGAAACCTGCGGATTGGCCGGAGGCCAACGCGCGGAGCGCGTCCGCATTAAGGCGCAACAGCTTGCTGAAGGAATCAAGCTCGGCGGCCAACTTGTCCACGAGGGGCTCAAGCTGGATGCGTGGTTCCGTAAGCCGGGTAATGCGGTCTCCGGATTACCTCAGGAGTTGCAAAATCAATTCCCTGAAGAAATTTGGAAACTGCTTGAGATTGAATTCAAGTATGCCGGTTATATCGAGCGGCAGGCAAACATGGTTGAGCGTACCCGGCGCATGGAGACACACGCTATCCCCTCTGATATCGACTATGCGGTTCTGGGCGGACTGAAAAACGAAGCCGTCACCAAGCTCACCGCCGTGCGTCCCGCCACGCTTGGCCAGGCCAGCCGCATCAGCGGGATAACACCGGCTGACATCGCCGTGTTGGCGATTTGGCTGGATCGCAGAGGAAAATCATAAATCATTGATTGACAGTTATTTATGTTTATAATATTTTTGAAAGTTCAAGCAGGCAGGGTGCATATTCACAGATAAGGCCGGCTTAAAATCCGACAGGAAATCCATGCCGCCGCATGCTGCCCTCCCTTCCGGTTTCTCCCCTCGGCAAAATAAATGGATCAATTTCGCGGGCTCATTGGCCCTGCGGCCACAGGGCATTTTTTGCAAGCAGCAACAGGCGGTCAACTTTCGTTCTTACGCGATAATTCTCTGCGTACTGTGCCCACAATAATTTGCCTTGCCGTGAAACAAGCAGCGCGGCGGGCCGGGCCACGTCCTCCCCGGTGAAGGGGTTGCCGGAAACATCACGCAGTCCAAACTGATCCATCATCGCCCCGGACTCGTCTGCGCGTATTTCAAACTTTGCGCCTGATAATTTTTTTGCCTTTTTGGCATCCTCGGGAGAACCGGCGGCAATTGCCAGAATTTCAATTCCGGCTTCCCTGAACTTTTGGTGTTCTTTTTGGAGCTGAACCAGCTCTCCTATGCAAAAGGGTCACCACCATCCGCGAAAAAACACCACCAGTGTTGCATCTGACTTGTCCAAAAACGCAGGTGGCTCAAGCTTCTTTGCGCGGGCGCTCTTTACCGGGGCAGTGGCTGTTATTTTTCCCCGCCGGGTAACAGGCGCGGGGGTCAGCTGAAAAGATTTGCCGGAAGCGTCCAGGAAGGTTTCCTCCTCCTCCAGGGGTGCCAGTTTAATTCTGATCGGCCCGGGTTCCGTGTCGGGGGTGCCGGCTGCGTCGTCAGCCGGCACAGCAGGAGTGACCTCTCTTTGGATCATGTCGACAGGGGTAAGCAACCCCGCAACGTTTTCCCCCACGCTTATTTTCGCGCTCATCTTCGGGTAAGACGAATATACCTGAGTCCACCACAGGAATCCCGCTGCAAGCAACCAGCCGCAAATATTAAGCACCAGTAACCTCCATCGAAAAGGTCTTGCGGCAACCAGCATGCGTAGCAGGGCAATCACGGCGGCGGCAATCACAACCAGTTCCACAACAGGCCATTGCTGTTGCCCTCCGAAAAAAACCGCACAGGCGATGTGCGCAATGCATGCCAATGGAATGGCCGCAAACATAACCGCGGCTCTTGCCGGACTGTGCGGGAATGATTTCTCCTGTAAGCTCACATTTAACCCTTTCTTGGGTGGGGTTACTGTATGCCCCGCCCGGGAAAGCACTACAATAATTCGCTCACCGCAACAACCATTTCCCCTATGGACTGCACCGTTTGATTCGCCACCACGTTGTTTTCCTCGTTCCCGGCATTTGTCAAAAGCCGGATGGTCCGGCCAATGCCGGCCCTGTTGGCCATTTCTATATCCCTGTCCTGATCACCTATGAGGATCGACTTTCCGGGATCGATTGCGTGATCCTTGCAGGCCTGATGAATCATTCCCGCCCTGGGTTTCTCCCAGTGCTCGGTTCCCGGTTGACCGGTATAAACATAAATGGCATCAAATTTCGATCCATACCGATCTATTAGCTCCATTTGCATCGATCGATGAATTAGTTCAAGACCCTCTAAATCAATTAATTCTTTGGCCACGCAGCGCTGAGAGCTTACGATAATGGCAAGCCAGCCCCGATCATGCGCGGTTTTCAACACTTCGCCCACCCCGTCATGCAAGGAAAATTCAGCAAGTTCAGTGACATACCCGGAACCCGGGGCCCGGTTAACAATCCCGTCCCTATCAAAAAATACACACCGCCGGAGAATGGCCTGTTTGCTGGATTGTGGCACCCCTACAGCGTTCGCCCGTCCAACACTGCTCGTCAATTCGTTGCTGGAAAGTTTTGCCTGGCCACTCAAATACCCGCCGTTACCCCGTTTTATAATGGACTAAATCGAGCGCAACCAGCCTCTTTACAGAGTTTTGCAGCTCACTGAAGACCCGAGACGGAGCTTCTCTGGTTCCAAGGCTGGTGCGCTCTAATTGGTCTGCTTAAATCGCTTCCTGCAAGCTTATCTGCTTTTCGTATCAACTTTGTGTCTTAAATTTAAAATATTATGTCACATGTGATAGTAAACACAAGTAAATTTAAAATTTGCTGGCGCTTGGGCCTTGTTTCGCGAATTTGCTTGCCCGGTTTTAGACGTCACGCGCTATGCCCCCGCCGCATTCCCTCTTCTCACTCGGTATTTTCTCAGATGTGCAATATGCCGATCGGGAAAATCTGGGCAAATGCCGCTATCGGCAATCCTTGCGGTATCTTGGCGAGGCCATTGAGTGCTTTAACCGGCACGATCTGCTGGCGGTGGTAAATCTGGGTGATATTGTCGACTCGAACCAGGACGTTCACCTTGATGCTGTCTTGGGTGTCCTTACCCTTTGTGCTCACCCTTTTGTTCACGTACTGGGAAATCATGACCTTGCCGGTCCTCTGGGGCGTCAGGAACTTGCATCCAGACTTGGCATCGCAAATATTGCAGGGGAACGCCTGCGGCAGGACGGCTGGCGCGTAATAGCGGTTGATTCGACCGAGGTTTCCGTGGATTGCTCCGATCTGCTCGGCGTACAGGCAGGGCGCGATCTGGCGCAGTTGCGGCTGCAGCGCGATCCCTCGGCGCAATGCTGGAACGGCAGGGCGGGAGATTCACAAATGCTGCAGCTTGAACGACAGCTGGTGGATGCTGATGGCTGTGGGGAGCACGCACTGATCCTCAATCACATGGTGGCAAATCCGCATTCGGGAAGCCCGCGTCATCAGTGCTGGAATCATTCTTCTTTGCGCCAAATTCTCATTCGCCATCCTTCTGCAGTGGCCCACTTTAACGGCCACGACCACGATGGCGGCTTTGCCACGGATCCCTTAAGCGGCATCCATTACCTTACTCTACCGGCCATCTGTGATTCCGGGGAGGAGCTTGGGGCACACGCGATTGCGCATTTCTCCAGAGATTCCATTACCATCGAGGGCTGGGGAAGGATTTCGTCTAGGGTCCTGCGCTGCCGCAATTAATAGCGCGCCGACAGCAACCGCCTTATTCCTCGATCCCGAAATAGGTCAGCAACAAATCATCGGTTGTGCTTTGGTTTTGCATGGAGTGTTCCTCGCCGGGATCGACTATAAGAGGATCCCCCGGCTGAAGGCTGATCTCTTGGCCGTTTAAAACCATTATTCCCTGTCCTGCCTCAACCAGGTAAACCTCCCACATGTCAGGATGTTTGTGTGCCGGGCAACATTGCCCGGGCTTAATCGTCGACTGACTGAAATTGGTAAGCTTTGGGATTCTTCCGTTTTCAATAAGCACCCGCTTGCGGATCTTGCTGTCATGAGAAACTCCGGTTTCAGGTATTTGAGCACGGTTAATCAGGTTCATTGGTTTTCTGGTTTTTCCTGGTTATCAGAGCGTTTCCCTGCTTTCGGCAGCATCCGCAATCGCTTCCATTGCCCGAGTCTCGTCTTTTTCTGCAACCTGAACTCTTACACCGGATTTTGTGGCAAAAAGGTATGGGGCCACTGTTGCAACATTCTCATCTGGAATGAAGGATTTGATACCGCTGGCCCCCAGGACAATGCGGATCCCTTGGGCCTCGGTTATATTTGAGCAATTGGCAACAGTGCGCACGGTTTCGGTCTTGGTCTGTTATTTTTCTCTCTTTGCTTCTCTGTCCTCGCGCAATCAAGGCGTATTGATGTGCTGCCGTTGACCCCCTTTACAGTTGTCCTGCTAATTTGCCTTTACCTTAATCACTCATTCACAACCAGTGATTCACCGCTTTCAAAATCAAACAGAGATAAATTTTCCCGCGGCGCTTGCCGCCAACCCGGCCAGAGTCGCTGGATCACAACAAAGCAGATACAAAAAGGGCCGCTTCTTTGATACCATTAAGGTTGTTCCCAGCTCTTTAATATAAAGGAGTGGGGATTTAATATTTCTTCTTCTTCTTAAAGGCAC
>JAYGGE010000078.1:0-1757 GCA_046581505.1 Verrucomicrobiales bacterium | reverse complement strand
TAACCTGATCATTGGTGGCAGGAACAACGGCGACGGCCAACAATATCAGGGTCTCATTGACGAGGTGGCTGTCTGGAGAAGCGCACTCAGTGCCGAGAAGATCCTTGAGCTGGCAGAGGGAGGCAGTCCGCTTGGCGGCTCTCGGGTGCCTCTCAGCATCACCGACATCAGTGCCAACTTCTCGGGAGCCAGCCCGGTGGTCACCATCTCCTTTAACTCAAAGGCCGGCAAGATATACGCGGTGGACCGCACCACCGACTTCCTGATCTGGGAGGAACTTGACGACGGAGTGGAAGGCGAAGTGGAATCGACCGATTTTACCGACAGTTTCCTTCCGGAAGGAAACAAAACCATGTTCTACCGGGTGCATGAAGTCGAATAACCTTTTTGACAACCAAACCAAGGGAGACTTTGCAACTTCTTGTTAGGACACTGATAAAAACAATCCGTCAAATAAATAGCGATTGTTACAGCTGGGCGCGGGGCTTGTTTATTAATAAGCCCCGCGCTTATTCTAATAAGGTTGTGAATGGCTTTGGAGGCAGCACGTTGCCCCTCCCCTCGGGCAGGCGTTTATCAGCACTTGAACGCTTTAATTGCAGCAACAGCCTTGAAAAAACAGTTATTTTTTTGCTTTTACCCTCACCTGTAATCCTTCACTATCAGCTGAAGACCAATTACCTATGAAAGTCAAAAACCTTCTATTCCTGCCCCTGATCATCGCAGTATTCACTGCCCTTTTTGCCACCAGGCTGGCGGCGCAGATTCCCCAGCCCTTACTCTACCTGAGCTTTGAGGGAGCCGATCCCTTGCAGGACCAGAGTGAGGCAGGCAACGCGGTCAATGTCAGTGGTAATGTGTTCGGCGTGCCAACCGGTGCCCCGAACGGTCCCTCCCCGGGTAACGGGGCCTCATTCACCGGCGGTCACCTCAAGCTTCCCGGTATCCATTCACTCAACGATTTGCAGCAGTATACGATGGTGGCCTGGCTCAAGCCCGACCGCGACAATGACGGTGCTGAGCGCTATGTCTTTGGCCAGGAAAGCCAGGGGATCCACAACGGCATCCGCAACAACATGTATCTGCACCATGCGCACTGGGGCTCGGACCAGAATGGCGCAACCCAGCTCCAGGGCTACTTCAACAACACGGCAACCGACGGCTGGATCCATGCGACCTGGACGTGGGAGGTGGCCAGCAGGACAGGCCAGATCTACCTTGACGGCGTGCTTGACGGGCAATGGGACAAGAACCCGCCGAACATCGGCAACGCGATGATTATCGGCGGCCGAAATGGCGGCACCGAGCAATACCGCGGGATCATGGATGAGGTGGCCATCTGGAACTCGGTCCTGGGCAGTGATTCGATTGCCGCCCTTGCCGACGGAGCCGCCCCGGTTGATGCGGAGGATGACGATGAGGATACGCTTCCTGACTGGTGGGAAAGGAAGTATGCCAACGACCTGACCACCTTGAACGGCCTGGCCGGCGACTTTGATGAGGATGGATTATCCGACTACGATGAATTTGAGAACGGCACGGACCCGACCGAGGAGGACACTGATGCCGACGGGCTTGAGGACAACGTTGAGACGAACACCGGCACCTTTGCCAGTGTCACCGACACCGGCACCAACCCTGTCGTGGCCGACACCGACGGCGACGGGATCAATGACGGTGCTGAGGTCCACACCCACGACACCAACCCGAACAGCCGCGACACCGACGGTGACGGGGCCAGCGACGGCGCCGAGATC
>JAYGGE010000130.1:0-4586 GCA_046581505.1 Verrucomicrobiales bacterium | reverse complement strand
CAGTGATCCTGATCCCAGCTCCGATGTCGGCTGCGGTTGCGTGGATTCCGATCCGCTCGCCTCAGAGGGACGCACTGCCGTCTCCGAGGCCTCTGCCACCAGCCCGCCGCCACCCACCTCGGAGGCATCCGCAGGATTCACAGCCGCACTGTCCGCCGCCACTTCCCCGCTCACCGGCGCCGTCTCAAGGCCTCCCTCGGCCCCCGCCGGCCTGAACATGTCCTTGCTCGAATCCGCCACCACGCCGCCAGCCTCATTGCCCGCCTCCTCAAGGACGGGTTGTGCCGAATCCACTGGTGCCTGATCAGGCAATGAACTAAGCAGTTGTGACTGCAGTATTTCATCAGTCAAAGGCACATCGGGACTTTGATCATTGGCTTCAGGACGCACCTGGGACACTGCTGACACCTGTGTGCTCGGTGAAGGACTCGACTGTGCAGCCCCGGCAACCTCACTCGCCTCAGTTGGTGCCTCCACTGCCGTATCCTGGGGGGGAACAGCATCATTCTTGGCAACAGCCGTATTCTCCGGTTCCGGGCGAAACATGTCCTTGCTGGAATCCGCCTGAGTTTCAGCGGCATTCACCTTGGTGTTCTCCTCAAGTAATGGCTGTTCCAAGTCGGGTAACAGGGTCTCGGACAATTCTGCAAGAAGTTGCGGATCTTCAGTTTTCGGTAACTCCGCCTCCTCGTTGAACTCCGCCTGTGCCGGAGAAATTTCAATGTCCACAGCCTCCTGAACCTCACTCGAAGCAACGGAAACATTCTCGGTGAATTCCTGTGGTTTTAAATCAGGTGCATTAAATTCGGTTTCCGCCTTGGCGTTGGCAACAGCTTCACTGTGATCGGTAATTTCCACCTCTTCAGGAACACTTTCCATGGCAAGTGCCTCCTGTGTAAGCGCATTCAGACTGATCGCAATCTCCTCGAATTCCTCCTCACTGTCGGCATCTATCTCACTGGTAATGAGCCACACCATCCCCAGCAATAGGCTCAACAGGTGCGCGATTGCCGATCCAGCGAGACATTTATGGTAAAGGCTGGAAATGTCCCGCCACCTCTCAAGCAGGTAAATCAGGGCAAGCAGTGAGGCAAGCGCAAGCAGCAGCCACCACTTGATATTGCCTATCAGTTCCTTGAACTGCTCCCAGACCCTGCGGTCAGTATAACCGAATACCTCACGCGTTGTGGATCGGAACAGCCGAAAATCCTCCCCCTTGCCATTCTCCTGCAGCTTGTGATCGCTGCTGAAGAGCAAATCAAAACCATCCATCCGCACTGCAGGGTCGGTGACATCGCCCTTATTGATATAAAGGTCCACCTTCTCAGGCTCCTGAGCCTCGCCGCCCACGAACCGGCTTATATAGACACCAAATTTGTCCCGCTCCCGGTTCGAGGCAAGAAACACATGATCACCGCGCCTGGTCAATGCCGCCTGCACATCATCAGCACGCGAATTGAGATCACCCAATACCGGTTCAGCCTGTTCAAATACCGGTGCCGGGGGCAATCCCCGGCCCGCTGTCTTCACCTCCTTGCGCAAAGCGCTGTAAATATCCTCATCTTCCCGGCCGTTGCGCCTTGAGGAAAAAAGTAAATTCCTGCCATCCCCCGAAAGGGCAGGTCCCTGTTCATCATTGGCAGTATTAATCGTCGCCCCAAGCGCAACAACGCCTCCCCACTTCCGGGCATTCCAGCGGGCCACATAAATATCGTACCCCCCCAGTCCCCCTTCACGATCTGAGCTGAAATACAGGTACTTTCCATCCGGTGAGAACGCCGGACTGCGCTCATTGGCACCGGTATTGATCGCCTTGATCGGCTGCGGACGGGACCAGGAGCGCCCATCCCAGTGTGACAGGTACATCTCCGCATTTGAACCGTCCGCATTGCGGCGCACCAGCGCCATCATGGCGCCATTGGCAGAGAACGCCGCCTCAAGCCTGCCGGTCAGCAAATTTCCCGGAGCAGGGGCCCCGGAAGGCCCGGGAACATGCTGCTCCGCAAAATGAGTTACAACCGGTTCCTCCCACAGGACATCCCGCACCTTGCCTTCTTCAGCATCAACCCGTATTTCATTCTCATCGGTGTAGTAACTCCACACTTCACCGCGTATTTTGCCGCCGACCTTCCAGATGACAAAAAGCAACAACAGCAAAGCTGCCGCCGATGCCAGCCAGGGTTTGACATCAGACCTGCGCAGATGACGAAAACGGGTGAAAAATGCGGTAATGCGGTGTAGCGCTGAAGGCAGGCCTGTTGGCCTGTGCTCAACCCGCTCTTTAGCCTCTGCCATTTCCCGGCCAATCGAAGCGGGACGCAAATCCTTAATCTGCGGCTTCCTGTCCCCTGCCTCATTGCCACCGCCGGCAATCTCACTCGGCAGTTCAGTGATTTGTTGCTCCCTTAGTTTATCACGGGCATCTTCCGCCTTGCGCTGCAGGAGCCCGTCAGCCTCACTGAGAGAAAACGCATAATCATAATAAGATGCACAGTTCTCCCAATCCTCAAGGCGCTCATAAAGATTAGCAAGATTCTTGACGGTATCAAGATTCTGCGGGTCTGCTGTGTACTTGACCCCCAACTCAGCAAGCTGCGCCTCCATTTGCGCCCTTGCCTCATGTATATGGGAACCCTGATCAATGTGCTCTGCTTGCGATTTTTTCGGCATCCGCAGCCCGGAATCACCCCGGTCTGCAGCACGAGAACGCGTAAAAAACGCTGCAATCCGGCGCCATATTGACTGTGATTTTGAGGGCATCCGCAGTGCTGCATCACCCTGGCCTGCAGAACGAAAACGCGCAAAAAACGACGCAACCCGGCGCCGTCCTGAGCGAACCGCTGATTTAAGCGCTGCGAACCTGTCATTGCCGGCCATTTTCAGAACCGCCTACTGCGAGTTAATTTGCTTGATATAATTTTGCGCAAGAGCCGCCTCCTCCGATTCCTTAAAACGCTTGATGACGTCCTGGAACTGCGCAACGGCCTGCGCGGTTTTGTTTTGCTCCATCAACAGTTTTCCAACCTCAAGGCTCGACCTTGCCTGCCAGAGCGGATACTGCGGATGATTGATCCCAATACTCAAGAACTCGACCACCGCCGCCTCATACTGCTTGAGGCTCACCTGACAGCGACCGATCTGATAGCGACTCCGCACTGTCCACAGGTCAACAGTCGCGGCACTCATCAACTTCCGGTATTCAGGGATCGCCAATGCCGGGTCACCCGCCATTTCAGTGGCCAGTGCCAAACCGAAAATCGCATTGCGTCTCCAGCGGGACTCGGTAAAACGCCCAAGGAAAGCCGCGTATGTTGCCTTTGCATCGGCATGTTGACCGTTGTTTGCCTGAGTCTCCGCAAGACGCATGCTGATGGATTCCGCCAGCGTTTCCGGGCTTCCGGGAATCTTCGCCGCGGCAGCAAAATGATCATGTGCAGCAGTGTTATCCTTCAATTCCAGGCGACACTCGCCGGCATGAAAGAGAATACGTGCAAGCAACTTTGATGCGGGATAATCCACCAGCATTCCCTCAAATTGATCAACAGCGGTCTTGTAGTCGTTATCCTTGAAATGTGCACTGGCAAGCTGATAACGAATATCCTCAAGCAATGCCTTATCTTTAACACTCGCCATCACCTTCGTTAATTGAGCAATGACTTCCTCTGTCGCGCCACTTTCCAGATTCAACTCAGCCAATTCGCTGTGCACCTTGGCACTCAAAGAACTCCCCGGATAACCCGCAAGCAGCTGCTGGTAAATTCCTGTCGCCTCCTTGATGTGCTTTAATTCGCGTTCACACCATGCCCATTCGTAAAGGGCACGGTCAGCAAGCTCGGATTTCGGGTGATTTTCAACCAGCTTCTTGAACTGTGCCGCCGCACTGCCCCAGTCCTTGAGCCGCGCCTGGGCAAATCCGGTGTAATACACAACCCTTACCATCTTCTCATGTTCTGGATATTGCTGCTGAACTTGCGGGAAATGCTTTGCGGCCGCCTTGAAATTTCCAGCTTTAACCCAGGCGATGCCCTGCTGCAGAGCCGCATCCGGCGCAAGCTGATGCTTCTTGTCGATCTCAACAACCCGGGAAAATCGAGTCGCTGCAGAATCATTCTGCCCCTCCTTGGCATCAACCCACCCCAGGTAATACATCACGCGAATACGCTGCGCGGCGGCATTGCCTTTAAAGGGTTCCGCATCCTTCCCGTCCTCGGCAATAAAACGCTCGAAAGCCGAGCGCGCTGTCTTCAGGTCATTGTCCTCATAGGCCAGTCGCCCCTGCTCGGTAAGCGCCAGAGGAAGATGCGGCGTTGGTTGGGGATATTGATCCAGCAGCAGGCCAAGTTGCTCGCGTGCCAGCGTTTTCTTGCCAATCCGCTCGTAAGCCACCGCCAGTTGCATCAATGCGGTATCAACATTCGGATCAGCAACAACCTTTCCGCCTGCGATGCGCGGGGCAACGAAACTCTGTAACGATGCGACAGCCGGCTGCCACTTCTCCTGGCGAAACAGGCAATCGCCGACAATGAACGGCAACTGCGCAAACAAGGTTCCCTGGGGAGGATTTTCGAGGAGACCCCGGGCTGTCT
>JAYGGE010000106.1:0-8069 GCA_046581505.1 Verrucomicrobiales bacterium | reverse complement strand
AGCATCGCAGCGGTGGACTTTGCGGCTGAGGTCCAGCCGATCCTGGTAAACCACTGCCTGAAATGCCACCACAAGGACTACAAGAAATCTGACTACAGGCTCGAAACCCGCGCCGATGCACTCACTGAAGGCATCATTGTGCCCGGTGATCCCGGTAAAAGCCCGTTCATCGAGTTGCTCAACCTTGATGATGACGATGATGACGTGATGCCGCCTGCCAAGGAGGAACGGTTGACTGCCGGGCAAAAAAAAATCCTCGGTGACTGGGTGGATGAGGGAGCCGTGTGGCCGGATGGGATCATCCTGAAGATGCCCGCCGCGGTCAACTTCAAGCGTGACATCAAGCCTATTCTCGACAAGCTCAGCGTCGAAGAACGTGACAAGCTAAAGCTGTGGATCAAGTCCGGGGGACAATGGCCCTCAACAGGAAGTGTACAGGAGCTCGCTCTGGTCGAGCGGATCCACGCAAAGATCCTTGCCGGCTCAAGGGAAAAGAATCCCGGGGCAATGAACCACTACTCCTCCAAGGTGCCGGCATCAGCGGCCCCCTACCACATGATAGCGGTGGCCGGGGGAAGTTTCCGCATGGGTTCACCTGCCTCGGAAGTAAAACGAAAGGCCCATGAAGGCCCCCGGCGGGTGGTGAAAATAGCGCCGTTCTGGATTGGCAAATATGAAGTCGCCTGGAATCAGTATGAGGCATTCATGATTGATGGCGGGCGACGAAAGAAAAATGGCAGCAAGCAATTCCCAAACCCGAATGATACTGACATTGATCTCGTTTCACGGCCGACAAAGCCATACGTTGAAATGACCTTCGGCATGGGCAAGGAAGGATTCCCCGCCATCAGCATGACCCAGCATGCGGCACTCCAATACTGCAAATGGCTGAGTGCGCAGACCGGCCACTTCTACCGCCTGCCAACCGAGGCCGAATGGGAATACGCCTGCCGTGCCGGCACCGACACGGCATACTCTTTCGGCAACGACACGAAGGACCTGCACGCCTACGCATGGTTCATCGACAATGCTGATTTCACCTACCAGAAAGTCGGCACTAAAAAGCCCAACCCGTGGGGCATCCACGACATGCACGGCAATGTCGCCGAGTGGACACTCGATATCCTCTCTCCCGGGGGATACAGCCGGGAGCCGGCAGACAACCCGCTGGTCAGTGGTCGTGAACTCTACCCCCGGGCCGTGCGGGGCGGCTCCTGGAATGACTTTTCAGACGGGCTCCGCAGTGCCGCTCGGCAGGGGTCCCATAAGTCCTGGAAACAACAGGACCCGCAACTACCCAAGAGCATCTGGTATCATACTGACGCACCGTGGCTGGGCTTCCGCATTGTCCGTCCGCTTGAAATTCCTTCCCCTGAGCAAATGCAACGCATCTGGAACCTAGGGATCGACCATGACACCCTGGAGTAAGAGCGGAATCGCATTGAGCCTCCTTGTTTTCAACCTCACGCACACTGTTGCGCAGGCTGGAACTCCTTCACGTTACGATTTTGAACAACCCTGCATGGGTACGCTTTTCCGTATTGTCATTTACTCCGGAAAGCCCGAACCTGAAATCGCAGCCGCGGCAAAAGCTGCCTTCAGGCTGGCCCTGAAACTGGATGCGATCTTCTCCGACTACCGCGCCGAGAGCGAGGTAAACCTGTTCAATCATTCACCGCCGGGTCAGGCACAGCCGGCAAGCAGGGAACTCATTGACCTGCTGAGTGCCTCTAAACGCCTCCATGATGACACCGGCGGGACATTTGATCCCGCATGCGGTGCGCTGAGCCGGCTCTGGCGAGTGACCCGGCGCAGCGGGAAACTTCCCCCTCCCGATGTCCTCGCCTCGGCAAGGGATGCCTCCGGGTGGAACCGGCTTAAGATTGACCTGATTGAGGGGAGGTTGACACGCCTGCATGCGGGCACGCGACTTGACTTCGGGGCAATCGCCAAAGGTTACGCAGCTGACATGATGCTGCAATCACTGCGCGAGGGAGGATTCAAGGTCGCCAGCATCACTGCCGGCGGGGACATTGCTGCCGGGGAGGCGCCTCCCGGCAGGAAGGGCTGGGCAATTGCCATCCGCCCCGGCGGGGACAAGCATCCGCCCGCCTGTGTCATTGAGATCAGCAATGCCGCCGTCTCCACATCGGGTGATGTCGAGCAGGCTGTTGAAATCGAGGGCACGCGCTATTCCCACATTATTGACCTGCGCACCGGGCTCGGCCTGACAGCGCAGAGGGCGGCGGCAGTCATCGCCCCGAGCTGCACCCGCAGTGATGCGCTTGCCACCGCCCTCTGCGTCGCCGGTGAGGAGGGACTCGGGATGATCAATTCACTGCCGCACAGCGAAGCCGTGCTCTTCGCTCCTGGATTCGATCACCAATCCCCCACCCGGACCAAGGGTTTTGACGCCTTTATACGCAAGGAGAACTAATACTGCTGCACCGCGGGCGCATGACAGAATTTCTGCTGGCTTGATTGGCGGTCACCACATAGATTGAGGCTGTCCCCATGAGTGCCCAAGCAACACAAACTGCGACACGGGCCGCTTTACCCATTGCCCTCTTTGCCCTGCTTTTCTGCAACTGCCTGCAGGCAGCCGATCCGGGTCCCGTCATCACCTCGGTGACACGCACGGAAGGAGGACTCATCCGGCTTGAAATGCTACTCGGCGAGGAACAATACGCTGTTCTTTATCGTGCCGACGGGCTCATCGGAACAGGCAGGGCAATCGCCATCGCCCGTCCGATTGGAGGCATGGTTACGCTTACCGATCCCGCTCCCATTCCTTCTGAGGGCTTCCTGAAAATCCATACCCACAACACCGCGGCCCCCGCCGACACCGATGGCGACGGGATCAATGACCTCATTGAGTTGCCCATAGAACCCGATGGCTACCACAACCCGCTCAACCCTGCCCCGTCAATCCCGTTTGCAGACGGGACAATCCAGGTGCCCGACAGCGCGACATACCAGTCACTCGCCCACCGTGACAACTTCCCGGGAGCCGCCAACGTGCAGGAGGTCAAGTTCCTCGTCTACGACGTCCATACCGCTTCCCCCGACCTCTACTTCGTCAACAGCAACCGCTACCTGTATCACTACTACTTTACCCGTGATGCCCTCGGCCTCTACAACAGCAACTCCCTGTTCAACTCCCACACCTACTTCACCAACACCAACAGGCGCAACGTGGCAGGCAGCATTGTCTATCACCCCAACTACGTCCCTGATGGTGGACTTGCCGGGATTTATACGATTGAATTCTGGCCGGCTGACCCGGTGGCGTTCCGTTTCGTCGAGACCGCCTACGAGATGATCGCCGCCTCCATGGCATTCACCGACGGGCGACTTGCCTATCATCCCGCCAGCGAGACCCAGCGCACCCTGCACCAGTCGGAAATCGATGAATACGCAAAGTCACACATCTCGGTAATCGACACCGATGACCTCTTCGGCAACACCGTCTACACCGCGCTAAACCCCGGAGAATGCTATGGAACCCTTAAGCTTGTCACCGGCAATCAAACCGTGTCAATGCGTGACGTGGTGATCTTCCAGACCATCCCCAACGAGTTGACGCACGTCTCGGGAATCATCACCGAGTCCCCCCAGACTCCGCTCTCCCACGTCAACCTCAAAGCGAGGCAGAACGGCACTCCAAACGCCTACCTCAGGGAAGCCTCATCCCACCCTGACCTGGTGCCGTTCATCGGCCAGGACATCTATCTTAATATTGGCCCCGACGGCTTTGAGATACGCTCGGCAAGCCAGGAGGAAATCGATGACTACTTTGATTCAATCCGCCCTGCGGAGACCCAGTTTCCCGTGCGCGACCTTTCCGAGACCTCGATCACCCCGCTGTCGGCTATCCGCTTTACTGATTCACCGGCATACGGGTCTAAATCCGCCAACGTCGGTCAACTCCGGGTGATCCTGCCGGCCCTCACCCCGGACGGGTTTGCCATTCCCTTTTACTTTTACGATGCCTTCATGACCCACAACGGCTTCTACGCCGAGGCTGAAGCCATGGCTGCGGATCCCCTCTTCCAGTCCTTCCCCAGCGTGCGCGAGAACCGCCTTGAGGACTTCCGCGAGCGAATCGAGGATGATGGAATTCTGCCCGGGTGGATGCTTGGTGCCCTTGCCGCGATGCATGCATCGTTTCCGGCGGGCACTTCGGTGCGCGCGCGTTCAAGCACCAACAACGAGGACCTCGAGGGCTTCAACGGCGCGGGGCTTTACGACTCCTATACCCACCACCCCGATGAAGGACACTTTGCCAAGACCGCCAAGCAGGTCTGGGCGGGGCTCTGGACCTACCGCGCCTTTGAGGAACGGGAGTTCTGGCGCATTGATCACCCCACTGCCGCCATGGGCATCCTTGTCCATCCCAACTTTGACGACGAGCAGGCCAACGGGGTGGGAGTAACCAAGAACATCTACATCCCCGGCCCGGGATGGGATGGCCACTACGTCAATGCCCAGGTTGGCGAAAACCTCATCACCAACCCGGAACCCGGTTCAATCCCGGAAAATTATATCATCGCCAACCTGGGTTTCGGCTCCGAATACGAGATCCAGTATATCCGTCACTCGAACCTAATTCCGGAGGGCGAGACAGTGCTCAGCCGCGACCAGGCACTGGAGTTGAAGGACTACATGAACATCATCCACAGTCACTTCAAGTCGCTCTATGGCGGCAACTCGAGTTTTGCCATGGAGATCGAGTTCAAGGTCACCGCGGCAGGGGTTTTCGCCATCAAACAAGCACGTCCATGGGTTGACTGACCCCACTGCTGCCAAGGCGGGGGGAATAACCGGCAACCTGGCGCAAAAGAAATTCTTCCGTGTATTCCGTCTCTTCCCGTGTTTGTTTAGGCAGTTGATGACCCAAACGACAATCAAAGATGCCCTCGCCGGCAGCGGTGCTGATGAGACGATCCTCATCCGCGGATGGGTGCGCACCAGGCGCGACTCGAAGGACTTCTCATTCATCGCCGTCAACGACGGCTCCTGCCTGGCGAATATCCAGG
Source organism: Verrucomicrobiales bacterium (assembly GCA_046581505.1). Taxonomy (GTDB): domain Bacteria; phylum Verrucomicrobiota; class Verrucomicrobiia; order Verrucomicrobiales; family DEV007; genus CACIUL01. The sequence continues at coordinate 3,030 of JAYGGE010000106.1, read as the reverse complement.
TGGTCGTCGACCAGGGAATCCCCGGCTCGGAGAATATCCAGGAGGCAACGACCGGGGCCGCCCTCGAGATCGCCGGCAAGCTGGTGGAGTCGCCCGGCAAGGGACAATCCTGGGAGGTTGCTGCCGGGTCAATGAACGTGATTGGAACCGCCGACGAGAGTTATCCCCTGCAGAAAAAGGGACACAGCCCCGAGTTCCTGCGCGAGATCGCCCATTTGCGCCCGCGCTCCAACCTCTTTGGCTGTGTTTTCCGCACCCGCTCGCGCCTTGCCTACGCCATTCACCGTTTCTTCCAGGAAAGGGGATTCTTTTACATCCACACCCCGATCATCACCGCCAGCGACTGCGAGGGCGCCGGCGAGATGTTCCGTGTCACCACCCTTGATGGCAGGGCCATGGAGGCGGATCCCGAGGGTGCGCAGGACTTCTTCGGCAAGCCAACCCACCTGACGGTGAGCGGACAGCTGGAGGGTGAGAGCTTCGCCTGTGCCCTGTCCAATATCTACACCTTCGGGCCGACATTCCGTGCCGAGAACTCGCACACCACCCGGCACGCCTCCGAGTTCTGGATGATCGAGCCGGAAATGGCATTCTGTGACCTTGAAGGCGACATGACCCTCGCCGAGGAAATGGTCAATTACCTGATCTCCGACACCCTGGAACACTCCGCGGAGGATCTTGGCCTGTTCGGGAAATTCGTCGACAAGGAACTCATCGGCCGGCTTGAATCAGTGCTGGCAAAGCCCTTTGAGCGCATCAGCTACACCACAGCCATCGAGTTGCTGGAGAACTCAGGGCAGGACTTTGAGCATCCCGTGGAATGGGGAGTCAACCTGCAGACTGAGCACGAGCGTTTCCTCACCGAGGAGCACTTCAAGGGCCCGGTCACTGTCCACGACTACCCGAAGGACATTAAGCCTTTCTACATGAGGACCAATGACGACGGCAAAACCGCTGCCGCCATGGACCTGCTGGTTCCGGGAATCGGCGAGATCGCCGGCGGTAGCCAGCGCGAGGAACGCCTCGACCTGCTGCTGGAGAACATGGCGGTACACGGCGTCTCCCCGGATGACTACGCGTGGTATACTGACCTGCGCCGCTACGGCAGTGTGCCGCATTCCGGCTTCGGGCTTGGCTTTGAGCGCATGCTGATGTTTGTCACCGGGGTCGCCAACATCAGGGACGTGATCCCCTTCCCGAGGACTCCCGGCAACGCGGAATTCTAGAACCAGCCAATTACCCACAACCATGAACACCCTTGCAAGAGTCCCCCTGCTGCTGATGTGCGTGACAGTTGCCGCCGCCGGCCCGATCCGCGAGGGGGCAGTGGTTGCTGAGCTGGTACCGGCCAGGGAAGCGATATCCCCGGGCGAGACGATCACCATCGCCTTGCGCATGAAGCACGATCCGGGCTGGCACACCTACTGGAAGAGCCCCGGCATTGTCGGTGTCCCCACCAACCTCGACTGGAAGCTTCCGGAGGGGTTCAAGGCGGGAAGCATCCAGTGGCCGCAGCCGGAGAGGGTACAAATGGGCCCTTACGATGCCTACGGTTACCATGGGGAAGTGTTACTGATGGTTCCACTCACTGCGCCCGCGGATGCAAGACCCGGGACTGAGGTAAAGCTTAAGGCAAGGGCCAGCTGGATGTGTTGCTCAAAGACCTGTCATCCCGCCTTCGTCGACATCTCCATGACCCTGCCGGTGTCCTCAGCCCCGGCAAAGCCAACCCGCTGGCAAAAACCGATTGCCGCTGCCCGTTCCAGTTTCCCTGTGCCGAACAATCTCTGGGATGCCACCGCCGTGCGCCGTGGCAACAAGGCCATCCTGACTCTCAACCCGAGGAAAGGCACGCCCACAAAAGCACCCATTTTTCCCTACTTCTTCTCGGATAACGGGCTGATCGACTCGGATGTCGAGCAGGTGGTGAAGAAAACCAAGGCCGGAAGCATTTCCCTGTTGATGGAGATCTCAGAGTTCGGGCCGGATAACCCCACCCACCTGACGGGAATCCTCTATACCAGGACCGGTCGCGCTGATGGCAGCGGTGCAGTTCCACTCAGCCTCAAGGTGCCCTTTTCGGGCTCCTGACCACAAGGTCACCGGGCAGCCACAAGCAGGCTTTCCGGGCTCCAGTGATCGACGATCCACACTGCCACCCCGGAGGTGGTGTTCTCAAAGAGCAGGCGGGCCCCTTTCTCGGAGAGGCGCACACATCCGGCAGAGGCCGGGTAGCCGGGAAGCTCGCCAACATGCAGGCCGATGGCACTGTAGTCCAGGCGCATCCAGAAAGGCAGGTCACAGCCATAAATGGTCGAGGTCTTGCCACTGCGCACCCGCTGGGTAATGCGGAATGAACCACGCGGGGTGTGCTTGCCGCTGCGTGCGGTCGAAACCGGGACATTGAGTGCCATTACACCACTCACCAGCAGGTAGGCACGCTGTTTGTTGATATCAACAATCACCTCGCGTTTCCCGCCGCCATTGCTGAGCACATCATTGTTTACCACGAGTCCGCCCGCCCTGTTTTTCGCGTGCTTGGCAGCCGGCCTGGACTTGTTACCCTTGGAGAAGGGATGGGCATCGGCACCGGCAAGCGCCATTACAGTGAAGCTGAGAACGGTGACAAGGCGGGTGATGTTGACTGTGCTGATCATTGCTTGAAGTGGTCGTGTTGATCATGGTAAAAATACTTGTGCCTTCCTGACGTTCAGCGATCCCCTCTTATGCAGAAAAATTGACACTCCCCGCCCATGCTTTATGATCTTCCCCCGCATTCCAATCATCTTTGGAACTCAAAAAAGCCGGAGTAGCTCAGGGGTAGAGCAATTCATTCGTAATGAATAGGTCGTCGGTTCAATTCCGACCTTCGGCTCCATAACTAACAACGAGTTATGGATTTAGGCGCGATGTGGGATTTTTACTGTGCATAAATAGTGCATAATAAAACACCCTTGTTTCGCCTCCCCTGCCCTGTCTTGCAACGCGATGCGTGGGTTGGTAGGGTCGCGGTATGAAGGCATTGCCAAC
>JAYGGE010000104.1:0-25378 GCA_046581505.1 Verrucomicrobiales bacterium | reverse complement strand
AGTGGAGGCGAGGGGAGTCGAACCCCTGTCCTGTTAACCTTCCGCCTAGGCGTCTACATGCTTGTTCGGTGCTTATGCTGGAGATGGCGACCGCATCCGACAAGGTCGTTCATCCCCGGTTGCCCTGTTTATTTTCGACCTTCACCGCGGACACCCCGGCAAAGGGCTAGCCTGTTGTCGTCGCCTCGTCCCCCTAACAGGCGTCAGGGGCGAGACGTCGCCTTAAGCGGCGAGAGCTAATTCGTTAGAATCGGCATTTATATGGTTTTGATCCGCTTTTTTACGAGGCCTGCAAATCATCCTCGGCATGCGACCCAGGTTTCACATTATCAGTCGAAACCAGAACGCCCCCTTTTTTAAGGGTATCACACTTTCCACCTGCCGGCGCTGATATTCAAGCACGCATATAGTCCTTGAATGTTCATTCTCTATCGGATAGGTATAGTTTCCATTGCCGGATGAAAATCTCGAAGAAGGCGCAATACGCCATGCGCGCAGTGCTTGCCATTGCCAGGCACCCGGGAACCCGTCCTGTGCAAATCAGTGACTTGTCGAAATCGGAATTGATCCCGGTAAAGTTTCTCGAGCAAATCCTTCTCACCCTGAAAAAAGGCGGCCTGCTGCGCAGCAAACGTGGCGCAGGAGGAGGTTACTTACTGGATAAATCTCCCGGCGATATCCCCCTGGTTGAAATCCTGGAGCTCATCGACGGCTCCTTTCAACCCTTCGGCACCGATCAGGAAAACAGGACATTCAACGCCATCCCCGTCGGGCTGGAACAATGCTTCAGCCAACTGCGTGACCTTGTTAACGGGCATCTTGGCGCCCACTCCATCCAGGACCTGCTGGATTTGGAACGATCAGATGACATCCTGGCTTTCGAGATCTAGGGGATAACGACGAATAGCGATGCCGGAAAAACTTGGAAAAGCCCTGCAGAAGATCTGGCAATTCCCGTGCAAGTCCCCGGCATTTCTTCTCATCGTGTGCCTTTACTATGAAGGCAGACTGCCAATGCTCACCAAGACGGATCCCCTGCCAGTACACTACCTGGCATGTCTTGCCGCCGCCGCTGTGCTGTTGCTTTTTGACCGGGGGATGCCAATCAAGGCCTGTGTGGCACTGCTCATCGCTAACATGGCGATTCGCGATAACTATCCTTTCTCACACTACCCAATGTATGCGTCGTTTAGCGACCACACCTTCTATGTCTACGTTGCCGGCAAAAACGACAAGCCGCTGGCGCTGCAGAAAGTGACCGGCGGTATCCGCACCAGCAAGTTGAAAAAACCCTACGAGCGGGACCTCGACAAGAAGCGCAGAGAACTTCGGAAACGCAAACGGGACCTGACTGCTGATGAACGCCGTGAGGCCGGCGAGCAGGCCCTTGCCCAGGTTTACAGGAACTGCACTCCCGCCGCCAGGGCACGGCTTGAAAAAGAAGCACCGATCAAACTCTACCATGTCGATATCTACATGCGTGAGGGCAAGGTGGATGAACTCCCGCCGCAATTTATTGCCGAGATCGACCTGCCGCCGAAATGAACAGGATAATCCCCAGGTTCAAGGAGCTCTTCAAACCGGTCGAATTCTCGGCCTGCGAGCTGCTGATCATGCGGCTGCTCTTTGCTTTTGTGCTCTGGCAGGTCATACCCGTCAGGATCAACCTGCATGAGCAGGCAGCACCGGTTGGCATGGCAAAGTGGCTCGGTCTCGATTTCACCTTTCTCTCTGAACCGGAAACACTCACCATGCTGCGCGGAGTGCTTTGCGCAGCCCTGGTTCTATACTGCAGCGGGCGCCTGCTGTTTGCCGCGTTGCCGGCAATGCTGTTTATCACGGTCAGCTGTGGAACCCTGATCAACTCACAAAAGGCGGCGACCCACAGCACCCAGATCATCGCGCTCTGTCTGCTGGTGCAATGTGCCTGGCACCTCTATGCGGCTCTCACCCGGCACAAATCGGGACTCCCGGCTTCATCAAGGCGCCTCAAAGAGGGGCGAATGGCCGTCTGGTATACCCAGCAGATGATCGCAGCCGCCTACATCGTGAGCGCCATCACCAAGTGGATGACCAAGGGCAACTGGATTGCGGACTCCCTTTACTTCCCGCTACAGATCGTCAAATCTCAGCGCATGGATTATTATAACAGCCTGCAACAACCCGGACAGAGTTCAGGCAGCTATGGGATAATCAGCGACACACTTGCACCGCTCGCTCTTTGGCTTGAGCAAACCATGATGACTTCCCCGGGCTGGGTCCCCGTTCTCCTGGCTCCGGGATTCCTGCTTGAGCTGTTTGCCTTCCTGCTGCTTGCCGGACGCAGGATCGGCGGCGCGTTCGCGGTGACCCTCATCATTTTTCACCTGACCATTGCCGAGATGATGAACCTCAACTTCGCCTATCATATATACGTCCTTGGAATCTTCTTCAGCGGCGTGGCATTCTGGTCAGCCCGCGGCATTGAATCCATAAGATGGCGTCCGGGACCGGCGAAAACCGCAATATAATGGACGATTTTTTCGAGCAGGAAGACCCCGGGGTGATGCCGCCTGATGCAGCCGATAACGATGCCATGCCACTGGCCGCACGGATGCGCCCGCAATGCCTGGAGGATTACGCGGGCCAGCAGCATATCCTCGGGGAAGGCAAACTGCTGCGGCGCGCAATCATATCCGACCGCTTCGCATCGTTGATCTTTTACGGGCCTCCCGGCGTTGGCAAGACAAGCCTGGCCAGGGTCATCGCAGCCCACAGCAAGTCGCGCTTCATTAACCTGAGCGGTGTTGAAAGCAACGTTGCCGAGATCCGCAAATCTGTCGAGGCGGCAAGTTCCTTCAACCGCCTGCATGCAACGACCACCACACTCTTCGTTGACGAGATCCATCGCTTCAACAAGGCCCAGCAGGATGTCCTGCTGCCGCATATCGAACGGGGAACCGTGCGCTTCATAGGAGCCACCACCCATAACCCCTTCTTCTATATCAACAGCCCTCTGGTTTCACGATCCCAGGTATTCCAGCTTGAACCGCTTGAGAGTTCCGACCTCAGGGATCTTGTTCACCGGGCACTTGAGGATGAAGAGCGCGGACTGGGAAAACAACGGGTCACCATCTCTGATGATGCCCTTGAGCTGCTGGTCACCAAATGCGACGGCGACGCACGGAAATGCCTCAATGCGCTTGAACTCGGGGCAGTCACAACTTCACCGGACAGTGACGGGACAATTCACTTTGATCTCAAGGTAGCTGAAGAATCAATCCAGAAGAAAACCGTGGTCTACGATGGCGATGGCGATGCCCACTATGACACCATCAGCGCGTTCATTAAATCGATGCGCGGCTCTGATCCCGATGCCACCCTCTACTGGCTGGCCAAGATGCTCTACGCCGGTGAAGACATCCGGTTCATTGCCCGGCGAATTGTGATTGCCGCCTCTGAGGACATCGGGCTCGCTGACTCCAACGCATTGAAAGTCGCCATCGCTGCCCAGCAGGCGGCAGAGTTTATCGGGCTGCCCGAAGCGCAGATTCCCCTGGCGCATGCCGCGCTCTATATCGCCACCGCGCCAAAGAGCAACCGCTGCTACGCGGGCCTGCTTGCCGCGCAGAAAGACATTACCCAGGGACGAACCCTGGCCGTTCCAAAACACCTCAGAGACAGTCATTACAAAGGTGCAGAACAACTCGGGCACGGAGAGGATTACCTCTACAGCCATAACTATGAGGGCGGGTTCGTGCCCCAGGCCTATCTGCCGGAGGGGTGCAGCTATTATGAACCCACGGAAAACGGCCAGGAAATGCGCATTAAGCAACGCCTCGATTATTGGCGAGGCCAATTTGATTCAGCCAATAAGGAACAAGTTAACTGATGAAAGGCTTGGTAATGATATCCTTCCAAATGGGATATTCTCTTGATTTTTCCTTGCTGTCAGCTGGTAAGCCCAGGACGAAATTCCTGTGTCGTTGATCTCAATAGTTAGGTTAGTAAAAATATATTTAATTGTTGAAATTGCTGTTTTTATATATTAATTATAATAATTATAGTTTTAACTGCCTGAAGTTTTTCGATAGATAGGCATCTTCCCTGCTCAATAAAAATAACAACTTTTCTTCTTTTACGACAACACAACATGAATATGCGCGCCGCCAAGTTCGGTCATCAAAAATTCAACGTCACCCGTCTCCATGACGCCACGATGCCAATGGATAGCGGTGAAGTCGTGTTTGAAATCGAACTGCGCATACTGCAGCCCGGACAACATCTGTTCTTCGGGCTGCTCGATGCGCAACAACCTGAATCACGCGTGATGGCGGAACACCGCGGCATCGGGGTCTCGATCGATACCGACAGCGGCGAAGTGGTCGACGTTCTCAATGCTCAGGGAGTAATCGGTTATCTCGATGACGTCCCGATGGAACTGCATGTGTCAACATTCCTGTGCCTGGAATTTGAAAAGATCAAACGCATCTACATTCCCAAGCTGACTGTCGGTGAAGAAAAGATCCTTCATCCCGCCCTGCACCTGGCGGAACTCCCCGCCATGAGCCTTGTCGTCGGTACAACCGCACTGGGAAACGGTGCCATCTATGAAAACCCGCACCTGATGATAAAGCAGCGCAATCACGGTGTCCCAACCTAGTGCTCCGGAGCGAACCCACACAGGCTGATCCCCTGCCGCCAGGACACGGCATGAACAGGCAGCCAAAAGGCGCGGGGAACTCTGCCGGGCAAACGGGGCGTTAGAACAAAAATTATCTCCTGCTGCGATTCGGGGCGCTTAGCGGTAACGGCAGTTGCCAAAGCAACGCCGGGTTATCAAGTGCTCTCGGAATCCCTTGCACATGCCTTTTGCTCCTCGCACTTGGCCTCAAGTGAGCGAATCTCACGTGCCAGTTCATCCGCAATCTGGGCTGCCCCGGCAAAGTCTCCCTCTGCCTTGGCCGCCTCAAGTTTTCCCTGGAGAAATAATTCACGCTCGGCAATCTTGGCACGGTATTTCCTGTCAATATCGGCGATCTCCTGCTTCTTCTCATCGCTGATGCTCACCTGCGGAGATTCTTTCTCAAGGCGTTCCATTGCCAGTTCATATGCGGATTTCATAGGGTTGACTATCGCCACTCCCCGCCCCCGAGTCCAGTATCGAAAATAGATGCCAATTTCCAATTCACCGCTAGGATTGCCGGCATCATTGCCAATGCCAAAAGCAACAGTAAATCCAGAATTTCTGCTTTGTTTTGATTTTGACGGGACATTTGTTGACCCCTCAGAACCCAATAGCATTGACCCCGCCCTTACCCGGGCCTTGCAGGATATGCGGGAGAAAGGCGCATTATTCGCCATTAACACCGGTCGATCACTTTTTGATGCCGTAACCGGCATCAATAACTGCGGCTTGCGCAATGTTCCGGATTACCTGGTCACCTGTGAGCGCGAAATCTATGAGCCCACCGCTTTCCGCCGTTGGATTGATCTCGGGGACTGGAACAAACGCTGCCGCAGGGATCATAAAAGATTATTCCGTAAACACCGCAAGCTGCTGCACACCGTGCAAGACTTCGTCAACAGCGAGAGTGACGCCAGCTGGGTGGCTGAACCTGAGGAACCTGCCGGTATTATCGCGCGTAATAATGATGAAATGGACGGCCTGTGCTCATTGATCGACCAGGCGATCAGGGATGCCGGCGCACTGCAACTCTCCTACGAGCGCAATGCCATCTACCTCAGGTTCTCCCATGCACTCTATAACAAGGGCAGCGCAGTCACAGAAATCGGACGCAAGCTGAAAATTTCACCCTCTGCAATCTTCGCTATCGGCGATAATTATAACGACCTCTCGATGCTGCAGGGCAATGTAGCCTCAATGATTGCCTGCCCCGGCAATGCCATACCGGAAATTAAAGAGGAAATCACCAATCGCGGCGGATATGTTGCGAGAAATTCCTGTGGAGCAGGTGTCGCTGAGGCTATCGCCCATTACTTCGCGTAAATCCTAGAGCTTAAGTCGCTCATCCTCTTCAAGCAACTTGCCCAGTTGCTCCCAACCTCCGGGGCGCTGGGATTGAAACATGTGCAGGTAAAGCTTAACCTCATCCACAGGATGGGCCTCAAGCATCTTCTCGACACCGGCTTGAAGCTTTTCAAGGCCTATCTCCTCGGGCAATTCCTCTACCGATCCGTCGCCGTCATGCCCAATGCCAACGGCATCAAGAAACCCGACCACCATGTCCTTCTTAGATTTCAACAACCATACCTGCAGGACCTGATCGGCAATACTCTCAGCGTTTTTCAACTTCAGGGATTCCTTCATCCAGGAAATCTGGCCTTCAAGCGGTCGCTTCTGGATGAAGACCGGCCGCAACCTGCGTCCCGTGGCAAGTGTCGCGAGGGTAGATTTGTAGACCTCCCTTTCCTCATTGCGCAGGTAATTGACAATTACGCTTGCAAGATCATCCGGAATACGCTGGAAAAGCAGGTGACTGGGAAACATCGGCGGGAATGTGGTGCCCTTACGGAATAAATCAACCATCTCTGCCACTTGACCTCTTTCGCCGGATTGCCGACCATTTCCGTCCTGAGCCATGCGTGTAACCTACGTAACAGCCGGAGCAGCCGGAATGATATGCGGCAGTTGCCTGCGTGACAACAACCTCGCGCACGAACTGCGCGCATTGCAATGCGATGTCATCCTTGTGCCTGTTTACACGCCAATCCGCACTGATGTCGAGAACGCCAGTGATGATCATCTCCTGTTCGGGGGAGTCAGTGTTTATCTGGAGCAACGATCACGGATATTCAGGAAACTCCCCCGGTCGCTGACAAGCTGGCTGGATCGTCCCGGATTTATCAACCGACTCACCGCCAAAAATTCAATCAAGATCGATGCCGGGCAACTCGGTGAATTGACCCTGTCCATGCTCCGCGGCGAACACGGCAACCAGCGCAATGAGGTTACCCGATGCGTTGCATGGATGAAGGAAAAGGCGCGCCCGGACCTGGTCAATCTCAGTAACCTGCTCATTGCCGGCTTTGTCCCCGCCCTCAAACGTGAACTCAATGTTCCGGTACTGGTCACTCTCCAGGGAGATGACCTTTTCCTCGAGGAACTCACAGACCAACACCGCCCCGAGGTCCTGGCCGAATTGCGCCGCCTCGCCCGCGAGGTCGACGGCTTCATCACTTTCAGTGAATCTTATGCTCAAAGCATGGCAGAACTCCTCGAAATCCCGCGGGAAAAATTCCACATCGTCACCATTGGTATCGACAGCCGTGATTTTTCCGGATTAAAGCGGATCAGCGGCAGGCCGCCGACTGTCGGCTACTTCGGCAGGATTGCCCCCGAGAAAGGCTTTGCCCGGATAGTCGATGCCTTTATCCATCTTCACAGTGAACACAACCTGGGCAAAGCCTGCCTGAAGGCGGCAGGCTGGCTCGGTGAAAACAATCGCGAATTCTTCGAAACACAGGTGGGTCGGATTGAAGCAGCCGGGTTGGGACAGAATTTCAATTACACAGGGGCACCCGGCCGGCAGGGCAAACTTGAATTCTTCAGCTCGATTGATGCCTTCTCACTGCCGACAACCTGCCGTGAGCCAAAGGGCCTGCCGGTGCTTGAGGCCCTGGCCAGTGGCATTCCTGTTGTTCAACCCGAACACGGGATATTTCCCGAGATGCTCAGCAAAACCGGGGGCGGCATTCTCATTGCCCCGGGCGATTCCAAGGTCCTGGCGGCTTCTCTGGCAAAACTCCTGGAAAATCCCGGCAAGGCAGAACAACTGGGGGAAGAGGGCCGAACGGGCGTCATTGGAAAATGTACCGGGCGGCACATGGCAAATGAAACACTCAATATCTACCGCCAATTTCTGGAATCATGAGGATGCCTGAAAAAGGCATTCCCTAGTAGGTCGCCCGGCCACCGGAAAGATCAAACACCGCACCTGTCGTGAAGCTCGCCTCCTGCGAGACAATCCAGCAGGCCAGGGCGGCAACCTCGTCGAGCGTCCCGCAACGCTTCATGGGAATTTTTCCGGTCATGTAATCGACCTGCCACTGGTCAAGCGCCTCCACCATCCCGGTGCGGATTACTGCCGGTGCAATGGCATTGACAGTAATTCCCGTCTCGGCAAAGTCCTTCCCGGCGCTCTTCGCCAGCCCGATCACCCCGGCCTTTGTCGAAGAGTATGCACTCATACCGGCATTGCCCTCCTTGCCGGCGATTGAGGCAAAAAGTAGCACCCTCCCGTAGTTGCGTTCCTCCATGTGCCGCAGGGCATACTTGGTTACAAGAAATGAACCACGCAGGTTGACAGCATAAACATCATCAAATTCCTCGACCTCAACCTCAGTCACCCGGCGCGCGTTGGGTCCGACGATACCGGCGCAATTCACGGCAATATCAATCCTGCCCTGCTCTGCCATTATCGCATTAAACGCCGCACAAACCGCAGCATCATCGCAGATGTCCACCACATGTGAACTCGCATCCGGAATCCCGGTGGCGCTGGCCTTAAGGCGTGCGGCATCCCGGTCAAGAAGTGCCACTTTCGCGCCTTCAGCCGCCAGTCGCGCGGCAACATGCCTGCCGATACCCTCAGCAGCGCCGGTCACCACCGCGACCTGGCCTTCAAATCGTTTACCTCCCCCGCTCATTGCTTCACGCGGGCGCGAATCGGCGCATAGGGATCTTCCGGCTTTTTCTTTGGATCCACGTACCTGGCGAGATCACGCATCGCGATCACCGTGCAACCCTCGTCCTTGAGCAATTGCATGTATTTTTTGAATTCCTCCGGTTTACAATTCACCCAGGGGTGGTCGAGCGCCGGCACTCCGTGAAAGCAGAGTATCGCGATCTTGCCGTCCTTTGCCTGCGCGATGGCCCATTGCAAATCCCTCATCCCCCACTTCGGACCCGCATATCCGGTGGTGGGAATAAGCAAAGGGTGATCACTGGCAGGATCGTAGCCAGGACCACGGGCTCCGGAGCCGCCATCAGGGTATTCCGGGCCGACGCCACGGCGTGCGAAGAGATACCCCCTCTCGGCCAGGACCTCAACCGCTCTCAGATTGTGGGAAAATCCCGGAAAGGCAAAGGTTGTCGGTTTTGCGATCCCGTGTTCCGTGCAGCGCTTCTCGATGTGCTCAATCTCCCCTGTAAGCCGATCACGCGAGAGTCTGGCAACGTTCGGGTGAGACTTGGTGTGGTTGCCGATCTCAAAGCCCATCCTGTGCAGTTCACTGATCTCCTCCCAGGTGACGTAGTGTCCCTTGTCGCCGTGGAAACCGAGGCCCTCGGTAACGTAGAATGTCGCCCCGAAACCGTGTTTACTGAGCACCCCCGCCACGAAGTGCCGGTCGGATTTGTTGCAGTCATCAAAGCTGAGCACCACGAGTTTGTCGGGAACAGGTTCAAGTGCCAGGGCATATTCACCCGTCACGGAAAACAGCAGGGCAAGGAACAAGGTAAGGAAATATTGTCTCATGGTGATTCTAGCCGCTGATGTTGCGCACATCGCCGGGACGACAAGGCTGGCCGGTGTCCGCGCTCTTGAGAGCGGCAAAGCACAGTGCAAGGGAACGCAGGTTATCCCGGGCACTGTGGTCAGGTTCACGCCCCTGCTCAATTGCACACAAAAGTTCTCCCATTGTCCCCTGGAAACCGCTCTCAAACCAACACCCCTCAAGCGGCACCTCAACCTGTCCCTGCTCAAGGTAAATTTCCATTTTTGGCTGGTCATTAAGACCCGGTCCCCGGCTGCGCAGGGTTCCCTTGGTACCGACAATGGTGGTGACATCCTCCTCCCCGAGCCGGGTATGTGAGTTGAATGCCATGCGCACCTGTGCACCGGGGTAATCAATCACCGCTGAGGCCAGGGCCGGAGGACCAAACTTCTGCTCCTCGAAACGCACTGCCGAGGCATAGACACTCTGCGCATCCCGGCCGCGCATGAAGCAGTTGGCGATGTCAAACCAGTGAACTGCGAAATCGTAAAGGATGAGGTGGTGGATTTTCTCGAAGCTCTCGATGCCGGCAACCCATGTCTGGTCCCACTGCAGTGAAAGGTCAACACTGATCACGCGACCGATCAGCCCACTGGCAACGGCATTGCGCATATAGGAGAAATGCGGCGCCCAGCGACCATTCTGGTTCACCGCCAGAAGGACACCATTTGCCTCGGCAAGGTCGGCAAGTTCACCACCTTCATCGAGGTCGAGAACAAAAGGCTTCTGGCTGAGGACATGCTTTCCTGCCTCAAGGGCCTCGCGGACAATCGCAACCCGCTCATCCGGGTGCGGCGTGATATCAAGGACGTCAATGTCGTCAGCCTTGAGCATCTCGTGATAATCACCGACCACTTCGGCTTCCGGGTAAAACTCATCACGCCTGGCCTCAGCCTTCGAGCGCGTACGGTTATGCAGTGCGGTGACCTGCCAACCGCAGTGTTTATAAGCCTTGAGGTGAAATTCACTGATCCCGCCGGTGCCTATAATGCCGATTTTAGGTTGATAACTTTCCGGAACCGGGGGCAGATAATCGACTGCCGGCGGCGCGATCCGGGTTACCTCCTTGTTCGGGCTCAGTCCGTAATCATCATCAGGTTCACTCATGTCATGGCAGGTTTGCCGCCTCAAGGGCGTGCGCCAGCACCAAGCAAACCCAAACACGATCACGATGTCCATCCCAAATACGCGCCTGGACAGTCACGTTGAAAGAATCAGCAGGAGGTATCCTTGACGTCACGGGGAGACAAAAGCACCTTATAGAAACGTGTTTTGCCCGCCAAGAGAACCCGGTCATGCCATATTGGCCGTCGTCATCAGCACCCTCACCCTTCAGCCCGGATCACTGCCTGCCGAAAATACGGGCGGGGATTCCGGTACCGGTGACAGGTTCTGGTCTTTCATCCAGCCTTCCGAGCCGCCGCGGCCAAGGGTAAAGGACGCGAGCTGGCCCCGTGTCCCCCTTGATTATTTCATCCTTGAAGAAATCGAGAAGTCCGGTTTGATCCCCACCCGGCATGCTGACCGGCGCCGCCTGGTGCGTCGCGCTTGTCTCGACCTGCACGGGCTCCCCCCGACGACCGCACAATTGCAGTCCTTCCTTAAAGATCAACGGCCTGATGCCTGGCAGAGGCTGATTGACGAGTTGCTCGCCTCGCCCCGCTATGGGGAGCGCTGGGGCCGACACTGGCTGGACGTCGCCCGCTACGCCGATTCCAACGGCATGGACGAGGACATTGTTCATCCAGTCGCATTTCGTTACCGCGACTACGTCATTGCATCCTTTAATGACGACAAGCCTTTCAACCGTTTCATTATTGAGCAGCTCGCCGGCGACCTGCTGCCCGCGGATAACCTTGAACAAAAACGTAATCAGACCCTCGGCGTGGGTTTCCTCTCCGTCGGGCCGAAGATGCTCGCCTGTGACGATCCCGACAAGATGCGCCGCGACATTGTTGACGAGCAGATTGACACCACCGGCAGGGCCTTCCTCGGCATGACGTTCGGGTGCGCGAGGTGCCATGACCACAAGTTCGACCCGGTTTCAATTGAGGATTACTACGGCCTGGCGGGAATCTTCCTGTCGACAAAGACACTCACCAAATACAGCGTGGTGGCCCGTTTTCACCAACACGACCTGTCCGAGGACGAACATAGTCAGCGGCGGAGAAAAATTGCCGACCTGGAGAAACGCAAGGCGAACAAGGCAACCCCGGAGGAGGAAAAAATACGCATTGGTGAGGAGATCGCCCTGCTGCGCAGGGATTTGCCGCCTGCCTTTGAGGTGATGGGTGTCACCGAATACCCCACAAAGGACGCCAGGGTCCACCTGCGCGGCGATTACCAGACCCTTGGTGAGATGATTCCCCGAAGGTTACCCCGGGCAATCGCGGGACAAGGACAGTCGACGATGCCCGGTGACCAAAGCGGGCGGCTGCAGTTGGCAAATTGGATTGCCTCCAATGATCATCCTCTCACTGCACGGGTCATCGCCAATCGTGTATGGCACTGGCATTTTGGCCGCGGGATCGTCACCACGACCGATAACTTCGGACACCTTGGCCAACAGCCCAGTCATCCCTCCCTGCTGGATCACCTCGCGCGACGCCTCATTGCCTCAGGTTGGTCCATTAAGCGGTTGCACCGTTTGATCATGAACTCCGCCACCTACCGGCAATCCTCATTGGCTGCCGCCGTCCTGAAGCAAGCTGATCCGGACAACAGGCTGTTTGCCCGCTGGAAAGCACGCCGGGCAGAGTCCGAGGTGCTGCGTGACTCGATCCTCTTCAAGTCCAACCGCCTTGACCTCACCATGGGCGGCTCAATGTTAACCGAGCAGTCGCACAAGTATGTGGACCGTAAGAAACAGGCCGAATACATAAAGAGCATGCGCCGCACCGTCTATCTTCCGGTTTTACGCAGCTCAGGCTATGACGGGCAGAAGGCCTTTGACTTTCCCGATCCCGCCGTCATTACCGGCAAGCGCAACGTATCCACGGTGACCCCACAGGCACTCTACCTGATGAACAGCAACTTGGTCCATGAGTCCTCCGGGGTGCTGGCCGAGATGCTGCTTGGAGACACACAGGGTGCCAGCAACAGTGAGCGCGTCTCCTGGCTAATCCTGCACCTCCTCGGCCGGGAGGCCACGGAGGCTGAGAGAGAACGGGGTGAGATTTTTGTAAAGGCCTACAGTAAGGATGACAACAGCTCCGCGTGGGCAGCGTTTACACGGGCGCTGTTCGCCACCAACGAATTCCTCTACATCCAATAGTTGTTTTTCCGATGAACCTCTGCCAAGACCGTTTGCCTGTCCCCGCCACGCGCCGCGCCATGCTGCAGCAAGCCGGTGCGGGGTTCGGGGCACTGGCGCTAAACGCCATGTTGACGGGAAATTGCGCGGCAGGAAGTAAACCGGCACCGACCACTGCCCGGGCCAAGCGTGTTATCTTTGTCTTCATGCACGGTGGCCCGTCGACAATAGACTTGTTTGATCCCAAGCCCCTGCTCAAGCGCGATAGCGGAAAACCTCTGCCCTTTAAGGGTCCGCGTATCGTCTCATCCAAAACCGGTAATCTCCTTGCCTCACCCTGGAAGTTCTCTCAGCACGGTGAATGCGGCGCACAAGTCAGTGAGTTGCTCCCCAATATCGCCTCGATCGCCGACGAGTTGTGCTTCATCCACTCAATGCATGGCTCAAACTCACGCCACGGCGGTGCCCTTCTCGAGTTGCACACCGGCTCGGACACTTTCACCCGCCCGGCAATGGGCGCTTGGCTCAACTACGGGCTGGGCAGCGAGAACGACAACCTGCCGGGCTTCATCACCATCAACCCGAGCGGCTCCCACGGCGGCTCAGGTGCCTGGTCTCCGGCTTTTTTGCCCGCATACTGCGGCGGAACGCGAATCGGCGGCAGTGGCAATAACATGAAGATCCCCTTCATCGACAGCCCCATAACCCGGCGTGAAAAACAGCGACAGGAAATCGACCTGATCAAGGCCTTCAACCGCGATCACCTGGCAACCCATGGCACCGACAATGAGCTGGAGTCGCGCATTGCCTCCTATGAGCTTGCCTTCCGCATGCAGATGGAGGTGCCCGGGATACAGGACATTTCCACAGAGCCCGTGCACATCAGGAAACTCTATGGTGTCGACAAGGAGCCCACCAAGAGCTTTGCCGAGCAGTGCCTGATGGCCCGGCGCTTCAGCGAGGCCGGTGTGCGCTTTGTGCAGATAACCCACCGCTACTGGGATTCACACGCCAACCTGCGCAAGGAACACACCAAGCTTTCTGCCGAGATGGACAAGCCGGTGGCCGCCCTGATCACTGACCTGAAACAACGCGGACTGCTCGATGACACTCTCGTCCTGTGGGGCAGCGAGTTCGGGCGAACGCCCACCGCCCAGGGCAAGGACGGGCGCGACCACAACCCGCACGGCTTCACCATGTTCATGGCGGGGGGCGGCGCAAAGCCGGGAATACAGTTTGGCGCTACCGACGACTACGGCTACTACGCAAAGGATAAACCGGTGCATTTTCACGACCTGCATGCCACTATCCTGCACCTGCTTGGCATCGACCATGAACAGCTCACTTACCGTTACGCCGGGCGTGACTTCCGCCTGACAGACGTGAGCGGAAAAGTCATTGACGAACTGCTGACCTAAAGGGCATTGCTAGATGCCTGTAGACGAAATGAACAACCCGGCAAATGAGTTAGACGAACGGATCTCAGTCAGGCAGAAAGATGATAACTCTGACATGAGAACCCAAGGGCGACATGCCCAGCCTTTTAACTGCGCGGTATTCGCACTGGCACTGACAGCGGGTTGCGCGAATGCTGAACCATCAGGAACCAAAGCGCACTGGGCATTCTTACCGCCAGAGCGGCCGACGCCTCCGCTGATTTCAAAACACTCCTGGCCACGTAATGATGTCGATCATTTTGTATTAAAGCGCATCGAGGATGCCGGTCTCCGGCCGTCGCCCGAGGCGAATCAGCGCACACTCCTACGACGCCTGCATTTTGATCTCACCGGCCTGCCTCCCTCGCTGACAGAAATAACGGCATTCGAAGCTGATATTAATAACGCCCCCGACGCCGCATTTGAAAAATGTATCGATCAACTGCTGGCCAGTCCACACTTCGGAGAAAAATGGGCACGCTGGTGGATGGACCTCGCGCATTACGGCGACAGCGACGGATACCTGACCGACCAACCCCGACCCGTTGCGTGGCGCTGGAGACAGTGGGTGGTGGAGGCGTTCAACCGTAACCTGCCCTTTGACCAGTTCACCGTCGAGCAACTTGCCGGTGACCTGCTGCCCAACGCCAACACACAGCAGCGCATCGCCACCGGTTTCCTGCGCAACACACTCAGCAACCGGGAGGGTGGTGCGGACATTGAGGAGTATCGAGTGCTGCAAGTGAAAGACCGTACGAGCACTTTTGGCACCGTCTGGCTCGGTCTCACCGTTACCTGCGCGCAATGCCACGACCATAAATACGACCCTGTGTCGCAGAATGAGTTTTACCAGCTATATGCTTTTTTTAATAACGCAGACGAACTTAACATCACCGTTCCACTGCCGGGCGAGGGGGAAAAATTCGCGCCCGCAAAAAAGGAATATGACAGGAAGCGGCTCGAGTTGTTGGCACCTGTAGCCGACGAACTGTCCATATTACAAAGGCACTGGGAAACCAAGTTGCTGGACACGGAGGCGAACCCCGGCCGCGATCACCACTGGGATCGTGAACTGGAACTGCTCGGTCTGGTTTGGGGCAGTCGCCTTGGTGAGGGCCAGTTGGAGGGCCTCAACATCATTTATAAGCCCAGAAAAAAACGCACCTCCATCGAGCGCGACCGGCTACAGGACTATTTCCTGCGCAGCGGTTCACGCATTGACACAGAGAAATTCAACAAACTGAAGGTCATTGAGCTGGTGAGGCAGCTAGACACGCTGCAAAAGGCGCTCCCGCCCGTCACTCGTGCGCCAACGATGACTCAACATCACGAGTATCGCCCCACCCACCTGCACAACCGCGGCAACTTCCGCCAAAAGGGCGACGAGGTGCGCCCTGGTGTCCCGGCCGTGTTGCATTCTTTAAGGTTAACCGAATCACCCGACAGGCTCGAGCTGGCACTCTGGGCTGTGTCGCCCGGAAACCCGATTACCGCACGAGTAATGGTAAACCGATTATGGCAGGAACTCTTCGGCCGCGGCCTAGTGGCCACCCCTGGCGATTTCGGAATGCGTGGCACCCTACCCTCTCATCCCAAACTGCTCGACTGGCTTGCCGCCGCGTTCGTGCAACGCGGCTGGGACATGAAAGCGATGCTCAAAGTGATGCTCATGTCAGCCACATACCGGCAGGACTCAAGGCAAAATTTAAATGACCCCGAAAACATTCTGCTGACCCGTTATGCGCGCCAGCGCCTCCCGGCAGAGTTGATTCGCGACAACGCCCTTGCGGTCAGCGGACTGCTCAACCGAAAAATCGGTGGGCCAAGTGTACGACCACCGCAGCCGGAGAGCGTCATCAAGGAGGCCTTTGAGGCAAAATGGAAGGTGAGCGAAGGTGCCAACCGGTATCGACGCGGACTTTACACGTTTATCCAGCGCTCAGCGCCATTCGGACAAATGATCACGTTTGATTTCCCGGAAAACAACCAGCCTTGCACACGGCGGGAACGCTCCAACACACCGTTGCAGGCGCTGAACCTGCTTAATGACCCGGTATTCTTCAGGGCTGCGCAGGTGATGGCCGCACGCGTTCAGCGCGAAGGCGGTCAGGGTATCCACAAACGACTGGATTATGCATTCCACCTCTGTCTAGCACGCGCACCTCAACCCGCGGAGCGGGACCGCTTGGCGAAATATCTTCAAACTCAAACCGCTATTTTGAGTGACGATCCTCAGGCAGCCAGGGAAATGGCCGGAGAACCGACTGAAGACAGCAACTTGGCCAACCAAGCCGCGTGGGTGGGCGTAGCAAGCGTGTTGCTCAACCTCGATGAGTTTATCACGAAGCAATGATGATGGACGAGCGTATCTTCGGGCAAATTCAATCGCGGCGCAGGTTCCTTGATCAGACCGCCTGCGGGCTTGGTAGCATCGCACTCTGGCAACTGATGGCGGATGAGACCAGGGCGGAACCTCATTTTGCACCACGCGCGAAGAACATCATCTTTCTATTCATGCCCGGCGCGCCGTCGCAACTCGACCTGTTTGATCCGAAGCCTGTGATGAAAAAATACCATGGCCAACCAGTGCCCGCGCACATGCTCAAAGGCCTTGATGACGCACTCATTCGCGGCTCCGCGCGCGTCTTTGCCAGCCCGCGCACGTTCCGGCAATACGGCCAAAGCGGCATGGAGTATTCGGACTATATCCCCCACCTCGGCAGGATCGCCGACGACATCTGCCTCGTCCGCTCAATGCACACCGATGTGGCCAACCATACTCCTGGGCAGTTGCTGATGAACAGCGGCCACCCAATCTTTGGGCACCCGTGCATGGGCTCATGGGTGACCTACGGACTCGGTAGTGAGAACCGGAACCTTCCCGGTTTCATCGTAATGACCTCCAACTCCGGTAAGGGCATCGACGCCGGGGCCGCGAACTGGTCAAGCGGTTTTCTGCCTTCCGAGCATCGCGGCGTGACCTTCCGCTCATCAGCCGACCCCGTGCTGCATTTGCGCAACCCTAAGGGGGTCAGCGACGCCACCCAGCGCGCTCGGCTCGATGCCCTCAGCGACCTTAACCGCATTCGCCAGGCGAAGATTGGCGATCCGGAAATCGCCTCACGCATTGCCGCCTACGAAATGGCTTACCGGATGCAAAGCGCCGCTCCGGAGTTGCTGGATTTCTGCAGCGAATCAAAGGCCACGCGCGAGTTATACGGTCTCGACAACGACACCACCAAGGCCTTTGGAACCAATTGTCTGCTCGCGCGCCGGATGGTCGAACGAGGTGTGCGCTTCGTGCAACTCTACCACTCCACGTGGGATGATCACTCAAATTTAAACCAGAAGCTTAAAACCAACTGTGACATGACCGATCGGGGAGCGGCCGCGCTGGTGATTGATTTGAAACAACGCGGGCTGCTTGACGAGACCCTGGTCGTCTGGGGCGGCGAGTTTGGCCGCACACCGATGAACGAGGTGCGTCGTGGCAACACCCCTGGCAAGGAGGGACGCGACCATCACCCTTATGCCTTCAGTATGTGGCTTGCCGGCGGGGGTGTCCGGGCTGGCCAAATCATTGGCGAGACCGACGAACTGGGCTACCACGTCACCCGCGACCCCATCCACGTCCATGACCTGCAGGCCACCCTCCTTTACCTGCTGGGTATCGACCACAAGCAACTGACCTTCCGCCACCAAGGCCGGGACTTCCGCCTGACAGATGTTGGCGGGCGAGTGGTAAACAAAATTCTTGCCTAGGCAAGGAACACTTAAGCGCGATTCACCGCCTCGCGGGTTTCTTGGCCAAGTGCTCCCCTCTTCCAGCCGAGCCGGACCGGATAGGCGCCTGTGAGAAGGGCAATGCGGGAAGGGCTACAGATCGTCGCTCCGGCGTAGAAACTCGTGAGCCGGACCCCCTCAGCTGCCAATGAATCAATGACAGGGGTCCTGATCTCAGTATGACCATAGCAACTCAGATCGTGGTAACTGAGGTCATCGGCCATGGTCACAACAACATTGGGTGGCCTGCCATCAACCGGGGCAACAATGAAAAAAGCCAACAGAGCGATCAGCCTAAATATGGGCAAGGTTCCAATCATCGAGAATGCTGTTTAACACCTGCATGCCTAACGAAGAACTGCCCCTTTTGCAATGCACCCGAAACAAACAGAGAAGTGAATGAAGGATTGTTTTGCATGAGCATCGCGAGTGCGTTCTAATTGCCTCTCTAACAATGACAGAAAGAAACCTCAGTAATCCCTTTGTCGGGACTATCGCGATAACTATTGTGCTATTTACCTGTAGTTCCCCGTGCGATGCTGAGGACGATCTGGTGTTCCGCAAGGACATCTTCGCCCGGCACCAGGACGGCTATCACACCTACAGGATCCCTACTATGGTCATCACTGCAAAAGGGACAGTGCTGGTGTTCTGCGAGGGTCGCAAGACAAGCCGAATGGACCACGGAGACGTGGACCTCCTACTCAAGCGCAGCGAGGACGGCGGAAAAACCTGGCTGAAACAGGTCCTCATCCATGAACAAGGCGGGGATGCCCCTATACGTGTCGGCAACCCCTGCCCGATCATTGAAAGGGATGGGAAAACCGTGCACCTGCTCTTTACCCGAGGCGGAGGTGAGTGCCTTTACTACACGAAAAGCAGTGATGAGGGAAAGACCTGGTCCACCCTGACGACCACATCCGATGAGCCAAAGGCCGAGGAGTATCGGAAAGGTTCCTTCCTCAGTGACTTTGGAGGTTCACCCGTGAAAATCGGGGCCGGGCCGGTCCACGGTATCCACACCAGAAGCGGGCGACTCATTGCCCCTTCCTATATCAGCCACATTGTTGACGGCAAAGGCCGTGGCCAATCCTGCGTCATCTACTCTGACGATCATGGCAAGACTTGGGAAGCCGGCGGGGTCATTCCATGGGTCCCGGAATTCCACACCGGCGAGTGCACCGTTCTCGAGAAAAAAGACGGGGCGCTGTTGATGAACATGCGTGCTGGCGGGCCAAGCTCCTATTCCTTCGGGTGGCGTACCGTGTCCACCAGCACCGACGGCGGCAAGAGCTGGTCAATGCCGGTTGCCGACAAAAACCTGCCCGAGCCGGCATGCCAGGCAAGCATTACCAGGCTCAATGCCGACGAGATCCTCTTCCTCAACCCGGCCGTGCATCGCAAAGGCGGCTTTCACCTCTGGAGCCGCAACAGCCTCACCCTGCGCCTGAGCCGGGACGAGGGGCACAGTTGGCCGGTGAGTCGCGTCCTCAACAAGGGGCTTGCGGGTTATTCCGACATGGCGATAACCGGGAAGGGCCACATCCTCTGCATCTTTGAGAACGGGGAAAGGGACTACTGTGAAAAGATCACGATCGCCTGCCTGGATCGATCCTGGTTGTTGGCCGGGGAGAAACAATAGTCGAGTTTCTCCAAACATCCGGAGACTTCCAAGACACTGCCGCCCTTCCAAGGACAAAGCAGCCTGCAAAAGGCTGCCACCCAAAGGACCAGGGGAAATTAAACAATCCCGGTTACAAACCTCACAATGGGCACCTGAGAGAAGCAGCAGAACTTCCTTCAGCAAAAATCCGGTTTCTGCGTTATAATGCACCCGAAAAGGACGTTTATAAGAGATGCGAATCATTACCCCCACGATCCTCGCCTGCGCAGTGCTGAACACCGTTGTTATTTCCGCACCAAGCGGTGAATTGATCAGTGAAGCCACCGCCCGGATCAATGCCGCGGTTGATGCCGGCCTGGGCAGGGCAAAAGCAACTTACAACGTCGGGCTCAATGACCACCTCTTTGTGCGCCGTGTCTACACTGACCTGGCCGGGCGCATCCCCACCCACGATGAAGTCCAGAGCTTCGTGAAGTCCATGAAGGCCGACAAGCGCGATGCCCTGATCGACCGGCTCCTGGCCTCGGACGACTTCGTAAGCCATAATTACAACTGGATCGCCGACCTGCTGCGCATCCAGAGTCAGGTTCCAGGCACCAAGCTGCGCACCGATGCGTTCAGCTTCTGGCTCAAGCAACAACTGAAGTCCAACCGCCCCTTTGACAGGATTGTTCACGAGATGGTCACCGCCAAGGGCCGCATCTGGGACAACCCGGCAACCGGCTACCACCTGCGCGACAACGGCATGAAGCTCGACCATGTCAGCTACATGACCAAGGCCTTCCTCGGTACCGACATTTCCTGCGCACAATGCCATGACGCGCCATTCCATGACTGGACGCAGTTTGAGTATTACGAGCTGACCTCTTTCCTCGCCAAGATGGACACACGGGAAAACCTGCAGAAACGCCCCGCAAAGCCCCGCAAAGGCAAGGGCAAGACAGCCCCCGCCAAAAAAAACCCCAAGAGCCTTTATATCAACCGCAACCAGGCCCGCGAACACCTTGCCAAGAAGCACAAGATTGACACATCCAACGAGAAAGGACAGCAGCAGCTGCGACGCCTGGCCAATCGCTTCAACCGTGCCTACCGCGAGATCGTCGCCGCCAACGAACTCGTCGTCCACTCCAACCCGAAAGCCGTCCTCAAGCTCCCTGATACTTATGAATACGATGACGCCAAGCCCGGACAGGTCGTCAAGCCAAGGGCCATCTTTGGCAACGAACCCAAGTCGAGGACGACCAGTGACCGTATGCGCTTTGCCAACTGGCTGGTTTCACGCAATAACCCGCGCTTCAGCATCAACCTCGGCAATCGCCTCTGGCAACGCTATCTTGGGCGCGGTGCGGCGGAACCCCTGCATGACATGCCAGAGCCGGAATACTGGGACAACCCGGAACTTGTGCGCACCCTGCAGGGAACCGTGCTGGCACTCAATTACGACCTCCGGGCAATTACCAAGGCCATCGTCTCCTCAAAAGCCTACCTGGCACTGGCCTCAACAAATACCGTCAAACTCAATGAACCCTACTTCTTTCCCGGTCCCGTCCTGCGCCGCATGAAAGCTGAGCAGATCTGGGACTCGCTGCTCACCCTCATGGTCGAGGATCCCTTCGCCTATCGTCGCACCTCGGGAAAAAGCTACAATGACATCATCAACATGATGGACACCGGCGTGGTGCCGATCCCTGAGTTCATCAGGATCACCGAGCGCTACAACGCCTACAGGCCGGACAGCGAGTTGATCGACCGCAACGGCAAACCGGTCAACGCCAAGATAAACTTCCAAAGAAGAAAGGGAGGAGAAGAAATGATGATGATGCGTGATGCGCGTAAAAACCGCATGGTACTTGCCCGCGCAAGCGAACTTACCCAGCCTGCACCCCAGGGACATTTCCTGCGCGACTTCGGACAGTCCAGCCGCAACTTCCTTGTCGACGCGGCAACCCTTGAAGGATCAGTGCCGCAGGTGATGGAGTTGATGAACGGTGCAGCCACCCAGATCCTTGCCAACCGCAACTCACTCATCTTCCAGAAGATGAAAGCGGAAAAAACCCCGCTGAAACGTGCCGAGATTGTGTTCCTGAGTATCCTCAGCCGTAAGATGACTCCGAAAGAGCAGGCCATGATGGTTCATGAAATCAAGCGTGGTGATGCCGCCCTCACCGACCTGATATGGGCACTGCTCAACACCCCTGAGTTCCTGTTCATCAAGTAATCCCCTGCCACCAATATTCCTTATGAAGCAATTCGCCCGCCACCTCCGCCAGCTTGAACGCCGCGAGTTCCTCGCCGGGATCGCCAAGCTCTCTCTCGGTGTGAGCATCCTGCCGGAATTTGTCGGCACTACAGATGCCGCCGTCACAAAAGCCGCCGTAAAAGGCGCGCCGGCAACCGCGAAAAATATCATATTTGTCTACATGGCCGGCGGCATGCCGCACGTCGACACCTTTGACCCGAAGACAGACGCAGAGGTAAAGGGGCAGTCCTCGCCGCTCAAGACCAAGGCATCCGGTGTGCAGATTTCCAACTTCCTGCCTGAATTGGCCAAACAAGCCGACAAACTCGCAATCGTCCGCAGCATGAGTACCAAGACCGGTGACCACGCCGGCGGCAACTACCTCATGCACACGGCATTCAAGAGACGCAACGGCACCAGCCACCCGCAAATGGGTTCCTGGGCACAGCATTTCCTCGGGCGGCCATCCAAGAGCATGCCGGCCAGTGTCATTGTTGGCGGCGGCAATCCCGGCCCGGGATTCTTCCCACCGGACCACAGTCCCTTTCCCATCGGCGACCCCAATAAAGGCATCCGCGACCTGTTGCCAAAAATTGACGCCAAAACATTCAATAACCGCATCACCCTGGCCAAGAAATTCGGCAGGGCATTTGAAGAACGCTTCCCGACAGGCAACGTCAAGGCCTACTCCCAGTTTTACGACGAGACGGTGAAGTTCTTTGACTCCTCCACTGTCAATGCCTTTGACATCAACAAGGAACCGCGCGCGCTCAGGGAACGATATGGTGAGAGCAAGTTTGCCCGCGGGCTGTTGCTGGCACGCCGGCTTGTTGAACACGACGTGCGCTACGTTGAGGTGCAGCTTGGCGGGTGGGACCAAATGCACAACAGCCTCGAGGCCGGCCAGAGAAAATCCGCCGAGCTCGATGCTCCATTTGCCGCATTGCTCGCCGACCTGGATGCCAAAGGATTACTCAAGGAGACCATGGTGGTGCTCACCACTGAATTCGGGCGCACCCCAAAAATCAGCAGCCGCGGCGGGCGTAATCATTTCCCGAAGGCCTTCTCTGTAGTCCTCGCTGGAGGAGGTGTAAACGGTGGGCAGTTCATCGGTGAAACCGATGCCAAGGCCACCAATATCAGGGGTGAAAAGTTCGGCCCTGAAGACCTGCACACGACCATTGCCCACGCTCTCGGGCTGCCAACACAAGAACGCATACACGGCTCCGGGGGACGACCATTCTTTGTCGGCAACCGCGGCAAGGTGATCAAGCAGGCCTTCAGCTAGATCGCAGATCCACACCCGGGGCATGGCTATCTCGATGCTCTTTCCCGCCCGCCAGCCATCGGCAACATGGGTGTTGTAGACTTTCTTCCCGGTTGTCTCTGCAAACTGCTTATTGCCGCAGATCACCGCCGCCCTGATGGCAGGTAATTTTGCCTCAAGTGGCAGGGATTCCATCACCTCACCATCAGGCCCGCAGGCCTCCGGCCTGGCCTGCTTCAGGTAAAGAAGTTCTTCCAGGTTCTTTAAATCAGTTTCAAAGTCATATTGAAACTGTCCAGCCATCCCTTCGTCCCGGTTGCCTGCCTGGCAAAAACATCTGCAGGGAATTGAATAATGCAGACAGCAATACCGTCCAACCCGACATGAAAATCTGGACGACCGTGGGGACTTCTCTAGGAATTATGGCAATTTCCATTTTGCTGATATTTGCTGGGAAAATCATTGGTGAAGATAAAACCACCACCCCTCCGGGAAAAATCATCGGCCAACAAGGTCCTGCCCAGCCGGAATCCGGGGCCGGTCCCGGACAAGAGGCATTCGATCTTCAGCAGGATATCATCCTGCGGTTCTCGCAGAGGATCGCCGAACTTGAAGCGGCGGCGGCTGAAAATGTTGCTCCTCAAGTTCATGGTTCCACCAAGCCCGCGTTGCCCCTGAGCACGGAAACAGCCGCGCCAGCCGCACTGCCGCTCGAAGAAACGCAACCCGACCTGCCATCCAGTGCCCTGCTGGATTCCTCCGTTGATATCCCACTTGCCGACTTCACGCCGGATCCTGACGCACGCAACGACTTTGGCGAGGCACTTAATCCATACGGGGAATGGTTCACCACAGAACCTTACGGCGAAATCTGGCAACCTTCGATTGCAAGCAGTAATGCCACCTGGGCACCATACACCAATGGCGGCTGGCACTCCACTGACGCTGGCTGGCACTTCACCTCAAGCGATCCATGGGGCTGGGCATGCTACCACTACGGACGATGGATTCGCTACCATGATATAGGCTGGTGCTGGGTTCCTGGCCGGCAATGGGCTCCAGCCTGGGTATCGTGGCGCATTTCAGACAGCCACATCGGATGGTGTCCCCTGCCGCCATCAGCAACCTGGTCCCCCCGGACAGGAATTGGAAACTGGATCGATGCACGCTGCAACCTGGGGCCAACTCACTACAATTTTGTATCCGTCAGCAACTTTGGATCCCGTAATTGTAAACCATTGATTTTTGACCGGCGCACTAATTTCTCGCTCATGCTGTCCACCAATAACATCACACTGATCACCGGCGTTCAACGCGCAACCGGGATAGACATCTGCAACCATGGACCTGATCGTGATCTCCTCGCTTTTCATCAGGGTCGGAGAATACCAAGGTTGACGATAAAACCTGAAGCAGGGCGGCGCGGCGCGCTTGACCAGATTGATACTGGAACGCAGCAATTAATAGCCCATCGACGGCAACCCTCCGGAAAGAAAACAGCCGCGTTACCCGGGCTGCGCTCCCTCAAGAACAAAGCAATGGATGACGGCTGGAATTCCATCAATGACAAGATCAAGGAAAAACAGTTGCGCAATCACCTCCTTGCCGGCGTTAAATCCAGAAACATCAGGAAACTTCCCCCATTACCCGATAACGGCCGGATGCCGCACAAAGTCGCCACTGGTAGCCAGAAGCCGGTTAACTCACCTGTTTCCCATCGAACAATCGGAAAAATTACACATCCAAAAGGAGTTAGCGCAAAGCATGGCAATCAACCAGTACAACCCATCAAGGCCACTCAACCAACGGCAACGAGGTTGAAACCCAGGATCACGCCCACCCCGCAAGTCAATAAAAACAATAATCCGAATCCTGCAGGGGACCGGAAACATCAATCACTTGAGGACGCACGCCGCTCTGCCTTCGCACGCCAGCAGCAGCAGCAGCAACTCATCCGCAAAAAGGCCGATGAGGCAAAGCAGGCGAAGTCTCTCGAGGACGCACGCCGCTCTGCCTTCGCACGCCAGCAGCAGCAGCAACAGCTGATCCGCAAAAAGGCCGATGAGGCAAGGAAATCGAAGTCTCTCGAGAACTCAAGAAAAGTGAAGATTTCAAGGAATCCAAAAAGTGGCGCAGGCAGTAATTACAAGGCCACATCCCGTACCAAAATCCGTCAATAAAGCACTGTTCCCTCAGGGGCCTGGACACATCTGACCAGGGTGCCTGTTATTTGAATTTTCCCCGTATTGAAAATTCAAATTTACCACTGCTGGCACTG
>JAYGGE010000065.1:0-22104 GCA_046581505.1 Verrucomicrobiales bacterium | reverse complement strand
TGACCCAGTCCCTGATTGGCGCTATCTGGAGAATCCTCTACGGCGGGGGAGATGAGCGCCCGGATGAGGAAACCGCACGGGAGTTTGCCGACCTTTGCAGCGATGCCTCCGCGCGGCTTTCCGGGTGCCGGGAACTCAAGGCTGAGGGTGAAAAGGAGCAGGCCATCGCCATGGCGGAAGAGGAACCGCCCCTGATGGAGGTGCTGGAGACGCTGGCGAAGTTTAGCCAGAGGCATGGCGGATTCGGTCGACCGGCCTGGGAGAATTATTGCAGGAAGCATTCATTGCCGGTTGCTGCCGATGTTGACAGCGACGGCGCCAATTGGGTCATTGCGCTCTACAAGCAATGGGGCGGGACATCCAAGTTTCTGTGGAAGAAATACCGGGATGCCGTGATCCGTAAGGATCAGAAGGTAATGATCTCGGTGGTGCACCGGATCCTCAAGCTGGATCCTTCCGATCGCTCCGCGCGTGATGAGGCAAACCGTATCCTGCGGCGTTATTTTCGTGAACAGAAGGTCGAGTTGCAGGAACTGGTGGATGCCGGGGAGCAGGACAAGGCACTGGATCTTGCCGATCAACTTGACCGGCTGCCCTTTGAGAAGCTCAAGAGGGGCAGGGCATGGGATACTGCGATCAAGTGGCGCAATGCCGCCAAGCGCGAGAGCGATGAGAAGAAACTCAAGGAGCTGATCGTGCCGCTCCCCGGCCAGTGTGAAGCACGTGAGCTGGAAGGCACAAGGGAGAGTGTCACCGAGGCACGCACCCTTATCAGGATCCACAAGTTTGACCTCGATGAGGATTTAAAGGGGCAGCTTGATGAGGCGGAGGCCTGGATTCCCGAGGAGGAGGCCAGGCTGAAGCGCGAGAAGCATTCAAGGGAAGCCGTCGATCGCTGCACGAAGGAGCTCTCTAGGATTGAGGGGAACTGGTCGGCTGTTGCCCAGGGATCAGTCGGCTCTGCCAGTGAGGAACGCAGGAAGCTGACCAACTGCTGGCGGGAAATTGAGAAGATCGGCGGCGGGATTGGTGAAGAGTTCGCCGGCAGGGTGAGCACCATCAAGCAGAAGCTTGAAGTCCTCATTACCGCTCTCAAGAAGAAGAGAAGGCGGAGAATACGCACTGTTGCCACAGTAGTTGGAGTGATCGCGCTGGCGGTGAGTTACTATTTTTATGCCCAGTGGCGGAGCACCTGGATGATCGAGAAGTTCACCCTGTACAAGTCGAAGGGACATGCCCTGCCCTTGAGAAAGCTTGTTGACAGCACGGGCACATACCGCAAGCCGATTGTCCTGCTTGCCCACAAGCCCTTCGCCAGCAGGCTGAAGAGTGCGCGTGGATGGCTTGACAGGGAGGAAGGGCACATGGCGGCTGTCAATGAAACGATCGATGTACTCGACAAGGATACAGCGGAGGGCTTTGCGCGTCCGATCGAGGACTACTACGCGGAGGTCGAGGATATAGAGAAAAGAATCGCTGAGGCGGTCACTGACCTGGGAGAATTGCTCAACAAGAGGCTGGCTCCCCTGAAAGCACGCTGGCTGGCCCATGTGGATGTCTACGTCAATGGTGAGAATGAGCGGCGCAACAAGGCCATCAGGGAGATGGCGGAGATCCTGCAGGGCGCACCGCCACTGAACCTCGCGGCGCGGGATGATGCGCTGTATGAACAGGTCACTGCGCTTGTGGCGGAGATACGGGATGCAATGCAGGCTGTAATTCCCCCGTCCGAGCCGCTTGAAGGGGCGAGAAAGCAGGTACATGACCTCGAACCGCAGTTAAGTGACCTGTCCAAGCGCATGGAGTTGTTCCGCGGGGCCCTTGCAGCGGCCAATGACGCGAAGAGCTTAGCGGATTATAACCTGGCAATGAAACGTTTCCAGGAGGGTCCCTTTGAGAATACCCCGGAGCGTGCCGCGGCGATCGAGATCATCGGCTTTGAGAAAACCCTCACCCAGGTGACAGGCGAGATTATTGCTCCCGGTGATCCCAGGGCATGGGCGTTCTTCCAGTCCAACCGCAACAAGGTTGAACTGTATCCCAAGATTATCGAGGAGTCCGAACGCGTGGTTCTTGAACAGCTGAGCACTGATGAGAAGCTTGAGGAACTCTATCGGTGCAGCTTCAGGCAGGTTCCCAGCGGCAAGACTTTTGTCCGTTATTGTGCCGGGCCGATCCAGTTGCGCAACCGCAGGGTGGGACCTGTAGAGATCATTGAGAGGTCAGGTGATTTCTTTCAGGAGGGGCGCTTTGGTTACCTGAAGTTTGAGTTCAAGAGCGTTCCGGAAGCAACAATCAACTGGGTTGGCACGGACCTGGTAAGTGAAGACATGAGTGTCGAGACTGCCCTGTTCCGAAAGATCAGGCCCAACGAGACGCTGATGAGCCAGAGCCAGCAGTATTACCGTGCGGGAGTGCTGGGAGTCTTTGATGAAATCCTTTCAGCCGGGGATGTTCATCCGCTGCTCAAGGCCTACCTGCAGGTCGCGTTGAGCAAGGTGGTGATGCGGCGTGCCCATGAATGGGGCACGTTGTTTGCTCCCCGGCTGTTGGATGATTTCCAGGAGCTCAAGAGTATTGTTCCCGCACTGCTCGGGAGAAATGACTGGCTGTGGAAGGACAAGTATCCCGAACAGGAGAAGGCAATGGCCGATTTCTACGCCAAGAGGAGCACCTACAGCTACCTGAGGGAGTCTAAAATCAACCGCAGCCTGATAGGAGAGGCAATACAGGCGGGTTTTGAACTGGCCGGTTACGTGAATATCAACCGGGAACCGTTCATTCTTCCCGCGGCAGTGGGGGCAAAAGTGATCTACGGCTCACCAACGCCGAATGTGCCTGCTAAGATTCTCCTGCGGCGCACTGCGGATGAGCAATGGCAGAAAGTGGAAACTCTCGCGCCATTCACGCCGCTTTTGTTCTTCAGGGGCGACCGCGAGAAGATCCTTGCGGCTGTTGCGTCCAGGGAAGGTGAGGATATAGATCTTGTCCGTTCCGTGGCCCTGCCGTTCTTTCATTGACGGGTTGAGGCTCTTTGAGCGATCCCGGGGGGCCGGCGATAACAGTCAGCCCCAGGGCAACGTGCGTCCAAGCAGGGCTTCCAGTGCAGCGTTCTGGCGGTAGAGTTGTTCGCTCAGGTAAGTGCGCAGCGGGTCAGGCATTGGAGCTTGAGGCCTCGTGTTCGCACGCTGGCCTGCCGCTTTTAAATCAATTTCCCGTGCAGGATCCACATTCAGGAAAACAAACAGTTGCCGCAGCAGGGACACCGGGTCAGTTGCCGCATCCTCAAGGAAGGCGCACCATAGTTGTGAAGCATCAAAGTGTGTCAGCCAGTCCTGCAGGCAGGCAAGGTAGTCGCCGCGCTGCAAGACTTGCGACAGTTCCATGAATTCCTGCAATTCATCAATTCCTGCTTCCTCAACCGGCTTGTTCCTGAATTGAGGAAAATCCTTGCGGGCATGTGACCAGGCGCGCTCAACCGGGTCGCGCATGATAAAGAGCAGCTTGACATCAGGCATCCATGCCCGTGCCGCGGCTATTTTTCCCGTATCAAGGATGGCGTAGGCTGGAGTAATTTCACCTGCGGCCATCTCCGCGGGGGCATCGGAGAAATGCCGGGCATATGCCTGCGGGGAATTCGTGAAATGGCGATCAAAGAAGTGCAGTTCTTTCGGGGAGGCTGTCCAGATCCCGGGATGTTGCTTGAGTTGTTTGCCCAGCCAGGATGTGCCTGAGCGCATTGCCCCGATGCCGATGAAGTCGGGAAGGCGGCAGTTGCTTGGAGAGGGAGACATGCGGTGATGATGGAATTTTTAACCGGATCGGCGGAATGAACAGGATTTTGTTTTTTTCCCCAGAATGCTCCAAGGTGTAACTGATGTCAGCTTCAGCCTATAACAACCTTGTCGAACGTTGCAGTGAGATTGCGCTCTATACCAGCACATCCGCGCTGCTGGGATGGGATCAGGAGACCTGCCTGCCGAGGAAGGGTATTGCCTATCGTGCTGAACAGTGCGCTTTTTTCGGGAGCCGGGCACATCGCCTGTTCTGTGCCCCTGAAGTGGGGAGGTGGATCAGTGAATGCGAGGACGGGGAGACAGGGGGAGACTGTGTCCGCTCGGCAAACGTGCGTGACTGGCGATGGTCATATGACCGGGCCACGAGGTTACCGGAGGATCTGGTCGAGAAGTCCGAAAGGGTGAGGGTACATGCGATGCCCGCATGGGCACGGGCCAGGGAGGAGAATAAGTTCACTGACTTTAAACCGCACCTGGACACGATCATTGACATTAACCGGCAGAAGGCGGAGTGCTACGGGTATCAGGCAACCCCGTATGACGCGCTTATGGAGGATTATGAGCGTGGGGCATCAACTGCCGCAGTGGCTGAATTGTTTGAGGAGCTGAAGCCGCAACTGCGTGATATTGGATCTGCTGCGGCACGGCGTTCAGGATCGGTGCCTGCGGACACGCTAAGCGGGCACTACCCGCTGTCGGCACAGCGGGATTTTAATGAGCAGGTGGCACGGGCATTCGGGTTTGATTTTGATGCGGGGCGCATTGATACCGCAGTTCATCCGTTCTGCTCAGGCCTTGCCCCGGGGGACACTCGATTAACGACCCGGTATGACGAGGAGGATTTCAGCAGTTCCCTCTATGGGGTCCTGCACGAGACCGGGCACGGGCTTTATGAGCAGGGACTTCCTCCCGATCATCACGGCACACCGGCAGGCAGCCCAGTTTCGCTGGGGATTCATGAATCACAGTCACGGCTCTGGGAGAACCATGTCGGTCGACAGCCGGCCTTTTGGGAGCATTGGTTTCCCCTGGCGTCAGAAATTTTCAAACCGTTGCGCGGCCGGGAGGCGGGTGACCTGATTGCCTTTACCACGCGGTCCCAGCCCTCGTTTATAAGGGTGGAGGCTGACGAGGCCACTTATGACCTGCATATCGTACTGCGTTTCGAGATAGAAAGGGACTTAATTTCCGGTGATTTGGCTGTCACCGACCTTCCCGAAGCCTGGAATGCGAAATTTGAGGATTTTTTCGGGATCAGGGTACCAAGTGATGCCGAGGGATGCCTGCAGGATATTCACTGGAGCATGGGAGCCCTTGGATATTTCCCGACATATACCATTGGCAACCTCGGGGCGGCCCAGTTGTTCGCCAAGGCGCACGAGCAGTTGCCGGGCATTGACGGGGAACTGGCGGCGGGGAATTATACCCGGCTGCTGGAGTGGCTGCGCAGGCACATCCATGCACCGGGAGGGCAACTGCTGCCTGCGGATTTAATGCGGGCGGCAACTGGCGAGGATCTTTCCCCATCCTATCACCTTGAGCACCTGCGCAGTCGTTACCTGTAAAAATAGTATAGTGACAAATTTTCTTGTGCCATCCGTTACTAGGGAATAGGTGGAAGATGGCAAGTGTCCATGATCAGTTATCTCGTATGCGCCACCCATCGCAGCGGCAGCAACCTGCTTTGTCAGGCATTGTGGCATACTCAACTTTGCGGGTTCCCGCAGGAATTCTTTTCACCGACCCGTGCGCAGAAAATTGCAGCGGAATACGGGCTGGATGCGGACCCTGACAGCGATTATGCAGGGTATGTGGCCGAGTTGGTGAAGAAGAGAGTCACCTTAAACGGTGTTTTCGGGGGCAAGATCATGTGGTCGCACCTGGAACCGTTCATTATGGCAACAAGGCGGGATTCTCAAGGTGTTGTTGAACTGTTTGCGGGGATGTTTCCCAATATTCGGTATCTCTGGATTCGCCGGGATGACAAACTGCGCCAGGCGATCTCGATGTGGAAGGCCAAGCAGACGAAAGTCTATAATTCCCTCCAACTGGAAGAAACAAAGCAACCGGCAGGTGTTCCGGCATACGATTTTAAGGAGATCGGCAGTATCAAGCAGCGCTTTGAGGATGAGGATGCTGCATGGGAAAACTTCTTTGCCAGTAACGATATTGTTCCAATTGAAATTCATTATGAAGATTTTGCCGGGAATCATGAAGAGAGAACCTTGGATATTATCAAGAAGCTGGGGGTTGATGTTGGCAAAGACTTTGCGGTAAAGCCCCTGACCTACAGGCAACTTGCAGACGCGACAAATGAGCAGTGGCGTGAACGATATCTCCGGGAAGACAGGCAGTAGGTGATGAAACCGGTGAAGATGAGTATATTGAGGCCGCTTGCGCCTACCTTTGCAGCTTTCCTGGTAATTTCCTGTGGTGGTGACAAGGATTCCGGCGGCAAGCAGGGTGTCGTGGATACGGGCATTGATTCCACGGAGAAAAGCGGGCAGGGGATTGAACTTGGGGCTTTCACCGGGGCGCCCACCCGGGCGGTATGGATAGAGCAGCACAAGTCCGGGCAGATTGACCAGCATGCTGCCGGGAAAAATTTGAAGTTAATGGCCTTGGACAGCCTTGATGGCAGGGGTGAGCGTGCGATTCTCCCGGAGGCGGGAAGTTATTCCCGGCCGATGTTTACTCCGGATGGTTCCCGGGTGGTGTTCAGCAACAAGGGGATAAGGAAATCAGAAGCGGGGATCCGCAGTTACAGTCCACGTTGTTTCGTGGTGAACTTTGAGGGGACGGGGCTGCGTGATCTTGGTGACGGGTATGCGGAGGCGTTATGGCGTGATTCCTCCGGGGATGTGTGGGTTTTTGTGACCGTGGATTTTCAAGATGATGAGCGGGTGGTCATGGAGGGGAAACGGCTGGAGAAGTTCAGGCTGGATTCACCCGCAAAGCGAGAGATCCTCTGGGATAAAACTCCGGTTGGCGGCGACAGTTTCAGGCTTGGACGTGACGGGTTGAAAATGGTGGGTCAGTTCCCATGGCCGGAGTCGGGAATTGTTGATCTCAAGACAGGTGTCCTCAAGCGGACAGGGAATGGGTGCTGGACCTCTATTGCGCCGGATAACAGCGGTATTTCATGGGTGTTTGATGGCGCGCACCGCAACGTGACTCTTTATAACGGTGCCGGGGGGATGCTGCATACCCTGGCGATGAATACACACCCGGACCTGGAGGGTCAGCGTGTCTATCATCCGCGCTGGAGTAACCATCCGCGCTTTGCAGTGGTGAGCGGGCCATATATCCATGACAAGAAGGCGGGAGCCAACAAGATCGAGATCTATCTTGCCAGGTTTGCTGCTGACATGAGCGCAGTTGAGCAATGGCACCGGGTTACCGACAACCAAAGGGCGGATCTATATGCGGATGTCTGGATTGAGGGTGGTGAGGATATTTCATTGCCAGCCCTGAGAAAGGGGTCGGTAGAGGCTTCGGCTGTACAGTGGCCGCCGGAAGGTGAGGGATTGTTTTTTGCATGGAAGAACAGCCGCGAGAATGTCGAGGCGAAGGGCAGGATCTGCCGGGTGCGGGCGGCGGGGGCGGCACGTTATGGAAAACGCTTTGACCTGGCACCCGGCACAGGCCGGTTCATTGCTGATGGCATCGATTCCGGCGTGATTGATGATTCGCAATGGTTGATTGTTGACGCGGTCATTACCCCGGCTAATAAAGGCGGGATAGTGATGGAATTTGGCGATTACCTTCTTTCCCAGAAGGCCGGGAAATTTCAACTTAACATGCCGACAAATGAAGGTGAGCGATCAAGTCGTTTTGGAAACCTTGTGGCGGGACAACCGATTCAACTTCGATTGCGAGTTGATAGCGGGAGCCTGGAAGTCATGATCAACGGCAAAGTAGAGGATATTTGGACTTCCCCGCTTAATTTTAAGCGCGATCGACAGGATGTTGGCATCACCTTCGGCGGTGGATGGGACGGCAGGTTGGAACAGGTGGCTTTCTATGGCAATGCATCAGGGCAGGTGACTGTTCCGCAATTAGCAGGCATTGCGGAATTGAAGGCGGATCCGGGGGAAGGCCGGCTTCGAATCCGTGGTAAACTTCTGGAGCTTACACCGCGACCGGAAATAGGTGAATTGGGGGCATATACCAGGGCCTTGGTTTATCACCTCTACGAGATCGAGACTGTCTCCGGAGGTGAATTCAATGCAAAGCGCATGGTGGTTGCCCACTGGTCGCTGCTTGACCGCAAGCCTGCTGCCGGAGTTCCTTCCAAGGTTGGTGAGGTCTATGAGATTGAAGTGGAGCCATTGACGAACAATCCGCAACTCAAGAGCGAGCGGACCTTTGATGAGACTTCCGACCTTGATGCTGCGGTTTATTTCGACATTTCAACGCCCTCACTTCAAGAACCAGGGAACCCATGAAGAATTATCTGTTAATTGTCCCGGTCCTGTATTTCCCGGTTGCCGGATTTGTGAGTGCGGAGGGAACCGGTGCCGAGGCTTTTTCCAGGGCCTGCGCAGTTGCCGGTAATGATGCCGCTACACGCACGGTGACGGGGGCAGACAGGCAATGGTTGTTTTTGAAATCTGAACTGGAACATCTTGGAACCGGAGCTTTCTGGACCAAGGACTGGAAGACCGTGAGTAAATCGGGGACTGATCCGGTTCCGGTACTGCTGGCGCTCAATGAGAAGTTGAGTGCACTGGGTGTGAAATTTATTTATGTCCCGGTTCCGGCGAAGGCTGCAGTTTACCCGGAGAAGTTCACCACCGGTGTCAACATGAAGGGGAAACTGCCCGCAGAGGGTGCGGTAACCACTGTGGCGCCTTTTCTGGAGAAGCTTAGCAGTGGAGGAATTACAGTAATTGACATGGAGCCGGTTCTGCGGGCAAACAGGATCAGTGGTGGTGAGCGCAGTTACTGCAAGACGGATTCTCATCCCACGCCCTGGACCTGTGAATTAATCGCTAAACGTGTTGCAGGGATGCTTACCGGGGAACAGTGGGCAAAGCAGTCGGCGAAGGCATCAATGCTGCACTTTGTGAAGGGTGAACCGGAGACGCGGGTTATTAAGGGAGACCTTATTCCTGAGGCAAAACGTGATGCCTGGGATGCGGAGGAAGTTGTGGTGCGTAAGGCCGGCGTTAAGCAGGGGAACGCAATCAGGAGTGTCCTTCCGAATGACGAATCGAGTCCTGTGATTTTACTGGGGGACAGCCACACGCTGATCTTTCACGAAGGTGGTGACATGCTGATGAGTGGCGCGGGTGTCCCGGATCATTTGCAGGCTGCCCTGGGCTTTAAGGTCTACCTCGCGGCCAGCCGGGGATCGAGCAGTCAGGCGCAACGGCAAATCTACAAGGGTGCGGACTTCTGGAAGGGGAAAAAAGCCCTGGTGTGGGTCTCCTCAGTGCGGGAGTTCACCCGGGAGAGGAAATGGCTGAAGTTGCCGAGGCTGCCCAAGTGAAGCGGTAACAATTACGGGGCCTTTAAGGGACTTCCTCAAGTGATCCGGTGTAGACCCAGGTTTGCACCTTGCTGTTGCGGATAAGAGCCATGGCTTCAGTGTCGAAGGTGCCGAAAAGGCTGTTGGTTTTATAGTTTACCGTTCCTGTCCAGTAGGGCTGACGATCCACCAACTCGTATCGAACCGGTCCCCAGTGGGAAATCTCGTTAAGGTTGATCTCGGAAACATCACCCTGCCGGATGCTCTGCACCATCAGGGCAACCCGGCCTTTGGCATCCTTCACGGGTATTTTCCCGATCTTGTTCTCGTATTCATTAAGCACGCTCTTTGGCAATCTCGAGGCGGTAGCCACGGTAACAGATGTGCTTGGGGTGTTGGTTTGCGGGATTATTTCCCGGGATTCACTGGCAGCGATTGCGCGGGCGCGTTCCCGCTGTGCACGGATCTTCTTACGTTTGCGCTCCTTGAACTTCTCATACTCTCCGTTGAGAACTTCCTTATAGTTGGTGTCGTCGATTACCACGTGTGCCCGTAATATTGAACTCTTGTGTGGAGTGATGACAAGCTGGCCGTTGATGATCGAGAGCGCGGTGTTCTTGCTTCCTGCCTGACGGGTTGTGCTGCCCACGTTGTCGCCGATGATGAATGTGGCTTTTGTTTTCAGGGTAATTTCACGGGGAAAGGCCGAGGCAGGAACCTTCTGCCAGTTGTCGACATATTCCACGAGTGGCTTGAAATCCGGCATTGGATACTTTAATGCAATCGGATCGGCTTCCTCCGGGACGGGCTCAGGCTGATTATTGTCTTCGGGGACGGGTTCCGGTATGTTCTGTCCGCTGCCGGTGCCACTACCTGCGGGTTTCTTCGGGATTGGCTTGTCTTCGCCCATTTCACTGACGAATTTCACGATCTCGTCCTTATATCGTAATCCTGCGAATACAAGGCCACCAATAACAACCAGGAAGATAAACCACTTCATATCATGACGATGGAGGCGACAGACGAGAATTTCAAGGATCGAGTCTGCGCAGAATTAGCTTTTGTGAGAGCGCAAACTGTTATCGACTAGGGCCAGTAACAAAAAATGGCAAGCAGACTCTTTCTTCTCGATGGCATGGCACTGGTCTACCGTGCCCATTTTGCCCTTATCCGCAGCCCGATTTACACTTCAGGGGGTGTGAATACTTCAGCCATCTACGGGTTTGCCAACACGCTGGTTGATCTCCTGGGCAGCCAGAATCCCACGCATCTTGCGGTTGTTTTTGACACCGCGGAACCCACTGAGCGCCACAATATATTTCCGGAATACAAAGCCGGCCGTGATGCGATGCCGGAGGACCTGGCGCAAGCCATCCCCGAGGTCAAGCGCCTGATTAAAGCCTTTAATATCCCGGTTATCGAGAAGGACGGGTTTGAGGCTGACGACATCATAGGGACGCTTGCCGGACGTGCCGCTGCAGAGGAAGGGTGCGAGGTGTTCATGGTGACCCCGGATAAGGATTTTGCGCAACTGGTTGATGAGAAGGTCACGATGTTCAAGCCGGGGCGGAGTGGAGGAGAACCGGAACTAATGGGCCTTGAGGAGGTGAAGGAGCATTGGGGAATTGAGCGACCGTCCCAGGTCATAGACATTCTTGGCCTGTGGGGAGATGCCAGTGATAACATTCCCGGAGTTCCGGGTATCGGCGAGAAGACAGCCAAGAAACTGGTGGCCCGGTTCGGGGGCATTGAAGAACTCCTGAAGAATACCGATCAGTTAAAGGGCAAGCAGAAGGAAAATGTCGAGAATTACCGCGAGCAGGCGCTGCTTTCCAAAAAACTGGCAACCATTATCGTCGATGTCCCGGTAGAGCTTGATTGGCCTGCACTCAAGGTGGTGGAAATGAATCGCGACGCGCTTGCCGACCTGCTTGTCGAGTTTGAGTTCAACGCGCTGGGCAAGCGTCTTCTGGGCGATGATTTCGTGGCGGGCAGGGGCTTTGAGACCAGTGGCGGGGATGGTGAGGCACTGGTCGCGCAATTAAGGGGTATTGCGGATGTTGAACACGATTACCAGTTGATAGCCATCGGTAACAAGACGGCGAGACAGGAGGCAATTGCATCCCTGGCCGGGGTGAAGCAGTTCTGTTTTGATACCGAGACAACGGGCAAAGACCCGATGAATGATGATTTGCTGGGCATCGCGTTTTCCTCGGCGGCAGGGAAGGGGGTGTATTTTGAAGTTCCCCGGGATACTGGAGCAAGATCGGAATTGCTCGTTGAGCTGGAGTCCCTGCTGGCCACAGAGGGGATAGAAAAGATCGGGCATAACCTCAAGTTTGACATAGCAGTGCTGCGCTGGGCCGGGCTGGAGGTTGCCGGGCCTTTTTTTGACACGATGCTTGCGCATATCCTTGTTGAGCCTGATCAAAAGCACACCATGGATTATCTGTCCGAGTCGTTGCTCGGGTATACACCGGTTTCGCTCAAGAGTCTCCTTGGTGAAGGTGAAGGTGAAGAGAAAGACGGACAGATGAGCCTCATTGGCGGGACGATGCTCGACATTGATGTCAACAAGCTTGCCGAGTATGCATCGGAAGACGCTGACGTGACATTTCAGTTGGCTGAAAAACTGCGCCCCATGCTTGAGGAAAAGGGGCAGCACCAGGTGTTCTACGATATTGAATGTCCCCTGGTGCCGGTGTTGGTGGCAATGGAATCGGAGGGTATTACGCTTGATCCCGGGGTGCTTGACGGGATTCGCAGTTCCCTTGATGTCGCAATCGGGTTACTCGGGGTGGAGATCACGGAGCTGGCAGGAAAGGATTTCAACCTGAACTCGCCTAAACAGCTCGGTGAGGTGCTCTTCGATGAACTTAAGCTGGTCGAGAAGCCAAAGAAAACCAAGACAGGCCAGTATAAGACGGATGAGGCGATACTGGCATCACTCGCTCCAAAGCACCGTATCGTTGAGGCAATCCTCGAATACCGTGAGTCGGCAAAGCTCAAGGGCACATATGTGGATGCCCTGCCCGGTTCAGTGGCGAAACGCACCGGGCGGGTGCATAGCAGCTTCGGACAGCTGGTCACCGCAACGGGTCGTTTGGCATCCAACAAGCCCAACCTCCAGAATATCCCGGTGCGCACGGCCCAGGGGAGAGAGATTCGCAAGGCTTTTGTGGCCCGTGACACTGATTTCATCTTAATGGCGGCGGATTATTCGCAGATTGAATTGCGCGTGATGGCATCGATCAGCGGGGATGACGGAATGCAGCAGGCATTTGTCGATCAACTGGACATTCATTCGGCGACTGCGGCGAACGTTTATGGTGTTGATCCGGATGATGTTACCGATGATATGCGGCGCGGTGCGAAGATGGTGAACTTCGGGATCATCTACGGCATTTCCGCCTTTGGTCTCTCGCAGCGGCTGGGAATCCCACGCGGGGAGGCGGCAGGCATTATAGAGGCCTATTTCCAGCAGTATCCGGGGGTGAAGGCATACATGGATGATACCATTTCCCTGGCAAAGGACAGCGGATATGTGGAGACATTGACCGGCAGGCGCCGCTACATCCGTGACATTAATTCCTCAAATGCGATGATCCGCGGTGCAGCTGAGCGCACAGCCATCAATACCCCGATTCAGGGCACTGCGGCCGACATGATCAAGCTGGCAATGACAGGCGTTGACACATCACTGCGTGAGCGCGGTTTGCAGTCGAGGATGATCCTGCAGGTGCATGACGAGCTGGTCTTTGACATGCAGCGCGACGAGGCGGATGAGCTGCTGAAGCTGGTTTGCAGGGAGATGCAGGAGGCCCTGCCGCTCAAGGTTCCCATCGTCGTTGATATTGGCACCGGGGAGAATTGGCTGGAGGCGCATTAATGCGCTCGTTCAGGAGCGTGGCGGTGTTTTTTTTCAGATGAGTTGACTGAATGGTTTGAAATACGGGGGAACCGGGGGGATTCAGTTTCAGTACGGAGGGACGCTGTTTTCCCGGCATTTACCGGGAGGTGATTCCAGTCGTGTGGTTGTAGGCTTCCAACGGACAAGAAAATACGGTAAGGCTGACATCCATGAAAAGATATTTAACTTCAATGATTTCAGCCGGGCTTCTTGCAGGATTTGCCTTGGTGGTGAATGCAGCGGAAACGAGCATCAGCACGATTGCCGGAGACGGTGAAGAGAGGCTGCTCAACGGGTTCGGCACGGAT
This sequence comes from Verrucomicrobiales bacterium, assembly GCA_046581505.1. Taxonomy (GTDB): domain Bacteria; phylum Verrucomicrobiota; class Verrucomicrobiia; order Verrucomicrobiales; family DEV007; genus CACIUL01. The sequence continues at coordinate 8,616 of JAYGGE010000065.1, read as the reverse complement.
GCGAGTTTCTATAATCCACAAGGTATCGTTGTGGACGGTGCGGGAGTCCTTTATGTGGCGGATCGTCAGAATCACGTGATCCGCAAGATCGCAACTGATGGTCATGTTACCACATTGGCAGGATCCGGGACTTCCGGGCTTGCTGACGGCACCGGGAGTGCCGCGAAGTTTTATTTCCCGGAGGGAATTGCTGTTGACGATGCGGGCAATGTTTACGTGGCAGATCGGAATAATCACCGCATTCGCAGGATTGACACCAATTTAAGTCCCGCCAGTGCGGATTACGTAACGACTTTTGCAGGGGGTTCTTCCGGGTTTGTCGACGGGACAGGAACCGAGGCTCAATTCAGTTACCCGTATGACGTGGCAATAGGGCCGGATGGCAACCTGTATGTTGCTGATGAGCTCAATCACAGTATACGCAAGATTACTCCTGAGGGAGAAGTAACGACACTGGCGGGCGACGGCTCGCAGGGCACGTTTAACAGACCATCGAACGTGGCAGTCGATTCAGCGGGCAATATCTATGTCATTGACGGATGGAGTTCCCCGCGAATAAAGAAGGTTACACCTGAGGGCACCGTGACCACTGTCACCAGCTCGGGCAACGCTTATTACGGCTTGGCAGTGGATGCCGGGGATAACGTCATCGTGGGAAGAAGTTGCTATGTTTTGAGGATCACAGCGACAGGGGACACCGAAATCCTCGCCGGAGCAGGTGGCTGTGGACATGTAGATGGCCTGAATGAGGACTCGAAAGTCAGACAGGCAAAGGGTTTTGCCGTGGAATCCTCTTCCAGCATTTATTTCACGGACAATGATCTTGTCAGGAAAATCACCATAGGCAACGCACCGCCACAGGGTGAGGACCAATCACTCACCATGATTGAGAATCAGTCACTGGACATTACCCTTTCAGGAACGGACGTGGACGGCGACCCCCTGGTTGCTTATGCTCTTGAGAGCGGCCCGGGCAACGGAACCTTGAGCGGTGCTGCGCCCAATATCATCTACACGCCGGATCCAAACTTCCATGGCACGGAAACGTTTACCTTCACCGTTAATGACGGTGAATTTGATTCCGATGCGGCGACGGTAACTGTTAATGTTTTGAGCTACTCCGAGGATGTCGATAATGACGGTTTGTCCGATGCATCAGAGTTCGGGCTCTTGACCTTCGGATTTGACTGGCAGGTAAGTCAGGAGGAAATGGTGACAACACTGCTGTCTGCCGGTCTCTATACCGGTGCGCAATATGGGGCGAACCGCATTGCCGGCCAGAATGATGTCGTTAGCGACCCGGGAGCCTTTGACCTGTGCAGCCTGGATCAAATAGAATTACTGGACTTTGGAGTGCCGCAATTTGAACGAGATCCGGTGACCGGACTCTTTACCCTTACCTTTGGCGTCGAGATGACCACGAACCTGTTGGACTTTGATCCTGTGTGGATGGATTCATCCTCGGTCAGGGTCAATGGTGACGGGAATGTGGAATTTCAATTTGAGAGCGTGGAGGATTCGGCATATTTCCGCCTTAAGTTGGAGTAATGTGGTGCTGGATGGGGCAGATGGGGCAATTGCCGGGGTATTTTAATTTTGTGGAGTCAGGTAAGGAAAGAGGCTGTCCAGCCCGGGGCGAGTGCAGAAGATTGGGGTGTTCCGGTTGAGATTTCCTGTTGTCAGGGTGAGGATTAACGTGGCTGCTTCCTGCTGGCCGCAACAAACCGGCAATCTGCCACCCGGAGAATGAATATTTTGCGTTTAATCCCGTCTAACAGGGCAAAGGAGGTGCCCGATGGCGGTGGTGCGGGTGGTGATATCCCGACCAGCCAGCGTGATCGACAACTCGTTGAACTCAGTAAGGCCGGTGATAACGATGCATTTGACCAACTCGTGACCCTCTACAGGGGGAAGGTATATGCCATGATTCTAAACATGATCCACAATGATGCGGATGCCTGGGACCTGTCCCAGGATGTGTTCATCAAGGCGTGGAAGGCGCTGCCTAAGTTTGAGGCGCGCTCGGCTTTCTACACCTGGCTTTACCGTATCACCCACAATGTCACCTACGACTGGATGCGTAAACGCAAGCGTGTTGTTTCCGGTGAATTTGAGGACGGGGTGATCCATGAGGCCGAGCCGGGAGCACTTACAGTCCCAATGGCAGCGGATCGCCCGGATGATGCGATGGAGCGTTCGGAGTTGCGCGGCAAGATTGCCCGGGCGATAGAGGATCTCTCGATTGATCATCGTGAGGTCATTTTACGAAAGGAAATAGATGGGCTAAGCTACCAGGAAATCGCGGAAATTGCCGGTTGTTCTGTTGGCACCGTCATGTCGCGGTTGTTTTACGCCCGGAAGAAATTACAGGCAGCTTTAACAGGAAGTAAATCATGAATCGAAAAGAAGAACTCATCACACGATGGATTGACGGAGCACTTGATGGCGATACCCGGGAGGAGTTTGACGCTTTAATGGCGGATGACCCTGAATTCTGTGCGCGGATCAGGGCGGAGGCAGAGGAAACAGGAAGGACACTGCGCTCCGAAATAAGCGCCGAGGTGGAGCCTCCCTACCCGGACTTTTTCAACAGCCAGATCCAGAAACGCATCAGGGAACAGGATAATGCGGTTGTTCACGGGTATGCCAGGAGTTCAACATCGGTTTTGTGGTGGTTGCGATCACCCTTTACCTGGGGGGCTGCAGCTGTGTTCATGGTTCTGCTTTTGACCCGTAATGATGACCGGAGGGATGCCGGGGGGTCATATGTGGTCAGCACGTATGCCCCTGATCCCGCAGTGTCTGTTGAGCGTGCTGAATATGATGATGATGCCGGGGCTACGGTTATCATGCTGAGCGGGCTTGCGCGTATTCCCGATGATGTTGAGGTGAGAGGGAGGGACATCACTGCCTATGAGCCTGCGGGTCCGCGGGGAGGTGGTCGTTTTTACACCGGGGAGGCGCAGCTTGCCTATATCATGGAAACGGATGTCAATGGTGCGCCTGATGTCCTTGTGCGTTCAGAAGGGAGCTAGAGGCCAATGAAGAGGCGGAGGCACATGATTTTATCAGTGGCCGGCACACTGTTGCTTGGAACTGTCATTGCCGCTGATGCACAGAAGAGCGAAACGGGTCCGGCCGGGGAAAAGAGCACGCTGAACACCAAGTTCTGGGGTGCCCTGGTTTATGCCTCAAGCAGCGGGACCGACAAGCCCGTGCAGGCAGGCCTGTCATCGCGGCTGGGGAAGGCATTCAAGAAATTCAAGACCTTTGAGCTCCTTGGCCAGCATACACAGGACAAGGTATTCCGGGATTATGTGAATTGGATTGTTCCATCTGATGAACTGAACCTTGAGTTCGAATCGAAAGGTCCCGCAGAGGGTGGAGGCATGAAGGTTTTGCTTAAGCTCTGGCAGAAGAAGAAGGTCCTGGTGAAGTCTGATGTGGTGATTAAACCGGGAAAGCCACTGTTCATTGCCGGTCCGCAATGGCGTAAAGGCCGGCTGATCTTCGTCCTTGAGTTACGGGAATAACTCCCGTGATCCACGGCCGGTCATCCTTCACGTTCCCTGCGTAGCCTGAGTTGTCCGCACGCTGCCTCAATGTCATGTCCTTTCTCGCGGCGCAGGGTTGCATGGACTCCCCGGGAGGTAAGGGTGCAGAGAAAATCCTCCTGGACGGATTCACTGGGACGAGCCCACGGCAGTCCCTCCACCCTGTTATAGGGGATAAGGTTGATTTTTGCGTGCAGGGAATATGCCAGCGTGGCGAGTGATCGGGCCTGCTCCTCGGAATCGTTGACATCCTCAATGAGGATATACTCGAATGTGATCTTCTGTTTCTTCCTTGAATTGTAGTAGCGCAGGGAATCCAGCAATTCGTCAATCGGGTATTTTTTATTCACCGGCATGATTTTTTCACGCACCTCGTCACTGGCGCCATGCAGTGATACCGCCAGCCGGACCTGCAATGGTTGATCGGCAAACTCCCGGATCTGGGGAGCGAGCCCGCACGTGGAGACCGTCATGTGACGGGCGCCGATCCCGATTCCCCAGGGTGCATTGATGATTGCGATGGCTTTCAGCAGGTTCGGCAGGTTGGCAAGCGGTTCTCCCATGCCCATGAAAACGATGTTGTTGATCTTCTTGCCTGATTGCTCACCGACAGCGAGCACCTGCGCGGCAATTTCTCCCGCGTCGAGATTGCGTGCGAAACCGTCAAGCCCGCTGGCACAAAACCTGCAGCCGTAGGCGCAGCCCACCTGGCTTGATACGCACAGCGTGTAACGATCCGAGCTCTCGCCATAGAGGGCCGGGGAAGCCGGGATAAGCACTGTTTCAATGTAGCGTCCGTCGTGCAGCTGGTAGAGATATTTGCGGGTGGTGTCCCCGGAGCGGATGCCTTCCACCGCACGCAGCGGGCTGATTGTGAAGCATTCCGCGAGTTTACTGCGCAGCGTGGCAGGGAGATTGGTCATCGCCTCGAAATTCATCGCACCCTTGGCGTATATCCAGTCAAGGATCTGGGCAGCGCGGTAACCGGGCTCCCCGAGTTGATGCAGCCGGGTTTCCACTTCATTACGATCAAGACCGGTGATGGCGGTAAGTCTGGTCATCAAGGGGTTGAATCTACCATATTAAGGCGTCGATGCTCTTGGCATTGCAAGGAGTCAGGGATAGCGCACAATGGGGTATGCGAACACTTGTATTACTGGCATTTTCCCTGGCGATCCCCGGTTCTGTTGCTGCCGCCGGGAAGCCGAATTTCCTCTTCATCATTGCGGACGACTGCACCTTTCGTGATATCGGGTGTTATGGCGGGCAGGCCAAGACGCCCAATATCGATAAACTTGCGACCGATGGGCTGCAGTTTGAACGCTGTTTCCAGGCGGCTCCCATGTGTTCACCGACCCGGCATAACCTCTATACCGGGCTCTACCCGGTGAAGAGTGGTGCGTATCCCAACCATACCTTTGCCAGGGAAGGCACTCAAAGTGTTGTGCATTACCTTAAGCCGCTGGGTTACAGGGTGGCCTTGAGCGGCAAGACACATATCAAGCCGAAGGAGGTATTCCCTTTCGAGTATTCTTCCAAAGGCAACAACCCGGACCTTGAGGTGGTGGACAGGCTGTTCGGCGAGTGCAGCAGCAACGATACCCCGTTTTGTTTGTTTGCCTGCTCAAACGAGCCGCACTCACCGTGGAACAAGGGTGATGCCTCGCAGTATGACCCGGCGAAGGTGAAGCTCCCTCCTTATTACGTTGATACGCCCGAGATTCGTGAGGCTTTCGTGCGCTACCTGGCCGAGATCAGTTATTATGACTGGCAGGTTGGCGAATTGCTTAAGCGGCTTGATAAACACGGGTTGGCGGAGAACACCATGGTGATGGTGGTCAGTGAACAGGGTAATGGATTGCCGTTTGCAAAGTGGACCTGCTATGAGAGCGGTGTGCAGAGCGCGATGCTTGTGCGCTGGCCGGGGAAAGTGAAGGCGGGGTCCAGGACGTCAGCGATGGTTGAATACGTTGATGTCCTGCCCACGTTTGTGGAGGCAGCCGGGGGTAATCCGGCCGCGGTGCTTGAGGGCAGGAGTTTTCTCTCCGTTATCAAGGGCCAGGCGACAAGGCACAAGGCCTACGTTTATGCCGAGATGACCACGCGCGGGATCATCAACGGATCGGAGACCTTTGGGATTCGCTCGGTGCGCGGTGAGCGCTACAAGTATATCCGGAATTTCACCCCGGAGATTGAGTTCCGCAACGCATGTACCAAGTCAAAGGAATTCCAGAGCTGGGTCGCGAAGGCGGATGCGGGGGACAAGGATGCTGTCGACAAGGTGCGGCGTTACCGCCACCGGGCGGGTATTGAGGTTTACGACCTGGAGAATGACCCGTATGAATGGCATAACCTTGCGGGTAAACCGGAGGTATATGAGATAGAGAAAGAGTTGCGCGGGAAACTTGACGCGTGGATGAGTGCCCAGGGCGACAAGGGGCAGGAGACCGAGCTCGCCGCCCGTGAGCGGCAGGGCGGGGGAAGAAAAAAGAAAGCCAAGGGTGCTGGTAAAAAGGGCAAGGGAGTGAGCTCATGAGCAGGACCTTGGCCTTAATGATTGCCGGGATTACCGGGTTTTCTGTAATAACGACGGCGAAACCCCGGAAGAAAACACCGCCTGTTTTCCGGTGGGTGAATGCTCCTGAGAGCCTGCCGGAGAGATGTCAGCATCAGGTTTTCCGCAGCCCGTCACTCGGTGTTGATGTGGGGTATTGCATTTATCTGCCCCCCGGCTATGAGGAGAAGGCAAACGTGAAGAGGCGTTATCCGGCGGTATATCACCTGCACGGCGGACGGCCCGGCAATGAGGCCAAGAGCGTGAAGTTGGCCGGGTTTATCAATACGGGGATTCATGCCGCAAAGATCAAGCCGACCATCTATGTCTTTGCCAATGGTGGCCCGGTCAGCTGGTATAATATGCCCGGGGATCAAAAGGCGCAGGGCGAGGACGTGTTCGTTAAGGAGCTAATCCCGCACATTGATCATGTTTACCGGACAGTGGCGCAGCGGGGTGGTCGTGCAATCGAGGGTTTCTCGCAGGGTGGGCGCGGGACAAGTCGTATCATGTTCAAGTACCCGGGGTTGTTCTGTTCTGCTGCACCGGGTGGATCCGGTTACGGGCCGGAAAAGAATATCCAGCAGAACAACGGGGAGGAGAGCAAGGTTTTGCAGTTCACACCCGGGGATGACGCGTGGTCACTGGCAAGACGTTTTGCGGATCGGAACGATCGGCCTGGATTGCCTATTTTGATCTGGTGTGGTGACAAGGGGTTCAACTACGAGACCAACCTGGAGTTTCTCAACTACCTGAATAATGAGCTTAAGGTGCCTGCAAAGCGGTTGATCGCTCCCGGCATTGCCCATAGCGCGAGCAATATTTACGAGAAGCATGGGGTTAAGATCATGCAGTTTCATCAGCGGAATTTCTCCCGGTAAATACGGATTGCTTTCCACGGAGCCAATGACACCCGCGCTTACCCCAATTCGTTTACCGCTCGATATCCCATCATCATTGCGCTCTTCGCATCCGCATCGGGGGCGGAGTCGGCATTGGCAATGGTAATCCGGCCAAATGGTTGTCGGCCGATTCGTGTCGAATCCCCTGGGCCGCCGACCGTGTAACCGTGGGACCAGCGATTTACGGAAATACTCGCAACATCTCTGTCGAAATCAAACAGCTCCTTGGGGAGCATACCGTTGAGATGACTCCTGACTTCCTGTTCATAATCCTTAAACTGCAGCACTAACATCCTGTGTCGCGCTTCACGAAATTGCTCAAGTCTCGGAGCGCCAACTTTTCCATACGGACAGCTGATCATCTGAATGACACATGGATCGTCCGGGGTCTTGGTGTACTCATAGCCGCCCATGCTCACCGGAAAGTCCATCAGCACTGCCTGATGCATATTTCCAGGTGACATAGCCAGGCCAATTCCCAGTTCTTTCATTGCCCGCCAGTTCTTTAAGCCGACAGTGGTGTATTGCAGCGGACTCTTCGCTTGAAGTTTCAACGCCGCTGCCTGCTTTTCTGGAAGACCCGAAACGATATGCGGAACAATCATGTTGTAGCAGGCCATCACGACGCCTTTGGCGTTCACCTGATACGACTTATTATCATTGATGTAGTTTACGAAAACGTTACTGGAGTTCTTGGGGTCACCACCATGCTTTACATTGACCACCGTACTGTTTAGCCTGATGCGAACAGCATTGCTGGATTTATCCAACTCAGCATAGTTGAATTTAGCCAAGACAAGCTCTTCAGCGTTCTTTCCCTTGGCTACATTAGGGGTCAACTTTTTCACCAACGCACGCGCAACGCCGGCATTACCGTCAGGAAAATGATGAACGTATGGATTATCTTCATCATAGACTGCTACAGGTGCAAACCCCAGTGCACCACAACCCTTGGCTGCGGCGATGCTCATCAAGTCTGTTCCCGTGCTTGCCCAGTCCAGGCCGGAATGTCTCGCCATTCTCAGCACGCCAGGGTCATCAACCCCCAGCTGATCCTTCAGGTAATCGAAGTAGGAATGAGTATTAATATAGTTACGCAACTTTTCTTTCGGGACCTGCAGCGCATGCAGCCCGCCATTCAATACTCTCAGTAGTTGTTTTTTGCCTCTATCGCTTAAAGGCGCTTGTTTTGCAGCCTCTTCTTTGGATAGCTTCGTACCCTGGAGCCCCTCGACATAGTTTGGATAATTGCAATAGGGATGCTGGACCACTTTGTCTTCACCAAATATCTCTTTGTTGAAGTAGGTGACAGCCCCTAAATTATTCCGCTTAAAGAAACCGGTGTCATAGGCGGTTTTGAACCGGTCCAGGTCTACTCCTATATCTTCCAGCAGATTCAGTACGATTCTATGTGCATGGTTCGGTTCTACCAGCGTCTGTGAACCGCCATAGGTTATGCGTGTAGTGCCATTGATCGTATGTTCATTGCGCTTGGCATGTCCGCCGAAATCATCATGATTGTCGAGAATAAGCACCTTCTTATCCTTGCCGTGCTTCTGCTGATAAAAGTATGCAGCCGCCAGTCCGCTGAGGCCTCCGCCAACCA
>JAYGGE010000047.1:0-8712 GCA_046581505.1 Verrucomicrobiales bacterium | reverse complement strand
AATTGGAACGCTTCGATCAAGATCTACCGCCTGCCCAATGTCAATGCTTAACACCTTGCACAAATCCTCCTCCGTTGCCGTTCCCGCCCCCGTACGCAAGCCCAAGGTCTGTGGCAACCTCTGCACCGTCAAGATAGATCCGGCGGTCGTGAAGCGCGTTGCCCAGATCATCCACCACCATGGTCACCACATGCCAGGCGCCATCATTGACAACCGGACCGAGTGATCCGGAATCACCGTTATGAAGCGCTGATCCTCCATTGATGCTGCCGCCATTTGCAATCCCCACTCCCCAGTCACCAACGCCTCCGCCGGGAAGCTCAATACCCACCAGGCCTTGGTTGCGCCAGAAATCATTTTCACCATTCGCACCTGTTCCGGTAGTGCGAAAAACAACAGATGCAGAAAATTCCATGCTGCCGGCAATCGGGTTTGCCCCGGCAGTAACTTCAAAGGCAGTCTCTGCCGGGCCAAAGGTCACGTAATGCAAACGTGATCCCGGAAACGAATCATCATCGATACCGGAAACCGGGGCTCCTTCCCTGAGCGCGGCATCAGCGGTGCCGGGCCATGTGGCTGTTCCTGTAAAGTCATCGGCATCCCACTCGCCGACGATATCCGCCTTCAGGTCAGCCACTGGAAAAACCAACAATACGCCGAGCCATGCCGACCATAAGATATATTTACGCATGGCATTGATAATGAAGGTTTTTTGCTGAGGGTAAAATCCAAAAATGCGGCTGTTTTTTAAGGCCCTCACTGCAATTCAAGCTTCACCCTGTGATAAACACCTGCCTGAGGGGTATTTACTGATATATCACGGCCATACGGAAGGCGTATTAATATGCGTTTTACCCGCTCGCCGGCGGCCAGCCCAAAATGCACAGTTGCCGGGTGTTGCGAGTAAAACGAGTCACCGGTCACATACAGCCTTGAACGCCTGCCAACTGAACTCTCCAGGGTAACTTGCGCACCAACCGGGGAAAGGCCCCGGCCTCCCTGCAAATGCACACCTACCCAGGAAACACCGGGCCCATGCGGGATGCGATTACGCAAAAGAAAAAGGCTTTGCTTCGGGGTAACCTCGGGTCCCGGTTGCCAGTGGGTTACGACAACGGCAAGATCCTGTTTACCATCGCAATCAAGGTCCGCGGCAACGACAGCACGTGAGTCCTCTTCAAATCCGACCCCCATCAGGAAGCCGACATCTATGAAATCGCGACCCGAAAGGTTCATCAGCAGGCGGTTCTTCTCGTAGCCGTTCCACGAAATTCCACCGGTGTTGAGTCCGCGCATGCCTTGCGGGCGAAACTCGTCGCTCAGCAGGTGTGCTATTCCCGGGTCCTCAGATGAAGTGCCGGTATACAAGTCATGGCACCAGTAACGCGTGCAATAGTCGGTGGCTGATTGACCCGAGATGTGGCCGTTGGCAACATACAGGTCATCATCCCCATCATTGTCAAAGTCCGCCGCAGCGCAACCCCACGTCCAGCCAAGCCGGGCAGCATTATTATTGAGTGGACCCTGCACAAATCGCGCGCCCTCGCGTTGATAAAGCCTATTGCCAAAGGTCATTGGCCCGCGCATCTCCGAGTAATCCGGGAAGTCAGCCCGGACAAGGCCAAGGCGCTCAAGCCGTCGCGCGGTTGTTGAACTCATCCCCGCCATGTAAATATCAGGACGCCCGTCACGATCAAAGTCACCGAAGGCATGCGCCATGCCGAAGGCATGGCGTGCCGTGACAAATTCCCCGGTGACCTCCTTGAACCGTCCCCTGCCGTTGTTGGTATAAATATCCAGTCCGGAAAAATCACTCACCACCAGCAAGTCAAGGTCACCGTCATTGTCAATATCGACAAGGGAGTGACTGTAACTGCGGCGATGCCGTTTCCCTGCCAATCCCGCTGCCTCGGTGGCGTCAGTGAAGCTGCCGTCGCCTCCGTTGAGCATAAGGTAGGACCGGTAACCGTCATTGGCATCGTAAAAAGGGGTCGGCATCTGGCCGCGCACATAGGGAGAGCGGTATTGAGATATCCAAACATCCAGGTCCCCGTCATTGTCAATGTCGCCGCAGGTCATCGCGCTGGAATGCCTGGTGACAACATCCCACGGTTTGATTTGGGTGCCGGTAAAACCCGCAGAGCCATCGCCGGCGACGAGGACACCCTCCCCGCGCCTGTCCACCCCCAGTAAGTCCACCAGGCCATCACCGTTAAAATCGGCGATGTTACCGGCGTTACGCAAGGCGACCTCACCCGCCATCAGTGGACCCCGCTCAAATCGAAACCCGCCGCGGTTTTGCATCACTAAGTTCACCCCGCCAAGGACAATCTCAGGCAAACCGTCACTGTCGAGGTCATATACCATAACCGGATGCAGATCAACGGAACCGCCTGGTACCTCAGGTTCCGGGGCAATACGCAATGCGCGCTCAAAACCCTCTTCACCCTCCCGCTCGACCAGGGTTATTTGCGAGGCATCAACGCTTTTAATCACCGGCTCCCCATCGCCCCGGCCCGAGGCGAGCCCTTCCCAGACAATGCCAAGCCGGCCCTTGACGATGAGTGCGTGCATCGGCGGGTGCGCTTTGTTAAGGTGAACCTCAAACCTCACATCGGAACGTGCCGGCTCGCCATCCTCTGCAGGAACAAATCGCACATGATGCCACTCCGACTGGGCCACCTGGAAACCACGGTTCTTAAGCACCAGGAGCAAGTCAGACCACTTACCCCGGTCAAGGTAAACGGGTTCTGCAGCCAGTCGCCTTGAAAATCTGGTGACATGCACCCCGTTGTTTAATTGCAGAGGTTTTCCCAGCTCGCCCACGCGAATTACGCCCACGGGAAAATCACGCAATACCACGAGCGGATCGGCGGCCGCACGCATCCGGTCCCACAACCGGACAATGACCGCCTCATGTCGTTGGGCATCCATTTCACTCGACCACAGGGATCGATCAAGGGCATCCGCCTCAAGGGCCATCCTGGCTGCCTCTTTTCGCGCACCGGGCAAAGGCGACTGCCCCTGACCCCCGGGTTCTGGCCCGCAGGATGCCATCACGAACAATCCCACTCCTGTAATCAATCGTATCCCCGATGAGCTCATAGTGCCGGTAAGTGGACTTTTCTAACCGAACAACGCGTGTTGCACAGAAACATCCTCGGTTCCGGTTAAACGCTGGTCAAGTCCCTGGAAACGAAAGGTCACCTCTTCATGGTTCATCCCCAGGGCATGCAGGATTGTCGCATGCAGGTCACGAACAAGGACGGGGTTCCTTGTCACGTAATATCCGTAGTCATCGGTCTCACCATAACTGATGCCGCCGCGAATCCCTCCACCTGCCATCCAGATGCTGTAGGCCTCCTTGTGGTGGTCACGCCCGGCACCGGCGAGCTTTGCTCCCTGAAACATCGGTGTACGCCCGAACTCGGCACCCCAGACGATCAGGGTCTCATCAAGCAGACCGCGCATCTTGAGGTCCTTGATCAACGCGGCGATCGGCTGGTCGGTCTCTTTGGTCTTCTTTCGCAGGTTGTTCTCAATTCCCCCGTGATGATCCCATGTCGAGTTATACAACTCGACAAAGCGAACCCCGCGCTCAACCAGACGCCGCGCCTGCAGGCAATGCCCGGCGAAGCTACCCTTGCCATACATCGCCCTTACCTCATCAGGTTCAGTGGTGATGTCGGTTAATTCCGGTACTGACATCTGCATCCTGAAGGCCAGTTCATACTGCGCCATGCGCGTGCGAATCTCCGGATCTGCTGTTTTATCCAGTTCCAGGGCGTTGAGTTCCCCGATGCCATCAAGGATACGCCTGCGGCGCGCACGATCAACGTCCTTGGGATTGGACAGAAACAGCACCGGGTCCCCGTCACTGCGAAATTCCACGCCCTGGTAGACACTGGGCAAAAATCCGTTGTTCCAAAGGCTTGCCCCGGCACCGGCGACGCCTCCTGAAACCATCACCACATAGGCGGGAAGGTCACTGCACTCTGACCCAAGGCCATAGCTGACCCACGAGCCGATGCTCGGACGGCCAATCCGGTTGAGTCCCGAGTGAAAAAACATCTGTGCCGGAGCGTGATTGAAATCTTCAGTTGTCATCGAGCGCACGATCGCAATCTCTCCGGCAACGCTCTTCAAATGCGGCAATATTTCAGAAATCTGCTGCCCCTCGTTCAGGGTTTCAAACTTGAACGGTGATGCCATCATCTTCGGGTGGCCGCGCAGGAAAGCGAAGCGCTTGCCCTCTATGAACTCGGCAGGTGACGGCTTGCCGTGGAATTCCTGCAGCCTTGGCTTTGGATCAAAGAGGTCCAGCTGGGATGGCGCCCCGACCATGTGCAGGAAAATCACCGACTTCGCATGCGGCGCGAAGTGCCCGGGAAGCGGGACATTAGGATCGGCAGTAATCGCGGATGACTCCCCGCAAAGCAGCTGGTTAAAGGCAAGCGTGCCAACGCCCATCCCCCCGGAACCGCGCAGGAAGGAGCGGCGGGCAATCAGTGTCGCGGTCTCCTCGATATTCATTTTCTTCAATCCGGAGCAAAGGGAATCCTCCCCTGTTCCCCTCGTTGAGGCTATTTAGTAATGGTCTCGTGCAGGTTAAGCAGGGTGGTAGCCACATCAAACCAGGCTTGCGCCTCATCGCCGTTGGCATCCAGAGAAGTAAAATAGATTTTCCTCAATACCCCGAGTTCATCCGCTCCCGGTCTGCGGGAAAGAGCAAGGCGGAAGGCATGCTCAAGGCGTTGCTGGGCGCCCCTCTCACCGGTCTCCTCCTGTATGCGTGCGGCAAAGGCCCGGGCCATCTCTACATAGGCCGGATCGTTCATCAGCGTGAGTGCCTGCAGTGGTGTATTGCTCGACTGGCGGCTCACTGTGCACGCGCCGCGGTTGGGAGCATCAAAGTTGGCGAAGCTGGGGTAATGAGCGGAGCGGCGCCAGAGGGTATAGATTCCGCGGCGGTGCAGGTCTTCGCCCTTGGAAAGGTAATAGGTATTGTCGACAGAACCGATGACACGCCAAACTTTTGCCGGTTGCACGGGGCGCACCGGAAGCCCGAACATCCGCGTGGACAGCAGGCCTGAAATAGCGAGCGCATTATCACGCACCAGCTCGGCGACCAGGCGCTGCCTTGGACCGCGCGCGTAGAAGGTGTTGTCGGGATCCCGCGCACGCTTTGAACTTCCGGCGGCGGCACTCTGGCGGTAGGTGCTCGAAAGCACGATGCGCCGAATGGTGCGCTTCATCGACCAGGCATCATCATCACGGAACGTGGCCGCCAGCCAGTCCAGCAGGCCGGGATGAGTCGGTTTTGCTCCCTGCCGGCCAAAATCCTCCATCGTTGTCACCAGCCCGCGGCCAAACAACTCGGCCCAGATGCGATTAACCGCAACACGGGCAGTAAGCGGGTTGTCCCTTGAGACAATCCACTGTGCCAGGCCGAGCCGGTTCCTTGGCGCACCCTCCGGGAAGGGGTGCAGTGCCGCAGGGGTTGCGGCCTCGACCGCTGCGCCGGGCGTGAGGAAATTTCCGCGCTTGAGCACAAAAGTCTCACGCGGCACATCCATCTCCTTCATGACCCGTGAGCTGAATCCAATCTGAAAGCTGCCCTTCTCAATGCCCTTCGTGTGCAGGTTGACCTGCTGCTCAAGCTTACTGAGCACCTTTGCCTGTTCACCTTTCCTGAACAGGACTTTCTTTAGCGTCGTCGCGTCCTTGTAGGTGCGCTTTTCTTTACCGATGAGGGCAAGGGCCTTCGGGTCGTCCTTCTCCAGCCTGGCAAGCCTCTCATCCGGCAAGGCCTCGCACAACTCGTCTACTTTTGCGACGAAGTCCTGCTGCGCCGCCGTCAACTTCCCGCGGGCCTCAGCCCGGCGTGCCTGCTCCTCTGCACTCAGCGGGACATTCACGTCGGCACCGATGTATTTCATCCCCGCACCATTTTTCTCGATGCGCTGCCCCTCCTGTTTCGTGTTGTTGAAAAAAGCGGCCATCGAGTAATACTCGGCCATGGAAAAGGGGTCATACTTGTGCTCATGGCACTGGGCACACCCGAGCGAAGTCCCAAGCCAGACGGTGCCGGTGGTGTTCACCCGGTCAACAACCTGCTTGATGCGATCCTCCTCGGCATCAGTTCCTGCCTCCAGGTTGAGTATCGGGCCGCGATGAAACCCGGTGGCAATCAGCTGGCTCTTGGTTGCATTTGGCAGAAGATCGCCCGCGAGTTGCTCAATGGTGAACTGATCGAAGGGCATATCCGCGTTCAGCGCACGAATCACCCAGTCACGGAAAGGCCAGACATTGCGGAACCCGTCCCGCTGATAACCGTCAGAGTCGGCATAACGGGCGAGGTCAAGCCATCCTATTGCCCACTTCTCCCCGAACCCCGGCAGGGAAAGCAGGCGGTCAACGATACGCGTAAAATGTGCTTCCGAGGGATCTGCAAGGAAGGCATCTGTCTCGGCAATGGCAGGAGGCAACCCGGTCAGGTCCAGGTAAACCCGTCTTAACAGGCGCGCGGGTTGCGCCTGCTCCTGCGGAAGCAGACCACAACCATCCATTGCCGGGCGTATAAAACGGTCAATGGGGTTCTTGTCCCAGTCCTTGTCGGCAACAGCAGGCAGGGCAGGCTTGAGCGGCGCGACATAGGACCAATGCGGTTCTACACCACCGGCCGCCGCGGAAAACGCCAGCGCTGAAAGGTAAAGAATCCGCATCGCAATAGCACTGCTTTATTATTTGGTCACTTTCAGGTTGCCAAACATCAACTGCGCGTGGCCCGGGTAAGTGCAGATGTAAGGATAATCACCAGGCTGTGGAGGCACTGTCATATAAAGGACGAATTTACGGTTGGGAGCAACCTGCGGGGTCGATGCGAGCACCTCGGGAATATCAGGAATGAAATTCTGTTCGATGGCCTTCGGTCCAATCGCCAGCGTGGCCGCCATCACTTTCTGCTGGCTGCCCGGGGCACATACAGCGAGGTTATGCATTAAGCCCGTCGGGTCATTATTAAGCAGGACGATGGCAATTTTCTCACCGGCCTTGGCCTCAATCTCCTCGGTATCAAATTTCATGCCCGGTTTCACTCCAACGTTAATCTTACGGGCGCTCTCGTAACCGGCGGGAACCAGGGCAACCGCCTTCCTGCTCAGGCTATCCATTTCAGCGCGAATTTGCGCATCAGCTATCTTGCCCAGTGACTCCTTGCGGAAGTTTTCAAGGAACCCGCCAAAGCTGGCTCCTCCCTTGAAATTGCGCGACTTGGCAAACCAGGTAAAGAAGCCCCTGCGCAATGCCGGGGTCCAGCCCTCCGCCATGTTCTTCAGCGCATAGGCATACCAGATTTGCTGACGCTGGGGATTATTGGACTTCTGGTTGAGGAATGACCCGCCATATTGCTTGGAACGGTGCAGCAACCGGTCATCAAACTCAATCTCTTCAAGTCCCGCGGCATCCTGGCTCATTAACGGCACGGTCTTGGCAACCACATCCGGGGCACCAAGGTAAACCAACATCGCCACCAACTCGCGATTCATGGCATCACTCGCAGCCGGGTAAAGCGGCGATAAAGTGGCGGCAATCTTGGTAGCAATGGCCGCTTCCGGCTTACCCATGCGGATAAAGGTCAGCCCCAGCACACGCAGGGCCTCAAGCTTCTGCGCCTCGCTCAGCTCTGTCATCTTCAGGCGGGAAAACGCGGCAAGGAGCTTGGCCTGCAACGAAGGGTCCCCCTGCCGGGTAAGTGCGAGAAGAGCGGAAAGCGCGGTCTGCGAATCCTTCTCAGCGAGTGCCTTCACCTGCCAGTCAGCGACCGGCTGATGCTCAAGGGCAACGCGGGAAGCATAGCGTATTGAGCGGTCTGCATGCCCCAGGTTGGGCCAGATCCTGGCAACTGCCCCGGCAACCTGCCTGCCGTGGAAAGCTTCCATTTCCTGCCTCACGGCACGTGCTATTGCCGAGGCTGTGTCAACTCTCCTGCTGGGCTTGGTCAACTCGGAACCGGTATACTTTACCCGATAGAGTGCGGACTGCGTGCCCCGCCCGCCAACGGCAAAATACATGTTGCCGTCCTTACCGATCACCCCATCGGAAACATTCAGCGGCACGCCGGTCACGAATTCCTCCTTGGTTCCGGCGTATGATCCTCCCGTCGCGGTAAGGTGAATCGCGTAGATCGTGCCGTAGGTCCAGTCAAAGGCATAGATTGCATCCTGATATTTAGCCGGGAACCTGGCACCCATTCCCGAGACCACACCTGTTGGACAACCCGGACCAACATCAAGTGTCGGTGGCAGCACATCCGGATACCATACCGGAAATTTCCCGGTGCCAGTACGCCAGCCGAACTCAGACCCGCTGGTGACGTGGTAAATGCGTGTCGGCCGATACCACGGCGTGCCGCTGTCCCACTCCATGTCCGAGTCGAAGGTGAACATCTCACCATCGGGATTGAAAGCGACATCATACTGGTTGCGGAAACCCGCCGAGTAGAGATGGAAGGACTTGCCCTCCTTGTCTGTGCGGGCCACCCAGCCGCCCGGGGCACGAATGCTGCGCGCGTGACCGCGGGCATCAGTCATCCTCGGCAACAGCTGGTCCTCGGCATAGTTCAGGCGCAGGGCTGAACTGTCGGGATTCGGGGTCTTGGTATGGTTGCCTCCAAGCACAAAGAGATGCTGCCCGTCCGGGGCAAGAACAACC
>JAYGGE010000043.1:0-21696 GCA_046581505.1 Verrucomicrobiales bacterium | reverse complement strand
TGCGGGTACGTCGACAGGCCAATCTTGCCATCGGTGAACACCAGGCCGCGAACCAGGTCACTGGAAATCAACCGTTCGATCACCTCCCCGAGTGGCTCCTCGACCAGGGCCTGCCACGCCCTTTCCCCGTCGCGGTCCAGGCGGCTGCGCATTTCTTCCCGGCTCACCAGCGGCGCAGTCAGGCTCGGCCAAATGACCGCGGCCAGTTGCTCCTGCATTTCTTGAAGCTCCAAAAATCCCCGGTAATCGCACTCGTCCCCGGTCAATGCGAGGAAGGCTTCCCGATTGCCATCGGGGGAGTTGTTGAGGAGCAGCAATTCGCGCAGCTTCCCATTGTCGAGAGTGGGCGTCCACGATGCCGTACTGCGCGATTTCAGCCGGAGATTCAGGTCAAGGTCGTCAACGATCTTTTCCGGAAAGAGGCTGACCAGATAGGAATAGACGGAGAGCTTGGCATCCATCCCCTCGAAGATGCGGGCTGAACGCGTCGCTCCCCCGAGCTCCGCGTTTCGCTCCAAGACCAAGACGGAGAGCCCCGCCTTCGCCAGATAACACGCCGCCACCAACCCGTTGTGCCCACTCCCGATTATGGTGACATCGTATCTAGATTCAATGGCATACATATCCGGGATTCACTCTGCCAAAGGCTACCGTTCGTTGCAAATCAAGTTGAGTTTCGGCTTCGTCTGTACCTATATAAAGGCAAAGCATTTTATCATTCACAACCAGTGTTTTATTGGCATTGCTCAGGCCATCCTCCACAACTGAGGCAGCTTTTCCCGGGCTATTCCTGACTCTATTGACTGAGTGCCTCCGTTATTTTCACTGCCACCGCCTGACCGAGCTTCTTGGATCCTTCAGATCTGAAATGCACATTGCCGGATGCCGTAAAGAGTTCAGCAGGAAAGGCATCAGTCAGGGTGTTCAGGTCGTTGATGGCGATGCCGTGTTTCTTCATCACACGGGTGGCAGCATCGTTATACTTGGTATCATCACCCACCTTCCGACCCGCCTCGCCTTTAGGCACTGTCGTGGTGTGGGCCCAAATTAACTTGGCCTTGGTTTTCTTCAGCCGAACCACCAACTGGTCGAGGTTCTTCTCGTATTGCTCCAGGGAGATCGTCAGCGTTCCCCGGGCCTTGTCGCGTCGGCCCTGGACCTTGGACTCGGGATGGCGGTAGCACAGGTCCCACAGTCCCCAGTTGAAATGGATCACATCCCATTGTGTCCCGCCGATCCAGCGCTCAAGCATCTTCAGTCCCGTGCCCGTATGCTGGGCGTTGCCCTTATTGTGGCTGACCTCAACCTTACCCTTCAAGGCGGCCACGACGTGGGGCGTGTAGCCAATGGAAATCGAATCCCCGATAAGCAAAGCCCTGGGCAAGTCCCTGGCCCCCAGGCCAGTCGCCAGAGTGGCAAGGAAAAAGAATGAGATGAATCGTGTTTTCATAAGACAGATCAGGGGATTGCTGAATCTTGGTGATAGGCTAGAATCCCAGTTTGTTGAAGGTCTTCTGCAACCGTTTGCGGATAGCCAGGCGAGCCGGGTCATCCTGCTTGGCGATAAGCGGACGTTTCTCCAGGGAATCCTTGGCCATGTGAAAGAGGCGTCCATCATTATAGAGTTTCCAGTCCTGCGTGCGCACCCACTTGAGCCCGGAGCTGGTGCCATCGGGTTCCACGCCGCCGGGCTTGGGCAACACGGCTTCTTCACAGTAGGTAAAGGATCGCGTGGAAGCCGCTTTCCCGCGCAGGCGGTTAGCGAAACTCACGCCATC
The DNA here is from genome assembly GCA_046581505.1 of Verrucomicrobiales bacterium. Lineage (GTDB taxonomy): Bacteria > Verrucomicrobiota > Verrucomicrobiia > Verrucomicrobiales > DEV007 > CACIUL01. The sequence goes on along the minus strand of JAYGGE010000043.1, from coordinate 19,918 downwards.
AAGCTTCCGGCCTGCTGGAAGCGGGGCGCCCGCTAAATCCAGGAAGGTCGGTAAAAGATCACTGAAGTCCACCAGGTCATCGACCACCTGTCCCGGCTTGATGGCACCCTGCCAATTGGCAATCATAGGCACGTTGGTGCCGGCATCATTCAGCTGCTTCTTGCCACAGGGCACGTCATGCCCGTTGCGACGGGAAACGATTGGTGCCTTGATGAGGTTCTTGCCCTCGGCCCGGATGATGATCTCAGGCGGCGTGCCGTTGTCGGCCACGAACAGGATGAGCGTCTCCTCGCGCAGCTTGAGGGCATTCAATGCCGCTACCAGCCGACCAACCGCCCGGTCCATTTCAGCCACCATCTCCGTGTAGTTGTCGTAGCGGCTAAAGGGACCGTGCGGCACGGGAGTCTCAAGGTCATCGGTCACCTCGTGGGCAACGGCCATCGAGTAGTAGGCCAGGAAAGGCCGGTCGCGGTTAGCCTTCATGAACTCAATCAGGCTGCGCACGTAGAGGTCCGGCCCGTAATGGCCGAGGGTGTCCGTGCGCACCTTGCCGTTGCGGTAGACCATCGGTTCATAGAAACGCGGTCCCTCGTGCCAGCCGAAGAGATCCCACCGGTCAAATCCCAGCCGGCGCGGATGCAGGGGGTCATCCTTCAGCAGGCAGAGCTGCCACTTGCCCGCAATGGCGGTCGCGTATCCGGCCTTCTGCAAATAGCGGGCGAAGGTGTGAGGCTCTTCTTTCTTGGGGTAATCACCCCAGGTCACCTGACCGTGCCGGAAAGGGTATTTGCCGGACATCAACGTCAAGCGCGAGGGATGGCAGACAGGCATGCTGTAGGCATGATTAAACTTCATGCCCGTGCGGGCCAGTTCATCCAGGTGCGGCGTACGGTAGGACTCACCGCCATAGCACCCGAGAACCTCCTGCCCGACATCATCGGCAAAGATGAAGAGGATGTTGGGGGGTTTCTTTTCCGCCTGCGCCAATTGGCCAAGGACCAGCAGGACAAAAAGAAAAATGCCAATGATCGGCGGGTGGCTTTTCATAATCGTTTTTTAGTCGGCAGAAGAGGAAAGCATGAGAGTCTGTCACCGGGACATCTTATTTCAAGCCGTAGAACTTCTGTGCATTCACGGCAAAGAGCTTCCTGAGCACCCGTTCACCCTCGGGTGCGAAGAAGGCGTGGATGATCGCCAATTGCTCGGCGTAAGTCCCGCCGCGATCCGTCACCGGCCAGTTGCTGCCGTAAATGATGCGGTCTTCGCCAAAGGCTTCGTATACCACCTCGAAAATCGGGGCATAATAGGACAACTCCTTGGGGGCGGGCACCTGGCCGCTGCGCTGGAAGATACCGCTGACCTTGCAGTAGACATTGCCGTGCCCGGCGGCACGCCTCACTGTGTCGGCCCAGTCAGGTTCAGCTGCTTTCCCGGTGATAGTGAGACCCGTCACGTGATTGATCAGGATCTTCAGCTTGGGAAGTCTTTTGGCAATCGTGATGACATCCTCAAGCGTGAAGTTGGCCATCAGCACGTCGAGAACGAAACCTTTTTTCGAGAGCAGGGCAAGGTCACGCCAGACCGCCTCGGTAAAGAAGGCATCGCCGCCCGGTCGGTCCCGCATCCGGATACCCACGTAGCGGCGGTCTTTTGCGAAACGTTCCAGCAAGGCACTGAACTTATCGCTGCCGATCGGCAGGCTGCCCACCAATGCCGTGTAACGCTGCGGATTGTGCTGCACCAGATCGAGCACCCATTGGTTGTCCTCAACGCGACTGCTGGCCTCGACAATGACCGTGGCGCTAATGCCATTAGCCCTGCAGATTGCGTCGTAATGTTCAGGCAAAACAGATCGGAAAAGGACCTTGTCCGAGGCAGGTGGCCAATCCACGCCGGATGCCCGGTGCACATCGTAGAGATGGATATGGGTGTCTATGATAGGAATTCCATCAGGCACACCCTGCGGTGTGTTGGTGACACAACCTGAAAGGATGACAGCTGAAGTTAAAAGGACCAGGAGATTCCCTGCGCTGCTATTATTCATGGTGCGTTTCCTTTTCATCTTTCATAAATGATCTGGAATCACTGCGCAAAAATCAACTTTAAACCCGCTCAACGTATCGTTGAAGGCCTGGGCAAGTCGTCTATGAAGGGTGCCCTGGTTCTCGTGAGTTCCCTGATCGCCATCTGCCGATACTGCGCAAGCGTCTTATCAAAGCGCGGCTTTAACGCCAGGTTATTCAATTCCTCGGGGTCACGCTTCAGGTCATACAACTCCTCCATTTCCCCCTCAATCAGGTTGCGCACATACTTGAACCTTCCCTCGGCAACCATGACATACCAGGGCACACCCGGCCCGTGATAGAGCCTGGGGTCATCAACTTCCGGGATCTTCGCCGTTGCCGAGCCGTAAATCTTGCCGGTGTGCACCAGCATCGCCGGTGAAGTGCGCTTGGCTTCCGGATCAGTAAGCAGCGGGCTTAAATCCTCACCGTGCATTTCCCAAGGTAACGGCAAACCGGCCTGCGCGAAAAAAGTCGGTGGTAAATCGACACCACTCACCGGCTCTTTCACCACGCGCCCGGCAGTCCTGCCTGCCCTTGTCGCCGGCGGGCGAATGATCAAGGGCGCGCCGACGGTCGCATGGTAGGGACCGACCTTCGACTTGAACCCGTGCTGACCCCACGCAAAACCCTGATCGGAAGTAAACACCACCAGCGTGTTCTCATCCTGACCGCTCTCCTGCAACGCCTTCAGCACGCGACCCACGCCTTCATCAATGGCCAGCACGCCCTCGTGGTATTGCCTGATCCACTCGCGCAATGGTTTACCCGGGATGTCCTTCATGCCAACCGGTCCCAGCTCACGCACTTTTTTCTCCACCGGTTCGCTGTATATCCGCGATGGCGATAGCCGCTTGCCACCCTTTTTCGGCTCCCAGTGCTCCATTTTCTGGACATATCGGGGCTTTCCGGGTCGCGGCGGGTAGACATCCTTCGGCACCGGCACCTTTGCCGCCTTGTATTGACCCTTGTGGCGCTCTGAGGGGGTAAACGGTCCGTGCACGGCACCATAGCACAGCCACAAATACCAGGGCTTCTTGGCATCACGCCCCTTGCCATTGATGAACTCCACCGCCCACCTCGTGTAATTGTCCGTGGTGTAACCTTTCACCAATTCCGGTTCGCCGCCGTTAAACTCCGTGAGTTGATCATGATAATAATTCGGCGAATTCTTCACGTATTTCGGCCGGTTCCAGATAATCTGGTAATCCCAGTCGCGCCCGAAGCCGCCATCCACGCCGGTGTGCCATTTGCCGATCTGTGCGGTCACGTAGCCGTGTTTGCGGAACACCGCCGGCCAGAACGGGCATTGCTTCGGGTTATACACGCTGCCCGGGTACTTGCCCTCCATGCGCATGGACTCAACACCGTGCTGATGATGTCCCGTGAGCATCGTCGCCCGCGAAGGCATGCACCAGGAGCCAATATACGCCCGCGAAAATCGCACACCGGACTTTGCCAGCGCGTCGATGTTGGGCGTCTGCACAAAATCGAACGCGTCCTCATAGCAACCCACCGTGCGCGTGGACTGGTCATCGGTGTAGATGAAAAGGATATTGGGCTTTTCTTCCTCGGCCCAAACCACCGGGGAAAACAGTAAAGCACAGATGATCAGATAAGATTTTTTCATCGGGAAGATGAATTGTATCCGTTGTCAGGGATTTTCACCAGAAATTGCTTGGCCCGTCTGAGGAGTGCCTGGCCTTACACCTCAGCCAAGGTTTCAGTGCTGCCGGGCCATGACCTGATCTCCAGCCCAGGTTCATGAAGAGGCCCGGTAAATATCCTTTTTATGCAGCATTCCAGGCCCCGGATGGTTCATTCAAGGGCGCGATGCCGGTATGCTGGGATAAAAAGCAATAATGTACGAATTGGCTGGTGGCTGTTCGCATTCAGAGTTATTTCTTTTCGCACAATCGGATCTGAAACAATCCAGAAAACACTTATGGCCATCTCAAAAGTCTCATCACTTACCATCATCCTTTGCCTGGCGGGCGCTTTCGCCCAGGCTCAGCTTCCGCCACTGGAAAAAGCCATTGAGGATCCCTCCACGGGCCTGAACGTGCCGCCGGGCTTTGTCGTGGACCTGGTCTACAAGGTGAACAAAGGAAAGTATGGATCATGGATATCCATGGCCTTTGACGGCAAAGGTCGCTTGGCCGTTTCCGACCAGGGAGGTGCCGGCACCTTCTTGATTGAAATCCCCAGGCCCGGTGAAGCCCTTGATGAGAGCAAGATCAGGAAACTCAACGTCAGGTCATCCCTGTATGGGATGCTCTACGCCTTCGATCACCTTTACATGATGGGTAACAAGACCCTGACACGGGCAAAGGTGCTGGAGAACGGCGACCTCGGGCCTTCTGAAGTCATTTCGGAAATGAATGGTGGCGGCGAGCACGGCCCCCACTCCCTGGTTGTCACCCCTGATGGTAAAAGCCTCTATGCGATCGCCGGTAACATGACCCAAGTCCCCAATTACCAGAAGACCCGCATCCGGAATAACTGGAAAGACGATTATCTGCTGCAGAACTATGCCTATGGGCACAATGGCGGGGGCAAGGCTCCCGGCGGCTGGGTCATGAAACTCAGCCCGGACGGCAAGCAACGCGAAGTCATGAACATGGGATACCGCAACCCCGTTGATTTCGCCCTGAACCGGGACGGTGAATTATTCGTTTATGATGCAGACATGGAATGGGACATCGGCGCACCATGGTATCGCCCCACCCGGATCAACCATGGTGTGTCCGGCGGCGAAAGCGGTTGGCGCGCCACCTCCAAGAAATGGCGTAAATATTTTCCGGACACGGTTGGCTCGGTGGTCGATATCGGTCCCGGTTGTCCTACCGGCGTAATCGCCGGAACCAACGCGAAATTTCCCACCCATTACCGCGATGCCCTGTTTATCTGCGACTGGACCTTTGCGACCATGTACTCAATCCACCTGAAGCCCAGCGGCTCCTCGTATTCAGGTGAAAAGCGCGAATTCGTTTCCAACACGAAAGGCTCACTGGCCTTGACCGACGTCGACGTCGGCCCGGACGGCAACATGTATTTCTGTGTAGGCGGTCGCGGTGGCCAGGCCTACCTCTACCGGGTGTCCTACAAGGGTTCGTCATCCACCGCCCTCTCCAGGCTGGACACGACGAGCCCGCACGCCAAGGCCCGCGCCACCCGCCATATGCTCGAAGCATTCCACGGTCATCCGGATCCAAAGGCAGTGGCCGCAGCCTGGCCATATCTTGGCAGCAAGGATTATCACCTGCGCTATGCCGCACGCATCGCCATCGAGTGGCAGGATGCATCAACCTGGGCCGGCAAGGCCTACTCGGAAAAGGATGACGTGGCAGCAATCCATGCCCTGCTCGGCCTGGCACGGAGTGACCAAAAAGGCAGCCTTGCCCCAAGCCTCAAGCGCCTGCTGAAGGTCGATTTCGGCAAACTGGACAAGACGGGCCAGTTGGCCCTCCTGAGAACCTATGCCGTGATCATGAGCAGGGGCGGCAAGCCGGATGCGGCTCAGGCAAAGGCGATTGGTGATCAGCTGGATCCACACTTCCCGGCCAGGGACGACAACTTGAACGAGGAACTCTGCCGCGTGCTCTGCTATCTGCAGCACCCTTCCGTGGTTGCCAAGACCGTCGCGCTCATGCAGATCACCAAGGCAAAGGTGCCTGATTTTGATGCCGAGGTCATGAAACGCAACGGCGGTTATGGCGGAACGATCTTGAGATCAATGCAATCCGCCCCCAACATCCTCAACATTCATTTTCTCTTTTGCCTGAAGGACGTCCAGGAAGGCTGGACCATGGAAGATCGCAAGGTCTACCTCGGCGAATTAAAAACCCTGCTCACGAAGAGCGGCGGCAACATGTTCACCGGATACATCAACAAAATCCGCGAATCCGCGATCGCCTCGGTGCCTGAAAAAGACAAGACGTCACTGCAATATCTGATGGGCACCATCAAGACTATTGATGTCTCCAGGTTACCGAAGGCCAAGGGGCCCGGTGTTTCCTGGACGGTGGAATCCGCCTTGAAAATGATCAAGGAGGAACCCCTGGCAGGCCGTAGCCTGGCGAATGGCAAAAGGATGTTCTCGGCCGGGCTCTGCGTGGCCTGCCACCGCTTTGGCAATGATGGCGGCGGGATTGGCCCGGACCTGACGAACCTGGCCAAGCGCAGCGATTACAAGTCCATACTGGAATCCACCCTGCAGCCCAACCTGGTGGTTTCCGATCAGTTCGAGCAGCATGAGCTGAAAATGAAAGACGGCTCGGTGGTCATGGGGCGTATCGTCAGTGACGGGAAAAGTGTATATTCCCTAGTTCAGTCCGGACTGGAGCCGCTGAAACTGAAAACAGTGAAGAAGGCAGAGGTAGTGGCCAAGAAAAGTTCCAGGATCTCCATGATGCCCCCCGGGTTGGTCAATACCATGAACGCGGATGAGTTGAAGGACCTGGTCGCCTACTTCGTCTCAGCGGGAAACAGCAAGCATCCGGTTTATAAGAGACCCAAATCGAACAAGAAACTCGATATTGAATTAACCAGCGCGGTTTATGGCGTGGCGGGTGACACCAGGAAACAAATGGACGTGAGCCACACCATCAAACAGTATCTCGATGCACGGGAATATGAATTTGAGATGACCAATGAAGTGGCAGGGAAAGACCCTGCTCCCGGCACACCCAAGGTCCTGATGATCAAGTATAAATTCAACGGCAGGGCGATCAGCAAAACAATCAGAGAGGGCGGAACCATATCTTTCTATGAATAGCGGCTGCCGGGCAGGTTACTGATTTCCGGGATTGGATTCAACACTGGCATTGCCAGGCCCGGGGCAAACTATGAGCCGGGTGTCGGAGAATACTGCCACACCGGGTCACCCTGCATGCTGTCCACGCTTGTCCCATCTTCCCTGAAGATGACACGGCCGCCATCATCCGCAAGATTCCACCCTGCTCCATGAAGACGATATCGCTCATTGATTCCCGCAGCGTAGGAATACGAATTGCCACTGAAAGGCTCCCGGGGCAGCGTCATCCCGAGATCAGATAACTGCCCGGGATATTTACCGTCCTTCATCCTGTGTTGCTCCAGGGCACCGGCAATGCGGGCATGGTCAATTCCGGTTTGAACAGTGCCGAATCGCATCGCAACACCACTCAGTTCAATGCACATGATAGCAGCCAACAGGTTATGCGGGTCATCCTTGTTGAGCTTTTTAAGGTGAGCGTCTTGCGCGATAGCGATGGCCGGGTGAATGATGCCATTCTCCACATCAACAAGATTCCTGCCGAACTTCAGGAAAATTTCATTAAGCCGGATTTGATTCTTCGCCAACCAGGGAATCTGGTTGGCGGACGGCAGTTTTTCGTCATTCAGTCCGGGCAGATCCTGCCATTCTGAGAACGGTTTTCGGGTCATCTGGTCAATGACAAGGTTAAACATGTCACGCTCACAGAGCAACGAAAGCCGAAGGTCTTCCGGCAGATTGATGCCTGATAGTTGTTGCTCCAGCGCAATCAACTGCTCATCCGTCCATTGCCTTTCCACCAGGCCTTGCCAAATGGCCTGTAATGCATTCTGCAGGATCGTTATGCGCACCAACTGGGCAATAAGGGTTGGCTCGCCGGCAAGGCACTGCGCCAGGAAAACTGTCATTTCAGTATCGGCAAAGGCAGCTTTATTATCATCCCCGGCAAGATGGGCAACCGCCCTCAATGTGTAGCATTTTGAGGCCTGCATTAATACCTGCAGGTGAGGTGACCGGGCATTCAGGTGTGCTTCATATCTTACATCAAAGCGACAAAGCGACCTCTCCTTGGCGGCAGCCAGGAGTGCGGCCATTTCCTCACCGAAAACAGTCAGCGCATGCAGCACATCGGCTGCCGCCTGATCAGATTGGGCCTTGGTGGGGGGAGTTCCGTTCGCCTCTTTAAAGAAGTCTTCCTGCCCGTGAAAATATTCCTGCCAGGCCACGAGATCCACTGCGTGACCTGCCTGCCATTGACCAAAGGAAGGTTGCCTGCCCGGCATCCTGAAAAGACTGATTGCCTTGCTGTGCTGCGTCGGATCGGATGGCTCAGCCTCAGTCATCTCATCGTTCCAGTTATACGCATGCAGAGGCTTGAGCAGCGGGGCGTGGGCGAAATTCTTTTCTGTAGGCACCGGTGCGGGAATGCGTGCCCCATAATCAAACACCTCTCCCTTGGCCTGCCATTGCCTGCGAAACTCGTCCCAGGTTTGCCCGGTTGTTACCGGCTCTGCGCATCCGGACAACAGCAGGACCGGCGATACCAAAAAGATGAAAATGAAAAAGATTCTGGGAATACGCATAAGAGATAACGCCAACAAAGATATTCTATCCAAACTCCAATTAATCAACCCTCACGCCATCTTTCTCCTGCCAAAGCAGGATTTTAATGCGCTTGATCTAAGCGCGCACCGGGGTCAGCATTGGGTCAATAGCTTGCATACTGTTATTCAAGTGAATAAAAAAACGAGATTATGAAAATGAAATTTATGAGGATTGCCATTGCTCTCCTGCCGGCTCTGGTGGTTGTAAATGCTGCCGCGGCACAACCCGACAGCAAGAAGTTGCAGGTCTTTATCCTTGCCGGCCAGTCCAACATGGTCGGCCATTCCTATTACATCACGGTCCCTCACCTGCTCGCGGCAAAGGAACCGGAAGTCAGGAAACTCGGGGAGCTGGTCTTCAGGAAAGGAAGTAAAATTTCAAGGGCGGACGTCGAGGACCTTATTGCAACCCGCATGAAACGTGACGAGTTGAACAAGGGGCTTCGCAAAAAGGAAATAGAGGCTGCCGCGGAGGCAGCGGCAAAGACCGAGATAAAAAAACTGCAGGAGCAGGTCGATGCCAAGATGCAAAACATCAAGGACACCTTCGTGGTATCCAGGCAGGTTTACATCACTGCCATTGCTGACGGCAACAAGGGATCAGGACCACTCACAGTGGGCTACGGCGGCAGCCCGGACAAGATCGGACCCGAATTCGGGTTCGGGCTTTCCATGGCAGAAGAGCTCGACGCACCCATCCTGATCATCAAGACCTCCTGGGGCGGCAAGTCACTCAATTACAACTTCCGCCCCCCTTCCGCCGGTCCATACGAGCTGAATGAAAAGGAAAAGGCCGGGGACAAGGCTGAGGACATCAGGAAGAACGCCAGCCTTAACTGGAGGATGATGAACGAAGCCGTCCACGCGGTGCTCAAGGACCTGAAAAAGCACCACCCGGCCTATGACCCGGCCGTCGGTCATGACATGGCCGGATTTGTCTGGTTCCAGGGCTTCAATGACCAATTCTCGGACGCTTTCAGGAACAATTACCGGGACAACATGGTGCACTTCGTCAAGGACGTGCGCAAAGAATATGATGCTCCGAAGATGCCCTTTGTCATTGGTGTGCTGGGCACCAACATGACCAAGGAGGGCGTGGACAAAAATGCCGTTTCCGTGGCCCAGCGGGAGGCCGCCGCCGCCCCTGAATTCAAGGGCAATGTTGCCGCGGTGGAGAGCTACAAGGTCTACGACCTGGAGGCGCGCGCAGTCTATGACAAGGGATGGTCCAAACATTTTGCCGAGTGGTGTGTTGTCGGCAGCGACCGGCCCTACCACTACCTGGGCAGCGGCAAATTTTTCGTGCGCCTGGGTGATGCCTTTGCCAAGTCCATGATTGACCTGATGCAGCAGTAGCAGGTAAAAAAACCGTCCAATTTAAATTAACCGGGTCGACCAGGATCCAGATCAAACATCCAAAAAAAACCGAGAACCAAAAAAATGTCCCATCCAGCACAAATCACCTTGAAGTCATTTCTGGCACCGGCATTGCTCATGGCATGCTTCATTCTCCCTTCAGGAAATGTTGCCCTTGCCGCACCGGGTAAAATTGCAGTGAAAAATGGCGAGAAGATCGCCTTCATGGGCGATTCCATCACCGCTGCCGGCAGGAGGAAAGGCGGTTACTGCCAACTTGTCCTTTCAGCCCTGAAGGACCAAGGGATTGAAGCCGCCCCGGTATTTGCCGGTATCAGCGGTCACAAGTCCAACCAGATGCTGGCGCGCCTGGAAAATCACGTCCTCAGGCACAAGCCCAACTGGATGACCCTGAGCTGTGGCGTCAATGACGTCTGGCACGGCAAGCGGGGAGTCGACCTTGAGTCCTACAAGAAGAACATCACCGAGATCGTCAACCGCGCCCAGAAAGCGGGGGTCAAGGTCATGCTGCTGACCTCAACGATGATCAACGAGGACCAGGGTAACGCCATGAACCAGAAGTTGGCCGGCTACAATGACTTCATCAAGGCGCTGGCCAGGGAGAAGAAGTGCCTGCTGGCTGACCTCAATGCCGACATGCAGGCGGCACTGAAAACCTTTCCTGCCGATTCTCCCAAGGGAAAGCAATTAACCAGTGATGGCGTGCACATGAACAAGGCCGGCAACATCATGATGGCCCGGGGTGTGGCGAAGGCTTTGGGACTGACCAACCAGCAACTCGACAAGTCGGAAGAGAACTGGAAATAAGGTTTCCAGCTAAAGCCATACGCCCGGTTATCCTCACCCCCGGAACGGGGAAAGTCAGAATTAAACACCTTACTGCAGGGCCTGCGCCACGGCGGGGGGAAAAATTTCCTCAAGGTTCCCGGTCAGGCGAAGGGTCACCTGGGGCAGGGAGTCGTGATCGGTCTCATCACGGTTGATAATGATATAGGGGGCACCGGATTGAGCCGCAGCCATGGGAATGGAATTGGCCGGGCTGACAGAGAGCGTGGAGCCCAGCGCCAGCACAAGATCACAGGATCCGGCGGCGGCAAAGGCACGGTTAAGGTCGTCTTCACGCAGGCTCTGGCCGAAGCTGATGGTGGCGGGCTTCAGGTAACCGCCACATGCACAGCGCGGGCACTTGCGCTCTTTTTTAAAGACATCAAAGCTTGCTTGTGGCGGCTCACGATGACCGCAGGACTGGCACTCGACCAGGCTCCCGGTGCCGTGCACCTCAACGAGAAAGTCCTCACTGGTGCCGGCGGCACGGTGCAGTCCATCCACATTCTGGGTCACCACCATTGCCACCCGGCCGGCCTGCTCGAGTCGCACAATGGCCTCATGAATGACATTGGGCCGGGCATCGCCATGTTCCTCCCAGAGTTCCAGCTTATATTGCCAATACTCGATGCGGGCGGATTCCATCGACATGAAATCCTGGTAATAAACCGGTTTCCTGGTGGTCCATATTCCTCCCGCACCGCGAAAGGCCGGAATCCCGCTGGGAGTGGAAATGCCGGCTCCGGTGAAGACCAGGATGCGATTGGACTCACGAATCCAGTCTATTAAATCCTTTGGCATGCGGGCAGTTTATCGGCTTTTGGAGGAAGCTCACCTCCTGAATTCATTTGGGCGCTCCCTCAAACTGATCTTGCGCCTGCCTACGTCGACATCCAGGAAATGTAGGCAATCCACCGGCTGCCCTCCCTGCCGAAGGTGCACTCCACGTATCTGCCCTGCGGCAGGTCCTTCCTGTAATCCTTGCGCTCTTTTAATTTGCCGGGTGTCCACCAGTGTTGTCCCCTGCCAATCTGGATAGATGCCGCAGCGCCATCCCCACCCTGGAACAAATCATTCTCCAGGAAGTTTGTTGTCATCCCCCCGGGAATGGCAACCTTGATTGCGAGTGAGTCATCAATCCCTGAACCAAAAAAGACATAACCCAGGCCGGTTGTCCCCTGGGGAAAAACAATCCCGGTGCGCTGGCTGACCTCCTCCAGTTCGCTGGCAGTCACGTCCGGGGCAACAAGGTGAATATCATCACCGAATTTCAGGCAGCCGCCAACCAGCATGCTTGCCATGACCGGAATCAACATCTTCATCGCGGTCATTACCAACTCAAAATACTTGATCCCACGCTCGTAAAACACAAAAAAGAACCGACATTTTGCTGAGATTGAAATCAACACGGCAGTAAATAATACAGGAAGGCCTTAGAAGAAGGCATAATGACAAATACGGTGGACTGATAAACAGTGGTATTATACATTTGATGCTGATTCCAGTTAGATAACTGCCCCCTTTATTTGAAAGCAAGGACATGATCATTACTCGCAGAAAAATGCTTCGTGCAATGGCAGCCGGCGTCGGCACTGCGGCTGCCGTTCCAATTGTTCCCGGTTTTGCCAAGCCGACAGCACAGGCAGGCAAGCCAAAGCGCGTCATCTTTTTCCTGCAGAACCAGGGCTTTGATCCTTACACCGCCATACCCAAGGGCCTGAAAGAGGATGCATCACTGGATAGCTTCGAGTTCGAGGAACCCATCAAGGCACTGGAACCCCTGAAGGAGCGGATGCACATCATCAACGGCCTCCATGGCCAGCATACCAGCCCGAGTCACAGCGCATTCTTCGGGGCACTCGGCGGTTACCGTGGCGGCATTGGAAGTCCTCCTCGCGGCCCTACCATCGACCATGTGATCAGCCAACATTTGCCGGAGACCATTTTGCCTCACCTCTGCATTGGAATGGATTCCCTGCCCAACATGCGCTCACGGCCAACCCTGGCGACCCTTTCCGCAACCGGTCCCGGGAAGCCGATTTTTATGCATTCAAATCCGCAGGACCTTTATCAGGCTCTCTTCGGCAGCATATCCACGGGTGAGGTGAGAGAGCGTTATGAGGCTCGCTCCAACGTGTTGCGCTCGGTGGAAAAAATCGCCCTGCAGAATTCCCGCGGGCTGCCGGCGGATGAAAAGGAGCGATACAACAGCTACACCGACGGTTTCCGTGACATGAATGGTCTCCGTGACCGGCTTTCCGGAATTTCCGGTCACCTGAAAAAATTTGCTCCGCAATACGGGGAGAAATTCACCAACCCCGAATTCGAAACCGATTGGCATGATTCCCTGCTTGACCTGAGCATCTCCGCACTCAAGTCAGGCATTACCAACACGCTGACCATTGGCTCAGGACGGGGAGAGATCTTCGGCGCGTGGAAGGGCCTGGGGGTTGACAAACAAGGCCATAACTTAGGCCACATGCCCCAGCCGAACAACGAGATCTGGGTCAAGATTCGCCAGTACAACTGCCGCATGCTGGCCAAGCTGGTCCAGGAACTCGAGTCGATGCCGGAGGGCGATGGCAACATGATGGACAACACCTTGATCGTCTACACCAGCAACAACGCGGACAAACAGCACACTTCCGGAGCCAATTGGCCCTTCATCCTCATCGGCAACCCTGCCGGGCCGATCAAGACCGGCCAGTTCACCCAAATGGAAAAGCGTCCCATCAATGACTTATACACCACCCTGTTGCATGCCGTCGGGGCGCCCGTCGACCGGTTCAACATGGAGAAGAGCCTGGCCGCGACCTACTATTCCAAGGCCGGTCCCATTGAAAACCTGCTCGCCTAGAGTCTCTCTTTTCGCTTCGCGCGTTGGGACTGTATCGATCGTTGGCTCGAGATAATGAAAACGCTCTTTCGCCCTTTCATCCTAACTGCCTTGGGGCTATTTCTCCTTCCGGCTAACCTGTTCGCTGCCAAGCCTTCCTTCCAGTCAGTGGCCCAGCCGTTCCTTGAGAACTATTGTTTCGACTGCCATGACGAGGAAACCAAGAAAGGCGATCTTGTTTTGGATGGTTTGACCGAGGTGAACATGAAAAATTTCGGGGTCTGGAAGAGCGTTTGGGAGCAGGTGGCCCTCAAGGAAATGCCACCGAAGAAGAAAAAAAAACAGCCCGAGCCGATCGATCGCCTGCACCTTTCCCAATGGATCCTGGGAGAACTGGAACGGGTCATGGAGGGCAAGGGTGGTTTTGGTTCCCACCGCCTTCCGGCCAAGGCAAACCATTTGGATCACGACCTGTTGTTCGGTGAACTGCCGAAGAATCTTGACCCCGCGTCCACCCCGGCCCGCATCTGGCGGATTCATCCGCAGGGGCACCTCGTCCGGCTTAATGAGCTCATCAACAAGGAGCCGGAATACAACCCGCAAGCACCCGGGCTGCGAACCCGCGGAGACCACATACCATGGAACAACCAGGGTGAGGTGAAGGTATACTATGGGCTGGACAGGATCAAGGGACAGGTGGGTGGTTCCGCTGCCTATGCGGCGGCGATTACCGGTTTTTCCCAAATCTTGAACACAACGGGGGATCATGGATTGAGGAGTTATCCAATGCTTTACTCAGTCAATGGTTCGGAGGCTTCTCTAATCGCCAGTCGCGCCGAGGACATCGTCCGTTTCATGGCCTACGGCCCCAAGATCGAGCCCTACCAATTGACCGGAAAATTACCCGAGAAATACAAGGACGTCGACATCCGGGGGACCATTGAAAGTCTTTTTTACCATGAGGAGGTCATGCGTCCGCTCACCCCCGTTTACGACCTCGTTCAGGAGGAAAATCCTTCCGGGGCAAAACTTCGTGCTGCCGTAGATTTTCTTTTCGAATCCCTTACCTTCCGTGAACCTTCCCAAAAGGAATCCGACACTTACCTCAAGATCCTCAAGGAATCCGTCGCCGAGCTTGGCCTCAAGGATGGCGTTGTCCTCGGCCTCACACCCATCTTCCTTGACCGGGATGCCCTCTTCCGCCCGGAACTTGCCCAAGATGGCAAGCCGGATGAATACGGACGGGTGATGCTCCAGGGGTATGAACTCGCGGTGGCCGTCAATGCCGCCTTCAGCTACCTCAAGCCGGATGCCGACCTCAAGAAAGCGCTTAAGGAAGGTCACCTCAAGACCCGCGACGACGTCAGGCGTGAAGTCACCCGCATCCTTTCCGATGACCGCATCCGCAAGCCCCGGATCCTCCAGTTCTTCCACGAGTATTTTGATTACGACCTGGCGGGCGGTATCTGCAAGGACGCCAAGGCCCTGAAGGCGGCGGGAGGGGGAAACAAATTCCCCAACGTCATGTTCGGGATGACCGCCAGTGTGGACCGGCTTATTGAACTCATCGTGCAGGAGGACAAGCAAGTCCTTAAGGAGCTCCTTACCACGGATCGCGTAATCCTCGATCCGGGGGACCGTATCTACTTCAGCACACGGGAAAACCTCCGGAAGCCCCCGCCCCGGGACAAGAAGGACAAGAAGAAAAGGCCCACCCCCGAGGAACTTGGCCAGATCGCCCTGCCTAAAGGCACAGGGATCAGGGTCCGTGTCCCGGCAGTCAAGTTCACCAACGGAAGTAACGCCCGTACGCTCGTGAGGGTGCCGCAGGACGAGCGAATGGGGATCCTTACCCACCCCTCCTGGTTGGTTTCCCACTCCGACGCCATGGATAATCATGCCATTCTTCGCGGCAGGTGGATACGGGAACGCCTGCTCGGCGACGGCATACCGGATATTCCGATCACCGTCGACGCGCAGTTACCCGACGAACCGGAGAACACCTTGCGCGAGCGCATGCGGGTCACCCGTGAAAGCGAATGCTGGCGCTGCCACCAGAAGATGGATCCACTTGGCCTCCCCTTTGAGATGTACAACCACCTTGGCCTCCGCCGCACCACCGAGCTTGGAAAACCTGTGGACACTTCGGGTGAAATAGTAGATAGCGGTGACCCGGCATTGGATGGCCCGGTGAAAAACGCGCTGGAGATGATCGACAAACTGGCCGCCAGCGAACGAGTCGAGCAGGTCTTCGTCCGTCATGTCTTTCGTTTCTGGATGGGGCGCAACGAGACCCTTAATGACGCCCCCATACTTCAAGCGGCCCACAAAGCCTACCGTGACAACGGTGGCAGCATGAAGGCCCTGCTCACTTCACTTCTCACCTCCGATGCCTTCCTTTACCGGAAAGTGGAGCGTAATCGGGCGGGAAAGTGATCGATCTTCAGGCAAGAACTGCATATACTGGCAGTCGCTCCAATGAAAAAATTCTTCACCCTGTCAGCCGTGTATTGCCTCGCAATACTCATTCCACTTGAAGCCGCCGAAAAGCGACTGCCGATAAAGGGAGAGGTATTCACCATTGAGGATCACACCGCGTTCCTGATCCTGCCGGAGAAACCCAAGACGGGCCAACCAATCCCCTGGGTTTGGTATGCACCCACCCTGCGCGGGTTGCCGGGCAGGGAGGAGACGTGGATGTTCGAGCGCTTTCTCAAGGCGGGCATCGCCATTGCGGGTGTCGATGTGGGGGAATCCTACGGCAGTCCCAAGGGCAGGGCGATCTATTCAGCACTGCATGAGCACCTGGTCAGCAAACGTGCAATGGCCAGGCAGGCCTGCCTGCTGGCCCGAAGCCGCGGTGGATTGATGCTCTATTGCTGGGCCGCGGAGAACCCGGGAAAGGTGCGCTGCATCACCGGCATCTACCCGGTCTGCAACATCGCCAGTTACCCCGGGCTCAAGCGGGCCTGCGGCGCCTACGGATTGAATGCCGGACAGCTTGAGGCCGAGTTGGGTAAACACAACCCCATCGATCGGCTTGCTCCCCTGGCCAAGGCGAAGGTACCCATCTTCCATATCCACGGCGACAAGGATGGAGTGGTTCCCCTGGACAAGAATTCCGCCATCGTAAAGCAACGCTATGATCAACTCGGCGGCTCCATGATCCTGGAAGTCGTCAAGGGGCAGGGACACAACATGTGGTCCGGTTGGTTCCAAAGCCAGAACCTGGTGGATTTCGTGATCAAGCACGCCTCGAAACCCCTGCAGAATAAACCCTCCCCGGCATCGGCAAAAATTCAACCGGCTCAAGGACCCGTGACCCTTGTCGGTGGCCCCGGAAAAGGGAAACCGGTCGACAAGCTGAAGGTCGCCCAATTGAAGAAAAGCCTGCAGCATTGGCAAAAACTCAAGGAGGAGTGCAAGGGTAATTATACCTACAGCAAACGCTGGTCAAGCTGGGTGGGCTTCGGGAATGTCACTGAGGTGGTCGTGGCAAACAACAAGGTGGTGGAAAGGCGCTACAAGGCCTTCTCCGCTCCCCCAAGGGCTGAAGCTCCCGGTCAGCCCCCGGGAAAAAGAAAAGAAACCGGCTGGAGCGAAAAGGGGACGAAACTGGGCAGTCACAAGGAAGGACATCCGGCAAAGACCCTGGATCAACTCTATGAGGAGGCTAAAGCAATCCTGAACCGCCCATTGCCTGCCTTCCAGCGCCTCGGTTTGCGCTTCGATAAGCAGGGCCTTCTGCTCGCCTGCTACACACAGGACACCCGAATTGCTGATGACGCCCCAACCAAAGGTGTGAGCATCTCAACAATCACTCTCGGCAAATAATCGAAAGAGGCAGACAGGGGGAAGCTGCCCGCGCCTGCCAGGATTCAATGAAAGGAGCCCTTCTCGCCCTCTGCGCGGTGATCTCGACGGTTACCATGCCTGTAATTGCCCAAGCCAATCCCGGCGAACAAGCCCTTCAACACTTCGAGAACTACTGCTTCGATTGCCATGATGGGGAGGCGAAGAAGGGGGATCTGGATTTAGTCAGTCTACTGGGAAAAGGCGATTCTGATGGCTCTCTAATGTTTGAGCATCTGATTACGGCGAAGATGCCGCCCAAAAACAAAAAGCAGCCAAGCGCCAAAGAGAAGCGTCTCATGTTGGATTGGTTGGCGCAGCGTCAGGCTGAAAACACGCCCAAGCCTTACCGGCGAATCAGTCGCCATGAGTTCGTTCATTCGGTGAATGATCTGCTGGGCGTGAAGCTGGACCTGACCGGGGAAATTCCGGAAGACCGGGGCACCAACGACTTTGATTCAGACCGCAGGATCAAGCTGACCCGGCAGATGCTCGCCTCCTACTTTTCGGTAGCCGATGAAATGCTCGAGTTTGCCTTGCCCTCAAAGGGTTTTGCTCAAGAGCGGCTTTGGGTGACCAACAAGATCAAGGACAGCCATAATACCTACAATATCTACACCCGGGAATATAAGGAGGGCATTCTCTTCTCCTGGACCCGTGCCAATAATGGCAACAGCTATTCCTTTTTCTATGACAACTTCGATCCGCCCGTGAAGGGTTGGTATGAATTGACTTTTGACGCAATGAAGCTGGGGGATTTCCCTGAGGATGTCAGCATCGAGGTCTTTGCCGGGAAGTATTACTATGCCGATGATCGGCCACAGCCCCAGCGGTTGCTGGATGTGATCTCGCTGGGCAACCGGGAAATGAAATCCCACACCGTGCGGGTCTTCCTGCGCCCCGGGGAAAACGTCTCGGTGCACTGTTACTCCAAGCACAACTTTCGCCAGCGCGATGGGAACCAAGGGGCCTATATCAAGCAGTTGAAGGTTCGCGGACCCGTTCTCGATCAGTGGCCGCCAAGTTCCTACCAAAATATTTTTGGAGGCTTGTCCATGAAGGCGCCACCTCGTGAAGCGATAAATGCATCCGTTTCACAAACGAAATTGAAGGCAATCGGAGGGAGTGTCTCGGTCAGCAGTTTCCAGAAGGGAATGGAAAAGGAAAAGATGCAGGATGGTTCCAACCGGACCTTCTGGCATTCACGGTTCAAACCGACTTTGGCCAAGCCGCCACATTACGTGATCCTGGAAAACCCGAATGGCAACACGATTAGCGGTTTGTCTTACGCCACCTGGTCAGGAGGCAACGGTAATGGACAGGTCAAGGCATACGCCATTCATCTCTCGGAGGACGGCAAGAACTGGGGCGATCCCGTCGTGAAAGGCGAACTCGAGATCCGGTTGGCCAACGAGCAACCGATCCTCTTTCCAAAGAAAACCACCAAGCGCTTTATCAGGTTTCTTGTCACCGATGCCCATTCCCTGGACGGCAGGTCACTGGCTTCCATCGGCAAGCTCGACGTAATCACCTCCTTGCCGGCAGATGATTCCACACCGGCCATCTCGGTATCCGACCCCTCGCCCGGGAATCTTAAGCAAGTAATCCGGAACTTTGCGCAAAGGGCTTTTTCCTCCAGCTTGAGCAACGAGGAACTGGCACCTTATTACGAAGTAGGTCTCCAGTCCCTGAAAGAGCGTGGCGATTTTGTCGCGGCAACCAAGGCCGGGCTCAAGGCGGTCCTTTGCTCCCACCGCTTCCTCATGGCACCCGGTGAGCATGCCAATGCATCCTATTCCCGGGCGGCGAACCTGGCCCGGATCTTTTGGCTTTCCGTCCCCGACGACGAAATGCTCCGCCTGTCCAAGGAAGACAAGCTTTCCACCGAGGCCATTCCCGCCCAGGTCGACAGGATGCTCAAGGAGCCGAGGAGCCGGCGCATGATCCACTCCTTCTGCGACCAGTGGCTCAACCTCCGGTCCTTTGCCAGGATTGCCCCATCCCTCAAGCTTTACCCCGCCTATAACGACCTCTTAAACCACTACCTGCCGCTTGAGACCGAGGCCTACCTCGATCACTTGATCCAGGAGAACCTGCCCGTCGGACACTTGATTGACTCGGATTTTTCCATCCTTAATCAGCGCCTGGCCCAGCACTACGGCATCGATGGCGTCATCGGCCAGCGAATGCGCAAGGTGAACTTCAGGCCTGCCGTTCCACGGGGCGGGTTGTTGACCATGGCAAGTGTGCTGAAGGTCACAGCCGATGGCTTTGACACCTCGCCCATCCTGCGCGGCGCATGGATCTCGAAAAACATTGCCGGAGTCACGCTCTCCCCGCCCCCGGAAAACGTTAAGGCAATCGAGCCGGACCATGGCAGGGAGGCCGCCACCCTGCGTGAGCAAATCGAGGAGCACAAGAGCAACAAGGCATGCTACTCCTGTCACAAGAGCATCGATCCCTATGGCTTCGCCCTGGAGAGCTTTGATGCCACCGGACAGTGGCGCACGAGATACCGCATCAAAAAACCGCACGGGGGAACTTTTCAATACAGGCCAAAAGGCTATTACAACCTGGCGGGGGAAGTGGATTCCTCCGGAGAAAT
>JAYGGE010000173.1:0-1616 GCA_046581505.1 Verrucomicrobiales bacterium | reverse complement strand
AGTAAGGAATGGTTTATAAGGGTGCATCCTGATCCCGACTATCGGCTTGAAACCGCCGTGATTGAGTTCAAGGAGGATAGCGAGGTCTATCTTGTCGACAGAACCCTGTGGTCAGAATTGGCCGCCGAACCGACCTTTAGCCCGAGACTCTTCCTGACCGGCATCTCCCGGCCAGGGAACGTGGTGTTCTTGTGGCCCATTCGTCTGCCGGGCGAAGACGGGAAGCTGGACGCTTGGAACCAGTCGGCAATCGAAATTGCCACCACTATCGCCACAGAGAACTGGGTCCGAGTTTCGTCCAATCGCCATCTGGGTGCTTACGAGCCATACGTCGCTGCAGCCTCGGATTCTTGGGGCGAGCCACAGTGGCCGGAAAAGAAGTTTAATCAATTGGTCAGATTGGCCTTCCGGCACTCCCTGATCGACAACTTGGAGCACCCGATTCTAAAGCGGTTACGCGGTGAAGAGTGACCACCTCTTTGGGAATATATTATCGGGAGGTTTGGTTGGTGGATTTTGAGTACGGCTCAAGCCCTGGAAACCCACCCGAGATTCGCTGCATGGTGGCACGAGAATTCTTCTCCGGCAGAACCATCCGGCTCTGGGAGGACCAACTAAAGGCGCGCTTAAGGCCACCGTTTGACACCGGGTCGGATTGCCTTTTCGTTGCTTACCTTGCTTCAGCCGAGTTCGGTTGTTTTCTCGCCCTAAACTGGTTCTTTCCATCCCGTATACTGGACCTCTATGTGGAATTTCGCCGGATCACTAGCGGCCTGAAGGTTCCCTCGGGTAGGGGACTTTTGGGAGCCTTGGCCTACTACGGAATCGACAGTATCGCAGCCTCCGAGAAGGAGGGGATGCGACAGTTGGCGCTTCGGGGGGGGCACTACACCGAGCAGGAAAAGATCGACCTGCTGGACTACTGCCAGACCGACGTCGACGCGCTGGCCCGGCTGCTTCCGGCGATGGAACCGGTCATCGACCTCCCAAGGGCGCTTCTGAGGGGGCGTTACATGGTGGCCGTCGCGCGCATGGAATATGTTGGAACCCCCATCGACACAAAAGCCTTGGCAACCCTCCGGGAACATTGGGACGGGATAAAGCTGGCTCTCATCGGACGACTCGATGTCGGCAGGGGAATTTATGAGGGCCTGTCATTTCGCATTCAGCGTTTTGTTGATTACCTCACTGTTAGCAACATCCCTTGGCCCCTGCTGGATTCTGGGCGGCCAGCTCTGGATGACGACACATTCAAGGAGATGGCAAACTTATACCCGCAAAAGATCGGCCCCATCAGGGAGCTGCGTTACGCACTGTCTTCACTTCGGCTGAAGGATCTGGCGGTTGGGTCAGACGGTCGCAATCGCTGCATGCTCTCTCCCTTCAAGAGTCGCACCAGCCGCAATCAACCCAGCAGCAGCAAGTTCATCTTTGGCCCAGCCGTCTGGTTGAGATCGCTGATCAAGCCAACTGCCGGTCAGGCTTTGGCCTACATCGATTACGAACAGCAGGAGTTTGCATTGGCGGCTGCCCTGTCCGGGGATGAGGCGATGATGGGGGCATACCGCTCAGGCGACCCCTACCTTGCCTTTGCCAGGCAGGCTAACGCCGTCCCT
>JAYGGE010000148.1:0-1679 GCA_046581505.1 Verrucomicrobiales bacterium | reverse complement strand
GAGCATCGAGTCGTCGGTGAAGCGGTTGGACATGTAGGCACCGCGTGAATTCATGTCATGGGAACCGCTGCGCAGGTCCATGATATCGAAGCGTTCGGTTGGCGGGTAATGCTTGTAATCGAACCCGTCGAAGAGCGGATAGTTGATCTTGGTGGCCCCGTATTGGGAGCGAAAGCCGATGCGGAAGTTCTTCTTGCGGAAGTTCGTATAGTAGCCGCCGAAGTGCTTTAACCCGCCGTTCTCCTGGAAGCCGGGCGTGCCGTCGGGGAAAATCATCTCCACGGATGCCGGTGACTCACTGCGGATGTTGCCCCCGCCTTCATTCATGAAGGGGCCAGGATTGTCGGTGACGATGGAGATGGTGGGCACAGCTTTGAGGGAATCGATCATCTGCGGGCCGAGGGTTGCCGACTGGGTGACCGAGGTGCGCATGCGCGACTGGTTGACCACGTCCTCCACGAAGAGGTAGGTTTGTGTGTCGATGTTGGTCGGCCGTAATCCTGCCTCGTGTGCCATGGCGCGCACGACGGTGGTGCCGGTGATGCGGATGGCTCCTGCGTATACCTGCCCGCGTGAAGTGCTTGGCGGGCTACCATCGAGGGTGTAACGGATTTCGGCTCCTTCAGTTGCGCTGGTGATTTCCAGGTCAAAGGCTTCCTCGAAGAAGCCGCGGTCGACGCTGAATGACGTGTCGCTGGCAAAGCCGTCGAAAGTGTCGCCATTGAAGCCGCGTGGCGACGGGATTGCCAGGTAGCCTGGTCCTCCCAGGGAGGGGTCGGTGATCCGTGTGCCGTGCAGTTCAGCGGTGATCAGCATGTCGGAGCTGGTGATGTTGTCATTGAGCCCGTGAATGGCCAGGATGTTTGTGCCAGCACTCAGTATGTGGGCGAAGGAGGTGATGTCACTGTCCTGAAACACCACCGCCTCACCGTCGGAGTGATTGCCTGTTGCCTCAGAGTTCCACGTCAGTCCTCCAGGCGCATTGGCGTCGGTAACCAGGGTGTCATTGAGGTAGGCGACAAACCCGTCATCGTATTTCATCTTCAGGGTGAGCTTGGTGATCGAGGACGGATCACTGACCTCAAAGGGAATGCGGATATACACCGAGGTGTTAACGTCGTTGAATGCATTTCCAAGATTGCCGCCGGTTCCAAATTCCAGGGAGTATGTGTTGTTCTCGTCGTAGCCAATTCCCATTTGCGCCGATGCCCATTGGGCGTCAGGAAATTCCTCTGTTGTCCAGTCACCGCCAAGCGCATCATCGGAGGGGATCAGGACTTTTGCCTGTTGTTGTGGTCCGATGAACACTGTCGGCGTCTGGCCGCCTCCCTGCATGAGCCCATAGGAGGCATCTTCAAATTGCTCGGGGAGCGGGTTGTCTTCAGTGCCGAATTCCGCCACGATCAAGCTGCCGTCAGGCTCTACGAGGGCCAGGTATTCCCCATCGCTGGAGAGCTTGAAGTTGGTGTGCAACTCTGTCCCGGGGATGCGGCGATCCTTCCCTGAGGCGAATACCAGCAGGAATCCATTCTCGGCAATCTCGACAGAGGGAAAGCTCCACATCGTCAGTGCGCCTGCGTCGTCGGTGAGGAAATATCCCTCAAGGTTGACGGCCTGCGGCCCGGAGTTGAAAATCTCGATCCAGTCAGAGGCATCGTCATCTTCATCCTGGAGTGTCT
>JAYGGE010000056.1:0-10469 GCA_046581505.1 Verrucomicrobiales bacterium | reverse complement strand
CCACCCCGGGAAAATCTGGCGCAATATTGGTGCGCGCCACGGGGACGTACTGATTTTGACCAAGCCAATCGGCAGTGGCGTGCTATTCAATGCCGAGTTGAAGGGAAAACTCAACGACCCTGATGCCTTCAATTCCTGTATTGAAAGCGTCACTGCCCTCAACAACATCGCCGCCGAAATCTTCGCGCAATTCGAGGTGCATGCCGCCACCGACATCACCGGTTTCGGCTTTGCAGGACATGCCCTTGAAATGGCGCAGGGCTCCGAGGCTGCCTTAACCATCGAGCTTGATGCCCTGCCGGTCATGGCACAGGCACTGGAAATGTACAGTGTAGGTATCACCACCGGCGTCAACAGGCACAACCGCGAGAAAACCATGCCGCATCTGCGCCTTGAGCAATCCGCCGCCGTGGACAGGCAGGAAATCCTCTTTGATCCCCAGACCAGCGGCGGCCTTCTCGTTGCCCTGCCAGGGGAACAGGCCACCGATGCCCTTGACCAGCTCCACCAGTCCGGGCTTGAGCACGCAGCCATCGTCGGTCGCACCGGGCAACGCGACGGCGACACCCATCTGGTTATCAAATAAAAAAAAGGGCGCCCACCGGCCCTCTATTCTGCATCGCTGTCCGGTGCCCGGACAGGGGAGGCTGCCTCAGTACCATATGCCATGCTGGCCTGAACCGGAAAGCTGCAGATACAGCCGGAGCTTCCCTCGGGCACAAGCAGCAGGCCATTGGCGGGAATCATGTTGATCCAGCACCCGGGCCGGGTGGACTTGGTGATCCACTCCTGTTTCTTGCTATCGAGATTAAACTCCGCGGGGTTCCCTGCCCGGTAGTAGAGCTTGTTGGAGGAAGCGCTGATCGCCCCGCATCCGCCGCCGCCCAGCCGCGCAAAGCTGAACAGGATCTTGCCGTCAGCGAGATTGAAGACCTTTGGTTCAACGATCAGGCGACCGCCTGCGATCACCGGGTGCAGATCCTGTTCCCCGTGGGTCAGGTTAGTCCGCCTGCCGGTATCAAACCCGTGCTCCCAGGTGGTCTTGCCATTGCCGGCATCCATGACCTCAACCGCGTAATGCAGTGTCGGTTTTTTGGCGGGGACCGGTTGCTCATTGCCCTGCTGCGGAGACTTGCCATCAGCAGGCGGCGGCGGCACGGTCACAGTATTCACTGAGTGAACTGCAACTAAAGAACCTGCGCTGGCAGAAAGGTAAAAGGTCTGGATCCCGGAAAGGGGTAGCTCAAGCGGCCGGCGCCACAATTCCTTACCATTGCCAAGGTCAAGTGCCACCAGGCTCGCGCCCTGCTTGCCAACCAATTCATCATAACCCCAGCGCCCTGCCTGCGATGAACCCGGGGAATCTTTGCTGCGGGAGGCGGCACCCCGTATGGTATCCTCATTGCCACTCTCAAGAAAAAACAACGTCCCTTCCTTGATACAGATTGACGGGTTGGCAATGGCTCCCCGGGGGCGATAATTCCAGAGTTCCCGTCCCGATTTCAAGTCAACGGTAAACAGCCTGCGGCTGCATACAACGCGCTTGTTGTCCCCATACCCTCCCTCCCAGATCGCGGTATAGCTCAATTCCCTGCGCACCGCGCCTTTGTCGACTGCGGATCCCACCAGCATATCATCAGCAATCGCCAGGTATCCCCACTCCTCATCAGCGGATTTCACCGAGAGCTTGCGCTCAGTAGCGCCGGTGGCCGCATTAATCACCAGGCAATCCGGCCCGCTTGCCGCGAACACACGCTTAAATTGCGTTCCAATCGCGAGGTTGCCGCAATCGCGCAACATCGATGCACGCATGAAAGCGGGAACTTCGCGCTTCCACAGCACCGTGCCGTTATGGGCATCAAGGCCAAACAGGAAATCCCTGCCCGGGACAAAGAGATATCCGCCCGCCGCAAGTGGCGGCGGGGCCCGCAAATGACGATCGACAATATGCTCGGGGCCGGGACGGCCGAACCAGCGCAAGCGCATCTTCCCATCAACACGCAAATCACCGCTGGATGCGCTGTTGCCGGTATCCCCATAGGCATGCGTCCAGCTCCCGGAACCTTCGGGAACTTCACCCTTTAATGTTGTGTCGCCGAATACCGCAATCCCGTCCCAGGGACGAAGCAAACGCTGCAGTTCATCGGGAGGCACCCGCACATCTGCAGTGCCATTGGTGACCAGGTTGAAAATGCCGTCCACAAAAGGCAATTCCCCGAAGTTCGCCACTTCCTGCAATGCCACGCTGCCGCGCTTGCCTTCCTCACTTTCCCAGGCACCGTATAGACCAAGGGCAAAAAACTCTTGCCGCAGCCGGGCAATACGTTGCCCATCGGTGTCGATGCCAACGACATGGAGCTGGGTTCGTTCCGCAAGCGCGCGGATCAGGGAACCGTTGCCCACCCCGACCACCAGTGCGTAACCGCGCTGCCTCGGCAATTGCTTGATCAAACGCCCCACTGACCCGTTGCTGAGATCGTCGATACCATTTCCCGGCTTTACCATCTTGCTTTCCCGGTGCGTTTGCAGGCCGGTTTTTGCCCCGAACGCGTAAATGGTTCCCATGGTAGTGCTGACAAATAACCGTCCGCCTGCAACCGCAAGGCCGCGTGCCGGGCCGTCAACCTGCGCCTGCCAGGCCGGATCCTCACTACCGGGCTTGAAAGCTGCAACGCTCTCTTTGCCTCCGGCCAAGACCAGCTCCGGCGTCTCAACAAGAGCATAGGGAAACTTCGCCCGCACTGCCTTGGAAATACGACTCTCCAATGCAGCGTAATTTTTACGGCCGTTGGCCACTCTCGAGAAAACCCCGTTGGTCGAGGTGCGTCCCGCCTGGGCGAAGAGTTCTCCGCCATTTTCAAAAATGTAACCCTGCGGACTGAAGTTCACCGGCTTTTCATCAATGATGCGGCCATCACGTAAATCAACGGAGCAATAGTAGGCCCCTTCCCCGGGAAACAACCCGGCGCCGAAATAGCCGGTGGCACCATTGACCAGAACGCCGGTGCGCACCGGCCAAACGCTCATGATGCGACCATTGCCGGGCAGGCGCCTGTCCGGCACTGATGACGGTCGGGCCTTCCAGCGCAAAGTGCCATCGGTTGCCTCCAGGCAATAGAGCGCACCGTCATCACAGCCAAAGAATACCCGGCCATTACTCACCGTTGGTGCCAGTCGCACCGGACCGCCTGCAGAAAACGTCCACAGCAACCGGCCGGTTTCCGCATCAAGACAGCGCACGCCATCATCAGCCGATGACCCAAAAAACAATCGTCCGCCCGACACGACCACATCGTGCACCCAATCAAAGGTAACTTTCGGTGTCTCCGGGCCGGCACGACGGCGCCAGTGGTCACTTTGTGCAGTCTCCGGCCAAGCCGGCGCCGGACGCTTGGCGGGGTAATAGACCCAGAGTGGCCTGCCCGAGGAATGCAGTTGGACACTTCCGGGTGCCCTGCCGCTGCGAAGATTGTCACTCATCCAGGTTGCCCACTCCTCATCATTGCCCGGCCTCACCGGGGCCGGAGGTTCCATCCCGGGAAACTGATCCTTCCTCGCTGCAAACCGTGCGGCAATTTCCTCCGGATTCAATTCCCGGTGCCAGACAGAAATTCCGGCAAGCCTGCCACTGAACGGATGGTAATCGTTCTCATCGCGATAGGCTCCAATGGTATAGAACAGCTGATCCGGCTGCAGCACTGCCCCGCGTTGGGTTTCACTGTGCGCACTGGGCTTGCCGTCGACATACAATCGCTGATTGCCTGTTCCGTCATAGGTGGCCACCAGGTGATACCACGCCTTCGTGACCAAGGTTGATGCTGCATTCAGGTAGGTAATGCGCCGCACTTCTTCAGTCGCCAGGCCAAAACAAAAGCGATTGCCCCGATACCCCAGAACCCAACCCATTTCCTGGTCTCCCGTGTCGCGCACGGCACCAATAATTCCACCCCACTCAAGGATGGAATCCAACTGCACCCAGGCCTCCACCGTCATCGCCGCGACAGGTAATCCGGCCTTGATCGGATCAGTGGCAAGCAGGATTCCCCCGGCAACGGAAGTCCCTTCAACCTTGGCTGCGGGAACCAGTTCCATGTAACTCAAGCTGCCCTCTTCGACCAGACGGGAATCGCCAAGGATCTCGCCTCCAAGCCCACCGCGTGCCGCAACCAGCTCACTGCCCTCGACACTTCCGGCGTCGAAACTCCACTGCTGCACAGGTGCAAGGTCAGGGGACAGCTTGGTGAGGCCTGCCAGGTATTCCCGGTCCGCCTTCGACAGTTGATCCATGCGAACATTGATCACGCGGCCATCCGCCGTTTTGAGAACCACCTTGTCGACCTCAGTCGAAACCAATGCAGCCTCAATCCGGGAACCGCTGGAGGAGGTCCAGATACGTTCATCTTCAGCCACTGCCGGACAAATCAAGAAGATACCGATGGCAAACAGGATGAAGGTGTTCCTCATGGCTCAATAACACTTATAATTCTTTATTTTCCAAACCATCTACGATCTAAATGATTGAGACGCGGGACAACAGGACTGAAATGCTTTCATCTCCCATGACAGTTTTTACCATTGGCATAGGAGGCTTAAAGCCCAAAAGCCCGCTGCATCTGCTCACGCACCTTCTTGAGCCGCTCCAACCCGCCGCCGCCAACCTCGGCCGTCGCCCACCCGGTAAAGCCTATCTCACCAAGGGCCTTGCGGACATCCGCCCACGGCAGGTCACCTTCACCGATCTCGGTAAACTTGTTGTTCGCCCTGCTAAACCCCTTGATGTCAAGCTTCACGCAACGGTGACCGAAGGCGCGAATCCACTCACCCGGTTGGCCGTATTTCCAGTGATTCCCAA
Source organism: Verrucomicrobiales bacterium (assembly GCA_046581505.1). Taxonomy (GTDB): domain Bacteria; phylum Verrucomicrobiota; class Verrucomicrobiia; order Verrucomicrobiales; family DEV007; genus CACIUL01. The sequence goes on along the minus strand of JAYGGE010000056.1, from coordinate 5,617 downwards.
TATCGTAATACTGACCCACCCAGGGACTGTTGAAACTGTCAATAAACTTCACGTGACGCTGCGCACTCTGCTCAGGTGGTGCCGCATGATCATAAAACATCTGGTTCCAGACATTCTCAAAGAGGATCGGCTGGCCAAGAGACGCCGCGAGCGGGATCAATTTCCTGATCCCCTGACGACAACGCTCCTCAATCTCCTCCACCGGCCCGTCACCACCCCTGCCAACGACAATTAACACGCCGTTGCCGCCGGCGGCATGGGACACCCGAATACAATGCGCAATGTTAGCGTGAGCTGTGTCACGATCCGCCTTGTTCGCGCTCGTCAGGCGCTTGCCCCAGTGTGCGTGATTAATCGCATTGTGGACAAAAACACCGGATTCCTGCACGGCTGCGCGTGCCGCCCCTGCCGTGTGCTCACCGGCCTGGTCAAAATCCACCCCATCAAGCCCGGCTTCACCGGCGAGGCTGAGACGCTGAGCCAGGCTCAACTGCTCACCATTGAGCTTCTTTGGAATCATTCCCAGCTTTACCGAGAGCAGGATCCCCCTGCCCTCAGGGGGACTGACAATCTTTGCACTCGCCGCTGCAGCAACTGAGACAATCCCGCCGTCAGCCACCCGGGCCAAAGCAGGAACAGCAAGGGAAGTGGCTCCCGCGGCAAGAAGCTTCCGGCGGGACAAGAAACGGGACTGATCAAGAGGAGTTTTCATCGTTATCTTTTTTTACCCTACTCCTGATTGGGCGACAAGCCCGCAGTGCAATGATACGATAATTCTCCCTTGGCAACGGCCTGCATTTCGCAAAAATCCGCGAATCGGGCTCGACATCACCACGCACACCCGCAAATTCATTCAACAATGACCCGAATCCTACCACTCCTGGCAGTTACTCAAATCCCCCTGGCAATCCCGGTTCTTGCCGATGCAGGCGGCACAGCAAAAGGGATTGTCTATAACGACGTTAACCGGAACTCAATCCGTGATGAAAACGAGCCCGGCCTTGCGGGAATTGCCGTCTCAAACGGCAAGGAAATCGTGCAGACCGATGCCGACGGGCAATGGCAACTGCCCCACGATGAGGACACCATTTTCTTTGTCATTAAACCCGCCGGCTGGATGCCCCCGGTCAATGAGGACCAGCTGCCCCAATTCCACTACATTCACAAACCCGCCGGCTCACCAAAAGGATTGCGCCACAAGGGTGTCGCACCGACAGGTCCGCTTCCTGAGTCAATCAACTTCCCGCTCCATAAAGCCGATGAGCCAACCGAGTTCAAGGCCATTTTCTTCGGTGATCCACAGCCCTCGAACATCGATCAGGTTGATTTCATCAAGCATGACGTTATCGAGGAATTAATCGGCGGTGAAGCCAAGTTCGGGGTCACGCTTGGCGACATCATGTTTGACCAACTGGAACTCTTTCCGCAATCCAATGCCGATGTCGCCCTGATCGGAATCCCTTGGTTCAACGTCATCGGCAACCACGACCTCAACACGGAAGCTGATAAGGATTCCGACTCCGATGAAACCTTTCATCGCTACTTCGGCCCGGTCTACTACAGCTTCGATTACGGACCGGTTCATTTCATTGTCCTGGACGATGTCGATTGGGCCAACCGCAACGGCAAGCGCAATTACCGTGGCGGTCTCGGTGAGGACCAGATGACGTTCGTGAAGAATGACCTCGCCCTTGTGCCTGAGGAAAAGCTCGTCTGCCTCATGATGCACATCCCGTTACCCAAGGTCGGCAACCGCAGGGAACTCTACCGGTTAATAGAGAAACGCCCGCACACCATGTCGATCTCCGGCCATGAACACTGGCATGCCCACCAATACATAGGCGCTGAGGACGGTTGGCGCGGCGACAAGCCGCACCACCACATAGTCAACGTCACTGTCTCCGGCACCTGGTGGAAGGGTCGCAAGGACGAGGTCGGCATCCCGCACACAACCATGCGCGACGGTGCTCCGAACGGTTACTCAATCATCACTTTCAACGGCACCGGGCACGTCCTTGAATTCAAGGCTGCGCGTCAGCCGGCTGCCTACCAGATGAGCGTATTCGCCCCGGATGAAATCAAGGCCGTCAACACCGGGAAAACCCCGGTATACGTGAATGTTTTTAACGGCTCAGCAAAGTCCGAGGTAAAAATGAGGCTGGGGACAAGCGGAGAATGGATCGCGCTGAAAAAAGTCATGGAGGCCGATCCTCTCTACAGCGCTACCCGTCAGCGGGAGATTCGTGAAAAACCTGCTGCCAGGAATCATCTCAGCGGCCCGATCAAATCCGATCACCTGTGGAAAGTAAATCTCCCGGCAGGAATCGCTCCCGGGTCGCACCTTATTGAAGTCAATGCCACCGATGCTTATGGTAAAACACACCGGGGCAGGCGCATTATCCGCATCGTCGAGTAATTATTATCCATGGCTGATGAAAATGGTGACTTTACCCTTACAGGTATTGCATTGACCACCATGGGGGGCAGCGGCAACTGCGATCGGATTGAATTGTTCCGCGAGAAATCTTAGGCCAAGGAGCATTCACAGCTTCAATAAACGCTAAATGATGAAATTTAGAAAAGGGCTGGAGATTTTTATCTCGGTGCAGCTGCTCGTGCTGTTCACCAATTTCCTTTGTTCCCCGGGGCATGTAAGAGCAACAGAAAAACCGGCCTTGCCGGAAGCTGAGGCAATAAAACATTGCGCCCCCCGAACAGTCGATATTGAAATTCGCGGGCGGGATCAAGCCGGGCAGTGGGTTTCTCATGCTGCGGGAACAATCCTGCACGAGGACGGCTACATCCTCACCTGCGAACATGTCACCTATCCCGGTGAGTCCCAGCAGGTCATCCTCTCGGATGGAACCGTCTATCCCTTCAAGGTTCTGGCACGGGCCGGGGGTAGCTACGATACCGCGATCCTGAAAATCGAGCCGCGCGGTAAACTTCCGGCCGTCCGCCTTGGACACAGTGACGAGGTCTCCAAGGGACAAAAAGTAATGGTGATTGGAAATCCTGCGGGACGGCGACATACCATCAGTCGCGGAATTATCGATCGGAAGAGCTGTGGCGGCGGAACACAAATCCAAATAGTCAGCGTTGATATAGGGCCGGGCAACTCGGGGGGGCCGGTATTTAATGACCGTGGTGAACAAATCGCCCATGTGCACGTGAAAATATCAACAGCTATCAACACCTCCCGGCATATACGCGTTGATCACACTCGCGATGCCTTTGCCAAGGTTTTTTCCAACGAGGATCGGCATGATTACCTGATCGGTATCACGGTCGATTGTCAGGGAGATAAAGCGCAGGTGCTCAAAGTTCATCCCGACTCCCCTGCCAGCAAGGCCGGCATTAAAGAAGAAGATGTCGTTACGAAGATAGCGGGAATGAAAATTGATAACGGAGTGCATTACGGCCTGGCCCTGATCAGCCGGGTTGGTAAAGAGTCGATCCCACTCACCATCCGGCGCGGCGAAGCAGTGATTAAAAAAACAATCCAGCCTTGCCGGCACGATATTAAAGGCCATGGACAGCATGGAAAGTAACCCCCATCGTTGAATAGCCCTGTAAAAAGCCGCTGCCCCTGATAAGGCAGGAAGTTACTTGTCCCTTTCCCGACGCGGAGCCTCCTGGAACTTCTGGACCTCCTCCGCACTGATGACATCGGTGCTATTCAACCACTGCCGGGCTGCCTCAGGATCGCGTTCCAGCCATCCGCGCACACCACGCTCAAGGCTCGCCGTACGCATCTGCTGATCAGAAATGTCAGCCGCCCAGATCACCGCGGCGGCAGGATCACTGTCAAAGGTCGCCTTGGCGAGGGCACCTATGCCCCGGTCCCGGGCTTCCCCGGCGGGCTGCTCAATCAACCAGGCGGAAGCTGCCTGCGGGTCGGCATTGGTCCAGTTCCACACCACATGCCCCATGGCATCGGTCTTGCCGCGCCCGTCCGGCTGGCTATCCAGCCACTGCGCAGCGGCAGCAGGCTCCTGGTTGGCCCAGCGATTGGCAACCTCGCGGATGTGGCTGTCGCTGCGCTCTTCAGCCGGTATCGTATCCACAAAGGCGGCGGCGGCGGCGGCATCAATTTCCGCCCAGCCGGAAATAGCCTGCCTGATGGCGGATTCCCCGTCCTCCCCCGGTAGGGTCATTGCCCAGGCAAGGGCTTCCTGCGGGGCACTCTCGGCCCAGGACTCGGCGATCTTGCCGATCACCTCAGAGCGTTCCTTTCCGGGATCAAGATCCATTGCAAACTCTGCCGCTTGTACCGGATTGGTAGCGGCTATCGTCTCGAGCGCTCCACCCAAGGCGCCCCGACGCTGGCTCTCCGGCAGGCTGTTTGCCCAGGCAAGGGCTGCCTCGGGATCCTGACGAACCCACTCCGTGGCAACGGTTCCGGCATAGAAATGCCCCATCCAGCCATTCTTCGCCTCCGGGTTATCAGTTAAAGTGGTTAACCATTCCTTGGCCTTCTCGGGATCCTGTGAAGCCAACACCCTCAATACCTGCATGGATGCCTGGCCGGCCCTTTTGCGATTCTTCATGTTCTGGGTATAAGCCAACGCCCCTTCAGCATCCATCGTTCCCCAGCGGGTTAACAGCAGGCCCACGGCCATTTGCATATGAGGATCCCATTCGGGGGCACTTTCCTGCAGGGCAACGAGGGCATCCGGAATGTCCTCCTTACTGATCCCCTTCACGTATGAGAGCAGCAATTCGATCCGGGTCAGGGGATCTGGATTGGCGAGGATTTGCCGCAACGTTGCACCAGTACCCGCCTCTTGATTGTCCTTTACCCCCGACTTTTCGCCCTTTTCCCTGCCTGCTTTCTTGCCTGTAACGATGCCGGAAAGTCCCGATGAATTCATACGGGAATCTCCACTCAACCCCGCAACTTCCTGGTTGAGTTCCTCTACCCGGTCAGCCAGGCCGGCATTCCTGATGAACTGGTAAACAATCACAACGGCGCATGCTGCGATGACAATGGCGATAACCGGTGTTCTTTTCATGGTAATAGGCAACTCGTTAAGGCTCTTAAAATCAGCACGATATAATAGGATAAGCCCCTATTAATGACATGTGGAAACTCATCATGCAAGGACTAGAGCATCACGGCAGGAATTGTTGATTAACGGGATGTCCTGCGTGCCACGGAGAATTTACGCAGAAACATAAGGAAAACATATGCGGCAGCTACAAAAATACCTGCCGGCAGCCATCCGGCAATCACCACGCCGGTTAACCCGCCACCATCTGCGAATGCCTCCTCTGGCGGGTTCGGCAAAGCCTGCCATGCGTCATAACCTTGCGTGACACCCAGGAAGAGTGTGAGCCAAACAATGAGAACTGCCAGCAAACAAAGCGGTAATCGAGCGGTAAGCGATTTGACCCTGGATGCAAAGAAAGTAACCAGAAAGCCAAACGGCAGACCGATTGCAAGATACATCAAGAAAACTTCCTGAAAGGGGGTCATGTCACGCGTGATATCAGTTGTTCCCTGAATATTTAATTGGCAGGATCACGTTTATTTCCTGGGCGCAGGTCATGCATTACCTGTTCCCCCCAATACCTGAGGAAAAACTTCTTTTCCCCGAAATTGAACAGCTTCTCA
>JAYGGE010000054.1:0-1733 GCA_046581505.1 Verrucomicrobiales bacterium | reverse complement strand
CTTGGGCGGGGAACCGGAGGCAGTAATGGTTTTGTTTTTTCATCATACTACGGAACAATCAATTGGAACGCTTCGATCAAGATCTACCGCCTGCCCAATGTCAATGCTTAACACCTTGCACAAATCCTCCTCCGTTGCCGTCCTGATCCTTTACCCGTGATATTCATATAATAAATTCATATTAAATCAGTTATATAAAGAATTTTGCATATATACAATAGGGAAAACTGAATTCCGGGCTGGAGCGCCTTAGGTAAGTCGGTTACTTGCCTCCTGCGCCAAGCTTCCCTGTTTTCTCCATACCGGCGAGAACAAGGGATCGGGCGGCGCTACCGATGAAATGGAGACGCGGGGTATTGAGCGTCGCCGTCATTGAACCTGCCGCTAAAGCAGAAGCTGATTCGCTCCGGGGGTTTGGAACAGTCCCGGGCGGGGTTGACACGTTTGACTTGCCTGCTGATGGCTGTCGGCAGCGGATTCAAGCCAGCGGCGACACGCCCGGGTTTCCGCTGCCGGCGCAGGGACTGAGGGCAGGCAAAGGTGAAGGACTTGCTGGGAGGAGCCTGGAGCACCCGGCGGGAAGCAAGTTCTGCTTCCCGCCGGGTGGAATTCAAACAAGGATCTTGGCCGGGGTTAAAAGTCCTGAAAATAACCCAGGGAGATTAGGGAGAATCCTGCAGGAGTATGTTGCGGATACGGAAGAACAAGTCGGTCGCATCAACGTTAACAGTATGGGTGGTGCTGTTTACGCCATCTGCCCCGGTGAGACCGTCATCATCTTCTTGCCATCTGCCGTCAATCAGACGGTCGAGCGCGTATGGGATGCCGGGATTGCTGGCGAAGGTGATGGACAGGGTATTTTCGCCGTTGGCTCCGCCACCAGCGGTGTACTCGACAGCGAGAATCTCCAGGTCCACGGGCGGTATGATCAGGTCGAGGGGCGAGTCTCCGTTGGCAAGCCTGGTGATCTGATCCTGGTCCAACGGGCCGTTGAAGACCGCAAACTCGTCCATGACTCCATGCACGCTGGTGGCGTCATAATTGGCGCCGATGTATAGGCTGGTGATGTCGGTGGGCATGGCGGCCTGGCCAGCGCCACCGAAGAGCAACACACCGTCCTTATACACTGCCTTGTCAGCGCCGTTCTTCTGGAAGACAAAGTGATGCCACTGGCCGACGACGATGCCGCCGGGGGCGTCGATGCGGTTGCTCCCGTCACAGCATCCCGGGCCGTCAAAGTAGATGCGACCATTGCTCCAGGGGGCATGTGCAAACAAGCCACGACCGTGAGAAACGCTGGGGGAATAGACGTTGAACACCGAGGTGTTGACCCCGCCCACGCTGGTCTTTATCCAGAATGACACGGTCATGGTGTCATTGGCGGCGGCGGAATTGAGGATACCGGCATCGGCGAGGAGGACACCCTGAGAGCCTGCACCCCCGAAGTCCATGGCATAGTCACCGGCAGTCCCTGAGTGGCCGGCGCTGTTCGCCGAGTAAACTGCACCATTGACCACGTCGGCGACTTGATCAAAGGCAAGGTCCACGGCCACTGCCGGATCTGATGGATCGTCAAAGTTAAAGTAAGCGAGCAGGCCGAGGCTGTCGCCATACGGGGTGCTGGCGTCGTCATTCGGGTTGGAGCCGCGGGCCACCTCGATAGCGTCATTAAACCAGTCGCCGTCACTGTCCGCGGGCAACCGGGTCACTATTTGGTCAGCGTTACCACTGCC
>JAYGGE010000133.1:0-4646 GCA_046581505.1 Verrucomicrobiales bacterium | reverse complement strand
AGTGTCTCGTGGTCGTGGTGCGTGTAGCCTTCATGGACGGCCGCAGAATCATGCGCTGCCAGTGAACGGCGAACCTCTGCAGGAACCTGCGCGTTCGCCATAAACGAAATGTAGGAGTGGCGCAGGCTGTGGAATGATCTGCTTCCTGTCTCACCGCCTGGCATGCGCACCTGCCTTGGTATACTTGCGCGTTTCATCAGGACACCGAACTGGTTGGAGAGTGTCGAGGAGGGCTTCACTGTCAAATCTGGGAACAACGGCCCGCGAGGGTTCGCCCGTGACCGTGCGAGGTATGACGCCACTGATTGGGAGAGGGGTATAGTGACAGTCTTCTTCCTTGAATTACGCTTTTGCTTCACTGGGCAAACAGTCATGCGCCCGTTAACAAGGTCGATCTCATCCCAACTGAGTTCCGCCACGTTGCGCATCCGTAGTCCGGTATGCGCTGCGATGAGGATCGCGCCCTTCCAATCCCCTTTAGCGTGCACGATTAGGGACTCTATTTCCGGCACAGTGAACGAGGTGCAGATTGCACTGTCCTCTTCAGGCAGGGCTTTGATGGGTGAACCGACATCCCTATTGATCAGCCCCTGCTCATGGGCGCTACGAATGGCCGCCCTTGCGTCCTGAATCTTGTAGTTCACCGTCGCGACTCTCCCGCCGGTTGCCTTGGACTCTCTATGCAGAGTTTCCTGCGCTTTGCGCAGATCATCGGTTGTCAGTAATTCCAGCTGTTTTTCTGCGGCTGCGCCCAGCGCTTCCTGCACGCATTTAACGGAGTTCCTGTAGCGCCGCATCGTGCTTTCGCTGACATTAAGACTGTTTGAAGAGAGCCATTGTTCAAGCCATTGAGATACCGTATAGCTGGGATAAGCCTCACCAGAAGATAACTCGTAGATCGACATCAGGTGCTGGCGGGCGCGGTCAATTGTGAGTTCGCCCCTGTTCGCTTGGCCGGCTGCCCTGACAATGATATCGGCAAGCTCAGGTTGCATGGAACGAGCCGCTTTCTTGGCGGTGCGCTCAGGTTTTTCCCATCCAACGGCGACTTCAATGGCGTCGCGTCGGGACTTTTTGCCTGTTGATTTGTATGCTCTCCTGCCGTCCGCGCGCATGAAAGTGGCATACCAGAAAGGGGAATGTGAGCGTTTGTGAACCGATGCCATATGAGTGTCGCGAAGTGACAACAAAATGTACAACAGTCATAGTGTTGCGCAACGTTTTACTGCGTATTTTTCTTTCATAAGTTACTCATAATTAACTCATAACAACCACTACAGCGGTGGTGGTGGGGTTGTTTCAGGACTTGATCCCGCGTCTACCAACCCGTTTGATGTGACCGACGAGTTTGGACAACTGCTCCACCCGGTGCAGGACTTCTACTCCCACACAAACTGGGTCGACTATGATCCCACCGATGTTCCATTGTTCGAGAGCGGAATCGGTCCGTGGATCGCCCCGTCTCCTTACGGGACGATCCGCCGCGGGGCACTGGACCTAATCGTTGTCGAGGGCCTTGACCCGCCGGCACCAATCACCGGGTTTGTGATCCGCCAGACTCCCTCAGGCGTGAATCGTCTGGTCGATGTCATCGGCGAGGACGAGGTTGTCATTGGCTTGGGCTTGGTGAGCGATGCGTCCAGTTCCTCGCTCAGTCCGCCCGGCGCAAGGATCCCGCATGGCAGCCAGGACGCCAGCGATGATGCCACGTCGATCAGCAAGGATACCAGCGTGCGGACCAATCACCGGGCAGCATTCGATGCGGCGATTCGCCAGACCCGGCATGAGTGGTGCCGCCTGCTCCACCTTGCGGCAGCCAGTCACGGCCAGGCCGGGGCAGGCGTGGCGATGGCGCTCATGGTGGATCCGAAGGGATCACCGCATCCGCCGGGAACCCTCTGCCACGCTTCCGGGCCCGGAGCCCTCGCTGTTGAGGTAAGAGTCACCGGGATCCGTGTGCTTGATGACACCGACTTCATTGGTGAGGGAGAATTGAATTTCTCGCTTGTTGCCTACACTCAAGATTTCCGGCGTTCAGCGCGAACCGAGGTCAACTCGATCCCGGTTGCATCGGGAGAAAACCTGTCAGGCGGGAACTTGCCGCAGCCTCTGCAACTCGACGTCGATAACTACGATGACTTGGTGGTGACACTGCAGGCCTGGGATGATGATAACCTGACCGCGGACCAGGACGGGATTTTTGATACTTCCGATACGGTACTGCGGGGTGTCACGCTCGATTTTTCCAACAAGCCCTTTGCAACTGGCATTCACCGCCTCTCGAGCCAACATCTTCAAGTAACCCTTGAGATTGTCGCCGTGGAGACCAGCGGATTCGACGCGTGGATCGCCCGGCAGATTCCTTCCCATCTCGACAGGAGCTTCGACGGCGACCCGGAAAGCGATGGTCTTCCAAATGGTCTGGAATACGCTCTCGGCGCTCATCCCGGGCTCACAGACAGTCATCCTGGGTCGGCTCTGCAGGGCATCCAATCACCGGGCGGCTTTGTGCTCACATTTCCTTACAATGCGGAGGCTGCAATTGACGTTACCTGGGTCATCAAGCAGTCCGCAAACATGCGCTCCTTCACTGAAACCTATCGCCGTGAGGATGGCGCCGAGAGCTTCGCTGCCGATACCATTAATGCCAGTTTCGATAATCCGCTGGATCCTTCAAGCATCACCGTGATCGACCGGACCCCGCGTGGAGTCGCTGCATTTTATCAGCTTGAGGTGGAGTTTCTTGGAAAACGCTGACAGCTCTTTTTTCACCCGTGTTCATGGCTCGACGAGTTTCAGTTACTCCTCGCTAACGCGCACGAACCAGGCTGCACCACCTGCCGGGAAGCTGCGTTCAACGCTGCGCTCTTCACCATCAATCCCTGACTCGCGAACTTGCCAGGTCTTCAGATCGAAAGATTCCTCGATCCTGTAGGACTTGCCGCTCTTTGCCAGGAAGCTCAAAGTGAGTTGATCGATGCCGCCGGAAGGCAGGCGGGTGGCGCTTGCCTCTACATGAATGCCGGAAGAAAAATTATCGTCCATCCAGCGCACAAGAAACTCCTCAACCGCGGTCCAATAGGAGTCGCTGTCGGAAAATTGTGACCACAGGGAACGCGAACCGTGGTTACCAGCTGTCCCGGGGACAAATGATACCTTGTCCGGCGATTGGATGGCATTGAAAATTTCCCTCCACCTGTTTTGTTCACTACGGGCCGAGGTGATGAATACCGGCACCTTGACCCCGGGCGCGGCGGTGCGGATGAGGTTGGAGGGTGAAAAGTATTCGCCCGGCGAGAATGACAGGATTCCGTCGACCAGGCCGTCCTGCTCTCCGGCCAGCTTGATGATCAGCGATGAGGAATACGAGCTTCCCCACCCGATTACAGGTGCTTGCGGGTGATGCTCCCTGGCCCACGCAATGGCTGATTCCATGTCCGGGATGGCATCAAGCCACTCAGTTCCCAGCCCGGCATCGGCGGCGCGTTGTGCAGTCTCGTTAACCACACCGTTGATGGTGTTACCGGAACGCTGGTCAATGGCAAGGCAATTGAACCCGAGCTTATTGAGTCGGGGGGCAGTTTCCCGATATTCACCCCGGCTCCACCTGGACTGGTGAAAAAGGACGATGCACGGCCGTTCGGGATTATCATCGATCAGATACCGGTCCGCCGTGATTTCAAGCCCGTCGGATGAGGAAAAAGTGATTGTCTCAAAGGCGATTACCGGGGGAACTGCCAGGGCAAGGAAAGCCAGCACGAGAGGCAACAGGCGTGAACTTGGCTTGGTGCTCATGGCTGCACGTGGTTTCATTGTGTCTTTATGGTGGAAAATCGGGCCAATGTCACCGCCGTGGCATAAGCTGCCGGCTCTAATCGACTTCCTGCAGCCGGTAGAAGCGCAGTGCCTGGGAAATCGCCCCGGAATCAGTGAACTCGTGGATGGAACCCGTGCCCGCCCCGGGCACGCTGTCGTCAATCTCCGTCCAGTCCTGGAGATCATTTGAGCCGAACAGTGCAAAAGTTCTGCCGTTCGTGGCGTTGAAAGTCAGTCTTATTTGGCCGGGTAAGGTGAATGTGATGGCAGTGATTTCAAGCTCGAGATCCGGGATCTTCGCCGCGATGATTTCTCCAAGCGACCTGGCATTCGCGCGTCCCTCGGCGTAAATCTCCCACAACTCGGCAGTGGTGAGCGCACGGTTCCAGATTGAGACATCATCAAGGCCGGAAGCGGGCAGGCTGTAGCCGCCACCGTCGCCGTCCTGTCCCATGACGATGTTGAGGTTGCCCGCGGTGAGGTTGCCGACATTGGAGATATCCTGATCAATGGCCGGTGTTGACGCATCGGCTCCAAAATCCCGTCCTGCGACTCCCGTCGCCCAGGACGTGCCGGATACGGTGACCCACTCATCAGCAGCGTAGCTGGTGAGCGTCTGCGAGTCGCGATCGATGACCATGGCAACGAAGTTCCAGTGATCCCCCGGATCCCCCCGGTTGGCCCAGTAGGTGTCGTGGTCAATATCAATGATCTGCGCGTCGCCGCGGTTCGAGCCGTCGCCGATATTGGCGTCGATGTCATCGCCGGCAATCGCCGAGACCCAGCCGAGCGAACCTCCGGTTGACGACCAGTTCTTGCCGCCACCGGCA
>JAYGGE010000002.1:0-11609 GCA_046581505.1 Verrucomicrobiales bacterium | reverse complement strand
CAGGCCGAGGCTGTCGCCATACGGGGTGCTGGCGTCGTCATTCGGGTTGGAGCCGCGGGCCACCTCGATAGCGTCATTAAACCAGTCGCCGTCACTGTCCGCGGGCAACCGGGTCACTATTTGGTCAGCGTTACCACTGCCGAAGGTGTCCAGGTCGCCGGCAACGAGCAGTTCAACGGTATCGCTGATGCCATCCTCATCTGCATCCGGCGTGGCCGGTGCCGCCAGGGCCTTCCGGCGGATGGAGACCTCGGTGTAGGGCATGGCGTGGTTCTCGTTAGTTCTTTCATAGAGGAAGTTGGTGTGATGGGTTGAGCCGGTGGTGACAAGGTTGCCATAACTGAAGCCCTTGGCATCGTGGCCGGCCCAATGCCAGGTGAAGACGCGGTCACCGTCGTTGCCGGCAATCTCAAAGTCCCTGGTATTGCCGCCGGCACGGGTGAGTATTTGCCCCCCGGCGACGCCGCCGGTGGACACCATCCGATAACCCACGTTCATTGGGGTATCAAAGTTCCATCGAAATGCTGTTTCATCCGTCGGGGTCCAGCGCACATCCGAATAGCTGGAGCCCTCCGCGTTCGCGGCACGCTTGAGGCGGATTTCCACCCCTTTCAGGTCGGTGCCCGAGTCGGCGATCAACTTGTTGATGACGGCCGCGCTGTATGCTGCAGGCGGGAATGCGGCAGGGGTGCCAAGATATTTGTTCACGTCAGCAAAGGATCCCTGGCCGCCGGCGTCCCAGGTCCAGCCTTCCCGGCCGCGACCGATCAGCACCCAGCTGTCTGTCCCGTCATTCTCGACGGAAGCATTAATTATCTGGTCGGATGTCGAGAAGGAAAAGGAGCCCGCCGCGTAGCGCTGTGCCGGGCCAGCATCCACATTTGCGGGAAAAACCCCGGCATCGCCCCAGCGGGCAGCACCAACAAACTGGATGGCACCACCACCATTGTCGGAGGAGAGATTCGCTAAAAGAGCACCATGATTGCCGTTTTGCTCAGCAGCACCATAGCCCCAGGCGACAATGGAGTAGCCTCCGGGAGGCAGCACAAGGGGTGCAGCCAGTGCTTTCCTGCGATGTCCTCCTGCCAGCCTGTCGTCACTGCCAAAGAAGCTAAGCGTTGCCAGAACCGCATGATCGCTACGCCTCATCAGTGCAACGGTGATTTCCAGGTTCAGGCCATCGCCGCCACTGTCAAAGGCACCAAGCTCATTGACGGTAATCGGGGCAATGACATCGAAATCCATGCCAAGGCTGCCGCCATAGGCCTGGTTTCCGACTGTGCCGTCGACAGCACTGTAGGCGGCAAGTGATTGCGCCCCGGAGACAGCAATGAAGGGATAATTGCCGGTAGGCAATGTGCTGAGTGTGTTGAGATCAGTCAGGACTACCGGTGTCAAGTCGTCGTCATTGGGGTCACTGCGCTGGAACGCATCCCCAACCTCTGCATCGTCCGCAGCCCCGTCACCATCCGTGTCGGGGTTGAGTGGGTTGGTATTGTGGGTAGCGACTTCAGACTCATCAGTAAGCCCGTCGCCGTCGCTGTCAGGATTTAATAGATCAGTCCCGGCTGCGACTTCGTCGCCGTCATCGAGACCATCGCCATCGGTGTCTGGATTATTCGCCTTGCTGATCAGGGCGAATTCCTGGGCATTGGCAACCCCGTCATCGTCGGCGTCGCCATTGCCATCCTGGTCCAGGTTGCCGAAGCTGTCGATTTCCCAATTGTCATTGAGTCCGTCACCATCGCTGTCGCCGCCGATCAGGTGAGAGGGCGAGGCGCCCTTGCTGAGCAAAGTAATCTGCGCCTGGGTCAAGGGGCCATTGAAGACGGCAAACTCGTCGATGTCTCCATACACTGCAGAGACCCCGATGTTAAGGTGGGTGATGTCGGTGGGCAGTGGCAACTGGCCGCTTCCAGTCACAACTTGCGCACCGTCTTTCCAGACCGTCTTGACGTGGCCGTCCTTCTGGAAGACAAAGTGATGCCACTGGTTGATGGCAATGCCGCCGACCTCGGAGATGCGCTGGTTTCCCGCGCAACATCCCGGGCCGTCAAAGTAGATCCTGCCGCCATGGGGGACATGTGCAAACAAGCCACGATTATGCGAAACACTGGGGGAAAAGACGTTGAATGTAGAGGGATTTGTGAACAAGTGGGTTTTCTGCCAGAAAGAGATGGTCATCTTGTCCGTGGCGGCGGCGGAATTGAAATAGCCGGCATCGCTGAGGAGCACAGTTTGAGCGCCACCTGAGAAGTGGATGGCGTAGTCTCCCGATGATCCCGAGTGGCCTCTTCCTGAAGGGCTATAGGTCGCGCCGTTGCTCACCTGACCGGTCTGGCCGAGGATGGTGTCGGTGGCAATAGCCGGGTCTGAGGGGTCATTGAAGTCCCAGTAAGCGAGCAGGGTAACTCCATCGGCGATCGGGCGGCTGTTGGCCTCGTTCGGGTTGGATCCGTTATCAAGCTCGAGCTTGTCCTTGAAGTAATCCCCGTCACTATCTGCCAGCAGCGGGTCAGTGCTGTGGGTGTTGAGCTCATCGCCGTCGTTGAGCCCGTCACCGTCACTGTCGTTATTGTTCGGGTCAGTGCCCGCGGCGAGCTCTTGCGGGTCAGTGAGTCCATCCTCATCCACGTCCGCCTTGGTCGGGTCTGTCCCGGCGGTAAACTCTGCGGCGTTGTCGAGACCGTCCCCATCCGGATCGCCGCCGGGAACCTGGGCCAGGTCGCCGAAGTGTTGTTCCTCCCAGCCGTCGAACAGGCCGTCCTGGTCACTGTCAAAGTTACCGACTTCCTCGAGGGTGAGGCCGTTGAGGATCGGGTTCCTGTCGGCGAATGTGGCTGCGATACCGCTTAAGTGCACGGTCACATCGGTGCCATCGGCAACAAAATAATGCACCACGGCGAAGTTCTTGCTGTCACCCTGGTTGGTGGTGAACTCGTCGACGACCAGGCTGCCGTTCACCGTGATGTCAAAGCCGCGGTTCACACCTCTCTCGCTGAAGAGCAACTGCAGCTTGTAGCCCTCGCCGTCGGTGAGCCCGCCCAGGCGCACGTGGATACCGTCGTTGCCCGGGAAGTTGGAGTTGGGAGGGTGATGGCGGATGCTGTGAAGGACAGATTCCAGCGCGTTATCCTCAGCTGAACCACCGATGTCAGGGGCAGGGTTCCAGGCAGCGATCACGTGCTCGGCCTGGACCTCAACGTCGGCAACACCGTTATCAGCGGTGAAGACCGCGTCACCGATGACCGTTCCGCCGGCCCCGCCAACGTTGACGGCGTGGGTGATGGTGCCGGAGAAGTCGAGTGTTGAGGCGCCGGCAATTTCAATAATGCTGGTCATGGTGGCCATGTCCTCCTCCTCAACGGTGATGCCCTGGATGATCGGGTTGATGTCACCGTGGCCCAGGCCGTCAGAGCGCATGAGGATGTTCAGGGTATCATCTCCTGCCACGAAGCGGTGCACCAGGGCAACACCGTGGTCACCCCCGCCGCCGGTGTAGCCGGCAGCGTTGAAGTCGATCGCGATGCGCGAGCCCTCGACCCACACCCCCCAGTGGCGGATCACGCCGTTGTCGGCAAAGAGCATCTGCACCTTGTAGTGCTTGCCTTTGGTGAGTCCCGGGACGGTGGCGGTAAGGCCCGACGCGCCGGGTGCCCAGCGGATGTCGTTCATTACCTTGATGAGATTGGTGTCATCGGCACTGTCGATTGCAATGTTGCCGACACCGGGGCCCCAATTCGCGGCGGCGTTCGGGGCGGCGATAATTCCAGCGTCACTGGTGAAGGTGGCGTCGCCGATGGTGAACCCGCCGGGCCCGACGGCCTCAACAGCGGCAATGAAGTTGCCCTGAAAGTCAAGCCCCTCACCGGGATCAGCGCCGCTGAAGACCGAGACGCGGGTCGCGTCTTCAGTAGCTACGACCGGCAGGGAGTATTTTTCGCCAAGGTAGGCGATGACCTGCTCGCGCTCGGCGTTGTCCAGCAGGCGGTTGTAGGCGATAATCTCGCCAATTTCAGCCTGGCTGGTTTCAGCATTAAACTCGCCCTCGATTCCGAAGGCCATAGCACCCGGCGCACCAGGGTGACCGTTACCGCCGTAGCCAAAGCCGTTGAGTGACCAGTCGCTGGACTGCCATGTCCCGGTTCCCTCGGAAATCTTTGCTTCCCCGTTCGGGGCTCCGATACCTCTATCTATCCCGACCCATGCCCCGGCGTGATGACCGTGGTATCCGCCCCATTTGCCGATCAGCCAGTTGCTGCCGCCTGCAGCGTTCGTTGCCTGCAGGGTGCGTCCCTTGTTGACCGCGTCGGCAGCATACTGGTCAACGATGAAGAGGGAGTAGGGGCGTGCGAGGCTGAGGTTTTCTATTCTCATGCCGGTAGCGGCATCCTGCCGCATGCCATCCTGGCCGCCGATCGCCGCGGCGTTGATGTGCGGCTGGCGGGCGGGATCAGGCTGAATCGCGTTGGAGTTCGACCCGCTCTTGTCGGCCCAGTGCGAGACGAGACCGTTCTCGTCGGCGGTGATGGTGGCGGCATCCGAGGCGTCAAGCCATAGGACCTGGTTGCGTGAGGGCAACTGACCAAAGGCTGAACCGATCAGGATGGTGAAGAAAGCAAGGAGAGGCAGTGTGGTTTTCATGGTGGAAGGACTGTGTGAGGGTATGTCAGGTTTTGTCAGGGCGAATGGCATTTAGAACTGGTAAAGAGGAAAACCGAAGCGGTTGAGATCCACGTGAGAAAAAAGTTCAGCGTGAAATGAGCCCCGTTATTTTAATTACCCAAAATCACCCGTTTTTTTATTAACAGCGATTATTGGGCAATACGCCGCGTGAGTCGAGCCTGGAGCCTATCCCCACCAAAAGATGTAAGCAATTTAATTCCAGTGAGTTACAGGCTGACACGGAGCCTCACCATTTGCCACGATGTGGCATTTTCCGGTGCCGCCAGGCGATGCGTCTCGCGGATGAGGCCACCCTGTGCAACGGACTGGATGAGAAAGGTTTGTGCCTGTGACCAGATGCCGGGAACAGTGCACTGCTCAACCTGCCACGCAGCGCCTGTGAGCGCTGCCCGGCGGGTAAAGGAGACTGTCAGGTGCAAATTTTCCCCGGCACCAATGCTGCCCACCTCAATACCCTGGGGCCCGGGGCTGAGCGGGGAGTTGCCGAGCAGGAACTCCATGGCATTTGGTGTCCCGTCGCCATCCGGGTCGGCGGCTGCCGCGGAATGAAGCGGGAAACCGGCTGCCGAGGGATCAAACCATGCACCCACCCAGGCAGCGAAGCCGATGTCACCATCGGTTTCCCCGGGGCTGCCACCGGGATCAAGGCCGGCGCGCCAGCTTTCGGGCAGCGAGTGGTCGGGATTTGCCGCCGGGTTGACCAGGTTGAGTGAAAAGCCGCCGCCGTCAGCGGTCGCGGGCCAGGGAGCCTTGTCATCGTATGCAAAGTCACGGATGGTCTCGTTGCCTGCGGATACCAGCCGCAGCCGCTCACCGTTGTTGGCAAGCGAGGTGGCATTGCCGAACTGGCCGATGACCGGCAGGCCGGGCCCGTGGCGGTGCTCGAATGCGGCCCGGTTGGCGACCAGCAGGACATATCCGCCGGGCGCAACCTCGGTGAAGTCAGCCGCAGCGGAGAAATCAAAGTCAATGCCGTTTTCAAAGCGTGCCCCGGCGAGGTCGACCGGGCCCGGGCTGATGTTGGCCAGCTCAATGAACTCGAAGTCACCAGCCGAGCTGAAGCCGGCGGCAGCCTCCCCGGCGCGCGGGGCAGCAGGGCGGTAGTGGATCTCGCTGATGACAAGGTTGGCCTGCGATGCCAGGAGTGCCCCGACAATGAAGTGCCCGGAATTCATCCCCGACCACTCGCCGCCGCTGTAGGCGCGCGCGTTGATGGTGCCCGAGGTGGTGATTTCCACCGGCTCCACCGAGGTCTGCACAGTGGCAGTGAGGGTGGCGTCAAAGCTCAGATCGCTGCTTTGGGGATGGACCTGGTGGACCTCGGCGGTGAGCACGTTTGTGCCGTCGACCAGCAGTGCCGGGTCGACCTCAAAGGCATGGTATGTGCGCTCGTCGGCACCGAGGGAGTTGGAGAGCGCGGCGGTGTCATGGGCCAGCTCTCCCGCGGGCATGTTACTGCGGGCGATTTCTGTGCCGTTGAGGTAGACTGCGGCACCGTCATCGCGCAGCACACCCAGCGAGAGATCGGACACCGCTCCGGCGCTGGCTATCTCGAGAGCGGTGCGGAAGTAGGTGGTGATGTGCTTGTCAAACCCGACGCCGCCGTAGCTGACGATTGTACCCTCGTCGCCCTCGTTGTAGCCGAACTGGCCGGGGCCGCTCGCCCAATTACTATCATTAAAGCCGGGTGCGCTCCAGGCACTGCCCAGATCGGAGCCGTCATCAAGGTATTTCCAGGTCGCGTTTTTCGGCAGCAGGACAATATCCTGTGAGCCGCCATTGTAGCGTTTCGCCGAGGGGGACGGGCTGCCGTCGGACCCGCGCGGGTCGGAGCCGTCGGTGGTGTAGTAGACGTTGAGCTCGCCGGCGGCGAAGAACAGCTGGGTGGCGGCGGCAACCACGCCGCCGGCTCGGCTGAAGGTGGGCGCGGCGATGTTCGGGTAAATCCCGACGCGCTGGAAACGCTCGCGCAGCACGCGGGCGTGGTTGGCCTCCCAGTAGACATTGTTCATCCAGTCCATTTCCCGCAGCCACGATGTCTCGCGCTTGTGCGGCACCGCGTCGCGGGTATCACCCCAGCGCGCACTCTCACCGACGATTGCCTGGTCGATCTCCTCCTGGCGCGCGAGCCAAATGTTCGCGGCATTCTCAGGGGTGAGCGCACCGTCGTTGAAGAGCACCTCGTGCACCCGGTCCTGGAAGCGCCAGCGGAATGCCCGGTTGTCGAGCAGCTTGCCGTAAATATGGGCAGGTCCCGGGCGTCCGTAGTAGGGATCCTCGAAGCGCGTGCCGGTGCCTGAGACCGTGCGCGTGAGTGACTCGTTGGAGATTTCCTGGTCCCAGGCGAACCACTTGAAGCCGGTGCTCTCCGCACCCCTGCGGCGGCCCGCCCACCAGTTGTGCTGGTGCCAGTCCTCGGCACCGATGTAGATATGCACGAGCATGTAGTCAATCAGGTTATCAACGTCCACCAGCACCGGGTAACCCGGGTTGCGCGTGCCGTCCGGGTTGTTGCCCTGGATGCGCTGGTAGGCGGCGGCGCTGCTCAACCCGGCGTTGGCCTGGGCAAACATCTGATCCCAGGCGATCCTGTTTCCCTCGCGCAGCTCGGCGAAGTCCTTGAAGATGTCCCAATCCTCCTTTTCGCCGCCGATGTGTTCCGCGGTAAAGGAGGAGGTCGGCCGCTCCGAGGGGTTGTAAAGGCCCCAGTAGAGCCCGTTGACGAAAAGGTGCACATAGGTGCCGTGACCCGATGGCTGACCGAGGGCGATCTGTGCGTCGCGTACCCACTGGTCGCGGATGTAGGTGCCGCGTTCGTTGAGCCAGCGCGACCCGCCGTCGACCACCGGCCAGGAATCCGTCGAGGCGCCGCGCAGCAGGATCTGGTCGAAGCGCTCAACGCTGGAGTCGGGGAACAGCTTGTGGCGCAGCTTTCCGGCGCCGTATTCATTGCGGAACAGGATGCGAAAGGGGTGCTTGAGGGTAAAGCCGTGGCTGCGGCTGGAGTTACCGTGCATGCGTGCGCCGCAGTCCACCTGGAAAGCCGTGCTGCCGTCCGGGTGGAACATCTCGAGGGAAATCTCGCGTTCCCAGGGGCGTCCGCGGCCGGTGGAGTGGTAGTAGATGCCGCGCTGGGCACCGAAGATATCGCCGGGAGCACTGGTAATGCTCATGGTGGGTATGGACAGCAGGGCCTCACGAAAGCTGTAACCGGGCAGGGTTGAGTTGATCACGTCGCTATCCACACCGTAGTCGGCCCCGGAATTGGACCAGCCCGTGGGAAAACCCGATGGCCATGCGGGCTGGCGGGCAACGGCGTCGATGAAGATGTAGCTGTGGGTGTCAACGTTGGTTGGCTGCCAGCCGGAGCGGAAGGCGGCGGCGCGCAGGGTTGATGTCGAGCTGATGGGTATGTTTACCGAGGGAGGTGATGTGTCATCCGCTGCGGCAACGGCAATGCCGTTGCCGGGTGAGGGCTTGGAGCCGTCAAGGGTGTAGACTAAAAATGCCCCGGGGGTGGCGCTGGTGACGGTGACCTCGAACATGTTGTCATAGAAGCCGCGGTCGTGGGAGAACTTGGTATCGGCGACAAAGTCAACCACACCCCCGCTGTTTGCCGTGCCGGGTGTCGGGGAGATAAAATAACGCTGCGTCTCCTCGTCAATGCGCACGCCGACCAGCTCGGGAAGAAGCAGGAAGTTGCTGCTGGTTGCACCGTTGTTGAGGGCGTGCACGGCCAAGGTGTTGCTGCCCGGGTTGAGTAGTTCCAGGTGGGAGCTGATGTCGATTGTCTCGGGGGTGAGGACATCGGTGTTTGCGCGGTTGGTTGTCGCCTGGCTGTTCCAGAGCGGGTTTGCCGGCGCCTCGCGGCGTGCGATCTCGTTGCCGTTTAGGTAAGCGATGAAGCCATCATCGTAACGCATGCGCAACTCGAGCTGATCGAGTTGATCAAGCTCAGGCGCATTGAAGGTGCTCCGCAGGTAGGCGGTGGCGTTAATGTTGCGCATCCGGTTTTCCACGTCGCTGATGATGACCGGGTCAAAGCCGCCGAGGGCCATCGGGGAGATGCCGTTTGCCAGCGCCCCGACCTGCGCGGCATCAAGGGCCTCACTCCAGAGTGCCACCTCATCAATGTTGCCGGTAAGATACTGCTGCAGCGCGTCGTTGGAGAAGCCGATGTTGACGCGGTTTTGCCAGTTGAAGTCCGACTGTGCCTTGCCGCCGCCAACGGCAAAGGTGCCGTCGATGTAGATTCGCTGGCCACCGGTCAACCCGCCGTAGACATGCGCAAGGTGGTGCCACTGCCCGTTGGCAAGCGAGAGACCGGAGGAGCGGATGGTCTCATTGTTCCAGATCCGGGAGGCGATGTTGCCGCCGCTTAAGTAGAGGTGCCGGTCGTGCCCGCCGGTGCCGAGGTCGCCATCGACGACACAGAACAGTCCGGCGTTGGCATTTGTCGTGCGAAACCACAGTGAGCAGGTGTAGGATTGTTCCGAGACGTCAAGCGGGGCACTGACATAGTCTCCGCCACCGTCAAAGACCACTGAGGCGGAGCCTCCCCCGGGTGGCACGGTGCCCGAGAAGCCGGGTCCCAGGAGTGTCCCGTCAATCCTGTTACCGGAGCGGTCGCCGGTATCACCGTTAAAATCCCAGTAAGCCCGCGGCTGTCCGGCACCGGCGCCCCCGGTGTCGACCTGGTAGCCGATCCCGGCCTTAAGGGAAAGCCAGCCGGAATCATTGAACCCGGGGGCTGTCCACCCCCGGCCAAGTGCGCCGTTGGGCGGAACAAGAAAACGCGCGGCTGAGTGCAGGGAGATGAAGGGAAACTCCGTGGTTTCCCTGCCCGTGCCGAAGGAGATGTCGGCGTGCTGTTCGGAGTAGGTGATTTCACTGGCAACGGTGAACCCATCGGGGCGCACCAGTGCCAGGTATTCACCGTTGGCTTCAAGCTGGAAGTCGGTGTGCAGTTCGCTACCCGCGGTTGCCCGGTCCTTGCCCGAGGCAAAGACAACAAGGTAACCGCCTGCCGGGATTTCAACCGGCGGCAATTGCCAGCGGTTGAGGTTTTCCGGGGAGTCAGTCAGGAACCAGCCACCTGTGGAGGTGGCGCTGACCCCGGTGTTCTCAATCTCGATCCAGTCTGAAGAATCCCCGTCCTCATCGGTTAATGCCCCGTCATTGGATGCCATGAACTCCGAGATGCTCAGGTTCGCGGACACCTCGGCCAGGCAGAGGAGAACTGCCGAGCACGCAATGGCGGGGGATTGTTGCCAGTTGCTGGACATCAGGAGGGTGAGGGCATTAAAGGGGGTGAGGGGCATTAAGATTAGTCTAAGTTTGCAAATTTTCCAGTTCTCTTGATACCTGCATTCCCTTTACCGGCATCCCTGTAGGTCTATTAAATCTTTCAGCTTATATGTTATTGGTGATTGAATTCTTTCTGCAATCCATCATCGTTAAAAAGCATTTTTTAACCAGATTCAATGTCCTGCAGATCCTTGACCCGTCGTAAGTTTATTAAAGCCAGTGCCGCCGGCACGTTTGCCTTCCAGTTTGTCCCCAGCCGTGTGTTCGGCGCCAACGAGAGGGTTGCCGTTGCCGGGATCGGTTCCGGCGGCAAGGGTGCCAGCGACATCGCCGGCGCCAGTGGGGCCGGTGCTGACATTGTTGCCCTCTGTGATGTCGATGACAGCCGGGCTGCCGGAACCTTCAGGAAATTTCCCAAGGCGAAACGTTTCAAGGATTTCCGCAAGATGCTCGAGAAGATGGGCGACACGATCGACGCGGTTACCGTGTCGACTCCTGACCACATGCATTTTCACGGTGCGCTGCACGCTATCCGCAGAGGAAAGCACGTTTACGTGCAGAAGCCGCTGACGCATTCGATCTGGGAAGCGAGGACGCTGGCCAGGGAGGCGGCCAAGCACAAGGTGATTACCCAGATGGGCAACCAGGCGCATGCAGGTGAGCCGATCCGCCGTGCGGTGGAGCTCATCCGTGCCGGGATTGTCGGCAAGGTAAAGGAGGTGCACACCTGGACCAACCGCCCGATCTGGCCACAGGGGGTCACCAAGCCCCTGCCAAAGCAGGATATACCCAAGGGCATGGATTGGGAGCAATGGATCGGTCCTGCGCCCATGCGTGACTATAACGCAGGGTATGCCCCGTTTAAATGGCGCGGCTGGTGGGATTTCGGCACAGGGGCGATGGGTGACATGGGCTGCCATATCGTGGACCACCCGATCTGGGCACTTGAGCTTGGCAGCCCGACGTCGGTCGAATCGGTCGTCACGCTTGACGGATCGGAACTGGAGGGGAAGCCGAACCGGGAGATGTACCCGATAGCCGCGGTGATTCACTACGAGTTTCCGTCGCGAGGACAGCTGCCACCGGTGAAGATGACGTGGTACGAGGGGGGGCTGATGCCTCCGACCCCGGAGGAGATGAAAGAGGGCGAGCGGCTGCCGGGCAATGGAGTCCTCTATATAGGAAGCAAGGGGAAGATGTACCACGGTTCGCACGGTGGGATGCCAACGGTATTACCGCACGGGCTGGGGGAAGTGGCCAAGGGTGTCGCCAGGACAATGGAGCGTTCACCGGGGCATCACCGCGAGTGGCTTGATGCCTGCCGGGGGGAGGGGACGGCGATGAGTAACTTCTCCTATTCCGGTCCGCTTACCGAGACGGTGCTGCTGGGAGTTCTTTCACTCAGGGCGCCCGGGCAGCGCTTGAAGTGGGATGGCGAGAAGATGAAAATAACCAATGCCCCGCAGTTGGACCAGTTCGTCCACAAGCAGTATCGAAAAGGCTGGACGTTGTAAATCGCGGGAATCACTTGAATTGCGATAGGATCGTGACCTGCTACTGGTCCCCTTCGAACTTGTAGGGCCAGGGTTTCACGTTGGCTCGAACCGCCCAGGATT
>JAYGGE010000032.1:0-8275 GCA_046581505.1 Verrucomicrobiales bacterium | reverse complement strand
ATCATGAAATTTCTCCAAGTGCCTGCCGGCAATCAGGTGCGGGCGGGCGGCGATTGAGTATCCTTGTCAACGTGGCGACGGATCTGTAGGATGGTTCTTCCTAGGGAGATTTCTTTTTTATGCTGATTAATAGGAGGTTGCGCGGAGTCGCCGTGTTGATGGTCGTGAAGGTGGCATTTTCACTGCCATTCCTGACGCAGGCGGCGGATGAGTTCCAGTTACGTGGCACTGCCGAGACCAGGAGCGGGGAGAAATTGGAAGGATGGATCCGGTTTGAGCGGGATGCCATGATCCTGAAGGAGGTCAATGGCGGGGCTGAGAGAAAGATTACAGCCGGGCAATTAAAATCAGCCCACATGCATCTGGCGGGTGCCGTCCCGCTGCGGGTTCCCGGGCTCAGGGGGACTTATTGCAGCACACAGGAATTCGGGGGCACCCTGATTGAGAGAATTGATGCACAGGTGAACTTCCGGTACGGACCGAAGGCAGCTATGCCGGGAATTCCCCTGAACAAGTTCAGTGTGCGCTGGGAAGGGGACATTGAGACCCTGAATGCGGGCAATTATATATTCCATACCCGTGCCGATGACGGGGTCCGGCTTTTCGTTGATGGTCGGCTGCTCATTGATGACTGGCGTTCGCACCCGGAAACTGAGAACAGTGCTGCCATCGAACTTGAGGCCGGGCGGCGGTATTCCATCCGGCTCGATTACTTCAATGGTCTCCATTGGGGCAGTGTCTCCCTGTTATGGACCCCTCCCGGCGGGGCCAAGGATTTGATCGGCGCGGACCGGTTGTCCCGGGCTTCCGCTCTTGAGAATCCGCTGAGGGAGGGAAACGGGTTGCTGGGTTTTTATTTCCGGGGCACTGATTTCCGGGAAGCTGTCGTCAGCCGGGTTGACCGGAACATTGATTTTCCCTGGAACGGGCGTGAACTGGCCGCAGGCTTGGGGATTCGTAATTACAGTGTGCGCTGGGAGGGGGAACTTGAGGCTCCCATCAGCGGTAAAGTCACTTTTCACACGGTTACCAATGACGGCGTGCGGCTTTGGGTCGGGGGTCAAAAGCTCATTGATGCCTGGAAGGGCATGGAAACCACGGAACACCGCGCACAGCTGCCAATGATTGCCGGCCGGCGCTATCCCTTCAAGATGGAATATTTCCAGGTCGACGGCATTGCGGAAGCAAGGCTGCTGTGGAGTGGACCCGGACTACCCAGGCAGGTGGTACCTGACGAGAAGTTCTCTGTTCGCGGGGGGATGAGGTTACTGGGCACCTCCGGCGCGGGGCTTCTCCTGAAGGGCGGGTCGTTCCTATCGGGGACAATAGGCGAAGTGGATGAGAAGGCGGTCAGGATCTCCTATCTCGACGGCAAGTCCCTGCGGATTCCGCGGCAGAACATCGGTGGACTGCAACTCACCCCGATCAGCCTGGCGCGGGTGCTTGACGTGGCAAAATGGAAGCCGGGATGTGCGCTGCAGGGAGGTGATTACCTCGAGGCGTCACTGGTATCCTACCACAAGGGGAGCCTGAAGATGAAATCGTCGTTGTTCGGTGTGCGGGATTTCAGTCCCGGCAAGGTGGCTTTTGTGAAGCTTGACGACTTCAAGAGCGGCAAGGCCAACTTTGAACTGCATACCAGGTCGGGTTCCCGCCTGCGGGCGGATTGGCTGATGCTTGACGGCAAGCGGGCGCTGGTGAAGGACAATTCCTTCTGCTGGATCAACCTGGAACCCGGTGATGTGGTGGCGGTATATGGTATCGCCACAGGTGATGACCGGCAGGGTGGCTGATTGTCCTGTCCTGCCAAGGGAGAAAATCGCGCTGTTGAAGGCACAGGGGATTCTACAGTGTTCCGGGAAGGCACCGCCTTTAAAGATTCATGACAGGTCTTTCGAGTTTAATATAGCGGTTTCGCCTGACAAGCTTCACAGCAGGGTCCGGGGGAAGGGCAGGGAGAATGGCTGGCTAATGGCCGTCTTTGACGGGGAAATGGAATGGCTGGAAGAATTGCCGGGAGAGGAATAATCCGTCCATAGACCGGACTTGCCGGCGATGAATCCGGGTGGCTTTGCACGGGCAAAAGAACAATGTGCTTGCAGGGGTTTTGTGCGGTGGACATAGTTTACTGAGCCATGAGTGAACCGAAGATAGCCTCCCCTGCGCCCGCCGCCGTTGAACTTGAGGCCGGCAAGCAGTATTTTTTCTGCACCTGCGGCCATTCAGCAAGCCAGCCCTTCTGTGATGGTGCGCACAAGGGCAGTGGTTTTGCGCCCCAGGCATTTACCGCTGAGAAAACCGGCACCGCCTATCTGTGCCAATGCAAGCACACCGGCAATGCTCCCTTTTGTGATGGCTCCCATGCTTCGCTGCCGCCTGAACAATGAAATTTCTCCAAGTGCCTGCCGGCAATCAGGTGCGGGCGGGCGGCGATTGAGTATCCTTGTCAACGTGGCGATGGATCTGTAGGATGGTTCTTCTTAGGGAGTCCCCTTTTTTTTATGCTGATTGATATGAGGTTTTGCGCACTTGCCGTACTGATGACCTTGAAGGTGGCATTGATTGCCCCGACTGGGGCGCAGGGGACTGAATCACTTCAGTTGCGCGGCACTGTCGAGACAAGGGACGGAGAGCAGCTTGAAGGGTTGATCAGCTTTGAACGGGAGACCATGACCCTGATCGGGATTAATGGCGGGGCTGAGCGAAGGATTACAGCCGGGCAATTAAAGTCAGCCCACATGCACCTGACGGGTGCCGTCCCGCAGCGGGTTCCCGGGCTGAGGGGAACTTATTGCAGTACGCCGGAATTCGGCGGCACCCTCATTGAGAGAATTGACGCACAGGTGAATTTTCGGTGGGCGAGGGATGCTCCCATGCCGGGAATCCCCCCGGACAGGTTCAGTGTGCGCTGGGAAGGGGACATTGAGACCTTAAACGCGGGCAATTACACATTCCATGTCCGCAGTGATGACGGGGCCCGGCTTTTCGTGGACGATCGCCTGCTCATTGATGACTGGCGACCGCATCCGGAAATTGAGAACAGCGCTTCAATTGAGCTTGAGGCAGGGCGACGCTATCCCATCCGGCTTGATTACTTTGACGGTGCCTCGTTGGCCGTGGTTTCCCTGGCATGGACCCCTCCGGGCGGGGTCAAGGATTTGATCGCTGCGGATCGGTTTTCCCAGGCTTTCAGTTCAGAGAATCCCCTGAAGGAGCGAAACGGGCTGCGGGGTTCTTATTTCCGGGGCATTTATTTGCAGGGGTCTGCCGTCAGTCGGGTTGACCGGAGCATTGATTTTCCCTGGACCGGACGTGAGTTGGCCGCGGGGTTGGGGGTTCATAACTACAGTGTGCGCTGGGAGGGGGAGCTTGAGGCTCCCATCAGCGGTAAAGTTACTTTCCACACGGTTACCAATGACGGCGTGAGGCTCTGGGTCGGGGGTCAAAAGCGCATTGATGTGTGGAAGGGCAGGAACGCCACTGAACACCGCGCTGAGCTGCAAATGGTTGCCGGCAGGCGCTATCCGCTCAAGATGGAATATTTTCAGGCGGAGGGCACCGCGGAAGCCCGGTTGTTTTGGAGTGGGCCCGGGCTACCAAGGCAGGTGGTGCCGGCCGAGAAGTTCTTTGTTCGCGGGGGTGTTCGGTTGCTGAGCAGGACGGGAACGGGGCTTCTCCTGAAGGGGGGGTCGTTCCTCTCTGGGCCAATCGGCGAAGTGGATGACAAGGCAGTCAGGATCTCCTACCTTGACGGCAAGGACTTGCGGATTCCGCGGCAGAACATCGGCGGACTGCAACTCTCCCCGATCAGCCCGGAGCGGGTGCTTGACGTGGCGAAATGGAAGCCCGGATGTGCGCTGCGTGGTGGAGATTATTTCGAGTCATCACTTATCTCTTACCACCAGGGGACCCTGAAGATGCAATCGCCGCTGTTCGGGAAGCGGGATTTTCTTCCCGGCAAGGTGGCGTTTGTGAAGCTTGGCGATTTCAAGAGAAGCAAGGCCAACTTTGAACTTCATACCAGGTCGGGTTCGCGCTTGCGTGCTGATTGGTTGATGCTTGACGGCAAGCGCGCCCTGGTGAAGGACAATTCCTTCTGCTGGATCAACTTGAAACCCGGCGATGTGGTGGCGGTATATGGTATCGCCACAGGTGATGGCGGGCAGGACGGCTGATTGCCCTGTCCTGCCAAGGGAGAAAATCGCGCTGCTGAAGGCACAGGGGATTCTACGGAGAGTAAATGACCTTACAATTATCTTACATACTTCTTACCGGCTCCTGACGACTTGGTTTTCGGGATGGGGCAGTCTTGGTGCATGCAAAAGAGCCGGGTTGCCCATTACAGTCCCGGCGACAAACCACCAAACACATAATAACCACCATGAAATTGACTAAAAAAATCCATCTTCCGGCGCTTCTTGCTGCCGGGTTCATCATCGCAGCGCCCGCTTCAGCCAGGCAGGTCAAGCTTGAAGTGGCAATGGCTGAACCGCTGATCCTGGCGGGAAAGAAAAATACCACGTTCATTAAGGTAGGTCTTACCGGATTTGACTTCACCAAGGATGGCACGGATCGCACGCCGGTAAATGTCGCCATTGTGCTGGATAAATCGGGATCGATGGACGGCGAGAAGATCATCAAGGCGCGCGAAGCCGCCAAGATGGCAATACGCCGCCTTAATGAGAACGATATCGTTTCAGTTGTCCTCTATGACTCGACGGTGCGGGTAATTGTCCCGGCTACCAAGGTCTCGGACAAGGAGGCTATCTGCGCGCAGATAGACCGCATTGCCGCCAACGGCTCGACCGCACTTTTCGCGGGGGTGTCCAAGGGCGCTGCCGAGATACGCAAGTTCATTAACAAGGAGCGTGTCAACCGGGTGCTGCTGCTTTCCGACGGGCAGGCCAACATCGGCCCCAAGTCGCCGGGTGCGCTTGGTGAACTCGGGGGTTCACTGATTAAGGAGGGGATTTCGGTGAGCACAATCGGCCTCGGATCAGGATACAACGAGGACTTGATGTTCAAGCTTGCTGACCGCAGTGACGGCAATCATGCCTTTGCTGAGAATGGAGTCGACCTGGTGCGTATTTTTGATGCCGAGTTCGGTGAGATTCTCTCCGTTGTTGCCCAGGAGGTGCTGGTAAAGATTGAATGTGCTGACGGGGTGCGCCCGGTCCGTGTAATCGGGCGTGATGCCGAGATCTCGGGAGCGACTGCTACCGTTCTGCTCAACCAGCTCTACAGTGGGCAGGAGAAATATATCGTAATGGAGGTGGAGGTGCCTGCCGGTCGCGCCAAGACTTCGCGACAGGTTGCCAGCGTTGAGTTGAGTTACGCCAACATGGCAACCAATACCACCGACACCCTGGCGAGCACGGTTGCGGTGCGTTTCACTGATGTGAAAAATGAAGTCGCGGAGAATACCAATAAGAAGGCGATGGCAAGCTGCATGTTGCAGGTGGGAACAATGGAAAACGATCGCGCCCTTGCCCTGCGTGATGCCGGCAAGGTTGAGGAAGCCCGCAGTGTGCTCCTTGCTAACGGCATCAGGCTGGAGGAGCAGGCGCAACTCTGGGGATCGAAGGACCTGAGCCTTTATGGCGCGCGGAATACCAGCGATGCCGGTAAACTCGACAAGAAGGCTTGGCTGTTAAACCGCAAGCAGATGCGCGACAGCCAGTTCAAGAACCAAAAACAGCGAAGCTACTAACCTGAAGATTTTTTGCCATGCATGGTGCGGGACGGGGGGTATTGTTCCCTCGTCCCGCCGCTTTTCATCAAGCGGCCGTTAATCAATAACAAACAAACCTCAGTATGCGTCCGCGCCTCGTTATCGTCTTCCTGCTGCTGGTGTTGACGCCACTGGCTTTACTGGCGTGGCTGGGCGTGAAATCAGCCAAGGACGAGCGACGCCAGGTGAGCGAACGGTTCCGGCAGGTCTTTGATGGGCAATTGGCGGACATTGAGACGCTTATCGGCAAGACGGTCGGGGAATTGGAGCGGCAGCTTTATGCGACATCGGATATCCGAATCCCGACGGCGGAAAATATCCGCAAGATCATCCGGCGAGAGCGCCTGGCCAGGCAAATCTTCATTGTCGGTGCTGATGGCGGTTTTTTGCACCCGTTAATCTCAGAAAAGTCCACCAGGCAGGAGCGGGAGTTCTTCGAGCGCACCCGCTCAATCTGGGACTCGGGGGTGCGCTTCGGTGAGCGGGGTGAAGCGGGAAAGGATAGATCATCGGGGAAAGTCGCGCGGTATTCCCAGACGAGGAGGCCAACTGATCCTGTGCAGCAGTTCAATCTTCAAAAGGCAGAGGTACAGACATCCAACGCTGCTCCGATTCCCCGGCAGGAGCTTGCCCCGTTGTCCGATCCCGCCTCGGGGTGGCATTCCTGGTTCTGGGGAGACGGCCTGAACCTGCTCTATTGGCGGCAACCCTTCCCGGGTGGACCGGTGGTCGGGATTGAGGTTGAGCGCATGGCTTTGCTTTCTGACATTGTCGCCGCATTGCCCACCGAGACCGGGATTGGTTCCGGGCGCATGGTGCTTGCCGATGCGCGCGGCAAGCCCATCTACCAGTGGGGGGACTACGAGCAGGGCGACGGCGAGTTGCCGCTGGCTGAAAGGGGACTTGGCGCACCACTGGAGATGTGGCGGTTACGTTACTTCTCGAAGAACAATCCCGGGTCCGGGCCGTTGCGGGCCGGGACGCTTACCGGGTTGTTTGGAGGTCTGTCAGCAGCCGGCGCGGCACTGCTCGGGCTGGCGATGTATTTTTACCGCGAGAATACCCGTGAGATACGTGCGGCGGAACAAAAGGTAAGCTTCGTGAACCAGGTCTCACATGAATTGAAGACCCCGCTTACCAATATCCGCCTGTATGCGGAACTTGCCGGGGAAAAAATCGAGCAGGACGCTGACCCGGGATTGAGGAAATGCCTAGGCATCGTCTCTGCGGAGAGTAATCGTCTGGGTCGTCTGATCGGCAATGTGCTCACTTTCGCCAGGCGCGACAGGGATACAGCGCTTCGATTGACAGCGGGTGATATTGACCAGGTGATCAAGTCGACTGTTGAACATTTTCGTCCCGCTCTGGAGAATGCGGGGATGGAGATCAGGCTTGCGCTCTCCAGTGCGGGTGATTGCAAGCTTGACGCTGATGCCCTTGAGCAGATTCTGGCCAATTTGTTCAGCAATGCGGAAAAATACGCGGCTTCAGGAAAATTGCTCAGTGTCTCAAGTCGCCGTCGCGGGCAGCACACCGAGATTCGTGTCGAGGACCGTGGTCCGGGGGTGGATAAAGCGTACAGGGAACACGTCTTTGAGGCTTTTTCCCGGCTCAGTGACGGGTTGACTGAAGCGGCATCAGGGACCGGGATAGGGCTTTCGATTGCGCGTGATCTAGCGCTCCAGCACGGTGGTGATCTGCGAATTGAAGATTCCAAGAACGGCAAAGGGTGTTGTTTTGTCCTGAGCCTTCTTGCCCCGAAGGTAGTGACTTGAGCTGTAATCCCGATTAACGATGAAAGTACTGATTGCCGAGGATGACCAGCACACACGTGATGGCTTGAGTGAAATATTCGATGCCGAAGGTTATGAGGTTCATGCCGCCTCCGACGGCAGGGAGGCCTTGCAGCTCTTTGCCCGGGTCAGCCCTGATGTCGTGTGCCTGGACGTGATGATGCCGGGAGCAAGCGGTTACGACGTGTGTCGTGAGATCCGCAGGACTGATCCCGGGGTCGGCATCCTGTTTATCAGCGCGAAGTCCGAGGAGATTGACAAAGTGCTGGGCCTGGAACTGGGGGCAGACGATTTTATCGTGAAGCCCTTCGGTCTCAAGGAGGTGATTGCCCGCATCCGGGCCGTTACCCGGAGACTGATCGTTGAGCGCAGACAGGATACCGGCAGCGGCGGTGAGAGCACCGCGTTTGAAATGGGTGATCTTAAGGTAGTGCCTGAGGAGTTGCGTGCCTATCGCGGCAGTGAGGCAGCGGAACTGAGCCTGCGGGATGTGAAGATCCTGTCACTGCTTCATCGCAATCGCGGCAAGGCAGTGAGCCGCGATGCGTTTTTCGACGAGTGCTGGGGCTTTGATTTTCTTCCCAATTCACGCTGCCTTGACCAGCACATCTCCCAGCTTAGGAGGCGTGTTGAGCGGGATCCCGGCACA
The DNA here is from genome assembly GCA_046581505.1 of Verrucomicrobiales bacterium. Lineage (GTDB taxonomy): Bacteria > Verrucomicrobiota > Verrucomicrobiia > Verrucomicrobiales > DEV007 > CACIUL01. The sequence goes on along the minus strand of JAYGGE010000032.1, from coordinate 102 downwards.
CCGGAAATTACCCGCACCGTCCACGGCGTGGGCTATCGCTTCGAGTAAGCGATTATCAGGAGGGCGATTCTTCGGGAGTGAGTTGGATTCACCTGTCTGTAC
>JAYGGE010000008.1:0-1860 GCA_046581505.1 Verrucomicrobiales bacterium | reverse complement strand
CTGTGTCGTTGCCACTCTTATCTGCTAATGGAGTGTTGCCCTCGAAGTCAAGGTAGAGCAGAGGCTCCGGGAAAGCTGTCACAATTTGTGCGGGGACAAATGCAAAGATCGCCAGGAGGGCGAAGAGGATACTGAGGAATGTGGATTTGATGGTCATGTTTATGCTGAGTTCTAGGAGTTAACTAAGTAATGTTTGATGGAAACTGAATGGCGAGCTTTGATGGATAGTTTCCCCCAATGATTGAGAGTCCCCCCAAATTTCCAGCCGCCCGTAGGGTTAGAAAAATTCCTGTTAATGTTCTATTTAACTAAGATATTGGACAATAACCGCTCAGATGTCAACAATCTGCGAATTTTTTCATTTTTAACATTCATTAAATACTTTTGAGGGTTTACAGCCAAGCGGCGGTAAACCGGGGCCCGCGGGTTACCGGAACCCTTGTCAATCCTTGTAAAAAGACAAAAATGACAGAAAAAGGGGCAACCGGTCCAATGCCGCGAAATCCGCCGGGCAGTGGGAATTGGCGGGGCATAATAAGCTGAAGTGGGCCTGGGGAGAGCCCATTGCAGGTCAACGGCGGCCTTTTTAACCGGAGGAAAGCGGCGGGGATTTCTGGAGATTTCCAGGGACTGCGGCCGGGATTATCCAGGCATTGTTTATTCCAGCAGACGCGCCCGGTAGAACATGGTCGTGGTTCCTTCCGGCAGCCATTCGTCCTTGTAAACCGTGAAGTCCTGCAGGCCCACGAGCCCGTCGTCGAGTTCCTCCCAGAGCAATAAATCCAGTGAGCGGTCAATTGCGTATACCTTGCCGGCAATGGATCTAAAGGTGATGGTGACCGACGGTGTTTCACCCGAGAGATTGGCTTCGATGTTGGTGAATTCCATGGGGACCTTGTTCTGCGCGAACAGCGAGTTGCCCTCCCCGCCCGCGTAGATGTGGAGGATCTCCAGCTCGCTCAGCGGACGGTCCCAGATGCCGACATCGTCGATGAGGCCGTGCCATGTGCGGCCAAGCGCGTCGGGGTTTTCACCGATCATCATCGGCATGGCGTTGTTCTCGAGGCCGGGAGCCCCGGAAGTTCCCTCCACCTGGCCGTCAACATAGAAGGTCACCGAACCGCTGGCCGGATCACTGACGAGTGCAAGGTGGTGAATCTGCCCGTCGTTGACGTTGGTCGAGCCGGCGGCAACGTCGGCATTGCCGCCGTTGCCTGTCATTATCTGTTCACCGGCCCTGCGGTGGATGCGCCACCGGTTGCCCTCGCCCTTGGCGATCAGGCACTGCCAGTTCTTGCTGAAGCTGTCGACGCGAAACCAGGCGGATACCGAGAAGCCGTTGCCCTCCGTGAAGTCAAAGAGCTCCTCATTGGCAATGGGTGTCTCGATAAACTGGCCCCCGCCGTTGAGCACGACGCCGGTTCCGAACTGTCCCTCGGCGTAGGTGGCCACGCCGCCCCCGAGGAGGGTGCCGTGGCTGTCACCAACGGCATCGGAGAGCTCCTGGTCAAAGGGCCAGTAGGCGATCAGCCCGATGGCAAGCTGGTCCCCGAGTTGTGGGGCGCTGTCCTCATCAGTGGGATCAGTTCCTGCAATCAATTCATCACCATCGGAAAACCCGTCACCGTCAGTGTCCGCCTTGGTCGGGTCGGTACCGTGGGTGGCCACCTCCGCACCGTCATCAAGCCCGTCACCGTCGGTGTCACTGTCCAGCGGGTCGGATCCGGCGACAACCTCAGCCCCGTCATTGAGCCCGTCGCCGTCGGTGTCGGCCACGACAGGGTTGGTGCCGGTGTCGGTGACACTGGCAAAGGTGCCGGTGTTCGTCTCAACGTTGTCCTCAAGCCCGTCGGCATCAGT
>JAYGGE010000142.1:0-9073 GCA_046581505.1 Verrucomicrobiales bacterium | reverse complement strand
AAGTGATCCACCACCAGCAGAATCGTGGCTACGGCGGAGCCCTCAAGAGTGGCCTCAAAAGCGGCTACGATTCCGGTTTTGATATTTTCCCGGTGGTTCACGCTGATGGCCAGTACTCTCCCGAGATGGCGCTCAGTATCTGTGCTCCGATTGAGAACGATGAAACAGAAATCGTTCAGGGTTCGAGAATGAAAGATGGGGATGCCAGAGCGGGAGGCATGCCTTTCTTCTCCCGCTATCTCCCAAACCGAATCCTTACCACTATGGAAAATATTGTCTTTGGAACGGGCGTGGCTGAATTTCACAGCGGATATATGGTATTCTCCCGCCGTCTCCTTGAACTGGTTCCCTACCAGAACCTGCAAAACAACTACAACTTTGATGCGGAGATGATGGTCATGGCGCATCTCTGCAAAATACCAATTGTCGAATTACCGATACCGACCTGCTACAACGAATCAACATCCAGCCTGAATGCCATTCCATACGGGTTGAATGTCTTACGCATGATGTGGCAATTTACCACCGGCCATTACCGCAAACTGCTTGATGACCACTCCGCAGCAACCGGACAACACGAACTCGTGTAACTCGGCGTGCACATTCCCGAAAAGATCCGCAGCACACCGCGCCGCAATCTCGTATACTACGGGTTTCTCTTCTCAGCTTCGATTGGCATCATCCTGTTTCTCATGCAGGCTGCTCTTCCATGGGAAAAAGGTGTTACCGCACGCGAACTCGCAGGTAAAACAATCAAACCCGAGCACTACGCGATCACAGGCCTCTGGTACGGCTCACTGGTTGTTCTTGTTATAATCCCGTTTCTCCTCGCCAGCGGCCGGATGGCTCTGCGTCGTCTAAGCTCCGCTTTCTCCCGCGAGGAGGCCGGGCTCGGCAAACGCTCCGCCCCCGTGTTCTTGGTATTTGCCGCGCTCGCGGTCTCCATTGCCGCATCCCAGATGGCCCCCCGCCTTGATAACAGCCTGTGGGGCGACGAGGATTACACGGCAAGGCGTGCAATTATAGGCCAATGGGAACGCAATTCCGAAGACGAACTGACATTCCGGAAGGCAAAATGGAGCGACACACTGTTCTACTATAAAAACCCGAACAACCATGTCCTTTACAGCATCCTCGCCCGCCTTGCACACTCCGGCTACAGTGCGCAAGGCGATCCCGCCAAGCTTCACTTTGAGGAAATCCGCCTGCGCCTCCCTGCCTTCATCTTTGGACTAGGTTCCGTCATCTCACTGGGATACCTGCTTACAGTCATCGGCTACCGGCGCGCAGCGATTGCCGCCATGTTTATCCTCGCCTTTCATCCATGGTATTTGCGTCATGCCTGTGAAGCACGCGGTTACTCCATCGCCCTGTGCCTTGCACCGCTGGCGCTCGCCTTCCTGATCAAGGCCCTGCGTCGTGGACGCTGGCGTTACTGGGGCGCCTTTGCTGTCCTGAAATTCCTGCTTTTTTACGCCTATCCGGGAACCGTATACATCCTTTCCGCAATCAGCCTGGGGGCTTTGGTTTATATTTGGTCCACGCAGAAAAAACTGCCGCGCAGCGATCGGCTCATACTTACAGCACGATGGTTTTCCTCCAGCACTTTAGCCGCCCTGCCGGCAATCATCCTGATGGCACCGAACCTGCTACAAATGCAGGCATACTTTGCACGGGATCGCGCACAGGGCGAACTCACCATCTCTTGGTTGTGGGATAACCTTTGCTACATCGCAACAGGAATGCCCTGGACCCCGTGGGAGTTGCATAATCCCAATTGCCTTTATCTGGCGGAAAATCCGGTCACCTCATTGGCTGTTCTTGCAGGATTCTACGGCTTCCTAGTCATTGGATGTTGGCGATTGTGGAGCTGCGGATACCGCTGGATACTGCTCGCACTAGGTGTCCCCTATTTTCTGATGCTCATGCATTCCCTAGCCGGGACACTGCTGCTCTATCAGTGGTATGCGGTTATCCAACTGCCATTTGTAATATGTATTGCAGCAATCGGCCTTGAATACCTGCCGTCAATGCTGCAACCCATCCGGTTGCGCACGCAGGCCGGGTTGTTGCTCCTTGGGATAACCCTGCTACCATACTCCCTGTATACTGGGGCACAAAGAAAACTGCAACGTGAACTGGCAGTGGAACCTCTCCTTGAATCCGTCCGGCTGACCCGGGATGTTCTCAATCCCCTTCATCCGGATGTCGCGGATGCGATCACAGTGCAGTTCTGCATGATCACACCCGGATACGACCCAACCGCCTACATCTTCAAAAAGAAATACACTCCCGATACCGCAAAAAAACTGCAGATACTCATGAAACAGGCCGATGAAGCAGGAAAGCCGCTGCATATTAACATCGGACAGCCCGCCATCGCCCATCTTGAATGGCCCGAGCTTATGGCCGTCATTGACAATCCTGAACTTTTCAAACCCCTAGAGCCACTTTACGGCCTGCAGGCCGGCTGCACCCGTTATATTTTCCGATACCTCGGGAAAGCATCATTGCGCAATGGGCATTGACCCCAAAGAAAAACAATAATCAGGAAGGTTTCATCCTTATCCACATGGTCTCAATCACTATCGAGAATCTCAGCAAGCGCTTCGGAAAGACCGTAGCCCTCAACGATATATCACTCAAAATAGAAGCCGGAGAACTGTTTTTCCTGCTCGGAGCGAGCGGTTGCGGAAAGACAACACTGCTCCGCCATCTTGCAGGCTTCTATTCTCCGGATAAGGGGAAAATCCTCTTTGGCAATGAAGATGTTACCACCACTCCGCCCCACAAACGCAACACGGCGATGATGTTCCAGAGTTACGCGCTCTGGCCCCACATGACAGTTGCAAAAAACATCGCCTTTGGACTCGAGGAACAAAAAATACCCGGGACGGAAATTAAGCAACGTGTCATCGAGGTGCTCGACACCGTAAAGATGACTGAATACTCCGAGCGCAGGATTAACGAACTTTCAGGGGGGCAACAGCAACGCACAGCACTCGCACGGGCGCTGGTCGTGCGCCCCCAATGCCTGCTTCTCGATGAACCCCTGTCAAATCTTGATGCAAAGCTTCGCCTCGAAATGCGCAGTGAAATTCGCCGGATCTGCAAACAATTCGGTCTCACTGCGGTTTATGTTACCCACGATCAGAAAGAAGCTCTGTCAATCGCTGACCGGATGGCGATCCTTGACGATGGATCTGTTTCTCAGGTTGGAACTGCACAGGAAATCTACTGCTCACCAAGAACCAAGTCTGTAGCCGATTTCATCGGTGAAACTAATTTTATCTCTGGAACAGTAAAGGAAGTCAACCTTGAGGGTTACTGGGAAGTAATTACCCATTACGGGGCCTTCAGCGGTCGCAAAGCAGATCCGGACTGGATCCCGGAAGCGGGAGATTCGGTAACCCTGTCCATCCGGCCGGAAGCCTTCATGCTCTCCGAAACCAACACCGGTATTAATTCAATCGCCGGAAAACTGGCCTCCTTTACCTACCTTGGAGAGATTGCCCAATATGGGATCATTCTCAAAGACGGTGAGTTGCTGCAAATCGCAGAACTCAACCCCTCCATACTTCACCGGCCCGGGAAACTCGAGTTCCACGCCTCAGCCAATCGGGATGATGTCATCCTTATTCGCGATTCAACATGATGTCAGGCAGGCTCATCACTCTTGGGATTGCTCTCGTTGTCACCCTGTGTGCGCCATTTCTACTCAGGCCGAAGGCCAGCGTCACAGCAAAGAACGCCGACGCGACGCTCTCCGTCATCACTCCGCACAATGAGACCATCCGCCAGGAATTTTCCCGTGCTTTCACCAAACACATGAAGCGCACGCGGGATCAAACTGTTCACATCGACTGGCGCACACCCGGTTCGGGCACTGCAGATCTTGAGCGCTACCTGCAAAGCGAATACCGGGCAAATTTTGAGAATTACTGGCGCAAAACTCTGCACAGGGAATGGAATAACTCCGAAATCGCGACAAATTTTGACAACCGAAGACTTGTCCTCCCGGAAAACGAGGAAGATGACAAACAGAAACATTCGGCAAAACGGGCTTTTCTGCAATCCAGTGTCAGTTGTGGCGTGGATGTGTTCTTCGGAGGCGGTGATTACCCCTTTAAACGGTTCTCCGGTATGGGCTATCTTGTGGATTCCGGGATTTTTGAGCGTCACCCTGAGTGGTTCTCCGACAACGTCATCCCCGCACGATTCAGCGGAGAAATATACTACGACGACAAGCGACGCTGGGTGGGTGCAAGTCTTTCCTCCTTTGGAATCTGTTACAACCCACTGGTCCTCCAACGACTCGGGATCAATTCACCCCCCACTCAATGGAGTCACCTCGGCAACCCTGCCTACTTCCGCAACATTGCCATCGCTGATCCAACCAAGAGCGGATCGGTAACTAAGGCTCTGGAAATGTTAATCCAGCAGAAAATCCGGCAGGCAACCCAAAGGGGGAGCAATCCACGGGATGCACTTTCCGAAGGCTGGAAAGACGGGCTCCAGCTAATCCGACGGATAGGAGCAAATGCGAGATACTTTACTGATTCTGCAACAAAAATACCGTTTGATGTCGCCCAAGGTAATGCTGCTGCCGGCATGTGTATCGATTTCTACGGACGCACTTACAACGAGATCACCAAAGCTCCCGACGGCAGTTCTCGTGTTCATTATCTCACTCCGAAAGGCGGCTCCTCGGTCAGCGTTGATCCAATAGCCATGCTGCGAGGAGCGCCTCACCCCGAGATTGCTCAGGAATTTATCGACTTTGTAATCTCCCGCGAAGGTCAGAGAATATGGGCCTTTCGGCCCCGAACCCCAGGCGGGCCAGAAAAGAAAGCTCTCCGCCGACTGCCGATCCGCAAGGATTTATATTCAGCAGAAAACATGCCTCATGCCTCAGACCCCGAAGTTCGCCCGTTTGATGACGTTACAGGCTTTGAATACGTCGCTGAATGGACAAGCGAACATTTCAATCCCCTGCGATTCATTGTCCGTGTCATGTGCATAGACACTCATGAAGAACTGCAGGAAGCATGGCAGACATTGATTAAATCACGGTTTCCGCCAAAGGCATTAGCAGCCTTTAACCGGATCGACCAGAGGATCTGCTACGCGGGATGCGGAAGAGAGGGAGAAATCGGCAGGATTCTCGGCAGCAAAAACAGCCTGGCACATGCCAGGCTCGCAAAAGATCTTGCCGCCAGTTTCCGTGAACAATATACCGAGGTGTGCAGGTTGGCCGAGGCAGGCTATTAACATATGAGCAAACCGATCGCCTACATCGTATTCATCACCACCGCGATATTCTTTGCGCTGTTCTTTCTTTGGCCAATCCTCACTACCGTTCAGGAAGCCTTCGTTGACGACGGGCACTTCACCTTTGATTTCGTGCGGCATATCTTTGTTGATCCGCTTTATATTGAAGGGCTCTTCAATGCCTTCCTGATCGCCACCTACAGTACCTTGGCCGCTCTCTGTATAGCGATGCCCCTGGCTTTGGTTTCCAACCGCTATATTTTCCCCGGCAAGACCCTGTTCGGATCACTCGTTCTCGTTCCACTCATCCTTCCCCCGTTTGTCGGGGCCATCGGAATCAAACAAATCCTCGGGCAGGAAGGCGCGCTGAACATACTACTTTCTAGAATCGGAGCTGTTGACATGTCTGCTCCTCCTGACTGGCTCGGCGAGGGACGCTTCTGGGGAATCGTTATAATGAATGCCCTGCATCTTTACCCGATCCTCTACCTCAATATCACTGCAGCACTTGCAAATCTTGATCCAGCGATGGAGGAATCCGCGCAAAACCTCGGAGCCAGCCCGTGGCGCCGATTCCGCAGGATCACCCTGCCGCTTTCCATGCCGGGCGTCTTCGCAGGGGCAACCATTGTATTCATCTGGTCATTTACTGAACTGGGCGTTCCACTAATGTTCGACTACCAGCGCGTCACGTCGGTGCAAATATTCAACGGCATCAAGGACATAGGCGGCAACCCAATGCCATATGCCCTTGTCGCGGTCATGCTGACATTCTCAGTCATCCTCTACATTGCCGGTAAATACTTTTTCGGGCGGAGTAACTTCACCATGACAGGGAGAGCCGCAATCTCCACCAAACAGCGTCAGGCATCACCCCTGGTCGGCGTGCTCTGCTCAGGACTTTTTGCGTGCGTCATCAGTCTGGCAATCTTCCCCCATATTGGCGTCATCCTCATGTCTTTCGCAACGGACTGGTATCATTCAATGTTTCCGCAGTCTTTCACTCTGCGCCACTATTCTGACGCCCTTGGACACGAACTCACCGTCCCCTCAATTGCCAACAGCCTTAAATACGCCTCAATATCGACGCTCGTTGATATTGTTCTGGGCATCGCCATCGCCTTCGTCATTGTACGCAGCAAAATCCCGGGGCGAGGCATACTAGATGCACTCTCCATGTTGCCGCTGGCCGTCCCCGGGCTTGTGATGGCGTTCGGATATCTGGCCATGACCCGTGAAGGGCAACCATTCCACTTTCTCCTTCCCGCAGGCAACCCCACTATATTATTGGTTATAGCATATGCGGTACGCCGGCTGCCCTATGTCGTTCGCTCTGCAGTTGCCGGTTTCCAGCAAACATCTGTCGATCTTGAAGAAGCCGCCCAAAACCTCGGGGCAACACCGTTTCGGGCTCTCAGGAGGATAACCATTCCACTCATAACCGCCAACCTGATTGCCGGTGGTCTGCTGGCCTTCGCTTTCGCCATGCTGGAGGTCTCTGACTCGTTAATCCTTGCCCAGCAACAGCCGCATTACCCAATCACCAAGGCCATCTACACACTTTTCGGTTCACTTGGCAACGGACACTCTCTGGCCTCTGCTCTTGGAGTCTGGTCAATGGCGTTCCTCGCCATCACCATCATGGGAGCAAGCCTGGCCCTTGGGAAAAAATTAGGCGCACTCTTCAGGGTCTAAAACCCCGTTAATCAGCAGCCATTCCACTCTGCCATCCGATGACAAGTGGCGTCATGATCCTCGGCTCTGCTTAACAATCATCGCGTATGCATTATGATTGTGGATCGATTCAAAATTCTCAGCCTCAATGCGATACCAGAGGATATTTGGCTGTGTATCGAATTTCCCTGCCACATTACGCACCAAGTCCTCGACAAATACAGGATTGTCGTATGCCTTTTGGGTAACTTCTTTTTCATCGGGACGCTTCAACAAACTGTAAAGCTCCGAACTTGCGCACGATTCAACCAACCCGATCAGATCCTCAATCCATATTGGTTCACCAAATCGTACCCCAAAGGTAACAATCCCCCGCTGATTATGTGCGCCACGTGAGCTAATCGCCTTTGAGCACGGACACAGCGTGGTCACCGGAACCTCAACCCGGAGCATGAAATCAACTTCCTCCCGATAAGCCTCCAACTCAAAGCCAACCTGATAATCCATCAACCCGACAGCCCCGGTCGCAGGAGCCTTTTTACTGAGGAAAAAAGGGAAATCGAATACCACATGCGCACGCTCTGCCCCCAATCGATTCAGCAATTCCAGGGGAATCGCTGACATGTCCCTGACGCTTAACTGCGGACCGTGGGCATTAAGAACTTCAACGAAGCGGCTCATGTGCGTGCCCTTGTAATGGCGAGGAAGGTCAACCGCCAGCGAAACCGTTGCCACCGTGCTCTGAATCAGGTTCGACTTGTCCTTGATTTCAACAGGGTATCGCAACGCCTTTACTCCAACCCGGTCAATAGGAAGGTTTCTGTCATCAAATTCACTTTGGACGTCATCGAGTTCCTTCATGGATTACGCTCTATTACTAATGACACCTTAGTCTAAAACGGCAAAATTGCCGTTTTAGAGAAAAAGCACCGCACTGAAGTGCGAAGCCTTTCCCCGAAAAATCTCTCAAAAGAAAAAAGCTAAATCCAATAAGCGTGCAACTACTTCAACAGGTTCACTGCACGCGAACGCTTAATCTCCCGGGTAATCCTGCGATGGATCTTTGCAGAAACACCGGTAACCCTGCGCGGAAGAATCTTGCCGGTATCCGTTGTAAACAAAGTCAATATCTCGGGATTCTTGTAGTCAATCTGCTCCACCTGAATATCGAGACGACGTCTCGGCATCTTGCGATTCGCCCGGCGAAAATTATAAGCCCGTTGTTCTGTCTTCGGTTCCATTGAATTTCAAAGGTGCCCCAGTTTCTATCGCAACTCACGATGGAGTGTCCGGCGTTTAAGGAATGGGTTATATTTCACCTTCTCAAGGCGACCGGGTGTCCGCAGGCTTTTTTTGTTGCGGGTACTGACATAACGTGATGGCGGTCGACCCGCTTCGCGGGCCTCCGTGCATTCCAGGATAATAATATCGCGTGCCATCTTTCTCTTTTACGTGCGAAGGGGAATCGATCTTAATCGTTATCTGAAACAGATTCAACCCCTGATCTATCATCCATCAACCCTACAAAGGATTGCGCCGCAAAACGCCTGCCTCCAGGGCCTCCCCCTTCACGCTCAATTCTTGCCTGACATTCCACGGTAAAGCGTGCAAACGGAATAGCCTCAAGGCGGGGATGTGGAATCCTCTTGCCAGACATCTCACAAATCCCGTATGTCAGATAATCCAGCCGCTTAAGCGCTTCCTCAATCTCATGCAGAGCATCCTGCTCCTGCGATAATAGATTTAAGGCAAAATCGCGATCATAAGCATCACTGCCGGCGTCTGCCTGGTGCATTCCAAACGCTGACGCATCACCACCATCAGGATGAGAGCGAATATTGTCCTTGGTCACTCCCACCATCGCGTCCATCAGGGAATCACGAAGATTTAACAGCTTTTGTTTCTGCTGTTTTTCAAAATTAGTCAATTTTCGCGATTTTACGCTCTTCGGACGCACCGGGATCGGAGGAAAATCCTCCTCTTTAAAAGTTGATGATTTTATAACAACTTTCTGCTTCGGCGCGGCCTTCTTCTTCGGCGCGGCCTTCTTCTTCGGCGCGGCCTTCTTCTTCGGCGCAGCCTTCTTCTTCGGCGCAGCCTTCTTCTTCGGCGCAGCCTTCTTCTTCGG
>JAYGGE010000136.1:0-12837 GCA_046581505.1 Verrucomicrobiales bacterium | reverse complement strand
CCCGCCAAAAACCTCAACCAAGCAGGCAGGGAAGGGCTGATGAAGCTCATCGCCGTTTTCATCAGCCACATGGAGGAGGGGCACGCCAAGGTCAGGCTCGCCGAGATCAGCGAATACCTCGATGAGACCTATTTCGCGTGGGTCGGCGGCAGTGCCGATGACTCGGTGTTCTATTACCGCATCCAGAGCCCGGTGATCTACATTGAGTTTGACCACCAGCGGCCAATCGGGCTGGCCCGGGGCAGGGTGCCCACCCGCAATCACATCCACGCGGTCATCCGCACGCCGAACGGCAACGACTACGGTAAGGACCTGCTGCGCCAGCATTACAAGGCGTATCCCCACAAGTAGAGCGGGTCAGTTTGTGCTGAATTTTATATAAAAACCCCCCTCCGGGAGAGCTGTCGCGCTTTCGGGGATCGTGCTGTCCCTGGTCGGAATTCCCGTGTTTTCAAGGTAACTTGTTGCGTTAAGTCCTTGTTATAATCGCTAACTACAGCATCCCGAGCAGGTTATAGACTGAAGCCTAGACTTTTTTAAAAATTACATTAATTTTTAAAAATATATGCGCTTTTTGCCGTTGTGTTTTTTGGGTGCGCTTGGCCTGGCAACCTGCCTGCTTTCCGGCTGCAGTGCCTCTGCTGTTGCCTGGGGGGAGAAGACCTACCGTTATCAGCTTGATTACGGCCAGTCGGTGATCCTGCGCAACGGTTATGCCATTGCCCCGCGTCATGCCCCTGCCGCAGTGCACAGGATTGTCGCCGCGGGAAACCGCCTGCAGGGACGCCCCTACAAGTATGGCGGCGGCCACGCCCGGGTCGAGGACAGCGGCTACGACTGCTCGGGGAGCGTCTCCTATGTGCTGATCAAGGCCGGTTACCTCAAGTCACCAATGTCGTCAAAGGGGCTGAAACGATACGGATCACGCGGCAGCGGCGACTGGATCACCATTTACGCCCGCAACGGCCATGCCTTCATGACCGTGGGCGGCCTGCGTCTTGATACCGGTTATCGCGGCAACGGTAGCGGACCGACTTGGACCACGCAGTCGCGGCCGGTCTCGGGTTATTCCCTGCGTCATCCCGCGGGGCTCTAGTGCCGGCGCTGCCCGTGGGCCTCACGGATGCGTTTTTTCTCCTGGCTGAGGAACCTGGGGACGAGTTCACTCTCGATGTGGGCGAAGGCGGCGGCCAGCCCGCCGCAACGGTAGGCCCTGCCGATGGCCGCTTCCACGGCAGTGGGGTTGCCGATGGTGCTCAGGAAGTGGTTGGAAGTGAGGCGGGTGAACATTTCAGCGTCCATTTTGCCCTCGCGCTGCAGGATCCACTGCCGGGCATGAAGCGTCAGCACGGCATCACCGATCCAGGCCTGTTCCTGCTCCGTGCGCTTTAGATCTGCCTTGTCCCGGGACATTTACCCGGGAAGAATGCGCCTTGAGTGGGCTTCGGGCAACGGTTAAAAAGGGCGCATGAAATGCACCTATATATTGCGCATGACCGCGTTGGCGGCCCTTGCACTGCTGTTGAGCTTCCCAAGTGCCGGTGCCGGGCAGCGCAAGAACGTGCTCTGGATTTACCTTGAGGATGTCAGCGGCTGGTTCAGCTGTTACGGCGAGACCCTGATCAAGACACCCCACATTGATGCCCTGGCCGCCGGCGGCATTCGCCTTGAGAGGTTCTATACCCCGGCCGGCGTGTGCTCGGCGACGCGCTCGGCAATCGTCACCGGCATGATGCAGACGAGCATCGGCGCACACCACCACCGCAGCGGCAGGGCAAACTTCCGCGGCCAGGACCTGGGGCCGGGCTTTGATGATATCCGTCTGCCGAAAGGGGTGAAGACCCTGCCGGATATTTTCCGCGCGGCGGGATACTGGACATTCAACGAGGGCGGCAAGGATGACTACAATTTCAGGCACGACACCGGGGACATGTATGATTTCATCCCGAGGGGCAAGGGTGGCCTGGTGCCGGCATCGCTGGTGGCAGGGAATTGCTGGAAAGGGCGCAAGAAAGGGCAGCCCTTCTTCGGCCAGGTGCAGCTTAAGGGCGGCAAGCTTGGCCGCAATGCCAGGAAGGTGATCGACCGCTCGAAGGTGAACGTGCCGCCTTATTACCCGGACACCACACTGGTGCGTGAGGAGATTGCCCGCCACTATGACTGCCTGCTGAAGACTGATGAGCAGGTGGGGAAAATCGTGGCCGCCCTGAAGCGTGACGGTCTTTATGAAGACACGGTGATCTTCATGTTTTCAGACCACGGCTACAAGCTGCACCGCCACAAGCAATACCTGTATGAGGGCGGCATCCACATGCCGGGCACAGTCTCAGGGCCTGGCATCCCGAGGGGAAAGGTGCGTGAAGACCTGGTCAGCGGCATTGATGTCTCGGCAGCTTCGCTGGCAGTGGCGGGCATCCCTATTCCTGAAAAGATGGAGGGACGCAACTTCCTTGCCAAGGGCTACCAGCCGCGTGCATACCTGATCGCCGCCCGTGATCGCTGTGACTATACCTATGAGCGTATCCGCGCGGTGGTGACGCCGCGCTTCAAGTACCTGCGCAACTACCTCACCGACCGGCCGTTCATGAACCCGAGCTACAAGGACCCGTGGCCGGTGTCCAGGGAGATGCGGCGCCTGATGGCGGAGGGCAAGATGAACAAGACGCAGCTGATCTTCTTCGGTGATAAAAAGCCTGCAGAGGAGCTCTATGACCTGGGCAATGACCCGCACGAGATCAATAACCTTGCCAATAAGCCGGAATTTAAGGCCGATCTTGAGCGGCACCGGGAGATCCTTGCAAAGTGGATTGCAGGCAGTGGGGATAAGGGGCAGGAGGTTGAGTCGGACGCGGGCCTGTTGGCGGCGATGAAACGCTGGGGCGAGAAATGCGTGAACCCGGAATATGACCGTGTACGTGCCGCCTACAATGTGTGGCAGGCAAGCCGTCCGGCGCAGCCCAAGCCAGCGCCAAAGAAGAAGGGCGGCGGTGCCGGCAAAAACAAGAAATCCGCCCGGGGTTAATCCATGCCTGAGCTGCCCGAGGTGGAGACGACCCGGCGCGGGGTGGCGCCGCACGTGGTGGGCAGGAGCATCACTGCTGTCGAGGTGCGCGAGCGCAGGCTGCGCTGGCCGGTGCCGCGCAGGGTGGACAAGCTGGCGGGAGAGAGGGTGGTTGACTTGTCCCGGCGTGCTAAATACCTGTTATTGAATGTCGGCAGCGGTACGGTGATCATGCACCTTGGCATGTCCGGCAGCCTGCGCCTGGTAGAGGGTGGTGCGCAGTGGCGCAAACACGACCATGTGTCCTTTCACATGGACTCGGGCAGGGAGCTGCGCTTTCACGACCCGCGGCGTTTTGGCTGTGTGCTCTTCTGCACGGGGGATCCCGGCAAACACCGCTTGATCCGTGATCTCGGGCCGGAGCCGCTCTCCCAAGATTTCAATGCCGATTACCTGGCGGGCAAAGCCACGGGGAAGACTGTCGCGATCAAGCAGTTCGTGATGAACGCGCAGGTGGTGGTCGGTGTCGGCAACATCTATGCCAGCGAGGCCCTGTTCATGTCAGGGATTCACCCGAGGCGGGCAGCAGGCAGGGTGGCCCGGGCAAGGATCGAACAGCTGGTCACTGCAATCAGGGAGGTACTTGGCCGATCTATCGAGATGGGAGGCACCACCCTGCGTGACTTCCTGCATGAGGACGGCAACCCGGGGTATTTCAGGCAGAGCCTGCGGGTCTATGGCCGGGAGGATGAGCCCTGTATGAATTGCAGTGCCGCGGTGCGGCGCATCGTGCAGAATGCCCGCTCGAGCTTCTACTGCCCAAGTTGCCAGCGCTAGGTTTCCCCCGGATGTTTTCAGCTGCCTTTGGCTTTCGCGGCAGGCAGGGCCTGGCTGCGGAAACCATACATCGGCAGCAGGCGGTAGTAGACCTCCAGGCTCAGGGTCGCAAGCGTGGTCGAGACCACCCGCCCGCCGGCGGCGGCGTGGGAGGCACCCTTGTCCCAGCTGCCGGCATCGGCACCGGTTTTCTTCTGCAGGCGCGGCAGGGTTTCCTTCAGCCGTTCGTTCCACTCCGCCCAGATCGGTCCCTGGTGCTGGTAGAGGGCGAGGGTGCCGTAGTAGAGGTAGTAATAGGCGGGGTTGCTGACGTTAATGGGGCGCGCCTTGAGCACATCGGCACTCTCGCCCATGCGCGGGTCGTCGGGCGGCACCAGGTCGAGCTGGCGGCAGAACATCCCGGTGGCAACCATCGGCGGGCTGTTGCCCGGGCCGGTGTAGCCGTAGAGTCCGCCGAACTTGCCGCCGCCGGCCTGGTCAAACCAGCGCCGGGCATTGGCGAATACCACTTCAGGAATCTCGATGCCGGCCATGCGCGCGCTGTGCATGGCCATATACTGCCAGCCGGTGACCGAGGTGTCAGCGTCACCGGGCCTCGGCTGGTAACGCCAGCCCCCCTTGGCCGGGCTTTGCGAGGCGATAATCAGCTTGATTGCCTTCTCGGCAGGTTCCCTGAGCTTTTCGTCCTTGCTGACGCCGTAGGCCTCGCACAGGGCTATGGTGGCAATGCCGTGGGCATACATGCGGCCGTTACCGGCGGCGGCACTGCTCAACTCGCCACTTTCCTGCTGCTGGGCGATGAGCCAGTCGAGCGCCTTGCGGATATTGTTCTGGTGTTTGCCGCTCTTGTTGTGGCTCAGTCCCCAGCCGTAGTAGCTGAGCAGGGCGAGGCCGACGCCGGCGCTCTCGTAGTTGCCGTTGCCGCCGTGCTTCTTGATGTCCCAGCTCCCGTCGGCTTCCTGGTTGCGCGAGAGCCACTCAAGGGCGGCGCCGATGGCGCGCTCCGTGGCGTCCGATCCGCCAAGTTGCTCAATGGTCTCCAGGGAGGGCTTACCGCGCTGCTTGCGGATCAGCTTGGTGAATGCGTTGGGATCAAGGTTGTGCTTTGGAGTCTCGAGCTTGCCGGGCAGGAGCGGGTCGGATTGCGGGTCGGTCCCCGGAAGGTTGAGGTTCATGGAGGAGGCACTGCCGCTGCCCTCGAGTCGGGGGGGCTGGCCGATTGCCTCGAGCCCGGTGTGGGCCGCGATGACCTCACCGCCGGTATCCTTGGTTTCAGCAGCCGCGTCACCGGGATTGATCTCATTGGTTTGGGCAGTGTTTGTCACGGCGGTGTTCGCCACCTCCGCTTCCTCCTTGGACTTCTCAGTCTCCACCTGCGGAACCGCCTCGGTGGGACGGAAAATGTCGGCGAGGGGGTTGGCAGGTTCCGGTGCCTCCTGGAGTTCCCCCGGAGCGCGCTCATCAAGCTCTGGAGTTTCAGGCTCAGGAAGCACAGTGTCCGGCAGGGCACTGAGGAGCGGGGAAACCTTTGTCGGCTGTGTTGCCGGCTGATCGGAAGTTTCCGTGTTTGCCCTGGACGGGCGCACATCGCTAACCAGCGAGACCTTGCTGGTCCTTGCAACGATCGGGGTAACCTGGGTCTTCAGCTGGGGTTCAAACCTGGGGATCTTGAAGTCGCTGACCAGCTTGTCGGTCACCAGCGCAACCGGGCTCTCTGAAATCTGGGCTTCTTCAGGGTTGCTTTCCAGCGCGAGTTCCTCCTGGGCAAGGGCATCAATGCTGATTGAAATTTCCGGGGACTGGAGTTGCCCTCCCTCGTCGAGTTCCCTGGAGATCAGCCAGCCAGCCAGCAGCAGTAGGGCCAGCAGGTGAATGACCGCTGAACCGGCCAGGCACTTGTGATAGAGGTCGGTGATGTCGCGCCAGCGCTCAAGCAGGTAGATGAGCGCGATCAGTGCGGCGATCGCGAGCAGGATCCACCAGATGATATTACCCAGCAGGGCCTTCAGCTTGTTCCAGAGCGTTTTGTCGACGTAACCGAAAACCTCGCGGGTTGTTGAGCGGTACAGGCGATAGTTTTCCCTGCCTGCCACGGCTACCTCGGGGGCGGGGCTGAGTTCCCTGCTGTCGGCACTGAAAAGAAGGTCAAAGCCGTCCATGCGCACTGCCGGGTCGGTGGTGTTGCCTTCCTTGATGTAGAGGTCGACTTTTTCCGGCGGCAATTCCTTGCCGCCGACGATGCGGCTGAGGTAGACCCCAAAGCCGGATTTTTTGTCACGGTCACGGTCGGAGGCGAGGAAGACGTGGTCACCGCGACTGGTCAGGGCCGCCTGCACATCGTCGTCCTCGGAGTTGAGGTCCTTGACGGGCTCGGCTTTTGAGAATGTCGGCAGGGCAGGAGGCTCGAGAGGGGGTGCAACCGGTTCCTTGGGTGTTTCGGGAGCAGGGTCTGCCTCAGGTGCCTTTGGTGTCTCTGGCGCGGCAATGATAGCGGCGGCAAAGATGTCTTCACGGTCACCGTTGCGGTCCGAGGAGAAGAACAGTCGCTTGCCATCTGCGGAGGGAGCCGGTCCAAGCTCGTTTTTCGCGCTGTTAACGGAATCCTCAAGGAGCTTGACATTGCCCCAGCCTGCCCCGTCCCGGATCGCGACGTAAAGGTCATAACCGCCATGGCCGCCCGCGCGGTCAGAGGCAAAGTAGAGGTAATTGCCGTCCCGGGAGAAGGCGGGGCCGCGGTCATTTTGCGGGCTGTTGAGTGAGGTCAGGGGTTGCGGCGGAGACCAGAGGCGGCCATCCCAGCTGGAGAGGAACAGGTCATCCCCGCTTTCATCAGTCCCTGCCCGCACGAGAATCATCGTGGTGCCGTTGGGCGAGAAGGCGGCCTCGAGTTTATTTCCCGGGTGATTGATGGCATCAGCCTGGTCAGGATCCTGCGTGTCGTCCTGTGCGGTGAAGTTATTCGGCTTTGGATCCTGCCAGAGGATCGCGCGGGCCTTTTCCTCCTGGACCTCAACCCTCATCCCGGCGTCATCAGTGAAGTATGCCCAGACGTTCTCACTCAGCTTGCCCCAGATGAATGAGGCAAGCAGTGCCAATGCAGCCAGCGCAAGGAGAGCCGGGACAAAGCGCCAGAAACGGCGTTTTTTTCCAGTTCTTTTCTGCTCTTCGGGAGCCATTAAAAAATCACGTTAACAACCGGCACCTGTCTACGATGCGGTTTCGGTGGGGTTTTCCTGTTCAGGGGGGAGGAGGGAATCCTCGGTGGCTGCATCAGCAGGCCCGCGTGGTTGCCTCATGGCGCGGCGAGCGAGGTAGATGAAAAGGACAAGGGCAACCATGAGCGCGATCAGCCAGCCGATGTTCCTGACGAACCAAGCCCCGGAAGGCATCTTGGTATAGTCGTATTTTTTCACCACCCGCTTGCTCTTGGCACCGTAGAGATTGAAGGTGTTGCCTCCACGGTTGGAATTAAACAGCAGGTGGAAGCCGGCCATGCGCACGGCGGGATCAATTTCATCCCCCGTGCTGTTGATCTCCTTGCCGAGGTTGACCGGCGCCTTCGGGGATTTTCCACTCACGCGTGCGCGGTAAATGTCCGATCCGCCTTCCCCGCCCTCGCGTGAGGAGGCAAAGTAGAGGAAATCCCCGTGCTCGGTGATTACCGGCGCCTTGTCATCAACCTTGTTGGCACTGAGCACGGCAAGGTGCTTGGCCTGGCGGAAATGGGTGTCCTTTGGAAGGGCGTCGCCTTCAATGACATTGCTGCTGGGACCGGAAGGGTCGGGTTCAAAGCCCAGCCCGTAAAGCGGCGTGTAGCGGTAGTGCGCCTCAAGGCAGAGAGTCACCAGTGCCGTCATGATGACCTTGCCCATGGGCCCTGTGTGGGGACCGTTGAGTTGCCATGAGCCGTCCTGCGCCTGTGCCTTGAGGAATTCTTCCTGCATCCTTTTAATCCACTTGCGCCACACCGGTCCCTGGTGCTGGTAGACGGCCAGCGTGCCATAGTAGGCGTAGTAGATGTCAGCAAGGCTGAAGCCGGCTTTATCCAGTATCAGTGAAGACTCGAATGCCTTGGCGGCGTTGGATGAGGAGCGGGTGAGCTGGGCACAGAAGAAGCCGACCGCGTTCATGGCATTTTTTCCTGAGTTTTTCCCGCCGGGCGAGTCGGTGTAGCCGTAGGAGCCACCGTCTTTGCCGCCACCGACGATCTTGAGGAAATCACGAATGCCTTGCCACGTCTTTTTCTTGTTGGGAATCTTGATTCCCGACATCTCGGCACTGGCAAGCGCCATGACCATCCAGCCGCTGACCGAGAGGTCGCCGCGTTGCCTGGGCTGATATCGCCAGCCGCCCTCCTCGTGCTGTGAGTCGACAATGAAATCAATGGCGGCGAAGGCCTTGCCCTTGAGTTCCTGATCCTTGGTGACGCCGTATGCCTCGACCAGCGCGAGTGCGGCAATACCGTGGTCATACATCGCGTTGCCCAGCGGGCTGTTGCCGCGCAGGTCGCCGGAGGCACCGTTTTGCTGGCCGGTTAACCAGTCCAGTCCCCGTTTCACGTTGTCCTGGTATTTGCAGGGCGCATCGTGACGCTCGCCGCGACCATACAGGGCAAGCAGGCTGAAGGCGGTGGCGGCAACATCATGTCCTCGCGTCCCGCCGGTCCTTGTGATGTCCCAGCGACCATCCTCCTCCTGCTGGGAGACCAGGTAGGCAAGCGCCTTGTCGACCGCGGCCTCGGATAAGGGCGTACCGCCAAGCTTGGCCATTACCCCGGTATCAGCAAGTGCACCCTCGCGCAGTGAATAGAGCATGCTCAACTGGCGTGCCGAGATCAGCTCATAAGGTGTGTTGCCGGCAATGTCCGCAGAGTAGAGGTCGTAATCAACCTCCTGCCCGGAGACATCGGCAAGCTGCTCGGCCTCCGCGGCTGCGGCGGCTTCCTTTTCGCTGATTCCCACCGCCTGATGCGGACGGTTGGAGGCGAAATAGAGCTTCAGGCTTTCCGGGTCAATCGCGGGGTCGATCTCATCGAAGGGGGTATTTACCTTTTCCGTGAGCGGTAGCGGCCAGGCATACTCCACGCCGTCCCATTTCGAGACCCAGATATCATAGCCACCCTGCCCGCCCGGGCGGTCACTGGTGAAGAACAGGTATTTGCCGTCACCGCTGAGGTCGGGGCTGGTCTCGTTGAACTTGCTGTTAAGGGCGCGCATCGGGCGCTCCTGGCTCCAGTTGTTGCCGTCAGACAACAGCAGGAAGAGGTCGGAGTTTCCGTCACTGTCGCCGCGGGCGAAGATCATGCGCGCCCCGTTTGAGGAGATGGTTGACTGCAGGATGGTGTTCTTCTTGGCGACTCCTTCCGCCGGCTTGGCATCTTCCCACAACACGTGGCCGACCTCGACATCCTTGGCGGCCTTGTTGAGCCCGCTCTGGTCCTTGTAAGAATACCAGCGGAAAAAGTCCAGGTAGCTCAACGTCCAGATTGCCGCGCCGAGGATCAATACCAGCGCTCCCCAGCCGTAAATCCTGAAGCGCTGCGCCTGGCTCAGGCCAAGGAAAGCCCTGGATTCGTTTTCAGAATCGTTATCAACCTGTTCTTCAGGCTGCTTTTCAGCTGTGTTTGCCTCGGGCATCTGGGGGCACGTTTACTGTTCAGTTTTAACTGCGATGTTGGCACGCGAGACGCCGACGTGACGGCAGATGGACATGATGTTTGCCAGGTAGAGGTGCTTTGCATCCTGGTCACAGCGGATGAGGACCTTGAGCTCAGGTTTTTTCGCCAGTTCCGTCGCCATGAATTTATCAATTTCCTCTTCAGTGACCTGCTTGCCCTGAACCACATAGGCACCGCTCTTGCGGATGTTTATCTTGACCAGGGTGTCGGTCGACTGGGTGAGTGACTGGTTCCTGGCATCAGTGGGAAGATTGACCATGTGGTCAATCTCCTCCTCCTTGAAGGTGGTGGTCACCAGGAAGAAGATGATCAGGATGAACATGACATCAATCATGCTCGAGAGATTGATGATTTCTCCGTCCCCGGAAGATGCGGAATTTCGGCGGCAGTTCATGCTGTGTGATTGCTGGAAATGGGCTAACTGGTGGCGGTGCCGGCCCCCTTGAGGGCATGTTTAATAATAAAGTCGGTACCGGCCTCATCGATGTGGTCAATGACGCGGTCGGCCCGGGTTGACAACCACTGGAAGAGCAGGAGTACCGGTATGGCAATTGTCAGTCCGGCAGCAGTACTGACCAGTGCCTGGTAAATACCGTTGGCCAGGTCCGCCGTCTTTGCGGCACCGCCGCTCTGGGCGGTTTTCTGGAAGGCATCAATCATGCCGTAAACCGTTCCCAAGAGGCCCAGCAGGGGGCAGACCCCGGCAATCACGGAGAGCGGGCGCAGGCTGCGCTTTATTTTGTCAGCCTCGCGTGAGCCGGCGTCCTCGATGGCCTTGCTGATTGCCTCGTGACCCTCGTTGCGCCACTTGATACCGGCCTTGAAAATATTTCCCGCAGATCCGCTTGAGCTGTTACAAAAATCCTCGGCAGCCTCGCCAGTGGAGTCACTCTTCCATGCATCACCGAGCCCGGCGATGAATTTTTTTGGCAGGATGCGCTCCTCCTTGAGCGAAATGAACCGCTCAAGGGAGAGGGCGAGGGCGAGGACTGAGGCGATGCCCAGCGGGATCATGACCGCTCCCCCCTTCAGGATCAGGGAGAACATGGTCTCGCCATTCTCGTCGGCTTCTCCGCCGGCTTCCTGGGCCATGGCCATGGAGGTGAATATCAGGAACAGGGAAGCGCTGAAGAATAATGCACGGCGCCAGTTCAGCGATGGTATGGTTTTATAGGAACTTAGGTTCATTGTGTTATGGATGTAGAAATTGTATTCAGCTGGCACGCAACTCGTCAAGGTATTGTCTGGCAACCAGGGCGGCTTTTTCCTTGCTGTAGCGGTTGATCACGTCCTTGAAGCGCTGGGCGGCCTCATCGCGTTTTCCCTGGGAGAGTAAAATCCGGCCGATTTCGAGCACGGACTTGGCCTGCCAGCTGGGGTATTTCTTGAAATTAATCTCGATTTTAACAAATTCCGCGATCGCCTGCTCATACTTCTGCATGTTGAAATAGCATTCGCCGGTCTGGAAACGAGCGCGGACTGTCCACAGGTCAATGAGCTTTGGATTTGCGAAGAGCTTTATGTATTCATTGACGGCTTCCTGAGGTTTGTCAATTTTCTCCAGGGCATAACCGAGGCCGAACTGGGCGTTGCGCAGCCATTTACTCTCGCGGAAATTGTTGAGGAATTGCTGGTAGGTTTTAACGGCTTGCTTATGCTGGTCAGTGAGCGCCTGGGTTTCCCCGAGGCGCATGGTCAAGGTCTCGGCGAGTGCCGGTGCAAGCCCGGTCATCTTCACGGCCTTTGCGAAATGATCCCGGGAAGCAACTGTTTCCCTCAGCCTCAGGCGTGATTCCCCGGCCTGGAAGAGCATTGATGCAAGCAGCTTTGATTTTGGGTAATCTGTCAGCAGTTTCTCGAACATGACGGCAGCAACCTCGTGGTCGCTCTTCTTGAAGTGAGCACTGGCCAACTGGATGCGGATCGGTTCCTTCAAGGCCTCATCCTTGATGGTCTTCATGGTCTCGGTCAGTTGGGCGATGACCTTGTCCTGGGCCCCGCTGTCGAGGTTCAGCTCGGCAAGTTCACTCTGCACCTTGACGATCAATGGACTCTTGGGGTGCTTGGCGAGGATTTGTTCGTAGAGCGCAACGGCCTCCTTGTTGCGCTTGAGTTCCCGTTCAGCCCATGCCCACTCGTAAAGTGCCTGGTCGGAATTTTCTGATTTCGGATAACTCTCCGTGAAGCGCTTGAAGTGGGCTGCCGCGTTGCCCCAGTCTTCCTGCTTGGCGGCGGAGAGACCGGCATAATAAATGATCAGGTTGAGTTTCTCATGCTCCTTGAACTGCTGGAGCATCTTCGGGAAATGCTTGGCAGCCACTTCAAAGTTTCCGGAGTTGACCAGTGCTATGCCGTGCTGCAGGGCGGCATCGGATCCCAGTGGGTGGTTGTTCGGGACTTTCGAGAAGCGCTCCGCGGCGGCTTCGTGTTTCTCTTCGGTGGCCTCAACCCATCCCAGGTGATACATCACGCGGGGGCGTTGGGCGGGGGCGCCTTCCTTGAAGAGGTCCTTGCCCTTCTTGGCTGCCTGGTCCTCGGCGACAAAACGTTCAAGTGCCGCGCGTGCCAGCTTGAGGTCACCGCTCTCGTAGGCAAGGCGCCCCTGCTCGGTGAGTGCAAGTGGCAGGTGCGGGGTGGGTGCACCGTAGTGGCTGACCAGGGTAAGCAGGTGGTCGAGGGCCTTTTCCTTCTGCTCGTTGCGGTCGTGAGCGACTGCCAGCTGGATGAGGGCGGTATCAAGGTTTGGCCCGACGCTTACCGTGCGCTTGTTGTTTTGCTTGCCTTCAATCTTCACGCGCACCGCGACGAATTCCTCAAGCGGCTTGATGCACTCCTGCCATTTCTCCTGGCGGAACAGGCAGTCGCCGACGACAAAGGACAGTTGCGCGAAAAGGCGGCCCTCGGGCTTTTTCGCGAGCAATGGCCCGGCACTGGCCAGCGCCTGTGGCCACCGGCCCGCCAGGTGGTGTACCTGTGCGATGCGCAGCTGGGCGGCAGGGACATTGGCGTGCTCTTTGTGGGCATTGATGAATTGGGTATAGGCCTTGGTTGCCTCGTCGCCACGGTTGAGCAGGAACATGTTTTCAGCACGAATGAAACGCGCATCACCTGCCAGCTGGTGGTCAGCGAACTTGGCAATAAACCTGTCGACGGCTTGCAGGCTGCCGTTGAAGTCCTTGAGCTTATGCCGGCAGGTGGCGTTCTGGGCAATGACCTCGGCCATCTGCCCGAACTTTGCGCGTCCCTCCACGCGTGCCAGCGTTTCCGAGGCGGTTTTCCAGTTTGGCACCTTGCTGATCATCAGGGCATTGGCGAGGTCAAA